>NZ_LMHA01000001.1:957500-1641097 GCF_001427635.1 Pseudoxanthomonas sp. Root65
CAAACCCGGCCTTCACGCGCAGGGGGCGGCCCAGCTTCAGGCGGGCTTCCAGGTCGTCGGGCTTGAGGATTTCGTCGGCACCACGGCCGATCAGGGCGAGAGCTTCTGCGGAGGACACGGGATAGCGGTTCCAGTAGGGGCGACCAGGTGAAGGCCAAGTCAGTGACGTGAAGTTACCGTTAAAAGAAGGTAAACAGTGATACCAATCAAAAAAGCTATTTGACTCAATGGTTTGACGCGAAGTCTTCGCGTGTCTATGGTACGCCGATTGGGGCTTTGCCTTGGCCCCGGGGTGCAACCTTGATGCAAACTCATGGGGGCGGCAACAGCCGCAAGCAACTGTTCCGCGAGCGCCTGGGCGTGCTCCGCGATAGCGCCGTGAAGCGTCATCTCCCCGAAGGGCGATGGACGCGCCGCCACTGGATCCATGCCAGCCTGTTCACCACCATCGGCGTGCTGATGGCGACCATCGTGCCCGGCTTCTCCAGTGCCATCCAGGCGCCGGTGTCCGAGCCGCGCAATACCCTGCTGCTGGATCTGCCCGAACTGTCCGCCGCGCGCCAGGCCGGCATCGCCGGCGACAGTTGGCAGGTCGTCCGGGTGAAGCCGGGGCAGACGATGGGCGCGATCTTCGAGGAGCTGGGCATTCCGGCCGCCACCCTGCACCGCATCCTGGAGAACGGCGACGCGAAGAAGGCGCTGACGCGCCTGAAGCCCGGCACCGAGATCGCCTTCGACCTGCCCGTCACCGGCGGCCTGCGCACCCTGCGCTACGACCGCGACCCCAGTCATCGCGTCGAACTGGTGGTGGGCGCCGACAAGATCACCGAGCGCGTGATCGCGCGCGAGACCACCACCCGTACCGTGGTGCTGAGTGGCAAGGTGGGGCGTTCACTCAACCGCTCTGCACGAAAAGCCGGCCTGACGTCCGCCAACATCAACTCGATGACGGACGAAATCTTCAAGTACGACATCGACTTCAACTCCGACCTGGGCCCGGAAGACCGGTTCAGCGTGGTGGTCGAGCAGACCTGGCGCGAGGGCGAGCTGATCAGCACCGGTCCGGTGCAGGCCGCCACCTTCACCGTCGACGGCAAGCTGCATTCAGGCTTCCGCTTCACCCGCCCGGGTGGCAAGCCGGAGTACTTCACCGCCGCCGGCCGGCCGCTGAAGAAGAACTTCATCCGCATGCCGATCGCGTACGCGCGGATGAGCTCCAAGTTCGGCGCGCGCCGCCACCCCGTGCTGGGCACGATGCGCATGCACAAGGGCGTGGACTACGCCGCGTCGACGGGCACGCCGATCATGGCCGCCGGCGATGGCCGCGTGCAGTTCGCCGGCTGGCAGGGGGGTTACGGCCGCACCGTGATCATCGACCACGGCCGTGGCCACACCACCCTTTACGCGCACATGTCGCGCATGGGCAAGATCAAACAGGGCCAGCGCGTGGCGCAGGGCACGGTGATCGGTTATGTCGGCACCACCGGCCTGTCGACCGGCCCGCATCTGCACTACGAATTCCGCATCAACGGCGTGCACCGCAACCCGCTGTCGGTGACGATGCCGCCGCCGGAACCGCTGGCCGGCGCACAGCTGGCGGCGTACCGCACCTATACGGCGAACGCGCTGGCGCGCATCCGCACGGTGGAAGACATCATCTATGCCGATGTCGGTCCGGCCGACGACGCCAAGCCGACCACCGTCGCCGCGGCCAAGCCCACCACCGGCAAGAAGGGCGGCAAGGGCTGACCTTCGCCATGCATGGCGGGAAGCGCAGAAAGGCGGGACACTGTCCCGCCTTTCTCTTTGCCTGACGATCCCGCATGACCGACGTTGCCGATGCGACCGCTTCCGAGCTTTACCTGGGCCTGATGTCCGGCACCAGCGCCGACGGCATCGATGCCGCACTGGTGCGCTTCGAAGGCGAAGGCCGTGCCCTGCGCTGCGAGCTGGTGCATGGCCGCACCTTCGGCTGGGACGCGGAACTGCGCGCGCACCTGGTTGCCCTGGGCCAGGGCGCGGACACGGTGTCGCTGGATACGCTGGGCGCGCTGGACGGGCGCATCGCGCTGGCGTTCGCCGAGGCGGCGCTGTCCCTGCTGCAGGAAGCCGGCGTGCCGCGCGGTCGCGTCCGTGCGATCGGCTCGCACGGGCAGACGGTCCGCCACCGTCCGCACGCCGATCCTCCGTTCACCTGGCAGCTCGGCGACGGCAATGTCATCGCCGAGCGGTGCGGGATCGCCACCGTGGCCGACTTCCGTCGCCGCGACGTCGCCGCAGGCGGCCAGGGCGCACCACTGATGCCGGCCTTCCATGCCGCGTTGCTGGGATCGCCGAACGAGGATCGCGCGGCGCTCAATCTGGGCGGCATTGCCAATTTCACCCTGCTGCCGGTTGCCGGGACTGTCCGCGGCTTCGACACCGGACCGGCCAACGCCTTGATGGATGCCTGGTGCGAACGCCACACCGGACGCGCCTACGATGCCGGTGGCGCCTTCGCTGCCAGCGGACAGGTGAACCCCACGCTGCTCGCCCGCCTGCTGGCCGATCCCTGGTTCGCGCTGCCGCCGCCGAAAAGCACGGGGCGCGAACACTTCCACCTGGATTGGCTGCGGGCACGCATGGACGACGCCGCCCTGGCGCCGGCCGACGTGCAGGCCACGTTGCTGGAGCTCACCGCGCGCACCGTCGCCGACGCCCTGCAGATGACGCAGCCCGACACGCGCCGCGTGCTGGTCTGCGGCGGCGGCGTGCGCAATCCGGTGCTGATGGCGCGCCTGGCGGCCTACCTCCCGCAGGCGGTGGTCGAGTCCACCGCCGCGCACGGCCTGGACCCGGACTACGTGGAAGCGATGGGCTTCGCGTGGCTGGCGCGGGAAACGCTGGCGGGACGTCCGGGCAACCTGCCCGCCGTCACCGGCGCGTCGGGACGCCGCGTGCTGGGCACGGTGTATCCGGCCTAGAAGCCCTTGCCGGGCGGGACGTCCTTCAGGGCGCTGATGGCCTCGGCGAGCGCGTTGACTTCGCGGTCATCGAAGCCGCCGCGGACTTCGGCTTCGCACACGAACAGGCCCTGCTCGAGCAGGTTGAAGATGGTGTCGTGGATCGGCCAACCGCGTGCCTGCGAGACCCGGCGTATGCGCTCGGCGAGGATCGGGTCCACGTCCTTCAGCACGATATCGGTCATCCCACACTCCCCCCGTCAGCCCTGCGGGAAACTGTAGCGCAGTCGCTCAGGCGCGCGTATCGGTCGACGCAGGCGCGTCGACCCCCGTCGCCGCCTCGTGCCCGCTACCGAACCGGATGCGCGGCGCCAGCCAGAAGAACAGGCCCACCGCCGGCACCGCGACCAGCGCGGTGATCCAGAAATACACGCCGTACCCGGTCTGTTCCACGATGCCGCCCGACACCGCCCCCAGCAACTTGCCGGGCAGCATCACCAGCGACGAGAACAGGGCGTACTGGGTGGCCGTGAACCGCTGGTTGACCAGCGCCGACAGGAACGCCACCAGCGTCGTGCCCTGGAAACCCTGGGCGAGGTTCTCGCCGGAAATCACCAGCGTCAGTTTCCACACATCGCCGTCGGCGCCGATCAACCACACGTACAGCAGGTTGCTGATCGCGCCCAGCACGATGCCCGCCAGCAGCGGCCACTTCACGCCCCAGCGCGCGATCGCGATACCGGCGATGAACACGCCCACCAGGCCGACCCAGACGCCCCATATCTTCGATACCGCGCCGATCTCGGTTTTGGTGAATCCCTGGCTGAGGTAGAACGGCGCCATGATGCCGCCGCCCAGCGACTGGTCGGAGATCTTGGCGAGCAGGATGAACGCCAGCAGCGCCAGCGCCAGCGCGCCGCCGAACCGGCGGAAGAAGTCGACGAAGGGTTCCACCACGCCTTCCTGCAGGCCGGCGCGCCAGGTGGTCATGCGTATCCGCACGATGTCCGGCTCGCGGGACAGCAGCACCGCCACCACCGGGATCAGCATGAAGGCGGCCATCGCCTGGTACACCATCGGCCACGACACCACGTCGGCCAGCATCAGCGCCAACGCGCCGGTGATGATCAACGCGATGCGGTAGCCCAGCGAATACGTGGCCAGCAGCGCGCCCTGAGATTCCTGCGGCGCGATCTCGATGCGGTAAGCGTCCACGGCGATGTCCAGCGTGGCGCCGGCGAAGGCCGTCAGCAGCGTGACCCAGATGAAGGGCGCCAGCACACCCGGCGTCAGGTGCGCCATCGACAGCAGGCCGCCGATCACGACCACCAGCGCCAGCAGCAGCCAGCCACGCCGTTGCCCCAGTCGCCCCAGCAGCGGCAGCCGCCAGCGGTCCACCACCGGCGCCCACAGGAACTTGAGCGTGTAGGTCAGGCCGGCACTGGCGATGAGGGTGATGTTCTTCAGTTCCAGTCCGTTCTCGGTCAGCCAGTACGCCAGCGTGCCGGCCACCAGCAGGAACGGCATGCCGGAGGCGAAGCCGAAGAAGAACATCGTCCATGCCGAGGGCTGCGCGAACGCGCGCCAGACCGAGGGTTTGCCCGGGGCTGCGCTGGCGGACGTCGTCATCAGGTGTAGTCCACCGTGAAGGGGGCGTGGTCGGAGAAGCGCTGCTCACGGTAGATCGAGCAGGCCTTGAGGCGGTCGCGCAGCGACGGCGTGACGAACTGGTAGTCGATCCGCCACCCCACGTTGTTGGCGCGCGCGGCGCCACGGTTGCTCCACCACGTGTAGTCCTGCCCTTCCGGATGCAGCACGCGGTAGGCGTCGACCCAGCCGCCGTCGTCCACGCACAGCCCGTTCAACCAGTCGCGCTCCGGCGGCAGGCAGCCGGAGTTCTTCTGGTTGCTGGTCCAGTTCTTGATGTCCAGCCGGCTGCGCACGATGTTCCAGTCACCGCACAGCACGTAGTGACGACCGCTGCGGCGCCATTCGTCCAGTACCGGCGCCAGCCAGTCCATGACCTTGAACTTGAATCCCTGGCGCTCGTCGCCGGACGAACCGGACGGGATGTAGAACGACACCACGCTCAGGTCGCCGAAGCGCGCCTCGATGTAGCGGCCTTCGTCGTCGAACTCCGGCCAGCCCAGCGCGGTGCGTACCTCGTCGGGCTCGCGCCGGGCGTAGATCGCCACGCCGCTGTAGCCCTTCTTAGTGGTGGCGTCGCGGAACCAGGCCTTGTAGCCAGCGGGCAGGAATTCGGGGCCAGCCAGCTGATGTTCCTGCGCCTTGGTCTCCTGCACGCACAGCACGTCGGCGTCCTGCGCGGTGAACCAGTCGAAGAAGCCCTTGGTGGCCGCCGAGCGCAGGCCGTTGGCGTTGAAGCTGATGATGCGCATGGGGCGGGAAATGGGAATGGAGAATGGGGAGAGCGTACCGCAGTGGGACCGAAGGGCGCTCGACCGGCTATGCTTTTGCCCGTTCCCCATTCTCCATTCCCGATTCCCGCCTCATGTCCGACCACCACGCCCGCTTCCTCCAGCTCGCACTGCATGCGCAGGCCCTGCGCTTCGGCCAGTTCACGCTGAAATCGGGGCGGCAGAGTCCGTATTTCTTCAACGCCGGCCGCTTCGACAGCGGCGCGCGGCTGGCGGGGCTGGCGGCCTGCTATGCCGACGCAGTGGACGCCGCGGGGCTGCAGTTCGACCTGCTGTTCGGTCCGGCCTACAAGGGCATCCCGCTGGCGACCGCGCTGGCCTGCGAGTTCGCCCGCCGTGGCCGCGACCTGCCGGTGGCGTTCAACCGCAAGGAAGCCAAGGACCACGGCGAGGGCGGCCTGCTGATCGGCGCGCCGCTGGAGGACCGCCGCGTGCTGATCGTCGACGACGTGATCACCGCCGGCACTGCCATCCGCGAAGCGCTGGGCCTGATCCGCGCCGGTGGCGGCACGCCGGCCGGGATCGTGGTCGCGCTCGACCGGCAGGAAGTGCTGGGCGAACCGGGCACGACCGGCGTGCGCCGCTCGGCCGCGCAGTCGGTCGCCGACGAGACCGGCGTGCCGGTGGTGGCCGTGGCCAACCTGCACGACCTGCTTGCATTTGCCGGCGAAAGCGCCGACCTTGTCCATCATCGCGACGACCTGCTGGCCTATCGGGCCCGCTACGGCAGCGCGACCCAGGACTGACCGCAGTTGGGGACTGCCATGACCGTCCGTACTTCCTACATGCTGGCCGCCCTGCTCGTGGCCGCGCCGCTGGCGCATGCCCAGGGCAACAAGGGTGCCGCACCGGCCAACAAGAAACTCTTCTGCTGGGAAGAGAAGGGCCAGCGCGTCTGCAGCGATGCGCTGCCGGCCGATGCTGTCAACGTCGCCCGCGACGAGATCAGCGCCGCCAGCGGCATGCGCACCGGCGGGGTGGATCGCGCCCTGACCGACGAAGAACGCGCGCAGGCTGCCATCGCGGCCCAGCAGCAGCTGATCGACGCCGCGGCCGCCGACATGCGCCGCCGCACCGACGCCGCGATGCTGCTCTCGTACCGCAGCGAAGAAGAACTCAGCCGCGTCTTCAACGAACGCACGGCCATCGTCGACAACAACGTCCGCACCGCCAGCTACAACGCCATCAGCCTGCGCGACGGCCTCATCACCCTGCTGCAGACTGCCGGCGACCGCGAACTGGCGGGCCAGCCGGTACCGAAGGAGATGGCCGCGTCCATCCAGCAGCGCCACGCGGAACTGGTGCGCACGCGCCGGCTGCAGCAGAGTTTCGAGAAGCAGCGCGCGGAGCTGGACGTGGAGATCGCCGACATCATGCAGCGCTTCCGGGCCATGCGGGGCGTCACGCCCGAACAGGCGGAGGACGCCGCCCTGAAGTCCGCGCCGACAACCCCCGCGCCCGCCCCCGCCCCCGCCCCCGCCCGCAGGTAGGCCACCCGCGCCGGACGCGCGCCTCGCCAGACATGACAACGCCGGGCATTGCCCGGCGTTGTCTTGGTAGCCTGACACCCGCGGACGGTCAGAACGTCATCTTCAACTCCGGCGCCAGCGCCTGCAGCCGCGTGCGGAACTCGGTCTTGATCCGCTCCAGCGCCGCCTTGTCGTCGGCCTCGAAGCGCAGCACCAGGATCGGTGTGGTGTTGGACGCACGCACCAGGCCCCAGCCGTCGTCCCAGTCCGCACGCAGGCCATCGATCGTGGACAGGCGCGCGCCCTCGAACTCGGCGCCCTCGACGAAACGCTCGACGATGGCGTGCGGCGTGCCGTCCACCACGTCGACCTTGATCTCCGGCGTGGACACGCCGTCCGGCAGTTCGGCCAGCACCTCGGAGGGCGTCTCGGTGCGGTTGGCCAGGATCTCCAGCAGGCGGGCGGCCGCGTACAGGCCGTCGTCGAATCCGTACCAGCGTTCCTGGAAGAAGAAGTGCCCGCTCATCTCGCCGGCCAGCTCGGCGCCGGTTTCGCGCATCTTGGCCTTGATCAGCGAATGCCCTGTCTTCCACATCATCGGTGTGCCGCCGTGGCGCAGCACCCAGCCCTGCATCTTGCCGGTGCATTTGACGTCGTAGATGATCAGCGCGCCCGGGTTGCGCTCCAGCACGTCGGCGGCGAACAGCATCAGCAGGCGGTCGGGGAAGATGATCGCGCCTTCCTTGGTCACCACACCCAGGCGGTCGCCGTCGCCGTCGAAGGCCAGGCCGATGTCGGCGTCGAAGCGCTTCACCGTCTGGATCAGGTCTTCCAGGTTGTGCGGCTCGCTGGGATCCGGATGGTGGTTCGGGAAGGTGCCGTCCACTTCGCAGTACAGCGGGATCACGTCGGCACCGATCGCCTCCAGCAGCTGCGGCGCGATGTCGCCGGCCACGCCGTTGCCGGCATCCACCACGATCTTCAGCGGACGCTCCAGCTGCACGTCGTCGGCGATGCGCTGGATGTAGTCGGCGGCGATGTCGCGCTGCTGCAGGTCGCCCGGCACGCCCGCCACGTACAGGCGGTTGTCGCGGATGCGCTCGTACAGGTCGGTGATGGCATCGCCCGACAGCGTCTGCCCGCCCACCACGATCTTGAAACCGTTGTAGTCCGGCGGGTTGTGGCTGCCGGTCACCGCGACGCAGCTGCCGGCGCGCAGGTGGTAGGCGCCGAAGTAGGCTACCGGCGTGGGCGCCAGGCCGATGTCGATGACATTGCGGCCGGCCTTGCGCAGGCCTTCGATCAGGCCGCCGGCCAGGTCCGGGCCGGACAGGCGGCCATCGCGACCGACGACGATGTCGGCCAGGTCCTCGTCGCGCATCACCGAGCCGATGGCCAGGCCGATCAGTTCGGCGACCTCGATGCTCAGCGACTTCCCGACGATGCCGCGGATGTCGTAGGCGCGGAAGATGCCCGGATCCACCTCGACCGTGTTGCCTTCGGACGGCCGGTAGGCCTCGCTGCCGTCGCCCTCGTCGGCCATCGGCGGACGCGCGCCGGGGGCGGGCGGCGGATCGCGCAGCAGCGCTTCGCCGAGGGTCGGTTCATCCATGTCCCCCATCTCTGCTCCCTTGTTGCCAAATCGTCCCATCCGCAGACCACCGCGTGCGGCCAGCACGGCCGCGATCGCCAGCGCCGCCAGCAACGCCGCCACCACCAGGGCCGGGATCGCGCCCAGGCCGAGCGGACCCGACTCGCTGTCCGGCGCGGCGGTCGCCACGCGCAGGCCGGTCTTGCCGACCGCGTGGGCCATGCGCTCGGCGCCGTCTTCCAGCCGGGTATCACCGCGCTGCTGGATCGAATAGCCGCCCTGGCGCAGCGCCAGGTAGCCGCCGGCGGGCATGGCCACGCCATCGAATCCCTCGGTCAGTCGCGCCAGCGGCACGCTGACGTACAGCACGCCCTGCGGCACGGCGGCCGCCATGCCGAACACGGTGCGGTCGCCTTCCTTCACCACGCGGGCGGCCACGGCCTCGCCCTGCATGCCGGCTTCCAGCAAGGCCAGCCGGCTGTAGCCGAAGGTCGCGGCGGCGTCGTACGCCGCGGTCAACGTGCCGTCCAGGATCTCGACCTGGCCCACGCCGGCCCAGCCCTCGCGGACCGCCGCCACGGCCGCGGGAATGTCGTTCGCGGCCAGCGCCGCCTTGACCGGCGCCGAGGCCAGGCGCTGTTCCAGCTGCCGGACCTGGGCCGCGTGGCTGGCCTGCACGGCCTGCACCGCCTGGTCGCGCGCGCGCTCGACGTCTTCCAGCAGGCCGGCATCGCGCCACTGGCGGACACCGCTCCAGGCCAGCAGGCCCGCCAGCAGGCCAAGCAGCACCGCCAGTTTCGGCAACGCGCCACGCAGGTCGCCCACGGGAATCCGCATGCGGTTCTCGCTCGTCGTGTTCATCGGTTTGTCCCCTGTCACCGCACGCCGGTGTGGCCGAAGCCACCCGTCCCCCGTGCGCTGTCGGCGAAAGTATCCACCACTTGCAGGCTCACGCGCACGACCGGCAGCACCATGACCTGGGCGATACGGTCGCCGGGCTGGATGGTGAAGCTCTCGTGTCCCCGGTTCCACACACTGATCAACAGCGGCCCCTGGTAGTCGGCATCGATCAGGCCGGTGCCGTTGCCCAGCACAATGCCGTGGCGGTGGCCCAGGCCGGAGCGCGGCAGCACCACCGCGCACAGCTGCGGGTCGCCCAGGTGCAGGGCGATGCCGCTGGGTACCAGCGCCGCGTCGCCCGGTTCCAGCACCAGCGGGGCATCCAGCGCCGCGCGCAGGTCCATGCCGGCGCTGGCCTCGGTGGCATAGGCCGGCAGCGGCCATGCGTCGCCGAAGCGGGGATCCAGCAGCTTCACTTCCACCTTGCGCTCTGCGCTCATGCGTTCAGTCGCTCCACGATCAGGTCCATCAGGTCGTCGGCAAGCTGCGTCTTCGGTGCGGAGGCGAAACTGCGCTCGCCCTCCTTCCAGTAGGCGGTCATCGCGTTCTGGTCGCTCTCGAACCCGCCATCGGCGACGCCCACCCGGTTGGCCACGATCATGTCCAGGCGCTTGGCGTCCAGCTTCTTGCGGGCGTACTCGGCCACGTTGTTGGTTTCGGCCGCGAAGCCGACCACCAGCTTCAGCGCCTGCGTCTGCGCGGCCACCTCGGCGAGGATGTCGGGCGTACGCACCAGGTCCAGCGCCAGCGATTCGCTGGATTTCTTGATCTTGTTGGCGGCGGGCTCGCGCGGCGTGTAATCGGCCACGGCGGCGGCGCCGATGTAGAGGTCGGCCGGCAGCGCGGCGAACACGGCCGCGTGCATCTGCGCCGCCGATCGCACGTCCACGCGGGTCACGCCCGCCGGGGTGGGCAGGTGCACGGGACCGGCCACTAGGGTGACACTGGCGCCCCGCCGGGCGGCACTGGCGGCGACCGCGAAGCCCATCTTGCCGCTGCTGCGGTTGCCCAGGTAGCGCACCGGATCCAGGTCTTCGTAGGTCGGGCCGGCACTGACCACCACCTTCAGGCCGGCCAAGTCCTGCGGCACCGACGATGCCGTCGCCGCCCGGCCCGACACCGCGGCGACGATCTCGGCCGGCTCGGCCAGGCGGCCCGGGCCGGATTCGCCCTCGGCCAGCGGTCCGTCGTTCGGGCCGACCACCTGCACGTCACGGCCACGCAACGTGGCCACGTTGGCCTGGGTGGCCGGGTGCTGCCACATGCGGTGGTTCATCGCGGGCGCGACGGTGATCGGCGCGGTGGTCGCCAGGCACAGGGTGGTCACCAGATCGTCGGCCAGGCCATGCGCCAGCCGCGCGATCAGGTCGGCGGTCGCCGGCGCGACGATCACGCGGTCGGCCCAGCGCGCCAGTTCGATATGGCCCATCGCCTGCTCGGCGGCGCTGTCCCACAAGGTGGTGCGCGTGGGCTGACCCGACAGGGCCTGGAAGCTCAACGGGGTGACGAACTGCTGCGCGCCCGCGGTCATGGCCACCTGCACCTCGGCCCCCGCATCGCGCAGCCGGCGCACCAGTTCCAGCGCCTTGTAGGCGGCAATCCCGCCTCCCACGCACAGCAGCAGGCGTTGCCCCGCCAGACCCTGCGTCTTGTCCGATCCACTCACGTCGGGCCATTCCTACGTCGATACAGGCGATTAGCTTACCCGAACGCCCCCCGACGCCCGATGCCGTCCGGCTCACGCTTTGCACACGCTGTGTCCATGCACATACGCGACTGGCCCCAGGACGAACGCCCCCGTGAAAAGCTGCTGGCCCGCGGTTCGGCGAGCCTCAGCGACGCCGAGCTGCTGGCCCTCTTCCTCGGCTCCGGCCTGCGCGGGCGCGACGCCGTCGCCACGGCCCGCGAACTGCTCGCCCACCACGGCCCGCTGCGCGCCCTGCTCGAGCGCCCGCCGGCCGAACTGACCGCCCTGCCCGGGCTGGGTCCAGCCCGCGCCTGCGTGCTGGCCGCGGCGCTGGAACTGGGCACCCGCCTGCTGCACGCGTCGCTGGCGCGCGGCGACGCCATCGGCGATCCGGACGCGGCCGGCCGCTACTTCGCCCAACGCCTGCGTGGCCGCCCGCACGAGGTCTTCGCCGCGCTGTTCCTCGACACCCGGCATCGCGTGCTGGCGTTCGAGGAACTGTTCCAGGGCTCGGTGGACAGCGCCGAGGTCCACCCCCGAGAAGTGGCGCGGCGCGCCCTGGCGATGAATGCCACGGCGCTGATCGTGGGCCACAACCATCCCTCGGGCTGCGCGGAGCCCTCGGCCGCCGACCGCGCGGTCACCCAGCGCCTGAAGCAGGCGCTGGCGCTGGTGGACGTGCGCCTGCTGGACCATTTCGTCATCGGCGACGGACCGCCGCAGTCGATGGCGGCGCGCGGCTGGGTCTGATGCTTCCGTCGCGATGCCGGGCTGAACCGTGCCGATCCCACGCAGGGACTGGGAAAACCTAGAATAGGCGGTTCCCACGCAACACGACGGTCTTCCGTGAAAGCTTCCCTCCGCGCCTTGATCGCCCAGGGCATCGACGCCCTGCGCTCCGCCGGCACGCTGCCGGCCGATACCGCCACGCCGGATTTCGTGGTCGAGCGCCCCAAGACCCGCGAACACGGCGACTTCGCCACCAATGCCGCCATGCTGCTGGCCAAGGCCGCGCGCAGCAATCCGCGCGCCATCGCCACCGCGCTGGTTGCCGCGCTGCCCGCCAGCGACGACGTGGCCAAGGTCGAGATCGCCGGCCCCGGCTTCATCAACTTCCACCTCAGCCCCGGCGCGTATCAGCGCGAAGTGACCACGGCCCTGGCGCAGGGCGCCGCATACGGCCGCAACGACAGCGGCGCTGGCCGCACCGTGGGCGTGGAGTACGTCTCGGCCAACCCGACCGGCCCTCTGCACGTCGGCCACGGCCGCGCCGGCGTGATCGGCGACTGCATCGCGCGCGTGCTGGCCGCCAACGGCTGGGACGCCAAGCGCGAGTTCTACTACAACGACGCCGGCGTGCAGATCGACAACCTGGCCAGGTCCACCCAGGCGCGTGCGCTCGGCCTGACCCCGGACAGCGAAGGCTGGCCGGAAGACGGCTACCGCGGCGACTACATTGCCGACGTGGCGCAGGCCTATCTCAACGGCGATTCGGTCGACGTGGAAGGCCACGTGGTGACCGGTGCGAAGGATCCGCAGGACCTCGATGCGATCCGCCGCTTCGCCGTGGCCTATCTGCGCCGCGAACAGAACCTGGACCTGGCCGCGTTTGGCGTGTCGTTCGACCGCTACTTCCTGGAGAGCTCGCTGTACGCCGACCAGAAGGTCGAGGAAACCGTCCGCAAGCTGGTCGCCTCGGGCCACACCTACGAGGAAGGCGGCGCGCTGTGGCTGAGGTCGACCGACTTCGGTGACGACAAGGATCGGGTGATGCGCAAGTCCGACGGCAGCTACACCTATTTCGTGCCGGACGTGGCGTACCACCTCAGCAAGTGGCAGCGCGGCTACCAGCGCGCCATTACCGAGCTGGGCGCGGACCACCACGGCTCGCTGGCCCGCGTGCGGGCCGGCCTGCAGGCGCTGGGCGAAGGCATTCCGCCGGGCTATCCGGAATACGTGCTGCACCAGATGGTCACGGTGATGCGCGGCGGCGAGGAAGTGAAACTGTCCAAGCGTGCCGGCAGTTACCTGACCCTGCGCGACCTGATCGAAGAAGCGGGCGCCGACGCCACGCGCTGGTTCCTGATCGCGCGCAAGCCGGATTCGCAACTGACCTTCGACATCGACCTGGCGCGCGAGCAGAGCAAGGACAATCCGGTGTTCTACGTGCAGTACGCGCATGCGCGCGTCTGCAGCCTGCTGCGCCGCGTGGAAGAGAAGGGCCTGGCCGCCTACGACCAGGCGGCGGGCATCGCCGCGTTGCGGGCGCTCACCGATGAAGGCTCGCTCACACTGATGGTGGAACTGTCGCGCTATCCGGAAGTGGTCGAAGCCGCCGGCGTTTCGCTGGAGCCGCACGCCATCGCGCAATACCTGCGCGAACTGGCCTATGCTTTCCAGGCGTGGTACGACGGCGAACCGATCCTCGTCGACGATGCCGCCGAGCGCAATGCGCGCCTGGCGCTGGCACTGGCCGTCCGCCAGGCGCTGGCGAACGGACTGGACCTGTTGGGCGTCAGCGCGCCCGAAAAGATGTGAGCGGAGAGCAGTAGATGGCAGCAAGGCGCGGCAAGAACCAGGCCACCCGTAATTCCGGCCATGCGACCCCGGCATGGGTATGGCTGATCCTCGGCCTGCTGATCGGGTTGGCGGTGTATTTCATCGTGCCCGGCTTCGGCAAGAAGGACGGCGACGGCTTCTTCCGTCCGCAGCCCAACCCCGATGCGCAACCGGCCCCGATCGACAGCGCCGATGTCGAGTCGGTCGTGCCCGATGCGCCTGCCGGTGACACCCCCGCCACCGCCACCACGACGGACGAATCCGTCGCGAAGGAAACCCAGTACGACTTCTACACCCTGCTGCCCGGCAAGGAAGTGCAGATGTCCGACGCGGAACTGGCCGCCAGCGCACGCGAGGAAGATGCCCGCAAGGCACGTGCCGCGCTGAACGGCCAAGCGACCACGCCGGTCGCCGCGACGCCGGCCGACGCCGCCGTTGCCCAGCCGACGCCGATCGACGAAGCCGCCCCCGCACGCGCGACCGAACCATCGCGCGCGGCCGACACGGCCACGGCACCCCGGCCGGCCACCACCGTCGCCAGCGCCGACACCGGCGCGCGCTACATCCTGCAGGCCGGCGCCTTCGGTGCGTCCGGCGATGCCGAGGCCACCAAGGCCAAAATCGCCATGCTCGGCCTCAGCGCCCGCGTGGAATCCGCGCAAATCAACGGCAAGACCGTCTATCGCGTGCGCATGGGGCCGTACGGCACCGCCAGCGAACTGGCCGAAGCGAAGCAGAAGCTCGCCAGCGGCGGACTGCCGGCGATGGCGGTGAAGGCGCAGTGAGTCCGGCGCGGCCGACGTTGCAGCGCCTGGTGATGGCGACCGCCGTCGCCATGGTCGCGCTGCTGGCGGCGTCATGGCTGGTCGGCCGCGTGTTGCCGGCCGGCTGGCAGGACCTGGTGCAGACGCGCTGGGGTTACCTCGCCCCGATCAGCTACGTCGTGACGACGCTCTGCATGGGTCTGGGAGGCGCGCTGGCCGGGTACCGTTTTATGGTCGTGGCCATCGGCCTGACCCTGGCGATGTGGATCGCCACACTGTCGGTGCTGGCGGGCGTCGCCGGCGCGGCCTCGGACGTCGCCTATCCGCTCGCCTTCCTGTTGCGCACCAACGTGCTGAGCGCCGTGCTGTCGCTGCTTGCCGCCGCGCTCGGCGCGTGGCTGGGCGCCCTGTGGTACCAGCGCCGCGTCGCGCGCCGCTGATCGCGACCTGCTTCCCTTCCCCCCAAGGAATCCGCATGACCCGCACCGCCCTCATCACCGGCGCCACCTCCGGCTTCGGTGCCGCTGCCGTTCGCCGGTTTGCCGACGCGGGCTGGCGCGTCGTCGCCACCGGCCGTCGCGCCGATCGCCTGCAGGCGCTGGTGGATGAGCTGGGCGCCGACAAGGTGCACGCGGCCGCCTTCGACATCCGTGACGAAGCCGCGATGGACGCCGCGCTCGCCGCCCTGCCGGCGGATTTCCGCGGCATCGACCTGCTGGTGAACAACGCCGGCCTCGCGCAGGGCACGCTGCCGGCGCAGCGCGCGCTGTTGTCGGACTGGCGCACGATGATCGATACCAACATCACCGCGCTGGTCACGCTGACGCATCGCCTGCTGCCGCTGCTGGTGGAACGCAAGGGCGCCATCATCAACATCAGCTCGGTCGCCGGCGTGTACCCGTATCCCGGCGGCAACGCCTACGGCGGCAGCAAGGCCTTCGTCAGTCAGTTCTCGCTGGGCCTGCGCAGCGACCTGCACGGCACCGGCGTGCGCGTGACCACCATCGAACCCGGCATGGCCGAAACCGAATTCACCCTGGTCCGCACGCATGGCGACCAGGCCGCGTCCGAGAAGCTCTACACCGGCGCCAACCCGATGACCGCCGACGACATCGCCGAATCCATCTTCTACGTCGCCACCCTGCCGCCGCACCTCAACGTCAACCGGCTGGAGATCATGCCGGTGTCGCAGTCGTTTGCGGGGTTCCAGGTGGCACGCGACTGAGTCGCCACGCGCACCCGCCAAGCGCGTCAGCGCTGCTTGGCCGGCTTGGGCGGGGGCGGTTGGAATGCGTCCGTCCAGAAACGACGGTTAGCGTCCGGCAGCTCAACGGGCAGCGCAGTACCGTCTGACAGATGGCGCCGTATTGATCGCAGCAATTGTCCTTCACGCCGATCCGCGGCGGCGCTCTCGGCGTACTGGTACTTCAAGTCGATCACCGACCGACCTTGCACCAGCAGGTCCAGTTCTGGCCCAGACTCTCGTGTGGCCGCCAGGAAGTAGTGCCCGGTATCGAGACGGATGGCATCGCAGCCGTCGGTACTGAAACGCACGCTGCGAAACTTGCTCGCATCTCCCTTCAATGACGACACGACCCTGATGCGTCCGTGGATCCACTCCATGTACGCCGAGGAGCCTAGCTGAGTTCGCCTGACCTCTGTGGACTCGAGCCGGAAGATAAAAATGGTGCGAGCATCGCTGACGTGCTGTCGAAACGGCGTCCAGCCAGGTTCTTGGCACGCTTTCGCAAGCGCGGGGAACAGCAGCAGAGCCAGAGCAGCAATACCCAGCGTTCCGCGCATCCTTACCCCCTCACTAATCTCAGCCCAGCGGCTCATCCGACAGGTAGGTGTAGCCGGTCAGGCCCGCTTCCAGCGCATCGGCCAGCAGTTGCGATTCCGCTGCCGGCAAGCCGGCTTCCTCCACCCGCTGGCGATACACCGCGCGCAGGTCGTCCAGCTTGTAGCCTACGTAGTCGAGCATCACGTCGGTGGTGTCGCCGCGGCGCTGCTGGGTGAGCAGGTAACCGTTGGCGGCGTCGGCGCTGACTTCCACCGCGTCGGTGTCGCCGAACAGGTTATGGATGTCGCCGAGGATTTCCTGGTAGGCACCGACCAGGAAGATGCCCAGCCGGTAGCTCTCGCCCGGCTTCAGCGCATGCAGCGGCAGCGAGGAATCCAGGCCCTCGTTCTCGACGTAGGTCTTGACCATGCCATCCGAGTCGCAGGTCATGTCGGCGATGATGCCGCGGCGCGCCGGCGCTTCGTCCAGGCGGTCGATCGGGACGATCGGGAACACCTGGTCGATCGCCCAGACGTCGGGGATCGACTCGAACACGCTGAAGTTGACGAAGTACTTGTCGACCAGGCGCTCGTTGAGTTCGTCCAGCAGGTCGCGGTGGCTGCGCTCATCGCTGCTCAGGCGTGCACGCACGGCATGCGCGATGGCGTAGAACAGGTCGTCGATACGCGCTCGGTGGACCAGGTCGATCTGGCCCAACGCGTACAGCGACAGGCCTTCGCTGTGGTGGTGCTGGGCCTCGTGGAACAGCTCCACCGCCGGACGCGTATCGAGCTCGGCATGGATCTCGCGCAGGTGGCGGATCACGGACGGCTCGTCGTCGTGCGGCGGCGGCACGCGGCCTTCCGGTGCCTGCTCGACTTCCGACACGTTGACCACCAGCACGGCGTGGTGCGCGGTCATCGCACGGCCGCATTCGGTGACGATGCGCGGCGGCGTGAGGCCGTTCTGCTCGCAGGCCTCGGCAAGCGGCTGCACGATGTTGCTGGCGTACTGACCGATGCCGTAGTTGATCGAGCAATAGCTGCGCGACCGCGTGCCTTCGTAATCGATGCCCAGGCCGCCACCGACGTCGACATGGCTGATGGTCGCGCCCAGCTTCGACAGTTCGACGAAGTAACGCGTCGCCTCGCGCATGCCGTTGGCGATGTCGCGCACGTTGGAAATCTGCGACCCCATGTGGAAATGCAGCAGGCCCAGCGTGTCCTGCAGGCCGGCGTCGCGCAGCTGCTTCCACAAATCCAGCACCTGACGCGGGGACAGGCCGAACTTGGCCTTATCGCCGCCGCTGTTCTGCCACTTGCCGGCGCCCAGCGTGGCCAGGCGCATGCGCACGCCCAAGCCAGGCTTCACGCCCAGTGCGCGCGACTCCTCGATGACCAGCGCCAGTTCGGACGGCTTCTCGATGACGATGAAGGTCTGCAAGCCCAGCTTGCGGCCGATCAGCGCCAGGCGGATGTATTCGCGGTCCTTGTAGCCATTGCAGACGATCAGACCGCCCGGGCGCGACAGCGCCAGCACGGCCATCAGCTCGGGCTTGCTGCCGGCTTCCAGGCCAAAGCCTTCGCCCGAATGCGAGGCCAGCGTGCCGGCCACGCCGCGATGCTGGTTGACCTTGATCGGATACACCGCCGTGTAGCCGCCCTGGTACTCCCAGTCGGCCTGCGCCTGCGCGAACGCCGCCTGCAGCTTGCCCAGGCGGTCGCCGAGGATGTCCGGGAAGCGCACCAGCAGCGGCAGCTGCGCACCCTGCGCACGTGCGGCGTCGACCACCTCCGGCAGCGGGATCAGCGGCCCCTGCGCGCCCTTGGGCGACACCACGATGCGGCCGGCGGCGTCCACGTCGAAATACCCTTCGGCCCAATGCGGGACGGAGTAGGTCTTGCGGGCGTGGTCGGTGGACCAGAGGGGGCTGGAAGTCATGGCTGTTCGCTGGGCTGGCGCGTGGCGACGCGGTCGTCGATACCGCAGCGGAGGGTCCACGGCGGCGCGGACGCGCATTCTACAGGCTGCGGTCACATGGGTCCGTTACAATGCGCGCCCGCTATACACCCCCTCCTCCGCTTGCGGAGGAGGGTCGGGGTGGGGGCAATCGAAGCACGTCGCGCCTGTCGATGCAGCATGCGTGAGGCCAGCGATCCGTTCGCCCCCATCCCAACCTTCCCCCGCAGGCGGGGGAAGGGGCCGCTCCCTTCATCCGAGGAATCACCCCATGACCGCCAACGACACCTGGTTCATCGAACACTTCTCGCACACCGGCTCGGCCATCGGCTTCCGTACCACCGGCAAGCTGGACGAAGTGCAGTCGCCGTTCCAGAAGATCGAGATCTACGACAGCACCGACTGGGGCAAGCTGATGGTGATCGACGGCGCGATGATGCTGACCACGCGCGACAACTTCTTCTACCACGAGATGATCAGCCACCCGGTGCTGTTCACCCACGCCGCGCCGAAGCGCGTGGTGATCATCGGCGGCGGTGACTGCGGCACGCTGCGCGAGGTGCTGAAGCACCCGGGCGTGGAGAAGGCCACGCAGTGCGATATCGACGAGCAGGTCACGCGCATGGCGGAGAAGTATTTCCCCGAGCTGTGCGAGTCGAACAACGACCCGCGCGCCGAACTGCTGTTCGACGACGGTGTGGCCTACATGGCCAACTGCGAACCCGGCAGCGTGGACGTGGTGATCGTCGACTCGACGGATCCGGTCGGTCCTGCGGAAGGCCTGTTCAACAAGGCGTTCTTCGAGAGCTGCTACCGCGCACTGAAGCCGGACGGCCTGCTGGTGCAGCAGTCCGAATCGCCGCTGGCGCTGCTGGACCTGATCAAGGACATGCGCGCCGAGATGGGCAAAGCCGGCTTCCAGTCGTTCAAGACGCTGCCGTTCCCGCAGCCGTGCTACCCGACCGGCTGGTGGAGCGTGACCGTGGCCAGCAAGCAGGCCGGCTTCGACTTCGCGTTCCGCCAGGCGGATGCGGCGGTCAAGCCGTTCGACACGCTGTACTACACCGCGCACCTGCACACGGGCGTGCTGGTGGCGCCGCCGTTCGTGGCGAAGGCGCTGGGGGAGTAAGGCGGAGTCGTCCCGGCAGGATCAGCGAAGCCCCGCATCGCGGGGCTTCTTTGTTTCACTACTCAGGCAAGAACATAGGAAGCATCATCACTGGCGCGGCGGAGCCTGCTACTCGGGATCCGAGAATAGGTAAACCCGGTTGTAGCCTGGTTCTGCGCGCGACTGAAAATACGCTGCAAGGTCGTCGACCAGCGCCGCTTTCCGGCAACGCTTTCGGCCCGGCTTCATCCCCTCGATCCATCCGGACCACGACACATCCTCACGATATCCGGCAGTGATGCTGGAGGGCACGACTGGCTCATCGAATTCGACGCGGTGAAAGGCGGGCCTGTTGGATCGCGAGAGGTCTTCCGGATAGGGATCGCCGCAGAAGGCCCACCCCCTGTCAATGGTCCTTGCCACCGGGAATGCCAGGTACCGGGCCATGACGCTCGTCTTTTCATCCTTGAATACGAAAAGAAGCGCAGTGTCGTAATGCGTGAACGAAGGCAAGCCATAGTGCCCGAAGAAATGGAAGCTTTCTTCGCCACCGCTCGTATCGCCGCTCAACGTCTGCAGTACTGAGTACCTGAGCTGATAACCACTGTCGAAGTTCCAGCAGCCTTTCCCACAGTCGGTCTTCAGCTCACGCACTTCGGCCAATCTGCCGATAAAGACCAACAGCTTTGGCGCGGACATATCCTCCCCTGCATGAACAATCGGGGACAGCAGGCCGAAGGCAAGGAGCAGCACGAGCATCCGCAGGCACGCGAAACCACGTGCAATGACACGCATCGCAGTCAGCTGCTCACGCTGGTTCATTGCGCGACCTACAGCGCATCCGCATCCAGTTCGCCCGTGCGGATCCGCACCACCCGCTCCAGGTCGTAGACGAACACCTTGCCATCGCCGATCTTGCCGGTGCCGGCGGCCTTCACGATGGCTTCGACCACCAGTTCGATCTGGTCGTCCGTCACCGCGACTTCCAGCTTCACTTTCGGCAGGAAATCGACCACGTACTCGGCCCCGCGGTACAGCTCGGTATGCCCCTTCTGCCGGCCGAAACCCTTCACCTCGGTGACGGTGATGCCGGCGACGCCGGCTTCCGCCAGAGCCTCGCGCACATCGTCCAGCTTGAACGGCTTGATGATGGCCATGACCATTTTCATGCAGGGTCCTCCCGTGGATGCTGGGCGCAGGATAACGCGCCACGACAAGGCGCGGTTGCGGTACAGGGCGTGTCGCGGTTCAATGGGGACCTCGCCGCCCGGACTTTTCCGACAGCGCTGCGCAGTGAACACCGATGGCGCGCCCGCGTGCCCGCCTCGCAAGCTCGATGCACTGCCGGAGACCCCACATGATCGACCTCAACCACATCGACGACCTCGCCCGCCGCCTCAGCCAGCTGGTGCCGCCCGGCCTGCGCGACTCGCAGGAAGAACTGCAGCAGACCTTCAAGTCGACGCTGCAGGCGGGACTGGCCAAACTGGACCTGGTGACCCGCGAGGAATTCGACGTGCAGCAGGCCGTCCTGCTGCGCACGCGCGAGAAGCTGGAAGCGCTGGAACGTACCGTCGCCACGCTGGAAGCCCAGCTGGCCGATCCGCCCGCCCAGTCCTGATCCGCCGCCATGAGTCTGGCCCTGGTGAACAGCCGGGCACGGGCGGGTGTGTCCGCGCCGCCGGTGCGGGTGGAAGTGCATCTGTCCGGCGGCTTGCCGTCCACGCAGATCGTCGGCCTGCCCGAAGCCGCGGTGCGCGAGGCCCGCGACCGCGTGCGCGCCGCGATCCTGTGCGCGCAGTTCGAATTCCCCACGCGCCGTATCACCGTCAATCTCGCGCCGGCGGATCTTCCCAAGGACGGCGGCCGCTTCGACCTGCCGATCGCGCTGGGCATCCTCGCCGCCAGCGGACAGATCCGTCGCGAAGCGCTGGCGGACTACGAGTTCCTTGGCGAACTGAGCCTCACCGGCGAACTCCGCGCGGTGGATGGCGTGCTGCCGGCCGCGTTGGCGGTCGCCGCCAGCGGCCGCATCCTCGTGGTGCCCGAACCCAGCGGGCCGGAAGCGGCCCTGGCACGACAGGGGCACGCGTTCACCGGCCGCACATTGCTGGAAGTCTGCGCACTGCTGGAAGGCCGCAAGGTGCTGCCCTCGGCCATCGCACCACCCGCGCTGCCTTCGACCATTCCCGACATGGCCGACGTGCGCGGGCAGGCGCACGCGCGCCGTGCCCTGGAAGTGGCCGCCGCCGGTGGCCACCATCTTCTGTTGATCGGCTCGCCGGGCTGCGGCAAGACCCTGCTGGCCTCGCGCCTGCCCGGCCTGCTGCCCGAGGCCACCGATGCCGAAGCGATGGAAAGCGCGGCCATCGCCTCGGTCAGTGGACGTGGACTGGACCCGGCGCGATGGCGGCAGCGACCCTACCGCGCCCCGCACCACACCGCGAGCGCCGTTGCCCTGGTCGGCGGCGGCGCGCAGCCGCGCCCGGGCGAGATCTCGCTGGCGCACAACGGCGTGTTGTTCATGGATGAATTGCCGGAATGGTCGCGCGCCGCGCTGGAGGTGCTGCGCGAGCCGCTGGAATCCGGCACCGTCACCGTGTCCCGGGCCGCACGGACGGCCGAGTTCCCTGCACGCTTCCAACTGGTCGCGGCCATGAATCCTTGCCCATGCGGGTGGGCAGGCGATTCCAGCGGACGCTGCCGCTGCGGGCCCGACCTGGTCCGCCGCTACCGCAGCCGGCTGTCCGGCCCCTTGCTGGACCGCATCGACCTGCACGTCCATGTGCCCCGGCTGCCACCGCACGAACTGCGGCCGGACGCGCCGGACGGCGAATGCACGGCCGCCGTGCAGGCACGCGTGGTGGCGGCGCGCGCACGGCAAGTCGCACGCTGCGGACGCGCCAACGCGCGCATGGGCCAGGCCGAGACGATGGCGCACTGCCGCCTGTCGGCGCGCGACCAGGCCTTGCTGGAGCGCGCCGTCGAACGCCTGCAGCTGTCCGCCCGCAGCCTGCACCGCATCCTGCGGGTGGCGCGCACCATCGCCGACCTCGCTGGCAGCGACGACATCGGCACGGCGCACTTGACCGAAGCCCTCGGCTACCGGGGACTGGATCGCGGCAACGCAGCATGACCTCCGACCACGGCGCGAGAAGGTCGTGTGTGATCTACTCCGGTCACGCATTCCACCAGCGGACGTCCTGTCCGCCGTCGCCTTCTTGCCACCCAGGAGCCCGCCCATGCGTCACACCGCCCTTCGCCTCACGCTGCTGGCCTCGACCGTCGCCGTCGCGCTTGCCGCACACGCCGCCCCATCCGCCGCCGACCGCATCGCAGGCACTGAACTGATCGGGCGCGACGCGCTGTTCGGCAATCCCGAGCGCGCCAACGTGCAGGTCAGTCCGGACGGCAAGTACCTGAGCTGGGTCGCCGCCGTCGACGGCGTGCTGAACGTCTGGGTCGCACCGGCCGACAATCCCGCACAGGCCAAGGCGGTCACCCAGGACAAGGCACGCGGCATCCGCAGCTACTTCTGGTCCTACCAGCCCGACACGCTGCTGTACCTGCGCGACAGCGGTGGCGACGAGGACTTCCACCTGTATGCGGTCGACCTGAAGACCGGGCAGGCGAAGGACCTGACGCCGTTCCCGAAGACCACCGCCCAGGTCGTCGGCGTCAGCCCCAGGCAGCCCGGCACGATCCTGGTCGGCATGAACGACCGCGACCCGAAGTGGCACGACCTCTACCGCGTCGATCTCGCCACGGGCACGCGCACCTTGCTCGAGAAGAACGAAGCGCAGATCGCCGGCTACATTGCCGATGCCGACTACGCCCTCAAGTACGCGACGCGCTCGCGCCCGGACGGGGGCGCCGACGTGCTGAAGCGCGATGACCGCGGCGGCTGGGAGAAGGTCGACGACATCCCGTTCGAGGATGTGCTGACCACCAGCCCCGGCGGCCTGACGCTGGACGGCAAGACGCTCTACTTCACCGATTCGCGTGGCCGCAACACCGCCGCGCTGTTCGCGGTGGACGTGGCCAGCGGCAAACGCACGCTGGTGCTGGAGGACGCGCGCGCCGATGTCGGCGGCACGCTGGCCGACCCGGCGACGGGCAGGGTGCAGGCGGTGTCGGTCGACTACCTGCGCGACGAATGGAAGGTGGTCGATCCGTCCATCCGCGCCGATCTTGAGAAGCTGGAGGCGATCGGCCCGGGTGACGTGTCGGTCAATACGCGCACGCTGGACGACAAGACCTGGATCGTCGCGTACTCCGCGGCCGAAGCGCCGCTGGTCTACTACCGTTACGACCGTCCGGCGGGCACGCTGACCAAGCTGTTCTCCGCGCGGCCGAAACTGGACGGCAAGCCGCTGGTGCCGCAGTGGCCGGTGGAGATCGCCTCGCGCGACAACAAGACGCTGGTCAGCTACCTGACCCTGCCGCGCAGTGCCGATGCCGACAACGACGGCAAGGCGGACGCGCCGGTGCCGCTGGTACTGCTGGTGCACGGCGGCCCGTGGGCGCGCGACTCCTACGGCTACGGCAGCTACAACCAGTGGCTGGCCAACCGCGGCTACGCGGTGCTGTCCGTCAACTTCCGCGGCTCCACCGGTTTCGGCAAGGACTTCACCAACGCCGGCAACGGCGAGTGGGCCGGCAAGATGCACGACGACCTGATCGATGCGGTGCAGTGGGCGGTCAAGCAGGGCGTCACCACCGACGACAAGGTGGCGATCATGGGCGGCAGCTACGGCGGCTACGCCACACTGGCCGGCCTGACCTTCACCCCGGACACGTTTGCCTGCGGCGTGGACATCGTGGGGCCGTCCAACCTCAACACCCTGCTCAGCACCGTGCCGCCGTACTGGGCCAGCTTCTTCGAGCAACTGGCCAAGCGCATGGGCGACCCGCGCACCGAGGACGGCAAGAAGTGGCTGACCGAGCGCTCGCCGCTGACCCGCGCCGACCAGATCAAGAAGCCGCTGCTGATCGGCCAGGGTGCCAACGACCCGCGCGTGAAACAGGACGAGAGCGACCAGATCGTCAAGGCGATGACCGCGAAGAACATCCCGGTGACCTACGTGTTGTTCCCCGACGAAGGCCACGGCTTCGCGCGGCCGGAGAACAACAAGGCCTTCAATGCGGTGACCGAGGGCTTCCTCGCGCAATGCCTGGGTGGCCGTGCCGAGCCGATCGGCAATGACCTGACAGGCTCCAGCATCAGCGTGCCGACCGGCGCCGACGGCGTCCTCGGCTTGTCCGAGGCGCTGAAGCGTCATACCCAAGAGGTGAAGAAGTAAGCCGTCCGCGACCCCGCAACAACGAAACGCCGGCGCAAGCCGGCGTTTCTTTTCCCGCATCCTGGTCCGCCACGCGCACGTCGCGGACCGTGACCGCGCGTGTCAGTTCGAGCCCATCATCTTCGGCGTGTCGCGGCAGCTGGGACCGCAACTCGGGCGCTCCTCCATCAGCTTTTCCGCCGCCTGCCGCGCCTCGCGCAATTCCGCGACCGTGCGGCAGATCCGCGTGGGCCGATGACTGCCGACCTGCTTGATCCGTTCGCAGACCAGGCGCTCGTCTTCAGCGCGGGTGATCGTGGCATTGATGGCTTCGAGCGTATTGATGGCCGCCAGCTTGTCATCCATCGACAGCTCGTCGAGCGACTGCCTGCCTTTCGTCAGCGCGAGGAAGCGATCCTGCTGGGCAACGAGCGCCTGACGCTCCGCCGCACCCAGCTCCTTGAAACGCCCTTGCCCGGCGAGTGCCTGCTGCCGCAGTTGCACTTGCTGGGCATGGATTTCCGGCAGTTCACCGGTCGTGCGGGTGCTGGCCCATAGCGAACCCGGCAGGCTCAGCGAAACGACGAGCATGATGCGAATCAACATGACGGCCTCCGTGGAGATCCAGCAACGGGAAAGGCATACACCGGGCGATCAGCTGCCGCGACAGCCCGCTCCGCACATCTTGCGCTCTTCCAGCGACTTCTCCGCCTCTTCGCGCTCCTTGCGGCGTTCGGCCACGGTCTTGCAGATGCGGGTCGGGCGATTGCTGCCGACCAGCTTCACGCGCTCGCAGACCAGGCGTTCGTCTTCTGCGCGGGTGATCGCGGCCTTGATCCACTCCAGCGTATTGATGGCCGTGGTCTGGTCATCGCGCGCCAGGTCGCCGAGCGTGCTCTTGCCGTCGATCAGGGTGATGAGCTGGTTCTGCTTCTGGATCAGCGCCTGCCGTTCCGGCTCGCTGAGGTCCTTGAACGGACCCGTCTTGTCCATCGCCTGCTGGCGGTAGGACATCTGTTCCTTACGGATTTCCCCGAGGTCCGAGGTCGTGTTGCCGTTGGCGGACGCGACGGCCGAGGCCCCCAGCATCCATGCCGTGAAGAGGATGACGCCTGCGCGCATGCGGACTGCTCCTGTCGTGGACGTAATGGAACTTACCCACGCCAGCCGTCCGTGTCGAGTGCCGTCGGGCGGCGGGACCCCGCCGCCCGGCAGCCGGCCTCAGGCCGCCTTTTCCTTCTCGTAGAACTGTTCTTCCTCGGTCGAGCCCTTCAGCGCGGTGACGCTGGAGCTGCCGCCCTGGATGACGGTGGTGACGTCGTCGAAGTAGCCGGCGCCCACTTCCTGCTGGTGCGAGACGAAGGTGTAGCCCTTCTCGCGGGCGGCGAACTCGGCTTCCTGCACCTGTTCGACGTAGTGCTTCATGCCTTCGCCGCGGGCGTAGTCGTGGGCGAACTTGAAGGTGTTGAACCAGTTGATGTGGATGCCGGCCAGGGTGATGAACTGGTACTTGTAGCCCAGCGCCGACAGCTCGTCCTGGAAACGGGCGATCTGTGCATCGTCCAGGTTCTTCTTCCAGTTGAAGCTGGGCGAGCAGTTGTAGGACAGCAGCTTGCCCGGGTGCTTCGCATGCACGGCCTGGGCGAACTCGCGGGCGAAGCCGATGTCCGGCGTGCCGGTCTCGCACCACACCAGGTCGGCGTAGGGCGCATAGGCGATGCCGCGGCTGATCGCCTGCTCCAGGCCGTTCTTCACCCGGTAAAAGCCTTCGGCGGTGCGCTGGCCGGTGACGAAGGGCTGGTCGTTGGCGTCGAAGTCCGAGGTCAGCAGATTGGCGGCTTCGGCATCGGTACGCGCCAGCACGATGGTCGGCACGCCCAGCACGTCGGCGGCCAGGCGCGCGGCCTGCAGCTTCTGCACCGCTTCCTGCGTGGGCACCAGCACCTTGCCGCCCATGTGGCCGCACTTCTTCACCGCGGCCAGCTGGTCCTCGAAGTGCACACCGGCGGCGCCGGCGACGATCATGTTCTTCATCAGCTCGTAGGCGTTCAGCACCCCGCCGAAGCCGGCCTCACCGTCGGCGACGATGGGCAGGAAGAAGTCGATGGCATCGGCCTCGTTGGCCTTGCCGTCGCAGATGTTCTTCCACTGGATCTCGTCGGCGCGCTGGAAGGTGTTGTTGATGCGGCGGACCATCGTCGGCACCGAGTCGTACGCGTACAACGACTGGTCGGGGTACATGGTCTCGGAAGTGTTGCCGTCGGCGGCGACCTGCCAGCCGGACAGGTAGACGGCCTCCAGGCCGGCCTTGGCCTGCTGCATGGCCTGGCCTGCGCTGATCGCGCCGAAGGCGTTGACGTAACCCTTCTTCGCCTCGCCATTGACCAGCTTCCACAGCTTCTCGGCGCCGCGACGGGCCAGCGTGTATTCCGGCTGCACGCTGCCGCGCAGGCGGACCACATCGGCGGCGCTGTAGTCGCGCTTGATGCCGGTCCAGCGCGGGTTGTGGTCCCAGTCCTGCTGGACGGCGTCGATCTGCTGCTGCTTGGTGTTCATGGCGGTGCTCCGTGATGTGGGGTGCTTCAGTGCGGTGCGGTGCGGTGCGGTGCGGATGCGCGGGCGGACGTGACGGGGCGGTCTCTACGAATCCCGATTCCCCTTCCCGAATCCCGGCCTTCAATCAATCGATACGTTCGTAGGCAGGCAGGGTCAGGAAGTCGGCCAGGTCGTCGGCGCGGCTCAGGGCATCGAGCAGGGCGATGGCTTCGGAGATGCGCTCGCCGCCGGGCAGCCGGCTGTGGTCGCCCAGCTTCGCGGGCAGCGCGGCCAGCGTGCGCTGCAGCAGGGCGTAGTCGATCTGGGTGCCGTCGCACAGGTGCACGTCGGCGGTGTGCAGCCACTGCCAGATCTGTGTGCGCGAGATCTCGGCGGTGGCGGCGTCTTCCATCAGCCAGTGGATCGGCACGCAGCCGTTGCCGTCCAGCCACGCGGCCAGGTAGCGCACGCAGACTTCCACGTTGCCTTCGAAGCCGGCGCGCGTGATGGTGCCGGTGGACGGGCGGATCAGATCGTCGCGGGTCACCGCCACGTCTTCGCGCAGCACGCCGCGCTGGTTGGTCTGCGGCATGTGTTCGTCGAAGATCGCCTTCGCCACCGGAATCAGCGCCGGGTGCGCCACCCAGGTGCCGTCGTGGCCGGCGGTGACCTCGCGCAGCTTGTCGGCGCGCACGCGGGCCAGCGCCTGTTCGTTGGCGGCTTCGTCGTTGCTGATCGGGATCTGCGCGGCCATGCCGCCCATCGCATGCGCGCCGCGGCGGTGGCAGGTCTGGATCAACAGTTCCGAATAGGCCTTCAGGAACGGCTGCGTCATTGTCACCTGGCCGCGCTCGGGCAGCACCTTGTCGGCGTGGCGACGGAACGTCTTCAGGTAGGAAAAGATGTAGTCCCAGCGGCCGCAGTTCAGGCCGACGATGCGCTCGCGCAGCGCATGCAGGATCTCGTGCATCTCGAACACCGCCGGCAGCGTCTCGATCAGCACGGTGACCTTCATCTGCCCGTGCGGCAGGCCCAGCGCGGCCTCGATGTGCGACAGCGCGGTCTCCCACAGCGCGGCCTCTTCCATGCTCTGCAGCTTGGGCAGGTAGAAGTACGGGCCGCGATCCTTCGCCTGCAGCGCGCGGGCGTTGTGCCAGGCGAACACGGCGACGTCGAACAGGGCGCCGGCGATCGGCGCGCCATCGATCAGCACGTGCTTCTCGTACAGGTGCCAGCCGCGCGGGCGCACCAGCAACACGGCCTGCTGGTCCTGCGGCTTCAGCGCGTAGTGCTTGCCGGCGTCCGAGGTGAACTGCAAGTCGCCCTGCACGGCGCCGATCAGCGCGCGCTGGCCGGTCAGCAGGTTCTGCCAGGTCGGCGAGGTGGAATCCTCGAAGTCGGCCATGAACACCTTGGCGCCGGAGTTCAGCGCATTGATGACCATCTTCGGGTCGACCGGACCGGTGATCTCGACGCGGCGGTCCTGCAGCGCGGTCGGCACCGGCGCCACGGTCCAGTCGCCCTCGCGGATGGCGCGGGTGTCGGGGCGGAAGTCCGGCAGGCCGCCGGCATCGAAGAACGCCTGGCGCTCGCGGCGGGCCGCCAGCCGTGCCTGCCGCTCCGGTTCGATCGCACGGTGCAGCGAGACCAGCAGCGCCAGCACGCCGGGCGGCAGCAGCGCGTCCTGGCCTGCCTGGGCGGCGGTCAGGGCGATGCCGGGGGTGGGACGGTCGGCGCGGGATTCGCGCGGCAGGGCGAAAGCGGTGGCGGACATGGGAACCTCCTGGCGTCTTGCTGGAGACGCACAGTGCTCTCGGACGTAATTATTTGACAAAACAGTTTTGTCAATGCACTAAATAAGCTGTACTTATAGTTGACTAGATCATGGGCTCTAAAGACGCGCCAACCCCCCGATTTCCTTACAAATCCGACCGCCTGAAGCCGCTGCGCGCCTTCTGCCAGACGGTGCGGCTGGGGTCGGTATCGCGGGCGGCGGAGGCGCTTTTCGTCAGCCAGCCGGCCATCACCCTGCAGTTGCAGGCGCTCGAGCGCGACCTGGGCGTCACCCTGTTCGAGCGCAGCGGGCGCCGGCTGGTGCCCAGCCGCGAGGGCCAGGTGCTGTTCGAACTGGCGCAGCCGCTGGTCGCGGGGCTGGACGGGCTGGACGCGTCGTTCCGCGAGAAGGTCAGCGGCCTGGAAGCCGGCGAGCTCAACGTGGCCGCCAACAGCTCGACCATCCTCTACCTGCTGCCGAAGATCGTGGAGCACTTCCGCCAGCAGCACCCCGAGGTGAAGCTGACCCTGCACAACGCCGCCAGCGCCGACGGCACCGACCTGCTGCGCTCGGATGCGGTGGACCTGGCGGTGGGATCCGTGCTCGACGTCCCGGCCGACCTCAGCTACGCGCCGGTCTACCGTTTCGAGCCGATGCTGATCACGCCGCCTGACCATCCGTTGGCGAAGAAGCGCGACCTGCGCCTGGAAGACCTTTCGCCCTACGGCCTGATCCTGCCACCGAAGCGGCTGGTCACCTACCGACTGGTGGACCTGGTGTTCCAGCAGGCGCGCGTGCCGTACACGGTCGCGCTGGAGGTCGGCGGCTGGGAGGTGATCAAGCAGTACGTCAGCATGGGCATGGGCATCTCGGTGATCGCCTCGATCTGCCTGACCGAGGCCGACCGCGACCGGCTGGCGGCGCGTTCGCTGGCGCAGTGGTTCCCCTCGCGCAGCTACGGCGTGGTGGTGCGCAAGGGCAAGTTCCTGTCGCCGCAGGCGCGCGCCTTCATCGAGCTGATCCAGCCGCACCTGTTCGAGCGCCGCGATTACGATGAGAGCGGACACTCCGAACGCTGACGTCCTGCCTGCATGAGCGGCCGCTATCGACAACAGGATTTCGTGCCCGGCCAGGCCCTGCTGTGCCGCTGGGACTATGTGCAGGGCGTGCAGGCGACGCCGACACTCGTGCTGCCCGATGCCTGCGTCGACCTGCTGTGGGATGGCGAGCGGTTGAGCATCGCCGGGCCGGATACGCATGCGCAGTACGCGGACATCGCTGCGGGTCGCCGCGTGCAGGGCCTGCGGTTCGCGCCCACCATCGCCGCGCGATGGCTGGGGGTTCCGCTGCGCGCCCTCGCCGACCAGCGCGTGCCGTTGCGCGACCTCGGCGACCGCCGCCTCGCCACGCTGGCCGACCGCATGGCGGAACGCGATGCCGATGCGATGGGCTGGCTGTCCGAGCGGATCCTGGCCGACACGCCGTCGCGGCCGGATGCCATGCAATCGGTGCATGCGCGACTGGCGCGTGCGCATCCCGACACGGTGGCGCAACTGGCCCGCGATCTGGGCCTCACCGAACGCACGCTGCTGCGCCGTTGCGACGACGCCTTCGGCTACGGGCCGAAGGTGCTGGCGCGCATCCTGCGGCTGCAGCGCTTCCTGGCGTTGCAGGACCGACACACGACGCTGACGGACGCGGCGTTGGACGCCGGCTACTACGACGCCGCCCAGCTTGCCGGCGATGCACGCCGCCTCACCGGCCTGTCGCCGACGCAGCTGCTGGCGCAGGTCGCGCGCTGACCGTCCGATTCCGCCAAGACAGGCCGCGCGGACTCGCGCAGACTGCGGGCCTCTTCCACGGATACCCGCCATGAGCAGCGCCGAACATCACCACCGCATCGACTATCTCGAATTCACCGTCGCCTCCATCGCTGCATCGAAAGCCTTCTACGGTGATGCGTTCGGCTGGACGTTCCAGGAGTACGGTCCCGACTACTGCGAGTTCCGCGACGGCCGCCTGACCGGCGGCTTCGCGCACGGCGCACCGCAGCCGGGCGGCGCCTTGGTCGTGCTGTATTCGACCGCGCTGGAAGACAGCCTGGCGCAGGTCGAGAAAGCTGGCGGGCGCATCAGCAAGCCGATCTTCGCCTTCCCCGGTGGTCGCCGCTTCCAGTTCACCGATCCCGACGGTTACGAACTCGCGGTCTGGTCGACGACCTGAGTCAGCGCGCGTCGTAGCGCGCCAGCAGGGCGCGATGGCCCGACCGCCACCGCGCCAGCTCGGCGGTGGAGTGGCCGTACGCCGTGTCGATGAAGGCCAGCGACAGCGATTCGGTCGCCTGCTTGACCTGCTCGCTGACCTCGCGCGAATCGAAATAGCGATGGTCGGTGAACACGTTGTGGGTGCCGTGGCGATACACGGCCAGCACCTTGTGCGCGCCGCCGATGGCGTCGAACACCTTCAGGCGGTCGTCGACGCCGGAGCCGAAACCCGGGATGCGGATGATGTCGTCGGCCGTGGTGACGTGCAGCGTGGGAATGGTGATGCCGGCGAGGATGGGCCGGAAATCGGCGTCGCCGTAGAACGGCGGCGCGGAGATGACGATGGCGGCGCTGAAACGGGGATCGCGCAGCTCGATCGTCTTGCCATCGCGCACCACCCGTGCACCGGCCGACATCAGCGTGGTGTTGGCGCCGTAGGAGTGGCCTGCGGCGACGATGCGCGCGCGGTCGACCTGCGCGCCCCACGCGCCGGCCAGCACCTGGTCGAGGGCGAAGCGCTGGTCATGCACGCGCGCCACCGCTTCGGCTTCGCCAGCGGCCTGCTGGAAACGCGACACCAGGCCGAACGGATTGCCCTGCCACAGCGCGCGGTCGCTGCCGACATGCTGCACGTGGAGGCTGGCGATGCCGTGCTTTGCCCAGTAGTGGCCCAGGTAGGTGTAGCCGTCGCGCGCGCTGCCGATGCCGTGCGAGAACACCACCAGGGGCACCTTGCCGCTGCGTGCCGCATCCGGCCAGAACAGCTTCACCGGGACCGCGCGACCGCGCGCCGGATCCACCCAGTCCAGGTCCTGCACGCGATAGCCGGCGCGCAACTCGATGCCGGCTTCGCCGTCGGCCGGCAGGTGCGACGAGGCCACCAGCATCGGCGCCAGCAGCAGGAACAGCAGGACCATCAGGCGGTGACGGCGGAGGAAAGCGGCAACGTTCATCGGCAACACATCCGGGACAGGGGCAGCGCACGCGCCCAAGGCGCCTGCGTACGACATGCGGGTTGGCCGCAGACCGCGGCGCGGATCACTTCTTTTTCGGGCGACCGGCCTTGACCGGTGCCAGCGCGTCCAGCGCCTTCGCCAGGGCCTGCGGCGACAGCGTGGACAGGGCCTGCAGACCGGCCCGCAGCAGTTCGCTCTTCTTCGCAGGCCGCTGCACCTGCAGGGCGCGGCCTTTCAGCACGGCGACCAGGGCGAAGTCGTCGGCCGGCATCGTGAAACTGTCGCGCACCAGCTTGGCCGGGGCGGCGTCTTCCGCCTCGGCAGCACCGGTGTCGCGCGTTTTGCGGGACTTGGCCATGGCACGCCCTTAAATCGTATAAACGATTTATACCTTTTCGTGCCGACGGCGCCAAGCCCGCACCGTGCCGACGAGCGGCAGGCGTTCAGGCGCGGCGGCGGGCGAAACCCGGCACCGCGCGGCCTAGACTGTCACTTTTACGCCGGGGTGGATCGCCATGAGCCCGCGCACCGCCTCCCCACGCACCGGCGAACGGGCCGCCGCGCTCGCCGCCGCCGACGCCCGCGCGCTGGCGTCGGCGCTGGCCCTCGCGCCGGCCAACCCGGCAGGCGTGCACGAGGCGCGCAAGAGCGTCCGCCGGCTGCGCTCGCTGCTGGCACTGGGCCGGCGCGCATTGGGCCGCGAGGCCGTCGATGCGGTCGACCGCGACCTGCGCGCGCTGGCCAAGGCGCTCTCGGCGCTGCGCGACGGGCAGGTGGTGCAGGAGACGGCCCGGCAACTGGCGGACGAGGCCAGCGACGCCGACGAACGCAGCACGTGGGAAGCGCTGCTGCCGCGGCTGGCCGAACGCCAACAGCACCGCCTGGCCGAAGCGCTGCGCGACGATCCCGGCTTCGTCCGCCAGCAGGCACAGGCGCACCGGCAGGCCGAACGGCTGCAGCAGCTGCCGTGGCACCGGCTGCGTCGCGACGACCTGCGCCAGGCGTTGGCGCGCTCGCAGCGGCGGCAGGCGCGCGCGCAGGCGGCGGCCATCGCCTCCGGCCGCGTCGACGACCTGCACGACTGGCGGCGCCGCTCGCGCCGGTTGCGCATGCAGCTGACCGCGCTGCGCAAGCTGCGCGTCCGGCCGCCGGCGGACGGCCCACCCGCGCCGGGCCTGCGGCAGGTGAGCCGGCTGGTCGACCAGTTGGGCGTACTGCAGGACCTGGCGCTGCTGGCACAGGCGCTGGAGGACCTGGAGACCGCCCGCCCGCGGACACGGCCCGCCGCGGCCGGGCGCTCCCGGACCCCGTCGCCCATCCAGCCGCTCGCCTAGCACGGCGCCGGCCAACGGCCACCTGCGTCAAGAACGCCACCCCGGGGCCGATAGTGACCCAGACGGTCCTTCCGCACCGCACACGGGGCTTGTCGGTCCCCGCGGAAGGCCGTGGATCCGGTGTTCCGGCACACGGCCGGTTTGGCACGAAGCCTGCTTCTCCAAGGAACCGGCCGGGCCGACCGCCCACCTTTCACGCAGGATCAAGGCCCACAGGTGGATTCCACCCCCCTACACCCCGGTGACGCCCTGGCGCCCCCGCCTTCCCGCCGCCGCGGCCTGCCGCCGCTGGCATGGGCGGCGGCCGTGCTGCTGCTGGGCTTGGCGTGCACGGCGGTCGTCGCCCACCGCGAGTGGCGCGACCTGCAGCAACGCACCGAAGACGCCCGCCGCGCGCTGGCCGACGCCGGCGCCGCGCGCCTGCGCGTGCCGCTGGAGCAGGCCGCGTCGATGCTGCGCGCCATGCAGACGGTGTTCCTGGCCAACGACCAGATGGACCAGGCGCGCTTCAGCCAGTACCACGCCAGCCTGCGCAGCCCGCTCGCCCCCGGCACCTACACCTCGATGGCCTTCGCACGCCGCTCGCCGGCGGATCAGCCGCTGGCCGACCAGGTGTCGTACCGCTACGAATTCGTCGCCCCCTACCAGCACAACACGTCGCTGGTCGGCTTCGACATGGTCACCCAGAAGGCCAATCTCGCGGCGCTGCTGCGTGCCCGCGACACCGACACCGTGGTGATCTCCGCGCCCTTCGCGCTGCGCCAGACCACGCCCGCCGGGCAGAACCCGCTGGGCGTGACGCTGCGCCTGCCGGTGTATTCCGACGGCCCCACGCCCACCTCGCCCAACCAGCGGCGCGCGCGCGAGATCGGCGCGCTGGCCATCGGCATCCGCGTGCAGCCGCTGGTCGAGGCCGCCATGGCCGGCACAGTACTGGACGCCTTCCGGGTGCGCGTCTACGACGCCACCGCCGGCGCGCATCCGTTCTACGACTCGTCCAGTCCCGTCGCGGCCGACCTGCCGTCGCAGGTCCGCCGGCTGGACTTCGGCGGCCGGCAATGGCGCATCGACATGCAGCCGCGCCCGCAACCGCTGGACACCGGCCGCCTGCAGGCCGTCGTCGCGGGCGGTGGCGTCATCAGCCTGCTGCTGGCGGCGCTGGCGTGGTCGCTGGCCACCACGCGCCGACGCGCGGTGGCGCTGGGCGAACAGATGAGCCAGCGCTACCGCGAAAGCGAACTGCGCTTCCGCGCGCTCAACGAACTGCTGCCTGCGCTGGTGCTGCTGGCCGACGCCCGCGACGGCCGCATCGTCTACGCCAACCAGGCGGCCCGCCTGCGCCTGGGCGACCCGACCGGCCTGCCGCTGTCCGCGCTGTTCTCCGACCCGCAACTTCAGGCGCGCGCCCGCGACGCGGCCGCCATCGGCAACGACTGGGGCAACCTGGAAGCGGTGCTGCTGAGTCCGGAAGGCGGCGCGTTCTGGGCCAGCGCCTCGATCGCGCAGGTCGACATGGAGGGCGCGCCGCACCTGTTGATGGTGGCGACCGACATCTCGGAGCAGCGCGAGCTGACCGAACGCCTCAGCTACCAGGCCACCCACGATGCGCTGACCGAGCTGTGCAACCGGCGCGAGTTCGAGCGCCGCGTCGAGGAAGCCCTGAGCGAACGCAAGGGCCGCGCGGTCTGCGATCCGTGCGCGCTGCTGTACATCGACCTGGACCAGTTCAAGCTGATCAACGACATCTCCGGCCACATGGCCGGCGACCAGTTGCTCGCGCAGCTGGCGCTGGCGATGCGCCAGCAGCTGCGCGGCGGCGACGTGCTGGCGCGGCTGGGCGGCGACGAGTTCGGCCTGATGGCCTTCCACGTGGATGCCGAAGGCGCGCAAGCACTGGCCGAACGCCTGCGCGAACGCATCGAAGCGCTGATGTTCGTCTGGCAGGACCGCACCTACACCGTCAGTGCCAGCATCGGCGTGGTGGTGGTCGACCAGCAGGAGCCCACGCTCAAGGATCTGCTGGCGTGGGCGGACACCGCCTGCTACCTGGCCAAGGAGAACGGCCGCAACCGCGTGCACCTGTACCGCGAGGACAACGAGACCACCCGCCGGCACGGCGAGATGGAATGGGCCAACCGCCTGCGCTGGGCGATGGAACAGGACCGCCTGCTGCTGGACTACCAGGAGATCGTGCCGCTGGACGGACGCGACACCGCCACCAGCATCGAACTGCTGCTGCGGCTGCGCGACGAGGACGGCGGCATCGTGCTGCCGGGGGCGTTCCTGCCCGCCGCCGAACGCTACGGCCTGATGCCGGCCATCGACCGCTGGGTGATCCGCAATGCGCTGGCGCATTTCAGCCAGCTGCACCACTCGGGCATGCGCCTGGGCACCTGCGCCATCAACCTGTCCGGCGCCAGCATCGAAGACGAGGGCCTGGCCGACTTCATCCTCGCCCGCATCACCGAATACGCGGTGCCGCCGCAGGCGCTGTGCTTCGAGATCACCGAGACGGTCGCGGTGCGCAACCTGCTGAAGGTGGTGAGCGTGATCGAGCGCCTGCGCCGCGTGGGCTGCCGCATCGCGCTGGACGATTTCGGCGCCGGCATGTCCTCGTTCGGCTATCTGAAGAACCTGCCGGCGGACCTCATCAAGATCGACGGCAGTTTCATCCGCGACCTCGAAACCGACCCGATGAGCCGCACCATCGTCAGCGCCATCGCGCAGATCGGCCACCAGCGCGGCCTGAAGGTGGTAGCCGAATGGGTGGCCAGCCCGAGGATCTGCGATGCCCTGCGCTCGCTGGGCGTGGACTACGGCCAGGGCTACGCCCTGCACCGTCCGGAACGCGTGCTGTTCCAGCGCGAGCAGCCGCCGCCGCGCCGGCTGGCGGTGGTGCGCTGAGCAGCGCGCGTTCGGTGCCGTACCTCGGCGCGCGGCTGACCTACTCCCGTTCCACCCGGTTGCGGCCACCGTGCTTGGCGCGGTACAGCGCCTCGTCGGCGAGCAGGAACGCCTGCGCGTAATCGGCGCCCGCGTCGGCGCGCACCCAGCCCACGCTGACGGTCAGCACGCCCCACGGCGAATCCGCATGCGCGATCGCCAGCGCCTGCACGGCCGCGCGGAGGTGGTCGGCGATCGCGGCGACCTCGCCGGCTTCGGCCTGCGACACCAGGATCAGGAACTCCTCGCCGCCGGTGCGTGCGGCGGCGTCCTGCGGCCGGCGCGGCGCACCGGCGACCACCGCCGCGACCCGGCGCAGCGCGCTATCGCCGGCCGCATGGCCATAGCGGTCGTTGAAGGCCTTGAAGTGGTCCACGTCCAGCGCGATCACCGCCAACGGGGCGAGCAGCTCGCCGGCCTCGTCGCCGAGCGGCGCCAGCGCATGCTGCAGGCCCCGCCGGTTGAGGCAACCGGTCAGCGGATCGATGCGGTTGAGCCGGTCCAGTTCGGCGTTGGCCATGCGCAGTTCGGCCGTGCGGCGTTCGACGTCCTGTTCGCGCCGTTCGAGCGTGCGCTGCAACGACAGCGACAGCTCGCTCTGTTCGTCCAGCGCGCGCTGGAGGTCTGCGTGCGCGGCTTCGAGCTGCTCCGACAGTTCGCCGACCGCGCGTCCCATCGGCTCGAATTCCTCCGGCAGCCGCGCCGTCGCGCTGGGACGCCGGTGCACCGCCAGCGCCTGCAACGCCTCCGACAGGTGCGCGAGCGCGCCGTCCAGGCGCCGCATCTGCCACGCGTACGCGATCCAGACACCGGCGGCGATCAACATCAGCAGGCCCGCCGTCGCCAATGCCCGGCGACCCACCGTCCCCATCAGCTGGGTGTCCGGCACCAGCAGCACCAGCGTCCAGCCGGAGGACAGCGTGGCCTGCGACACCCAGGCCGCCCGGCCATCGGCCATCGCGTCGTGCAGCCGGCGCGATTCGGTCTCGCGCGCGCCCTGTCCGGCACCGGCCAGCAGCGGGCTGCCCGCCAGCGACTGCTGGAAGCGGTAAGGCAGTCCTTCGGTCGCACGGATCACGCGCCGTTCGCGGTCGAGCAGCAGCATCTCCACGCCACGGCGGCGCATGGCGGCGACACGCGAATCGGTAAAGGTGTCGACGCGGATGGAGCCCTGCACCACGCCCGCGAACGCGCCTTCCGCCTGCCAAGGAGCGGCGACCGCCACCAGCGGATCGTTGCTGAGGCGGCGGCCCCGGAACGCATCGGATACGAACGGCGCAGCCGTCTGGCGGGACATGCGGAAATAAGCGCGATCGGCCACGTTGATGGCCGGCCCGCGCGGCGGTACCGGCTGCGATGCCAGTACCGTACCGCTGGCATCGGTGACCAGCACGCTGCTGAAGCCGGGATAGCGTCGCCGCAGTTCCGCCAGCCGCGCAGGCCAGTCGGTGTCCTGGCCGCTCATCGATGCCACCAGTGCCACGCCGGCCTGGTGCATGCCGACGAAATCCTCCACCGCCGTCGCACTGAGGATCGTGATCACTTCCAGGCGTTCGCCGACATGACGCTGCTCGGCCTGGTAGAAGCGCAGCTGCTCCACGACGCCCAGCACGGCGGCGGGCAACAGCGCCGCCAGCACCACCGCGCGCGCGAACTGTCGTCTCAGCGATGAGGGACGCGGCACGCGGCCGGCGGGCGGATCGGGATCGGTCATGCAGGTGAGGCGGCGTCGCAGTCGGAGAACTGCGACGCACTATCCCGCATTTCCGCGTGGAATTCTGCGCCCGTGTCGGCGCTATCCGCCCCGGTCAGGGCGTCGCCGCGCCCGCCTCGCCGATCCCGGCGCGTGGCCGCACGTGCTCCAACAGGCTGACCAGGGTCTTGCCCGGCTCTTCCCACGGGATCATGTGCGCGGAGTGCTCGAACCACACGCCCTGCTTGTACGGCGCGCGCACCTTCGCCAACCAGGCCGCCGTCGGTTCCGATGGCGTGGTGTAGTCGTGGCGGCCCATGAACATCACCACCGGGATGGGGAAGTCCTCCACGCCGGTGAAGTCGACCCGCAGGAATTCATCCAGCAGGCGGCCCAGGGTGAACACGCTGCCGGCGTTGATCGCGCAGCGCGCGGCATCGTCGTAGTCGGGCGAGAGGCGCGGGCCCTGGAAGAAGTAGGTCGACTCGGCCCGGTACGCCGTCAGCCCGCCGTAGAACTGCGGCCACTTGCGCGCGATCACGATGCGCTCGCGGGTGATCGGCTGGTCGCCGGGATACGGCGAGATCGCTTCCATCTCGCGCACCGCCTCGGTGTTGCCCTGCTCGCGCGCCGTCCGCAGGCCGTAGTCGAAGCTGACCTGCTCGTTGGTGCGCACGTTGATCACCTGGCCGATGCCGACATAGGCATGGAACAGGTCCGGCCGCTGCAGTGCCGCGTGCATCGCCACCACCGTGCCCCAGCTGTGCGCCATCAGCACCAGCTTGCGCTGGTGGTAGCGCGTGCGCAGGTGTTCGGCCAGCGCGATGGCGTCGTCGACATAGCGCTGGATGTGCAGGGTATCGGCGACGGCGTCCTGCGGATTCAGCAGCAGCGTCCTGCCCGCACCGCGCTGGTCGTAGTTCACCACCGTGAAGTATTCCTCCAGCGGGCGCTGGAACTGCCACAGCGTGGGAATGACCGGCGAGGCCGGACCGCCGTGGACGAACAGGATCATCGGGTTGTCGCGATCCTGTCCGCGCACGTTCACCCACTGGCGGATGCCGCCGATCTCGACCGCGTACTCCTCCTGCACGCCCTTGGGCGCGGTGATGCGCTGCAGGTCGGCGACGATCTCCCGCGCCGGCGCGTAGGCGCTGCGGTCGGGGCAGGTGTCCTGCGCGCGGCCTGGATGCGGCACGCACGACAGCGCGAGCAGCAGCAACGAGGAGAGGGCGGTTTTCATCGGCGCGACTCCGGTGGGGCAGACCAGTGTCGCCGCGGCGACCGTCACGGGCGTGTGTCGATGGTCGTGCTGCGCGTGGTGCCGGTCACGCCCTGCGCGCCATGTCCAGTCAGGCGTGCGCCATCCATTGCCGCAGCAGTGCCTGCAACGCGGCGCCGTGCGCCTCCACCTCCTGCATACCGCTGAACGACCACGTCGCGCGATCGGCACCCAGCCAGCTCAGTTGCCCGCCCGGATCCACGATCGCACCGGCCGGCATGGTCCGCTTGCCCGCGCCCAGGTGCAGCACCAGCAGCATGCGGTCGGCACGCCGCAGCTGCATCGTCGCGAAGTGGCGGCCCTCGACATGGAAACTCGGCGCATTCCACTTGATGCCCTCGCCGATGCGCGGATCGGTGGCCAGGATCACCGCACGCAGGCGGCGGACCGCGGCTTCCTGGGGTGGCGCAAGCGTGGCCAGGAACGTATCCACGTCGGTCGATGGCGTGCGTGCACCCATGGGGCGGCTCCTGTGCTGCGTGCGGGGGTGTCGTCGACAGTAACCGGAGCGGCTGCCGATCTCCATGCCGCCCTCGACCGACCGGCGGTACCCCGTTTGCACCCCGGATTGATCGCAATCAACGTGGGCCTCATCCGGTTCGACGTACGGTGAGCTCCCGGCCACACGAGGACGTCGCGAATGGACAGCACCATGAGAGCCGCCGTCGTGCGGGCGTTCGGCACGCCGCTGGTGATCGAGGAAGTGCCGGTGCCGCGTCCCGCGGCTGGCGACATCCTGGTCAAGATCGAAGCCTGCGGCGTCTGCCACACCGACCTGCACGCCGCCGAAGGCGACTGGCCGGTCAAGCCCAGCCCGCCCTTCATTCCCGGACACGAAGGCGTGGGCCACGTGGTCGCGGTCGGGGCCGGCGTCCGCCACGTGAAGGAAGGCGACCGTGTCGGCGTGCCGTGGCTGTATTCGGCCTGCGGCCAGTGCGAGCACTGCCTGGGCGGTTGGGAAACGCTGTGCGAAACGCAGCAGAACACCGGCTACTCGGTCAATGGCGGCTTCGCCGACTACGCGCTGGCCAACGCGGACTACGTCGGGCACCTGCCGGACACCATCGGCTTCGTCGAGATCGCACCGATCCTGTGCGCCGGCGTGACCGTATACAAGGGCCTGAAAGTCACCGACACGAAGCCGGGCGACTGGGTGGTGATTTCCGGCATCGGCGGGCTCGGCCACCTGGCCGTGCAGTACGCGAAGGCGATGGGACTGAACGTGGCGGCGGTCGATGTGGACGATGGCAAGCTCGACTTCGCCCGCCGCCTGGGCGCCACGGTCACCGTCAACGCGACGACCACCGATCCGGCGGCCTGGCTCAAGCGGGAGATCGGCGGCGCGCATGGTGCGCTGGTCACCGCGGTGTCGCCGAAAGCGTTCGAGCAGGCCATCGGCATGGTCCGTCGCGGCGGTACGGTCTCGCTCAACGGCCTGCCGCCGGGGCAGTTTCCGCTCGACATCTTCGGCATGGTCCTCAACGGCATCACCGTACGCGGCTCCATCGTCGGCACGCGGCTGGACCTGCAGGAATCGCTGGCGTTCGCGGCGATGGGCAAGGTGGCGGCGACGGTGGCGACGGATCGGCTGGAGAACATCAACGACGTGTTCGCGCGCATGCGCGCCGGCACGATCGAAGGCCGCATCGTGCTGGACCTCGCTGGCTGAGGCAGCCGGTACCGGCGCGGCGTCAGTCTTCCCGGGACAGTACGCCAGCGCCCGTATCGCGCTGCGCGGCCATCACCGCCTTCGTCTCCCTCGACGGCAGCGGCTGGATGCGCAAGCCACGGTGACGGCACAGGTCGAGCGCGGGATACAGCGCGCGCCGGCCGTTGACGAACGCCACCTTCACGTCGTGCAGGCACTGGTCGCTGGCGAGCTGCACCGTGGCGGTGTCGCCGCCGCCGGCGAGGGTGCCACCGTGCAGCAGCTCCTTCCACGACGTGCCCCCGGCGGGCGCGGCCGCGACAGAAACGATCCGGTCGTGGGCGCGGTTGACGAGATCCAGGTAGTGCGTGCGCTCGCCCGCGTGGGCGTGGGCGATCGGGGCGACGGCGACGAACAGGGCGAGGGCGGACAGACGGCGCATGGCGTGATCTCCGGTGGGAAGGGGCGCCCTGGCGACGCGGGATCGCGTGCGGGGCCATCGCATCTCGCGCCCGCACGGACCGCCCGGCAACGGATCCGGGACGAATCGTCGTGCCGACGTGACCAATCGTAGTGGGTGACTTTTGCGCCTTCCCGCGCCTCGCCACGGCACCCTACGATGCGGGTCGCCGGTTGGGAGTTCCGCATGAAGATCCGTCTTGGCAGCATGGAAATCAGACTGTCCCGCTACCTGGGTCTGTGGGGTGTCGTGGTGGTGGTGTTCGCCGTGCAGGGCTGCGTCAACGATGCCGTCAGCGGCCATCTCTGGCCACCGGCCGACTATCTGCGCTGGTGGGCAATCCAGTGGCTGACCTGGGCGGGACTTGCACCGTTGGTGTTCCGCCTGGGCGAGCGCCACCCCATCACGTTCCCCGCCACGGCACGCGCCTTGCTCCGGCACGTCGGCTACAGCCTCGGCGTGACCCTGCTGGCGGTCATCATCGGCGCGCTGGTCTCGACGCTGTTCGAGCCGAGCAGCTTCGGCCAGCAACTGGTGCAGTTCATCAGCAAGCACTTCGCCATCGGCCTGCTGGCCTATTGGACGCTGTTGGCGGTGCAGCACCTGCTGCATTTCCAGGCCGAGAAAGCGCGCCGCGAACTCGAAGCGACGCGGCTGGCCAGCGAACTCGCGCAATCGCGGCTGCAAGTATTGAAGACCCAGCTGCAGCCGCATTTCCTGTTCAACACGCTGCACGCCATCATCACCCTGCTCGACGAGGACAAGCTGTCCGCCGAAGACATGCTGCTGCGGCTGAGCGAACTGCTGCGTGCCTTCCTGGAGGACTACGACGGCCAGGAGATCCCGCTGCGGCGCGAGCTGGAACTGCTGGAGCTGTACCTCGGCATCCAGCGGCACCGCTTCAAGGACCGCCTGACCACGCGCATCCATGTCGCCCCCGACGTGCTGGACGCCGCCGTGCCCAGCCTGGTGCTGCAGCCGATCGTCGAGAACGCGATCCGCTACGGCATCGGCCAGCATGTCGGCGACGACTGCATCGAGGTCGACTGCCGGCGCGAAGGCGGCGTGCTGTGCATCGACGTGCGCAACCACAACAGCACGCTGGATGAAGGCGGCCATGCCGGCGGCCATGGCATCGGCCTGTCCAACACGCGCCTGCGCATGCGCGAACTCTATGGCGACGCCGCCAGCCTGCGGCTGGACCTGATGGTGCCGCGCGGTGTCGCCTGCCGGCTGCGCCTGCCGTTCCACGAACTCGACGACGACGTGTTGCCGGAGCACGTGCCGGCATGAGCCTCACCGCGCTGGTGGTCGACGACGAACCGATCGCGCGGCATGCGGTGGTGCGGCTGTTGCGCGACGATCCCGATATCGCGCTGGCCGGCGAATGCGGCGATGGCGTGTCCGCGGTGACGGCCATCCGCGAGCTGTCGCCCGACCTGGTGTTCCTGGACATCCAGATGCCCGCCATCACCGGCCTGGACGTGGTGGCGACGATCGGCGCCGCGCGCATGCCGGCCACCATCTTCGTCACCGCCTACGAGCAGTTCGCGGTGCGCGCGTTCGAGGCGAACGCGGTGGACTACCTGGTGAAGCCGTTCAGCCGCGAGCGCTTCGCCGAAACGTTGCGCCGCGCGAAGCAGCGACTCGCCACCCCGCGTGGCACCGATGCGGACACCTCCGCGCGCATCCTGCAGGCGCTGGCCTCGCTGCAGCAGCGCGACGCCTACCTGGAACGCGTTCCGGTGCGCGAGGACGAACGCGTGGTGCTGGTCGACGTGGACGACATCGTCTGGATCAAGGCCAGCGGCAACACCGTGCGCCTGCACCTGGCCGACCGCGTGCACGACCTGCGCGAGACCATGTCGGCGCTGGCCGCGCGGCTGGATCCGCGCCGCTTCGCCCGCGTGCATCGCTCGGCGATCATCAACATCCGCCGGGTCAAGGACATCCACCCCTGGTTCAACGGCTACCACGTAGTGACGATGGACACGGGCCAGCAGCTGCGCATGAGCCGCTACCAGCACGAGGCGTTCCTGAAGCTGGCGACGCTGCGCCGCGAGGATTAGCCGGTGCCGGTCTGCCGTTGTGCGTCGATCACGCGCTGCGCCTGCGCCTTGCAGGCGGCCAGCGCGTCGTAGCAGGTGAAGTAATCGCGCCCGTCGGCGACCCAGAGATCCTCGCTCCAGCCGCCGCCCGCAGCCTGGCGCACGCGTACCGTGGGCGACCACGGCCGGCGCTCGTCGACGCGCTCCAGCACCACTTCCACCAGATGGTCCCGGTAGCTCGACAGGTCGACCTTCTTCTGCATGCGTCCGCTACTCCGCGTCCACGCCGGCCAGCGCCAGCACCCAGCCCGGCACCACCGGTTCGCCGGCGTAGAAGTCCTTCGGCTTCTTCTCCGCCATCGCCCAGCGATGCAGCCAGCTGGGACCGTAGCGGCCGTTGTAGCCGTCCTCGCCACGCGCGTAGGCGGGGTCGCGCAGTGCCTCGTCCAGCGTCACCACGCGGTAGCCGCGCCGCTGCACGCCGGCGACCAGGTCGGCGTACGCGACGGCGTTGAGTTCGTTGGCGTGCAGCAGCCACACCTGCGGCAGGACATAACCCAGCAGCGCCTGCGACTGCGCTTCGTAGTAGTCGACCTTGTTGAGCATGTACGGGATGTAGCCGCGCCGCAGCCGCGCCAGCGTGGCCGCGCGTTCGGGGGTATCGGGCTGGCCATCCAGCACGTTGGCGTAGGCGAACGCCCACACCCATTCCCCATTGTCGACGGTCACCGGCGCGATGCGGTAACCGTGCTGGCCGAGGAAGGCCGACAGCACGGCGCGGTCTTCCTGCGTGCGGCCGGCGCGCAGGTAGGGATGGCGGAACCAGCGCGGCGCCTGCCCGTGCTCGGCCAGCAATGGCCGCAGCACGCGCTCGCCATCCAGGATGTCCTGCTGGAACGCCGGCAGTCCCACCGCATGCACATCGAGGTGGCCATGCGTGTGGTTGCCCAGTTCATGGCCGGCGTCCAGCCAGTCGCGCAGCATCGCCACGCGGGCCGGCTGCACCTGACCGTCGACTTCCAGCTTGCCTTCGTTGACGAAGCCCACCACCGGCACGCCGGCCTGTTCCAGCTGCGCCATCAGCTGCGCATGGCGCGCGCCCAGTTCCGCCGGCGGCGTCTTATCCATCCGCTGCCAGGGCAGGTCGTCGATGGTGATGGCGATGCGCCGGTCGGGAGGCGATGCCTGCGCGGCCAGCGCCAGCGTCGACAGCAGCAGGACTCGCAGGAAGAAGCGCACGCGCGATCCCGGGCGATGGAGGGGAGCCGCGAGCTTACCGCCCGCATCCCGCACGCCGCCACTGCGCCCGACCATGTCCATACCTTCAAGCCGCGTGACGACGCCCTGTCCTGCCGATGCGGCATGATGCGTATGAAGGAACACCGACCCCCAAGGATCTGCCGATGCGTGCATGGCTGTTGCTGCCCCTCCTGCTGCTGACCTCCGCTGCCGCCCACGCGGCCGATGCCTGCCCGCAGTTGTCGCAACAGACGCCGTCGGACGTCGCCACCCGCATCGCCGCGGTCGCCTGCCGCGAGCACCTGATGTGGTATCGCCCCTTCATCGACCGCAACGGCCGGCTGGCCAACGCGCCGGTGATGGAAGCCGAGGCGTCGCTGCTGTCGATCGGCGACGACCGCGCCTGGCAGCGCGTCGCGCGCTACTGGCGCGACAGCGACCTGCTCGCCGCGATCGGCCATCGCCGCGGCGCCACCGACTGCCTGTACGCGTCGGCGACCGGACCGCAGGCCGAGGCCTGCCGCGGTTTCGTGGTGGACACGCCGTGGTCGGCCGCCTTCATCTCGTGGGTGATGCGCGAAGCCCGGGTGCCGGGCTTCCGGGGTTCGGCCCGCCACTTCACCTACGTGCAGGCGGCCTACCAGCAGCCGACGACGAATGCCTTCGATGTCATCGACGTGGCGAAGGCCAAGCCGGTGGTCGGCGACCTGATCTGCTACGTGCGCCAGTCCGGCCGCCTGTTCGGCCACGAAGGGCTGCTGCCGTTGCTGCGCAGCGGCAGCTCGCTGGACATGCACTGCGACATCGTGGTGGCGGTCAATCCGAACAACGACAGCACCGCCTACGCGATCGGCGGCAACGTGCAGCAGGCGGTGACCATGCGGATGCTGCCGCTGAACCGCAACGGCGAGTTCTGGGGCGGCCTGCCACTGCGCATCGGCGACGGCACGCTGTGCGCGCCCGACAACGAGGCAGCCTGCAACATGAACCGCCAGGACTGGGCGGCGATCCTGCGGCTGAAGTCGCCGGAGCAGCTGGCCAGGCTGCCGGGCTTCCTGCCGCCGGCGCAGGAAACGCCGGGCAGCGAGTCGACGGAGAAGCAGGAGTGCTGCATCGCCTGCGTGGTGGGCTCTGGCGTTCCGCGCTGCCCGAAGGATGCGACCGCGCCGGCCGGGACCACGACGGAGCCGTAACGCACGCGACGGACAATGCGTCCGCCTTCCACGGAGCACGCCAGATGACCGCACGCCTGATGAATCCTGTTCCGCTGCGGCGCCTCCGCGCCCTTCCCTTCGCCGCGCTGCTGGCGCTGGCCGCGTGTGCGACCACACCGCCGGCCACCATGGCCGCTGGCGCGTTCACTGCGGGCGAGCAGGCCACGGTCAGCGGCAGCATCGTCAGCGTCGACACCACGCCGTGGACCTACGACGGCAGCGCGGTGGTGAAGATCGCCAGCGCCAACGGCCAGGTCGACGTGCACCTGCCGGCCCGCTGGAACCTGTGCAAGGCCCCGCCGCCGGACGATGTGCAATCGCTCAAGGCCGGTGATCGCGTGCAGGCCACCGGCACGGTCACCGAGGACGGCGCGCTGGTGGTGTGCGAGAGCGCGGATCACGTGCTGCGCAAGGCAGACTGAGCGCGGAGCGCGACGGCGCGACGGCAAGGCAGGCGGACAGTCCCCACGGGCGCAGTCCCATGCCTCCAACCTCGTCAAGGAATTGACCCGGGGCCGGCGACAGGATGCGCCTCACGCGCGTCGAAAATCTGAGCTGAGGATGGCCTCCATGGCCCCCATCCTGCCTGCTACGCTCGCCACCGTATCGCTGCAGCCGGCCAGCGATGCGGCCTGCCGATGAGGCATGGCTGGGGAGTCCGGCATGCCAATGGGGAGGGAACCACCGATGCGTATCCGTTGCGCGGCGCTGCTTGCCGCGATGTTCATGCTTTTCCTGTTTTCCGGCGCGGCCAGCGCACAGGAAGACTCCGCGCCGAATCCGATCGGAGACCTGCCATGGCAGCTAGGACCAACCGTCGGCAAGATCGGCACTCGGGCCACGGTCGACGTGCCCGAGGGTTACGCGTTCCTTGATGTCGACGGCACGCGCCAACTCAACCAGTTGCTGGAAAACCCGCCGGATGGCGACGACACCTACACGCTGGCGCCGCATGACCTGTCGTGGATCGGCTTCTTCTCGTTCCAGGAAATGGGCTACGTCAAGGACGACGAAAAGGTGGATGCCGACGACGTACTCGAAAGTGTCCGCGAGGGAACGGAGCAGGGCAATGAAGAACGGCGCCAGCGCGGCTGGGAGACCATGCGCATCCTTGGCTGGTCGTTCAAACCCCAGTACGACCAGCAGCTCAAGGCGCTTGAGTGGGCGATCCTCGCTGAGACCGAGACCAGCAAGAACAAGATCGTCAACTACAACACGCGCGTGCTGGGACGACGCGGCGTGATGGAGGTCATCGTGGTAGCGGACCCGGAAACGCTGCAGGCGGCCATCGCCGATTTCAAGCGCCTCATGCCTGGCTACAGTTTCGCCGCAGGTGAGAAGTACAGCGAGTTCCGCGCGGGCGACCATGTGGCGGAAGTTGGCCTGGCGGCGTTGATCACCGGCGGTGCGGCGGTGGTTGCGTCGAAGAAGGGCTGGCTGGCCGCCGCCGGTGCCGTGCTGGTCAAGATGTGGAAGCTGCTGTTGATCGGCTTGTTCGGGGTGGTCGCCGCGGTACGCGGCGTGTTCAAGCGCAAGCAGCAGGACAAGACCGTCCGGTGACTTTCAGCAGCGAGTGGCTGCTGGTAGCGGGGATCCTGGCGTTCTACGTCCAGGATTCGGTGCGCCTGGCCTACTTCGACGATGTGGTCGTGTCGGGTGGACGGACATGGCGCGTCGCGATCGAGGCGGTCATCGAGATGCGGGGCCGCTTCCTGTGGCTTCCGCATCCGCTGCTGCCGGCCCGGACCATCCTGCATGCAAGTTGGTTGGCGTCGGCGGAGAACGCGGCGACGGATACGGCCGATGATCTGCGTGCCTTTGCTCGCTTGCTGTTGCCGATCCGTGTGGGATGCGTGCTGGTGGGGGCGATCGTGCTGATCGCCCTCCCGTACCTGCTGCTGTCTTCGGCACCGCCGACCTGGCTGCTCGCCTGCCTGGCGGCATGGCTGGCGGTGACCCTCGCGATGCTCTCTTGTCTTGCCGCGCGGCGGGGCCCGCTCGGCCTTACACACCGACAGCTCGCCCTGCTGGCCATCGAATGCCTGCTGTGCCCTCCGTTCGCGGTCAACCTGTACCGGAAGCTATGCGACCTGCGCGGGTTCCGGGGCGACCCGATCGCCTTCGCGGCAAGCACGTTGACGACACGGCAGCGGCAAATGCTGCTCGAGGCCATCGAGCGGCGCATGGCGCTCTTCGCGCAATCGACCGACGATGAGGTCCTGCTGCGACTCCAACAGGCGGGCGCCCGCATACGCCTCACATTGGAATCGACCGCGGCGACGGCCGTTCCGTCGTCGATGCAACGCTAGCCTGCTTTCGACGTTGCACCGAATCGGTTGGGTGCGCCGTCACGATGGTGGTGACGAAACCTTGGGCCCCCGTAGGGCGGGCCTTGGCCCGCCTGCACGGACAATTACGCGCGCAGGCTGAGCAGCCCGATCCGCCGGAACCACATCAATCGGCCTTCATCCAGCGTCCGCGGCCCTGCGGCACCACTTCGAAGCGCGCCCATGCGCGGAATTCGTCGGCGCTGCAGTCGCCGGCCTGGCCGACATGTTCGCCGGCGATCACCTGGTAGTGCAGGCGGTCGGCCGCAGCGTCCGCCGGCGGTTCCTCCTGCGTCAGCACGCGCCGCACGCTCCACAACTTGCCCAGTTTGCCGTTGCTGTAGGCGCGGCCGGGAAGGATGTCCTGCGGGTGGGTGATGTTCCTCTCGGCGTGCTGCTTGGCCAGTTCCAGCAGCTCGGTGAGGTTCTCGGTGGTGATGTCGACGTAGGAATTGAGTTGTTCCATCGCCGCGGCGAAGTCTTCCTGGGTCAGCTCGAACTGGCGCTGGGCGGGCTGGGTGATGCGCGAGGCTTCGCGACGAAGATGCAGGTGCGCCGGGTAGCGCCGCCAGGGGAACAGCGCGTTGAAGGCGATGGCCATCGCCAGGATCGCCACGACGTTGATCAGGATGGGCATCAGCACGTAGTGGTAGCCGAGGGCGTGCACGTCCGGGCCGCCGATCACCGCGGCCAGTGCGGTGGCGCCGCCCGGCGGGTGGATGCAGCGCAGGTAGTACATGCCCAGCACGGCGAGGCCGACCGCGAGGGCGGCGGTCCAGGCATGGCCGGGAAACAGTTTCTGGCAGCTCACGCCGATGACGGCGGACAGCAGGTGGCCGCCCACCACCGCCCACGGCTGCGACAGCGCACCCTGCGGCACGGCGAACAGCAGCACGGCGGAGGCGCCCATCGAGGTGACCATCAGTGCGCCACCGACGGCGCCGGCGGCGTGTTCGGGGAACGTCCAGCGGGTCAGCCAGTAAACGGACAGGATGCCCAGCAGTGCGCCGAGGCCGGAGATCCACTTCTCGCCGTGGCGGGTGGTGTTGCGCTCGATGCCCAGCAGCAGGCGCAACTCGGACAGGCGGGAGGGCGTACTCATGGGCGGACAGGCAGCAAGGAGCGCCGCAGTCTATGCGAAGGACACGCGCCCGTCCGTCGTAGGGCGGGCCTCGGCCCGCCACCTCGTAATCTCAGGCGCGTGCGCTGAGCAATCCGATCCGCCGGAACCACATCTCCAGCGGCACGGTCACCAGCGGCGGCACGGCGGCGATGACCGCCAGCAGCGTGGCCCACCACGGCCAGCGCAAGCGCAGGGCCGACAGCACGGTGACCACGACGTAGAACATGAAGCCGCCACCATGCAGCGGCCCGAAGATCTTCACGCCCAGTTCGTTGCCCACCGGCCCGTACTTGAGCCACATGCCGATCAGCAGCCCGGCCCAGGTGAGGCCCTCAATGAAGGCGGCGACAGCGAACAGGCGCCCGGCGGGCGCTAGTGGACGGGACATGCAGGAACTCCAGTGGGGGATGCCGCGACGCGATGGCGGCGGCAAAGCTCGCTGGCGGGAGGGGGGGAGGGATTCTATCGACGTAATCGGGAGATACAAAGGCTGGGCTCAAACCCACCGACATGGCTTGCAATGCGATGCAGCTGGGCCCCAACCCATCTGCGGCCCTGCGGCGTGGGGAAGCCGTTACTGTTTGATCTCAAGCCCATCGTAGGCTTCGAAATGATCCGCAGTAGACTCAACCATCAGTGTTAGCGTTGCTCACAAAGGCTCTGACTTTTCTTGCCGGAGTACGAGAGCGAATTATAAACCAGCTATGCTGCGGAACCTTTCGATGATCATTGGCGCTCTCGCTTGACTCGCGGAATCCGGATGCAGGTGATATGCAATGGATTCAACGAATCTAGGCGTTGAGAGAAGCTCGTCAACTTCGTCCTTGAGATATGCGATGACATCCGGCACGTTGCCGCGGATTTCGCCCAGCAATTCGGTGCGACCATCGACGACCGTTACAATATCTTCAATGTCTCGGCTGGATGCGTAGTCACCATCGCCCCTGCCATGGAATGCTTCTATCTTAGTTGCCAAGAAGAGAGGAGCAGATACAAGCCGGATACGTTTTCCGCTAGGGAGATCACGCGGCGTCGCCTGTCGTGTTGCTTCTGCGTACCAAGCATTTTTGAACCCCAGCACCTCGGTGGTTGGCATCACATCCACTAGCAACTGTCCCAGTTGCCACCGGCACGTGTGATCGCTGTTCTCGGCAAAGCCCGCGCTCTTTAATCGCTCCCCCAGCCTGCGGTACTCGTTGTATGAAATGACTTCGGCAATCACATCTACGTCAGTGGTAGCGCGCGCAGGTGGGCGGGCTGGCTCCGTTATGAGCAGCCCAACTGCGCAGCCACCAACGAATACCAACTCGTCGGTGAGGTCGCCCAAAGCATTTGCAATCGCCTGCAGCATCCCGATATTCGGATCATCTGGATTCACGGCAGGTGTTCCTCAAGCATCTGCGCCGCAAGCATGCGCTCTCGAGCAGTGCCCATCCGTATCGCGTCTACAAGCGCAAGCAACTCATACAACTTTGGATTCTTCTCTGCTGCTGCAGGTGCGCCAGGATACAGCGGCGTCAAAGCCACACCGCGAGAAGTGCCGAGAGGGTGTGGCCATACCGGCGGCATTTCGTGGGACTGCACGATGACATCTGCTAGCGGCTTGGCCGCGTAAGCGGTACGAACACCGCTAGTGAGTGTCCCCAGCATTGCTGGATAGGCGTACCGAACTCCAGACGTCAAGTACTCAAGAAGGCTCGCTCGCGCTACCTGATTGTCAGCCGACTCGCTGCGTATAACGAGCCTTGCGAGTTGGCAACGCCGAATGCTGCTATGAACTTCCGATGTCGCCAAATGGAGCTCATTTCCTAAGACCGCCATAGAAGGTCGGCTAGAACCCGCCAAAGCTAAACGCAGGGCGACCACCACATCATGTGGTTTGAGAACGAGTTGCTTCATTCCAGCCTCGAATTCAACATTCGCGAATTGCGAACACCGAGTTTAGGAGCTTCACAAAGAATGTCAAACCTCTTAGGCCACAATGGAAAATAGCTCCGCGGTTGACATGCGCCAAAACCAAGAATAAGTTTAAGATATACGTCGTTAAAGTATAAGGATATCTCGCTCATGGCAAGCCCACGCAAAAAGAGTCCCCGAGCCCCCTCAATCGCACTCGATGAAGCGATTGATCGAGTCAACAAGGTCTACGGCAAGGAGCGCAGGCACGCTGTTCCCACGGACGTTGTGGCGCAGGATCTCGGTTACAAGAGCGCGAATAACGGGGCGGCACTCTCTATGCTCGCTTCATTGCGGTACTACGGATTGCTTGAGCGACCGAAGGATGGGCACTTGGCTGTCAGCAAGGAATTCGAAAGCTATACGTATGCACCCAACGAGAGCATGCGAGCCAAGATCTTGCATCAGTGGCTTCGCACACCACCTATTTTCGCCGAGATGCTTGATAAGTACGCGGAACACTTGCCTTCTGATGCAACCCTTCGCTACGACCTCATACAGCAAGGGTTTACGCCTGCCGGAGCCGAGTCATTTATCCAAGTGTTCCGCCGATCCGTGAGCTTCGCTGGCACGCCAGCAGAGGTAGAAGATGGGTCGCCAAACGTTGAGGTGAGATCAGAGGACTCGTCTCAGCCCATCGCGCAGGCAGTTCCGGTCGTAGATCCCGCTGTAAATACCCAGCGTCAGGGAGACCCCCCTACGATGGCCGAGCTTGTGACGGCCCCGAACTCAATCCCGGATGCCGCAGGGATGGATCAGATTCCCGTTCGCCTTGGGCGTGGTCGGAGAGCTTGGTTGGTGGTTCCACAACCCTTCTACAACGCGGACAAAGAGCGCCTTAAGGCTCAAATCGATCTTTTGCTGGCGGACGACGACGAAGGCTAGATATGCCAGGAAAGAACAGCGGGGTCGCAGGGAGATTTGCTCTCCTTGTAGACCCACCAACGCGATGCGCGGCGAAGATATCTACTTAAGTTTTGCTGACATTGCGACTTTTCGTCGAATAGAAGCTATCGATGCATCGAGTCGCTGGAGCCAATCGCACGTCTCGGAATGCTGCTCACGAGGCTATGGAACCTAGCCACAATGGTTCGTATGTCATGCACACGTGTGTGGACTAGTAGCGAGTAGGCTAGCTATGACAGGTTTTAGTGGGCAGGTGCGCTATCAGGAAAGGCACAAAAAAAGGGCGCCTGTTTGGCGCCCTTTCTCCCGCACTAAAGATCAAACCCCAACCGGGTTCGCCTTCTCCACATCGATCTTGTACTGCTTGATCGCGCGGGACACGTCCTTGGCGGTCATCTTGCCTTCCTTCGCCAGCGCGGCGATGGCGGCGTGGGCGATGTAGTAGCGGTCCACCTCGAAGTGGCGGCGCAGGTTGGCGCGGGTGTCGCTGCGGCCGAAGCCGTCCGTGCCCAGCACCGTGTACGACGCCGGCACGAAGGCGCGGATCTGGTCGCTGTAGGCGCGCACGTAGTCGGTCGCGGCGATCACCGGGCCCTGGCGGCCTTCCAGCAGCTCGGTCACGTATGCCTTGCGCGGCGACTTGGCTTCCGGATTCAGGCGATTCCAGCGCTCGGCGTCGAACCCGTCGCGACGCAGCTCGTTGAAGCTGGGGCACGACCAGATGTCGGCGGTCACGCCGAAATCCTTGTCCAGCAACTCGGCCGCCGCGATCGCCTCGCGCAGGATGGTGCCGCTGCCCAGCAGCTGCACGCGCAGCTCGCCCTTCTTCGGCTTGCCCGCGTCGGTGAGCAGGTACATGCCCTTGATGATGCCCTCGGCGGCGCCTTCCGGCATCTCCGGGTGGGTGTAGTTCTCGTTCATGAGCGTGACGTAGTAGTACTCGTCCACCTGCTCCTGCAGCATCTTCTGCATGCCGTGCTGCAGCACCACCGCCACCTCGAAACCGAAGGTCGGGTCGTAGCTGCGCACGTTGGGAATGCTGCCGGCGATGACGTGGCTGAAGCCATCCTCGTGCTGCAGGCCTTCACCGTTCAACGTGGTGCGGCCGGCGGTGCCGCCGAGCAGGAAGCCGCGCGTGCGCATGTCGGCCGCCTGCCAGGCGATGTCGCCGATGCGCTGGAAACCGAACATCGAGTAATAGATGTAGAACGGCAGCATCGGCACGTTGCTGACCGAATAGCTGGTGCCCGCGGCCATCCACGACGACATCGCGCCCGGCTCGCTGATGCCCTGCTGCAGCACCTGGCCGGACTGGTCCTCGCGGTAGTACATCAGCTGGTCGGCATCGACCGGCTTGTACTTCTGGCCGAACGGCGCGTAGATGCCGATCTGGCGGAACATGCCTTCCATGCCGAACGTGCGCGCCTCGTCGGCGACGATCGGCACCAGGCGCGGGCCGACCTGCTTGTCGCGCAGCGCGATGTTCAGGCCCTGCACGAACGCCATGGTGGTGGAGATCTCGCGCTCGCCGGTGCTCTTGAGCAGGCGGTCGAAGGCGTCCAGCTTGGGCGTCTCGAACGACTCGCTGGCCTTGCGGCGACGCTGCGGCAGGTAGCCGCCCAGCGCGGCGCGCCGCGACTTGAGGTACTGGATTTCCGGCGAATCCTCGCCCGGGTGGTAGAACGGCACCTGCGCCGACTCTTCCAGCTGCTTGTCGCTGACCGGGATGTTGAAGCGGTCGCGGAACGTGCGGATGGCTTCGTCGTCCAGCTTCTTGGTCTGGTGGGTCGGGTTGAGCGATTCGCCCGCCGAGCCCATGCCGTAGCCCTTCACCGTCTTGGCCAGGATCACCGTGGGCATGCCCTTGGTGTTCACCGCCTCGTGGTAGGCCGCGTAGACCTTGTGCGGATCGTGGCCGCCGCGGTTGAGGCGCCAGATGTCGTCGTCGGACAGGTTGGCGACCATCGCCGCCGTCTCCGGGTACTTGCCGAAGAAGTTGTCGCGCGTGTACTTGCCGCCGAACGCCTTGCAGTTCTGGTACTCGCCGTCGACGGTTTCCATCATCAGCTTCTTCAGCATGCCGGTGGTGTCGCGGGCGAGGAGCGGATCCCAGTAGCTGCCCCACAGCAGCTTGATGACGTTCCAGCCGCCGCCGCGGAACACGCCTTCCAGTTCCTGGATGATCTTGCCGTTGCCGCGCACCGGGCCGTCCAGGCGCTGCAGGTTGCAGTTGACGACGAAGATCAGGTTGTCCAGACCTTCGCGGCCGGCCAGCGCGATGGCGCCCAGGGTTTCCGGCTCGTCGCTCTCGCCGTCGCCGATGAAGCACCACACCTTGCGGTCGGACTTCTCGATCAGGCCGCGGTGCTCCAGGTACTTCATGAACTGTGCCTGGTAGATCGCCGCCAGCGGGCCCAGGCCCATCGACACGGTCGGGGTCTGCCAGTAATCGGGCATCAGCCACGGATGCGGGTACGACGAGATGCCCTGGCCGTCGACTTCCATTCGGAAGTTGTCGAGCTGCTGCTCGCTGATGCGGCCTTCCAGGAACGAGCGCGCGTAGATGCCCGGCGCGCTGTGGCCCTGGATGAAGAGCAGGTCGCCGGGATGGCTGTCGCTCGGCGCACGCCAGAAGTGGTTGAAGCCGACGTCGTACAGCGTGGCGCCGGAGGCGAAGCTGGCGATGTGGCCACCCAGGTCGCCGGGCTTGCGGTTGGCGCGCACCACGGTGGCCATCGCGTTCCAGCGGATGATCGAACGGATGCGCCATTCCAGCGCGGCGTCACCGGGGCTCTTGGCCTCGTTCTGCGGCGCGATGGTGTTGACGTATTCGGTGGTGGGCGAGAACGGCAGGTAGGCACCGGCGCGACGCGTGACTTCGACCATGCCTTCGAGCAACTGGTGAGCACGCAGGGCACCGTTCTTCTCGATCACCGCCTGCATGGAATCGATCCATTCGCGGGATTCCTGCGGATCCGGATCGCTCTGCAACATCTCGTTCAACCAGTTCATTCCCACTCCTGTTGCGCCACGCGTGGGGCGCGGCGGTGCCGTTCTTGTAGAGCCTTGAAGTGTAACGCACGCACCCCGCGCGGGACCTGGCTACGCAGGCGTATGGAAAGGACATTGCGTGCCTGTCCCGGGACAACCACCACACCAAAATCAGACCTTTGGATTATTGCGATGCAGCACGCGGCGCGGGCGTATGATCGGCCTCCAGGGGAAGGCAGCGATCGGGATCGGCATGCGCAACGCAGTGCCCAACGATGTCGTGCCAGTGCAGGATGCCGGTGCCGCGCACTGGCGCAGCAGCCTGCGCACGCGCATCGCCCTGTGGGCGGGCCTGGTCAACGTGGTGCTGCTGGTGCTGCTGGTGCTGGCGACGGCGTGGTTCGCGCGCCGCATGATCCTGGAGGATGCGCGCCGCGACACCCATGCGACCGCGCAGGAGGCGGCGCAGCGGCTCGACGGCGCGCTGCACGTGGTGACCATCACCACTCAGGGCATGTCCGACCTGGTCGGCAGTGCGCAACTGTCGCCCGACGAACTGGTCACCACGCTGCGCGCGATGGTGAAGGCCACGCCGGGCTGCGCCGGGGGGCTGCTGATCCTGGAACCCCGCGAACGCGGCGACGCGCCCTTCGCCCGCTACGTGGCCCGCAACGGACGCGACCGCGATTTCGTTGCCGACGGCTATCCGTTCCGCGACCAGGGCTGGTACCAGCGCACCGTCGCCTCGCCCGGCGGCTGGTGGTCCGAACCCTATCTCAGCCAGACCGCCGGCCAGGTGTGGATGGTCACCTACAACATGCCGCTGCGCGAACCCGGCCGTGGCGCGCGCACGCGCGGCATGGTCAGCCTGGACCTCCCGCTGGCCAGCCTGACCGACCCGATCGACTCGCTGGCCCACCTGCCGGGCTGGCGGGTGTCGCTGGTCGCACCCGCCGGCACGCTGGCCCTGAATCCCGAAGTCGGCGTCGAGCGCCTGGAGACGCTGGACGAGTACATCGCCCGCGCCGGCCGCATCGACCTGCGCGACGCCGCGCAGGCGGTGCGCGTGCGCGGGCACCTGCAGCACGTGCACGTGGACGCCGTCAGCGGCGAGCGACGCTACACGGTGGTGGAGCCGATCGGCGACAGCGGCTGGAGCCTGCTGGTCGCGCAGTCGTACGACCTGATCACCGATCGTCTGGCGCAGGCGCTGTGGCTGCTGGTGGCGATCGGCACGCTGCTGGCACTGGTCTGCATGCTGGTGGTGAGCAAGCTGGCGCGCCACATCAGCCAGCCGGTGGAAGGCCTGTCGTCGGCCGCAGCGCGACTGGCGCATGGCGACTACGACGTGCCCGTGCCACACCTGGCTCGGCGCGACGAGGTGGGCCAGATGGCGCGCACGCTGGAGCAGGCCCGTGGCTCGATCCGGCAGCAGTTGCGCGAGATCGAGGACATGACCGCAGCCCGGCAGAAGCTGGAGAGCGAACTGTCGATCGCGCGCGAGATCCAGCAGGCGATGCTGCCGCCCGGCCTGGTGATCGACCGCGAACACGCGCACCTGGAAGCCTACGCGCGGCTGGAACCGGCCAAGGCGGTCGGCGGCGACTTCTACTGCTTCATCCAGACCGATCCGGACTGCCTGTGGTTCGCCATCGGCGACGTCTCCGACAAGGGCGTGCCGGCGGCGCTGTTCATGGCGCGCACCGTCACCGTGCTGGAAGTGGCGGCCAGTACCCATCCCTCGCCGGAACGCGTGCTGGCCGAAGCCTCGCGCCGGCTGGTGCAGGGCAACGACGCCTGCATGTTCGCCACCGTGCTGTGCGGGCGCGTGGACGTGCGCAGCGGGGCCTGCGTGCTGGCCAGCGCCGGCCACGACGCGCCGCTGCTGCTGCATGCCGACGGCCACCACGAACTGCTGCCGGTGCCGCCCGGCCCGCCGCTGGGCTTCGAGGTGGAAGACGCCTTCCCGCTGTGGTCGGGACAGCTGCCGGCGGGCGCCACCCTGCTGGCCTGGACCGACGGCATCACCGAGGCCTTCGACGTCGGCAACATCGCCTTCGGCGCGGAACGCATTCCCGAGGCGTTGCAGCCCGGTGTCACCGCCGGCGAACAGTGCGAGGCACTGATCGCCCGGGTTCATGCGTTTACCGATCCCGCCCCGCAATCGGACGACATCACCGCCCTGGCCATCCGTCGCCGGCTGGACAGCGGCGCCGCTTCCCCCGAAGCTCCGCCAACCCAGGAGAACGCAGATGCAGATGCGACTGTTCATCCCGCGTGAGCACGCGCGCGTGGACGACCTCAATGCTTCGCTGGAGGCCGTGCTGGCCAACAACGGCGTCAGCCGCGCGATCCAGGGCGACGTGCGGCTGATCGTCGAGGAACTGGCCAGCAACGCCATCGAGCACGGCGTGCCGCAGGGCCTGGACGATGAGGAACGCGAGCTGCGCGTGGACATCGCCATCCGCGGGCAGGTGCTGACCCTGGAATTCCGCGAGAGCGGCGCCGCCTTCAATCCGCTGGAACAGCCTGCGCCCGACCTGGATGTCGACATCCTGGACCGCCCGATCGGCGGCCTGGGCCTGCACATGATCCGGCAGGTGGCCGAAATGGCCACGTATCAGCGAATAGGTAACTACAACATCCTGCGCCTGTCCCTGCGCATCCCCACCGAGGAGACCTCCGCATGAGCCTGGACATCACCTTCCATCCCCCGGGCACGGGCAGCCAGCGCGTGTCGGTGCGCGGACGGCTCGACACGCACACCTACGAGGATCTGGACGAAGCCCTGGCGCCGTTGCTGAATCGCCAGATGCACTCGCTGGTGCTGGACCTGTCGGGGCTGGACTACATCAGCAGCGCCGGCATCCGTTCGATCTTCAAGGCGCGCAAGGCACTGGCCCCACACAGCGGCAAGGTGCTGCTGGTCAATCCGCAGCCGCAGATCCAGAAGGTGCTGGACATGGTCAAGGCGGTGCCTCTGAACGAGATCTTCTCGTCCACCGCCGAAGCCGATGCCTATCTCGACCTGATGCAGCGCCGGGTACTGGATGCCGCCGAGGACGACGACTGAGCCGTCCGCGCCACGGTCACCGCACTTCGTCTCACATTTGATTTACGATCCAGCGTCATGCCAATGCCGCGCCGGACACCACCTCCGGCAGACCCGCGACGACGAGATGCCTGATGACGCTGGAGATTGAGGTCTATCCGCCGGTCAACGGCAACCAGTACGTGCTGCTCGGCGGCCGGCTGGACACGCAGAGCCATGCCCAGCTCGACGACGCGCTGGCGCCGATGCTCGCCGCCCGCCCGCAGGCTCTGGTACTCGACCTGGCGCACTTGGACTACATCAGCAGCGCGGGCGTACGCAGCATCCTGAAGGCGCGCAAGGCACTGGCCCCGCACGAAGGCCGCCTGCTGGTGGTGCACCCGCAGGAACAGATCCGCAAGGTCATCGAGATCGTGCAGGCCGTGCCGATGGACGAGATCTTCGAATCCAGCGCCGACGCCGATGCCTACCTGGATGCGCTGCAACGGCGGATCCTGGATGGCGAGGAAGAAAGCTAGCAGGCGTAGAGATGTGGGATGTGGGAGCGACGTAAGTCGCGATGGACCACCGGTAACGCTTCATCGCGACTTACGTCGCTCCCACACCTCAACTCCCGGCCACCCGCAAAGAAAAACGCCCCGCATGCGGGGCGTTCTCCATGCCTGTCGTCCCGCCGCCGCTCAACCCGGCCCGTTGCGCTCGGCTTCGCGCTGCAGGCGGATCTGCGCATCGACGGCGGCGATGGCGGTCATGTTGATCACCCGGCGCGGGGTGGCGCTGGTGGTCAGGATGTGTACCGGCCGCGAGATGCCCATCAGGATCGGGCCGATCGCCACGCCGTCGGTGACCACGCGCACCATGTTGTAGGCGATGTTGGCCGCGTCCAGATTGGGCAGCACGAACAGGTTGGCGCGGCCGCTCAGCGTGCTGCCCGGCATGATGCGGTTGCGCAGGATCTCGTCCCACGCCGTGTCGCCCTGCATCTCGCCGTCGACGTTGAGGTCGGGCTTGCGCTTCAACAGCAGCTCGCGCACCTTGCGCATCTTCAGCGAGCCCGGCGTTTCGTGGCTGCCGAAGTTGGAATGCGACAGCAGCGCGATGCGCGGCTCGATGCCGAACAGCTTCAGGCGGTAAGCCGCCTGCAGCGTGGCCTCGGCGATCTGCTCGGCGGTCGGGTCGTCCTGCACGTGGGTGTCCAGGAAGAAATACGCGCCCTGGTTGTTGATCACGCCGGTCATCGCCGAAGTCGACTGCACGCCCGGGTCCAGCGGGATCACGCTGCGCACGTAGCCCAGCTTCTTGTGAAAGCGACCGACCAGGCCGGTGATCATCGCGTCGGCTTCGCCGCGCGCCACCATCACCGCCGCGATCAGCGTGGGCCGCGAACGCATCAGGTTCTTCGCCGCCGCCGGCGTCACGCCGCGGCGCGAGGTCAGCGCGTGGTAGTGCTGCCAGTAGTCGTTGAAGCGCGGATCGTCGTCCTGGTTGGTGATCTCGAAGTCGACGCCGGCGCGCATGCGCAGGCTCAGGCGCTGCAGGCGCGCCTCGATCACGTCCGGACGGCCGATCAGGATGGGGAACGCCAGGCCTTCGTCGATCACCGTCTGCACGGCGCGCAGCACGGTCTCTTCCTCGCCCTCGGCGTAGACCACGCGCTTCTTGTCGGCGCGCGCGCGGTCGTAGACCGGCTTCATCATCAGGCTGGTGCGGTAGACGAACTGGCCCAGCTTCTCGCGGTACGACCACATGTCGGCGATCGGACGCAGCGCGACACCACTGTCCATCGCCGCCTGCGCCACCGCCGCCGCCACTTCCACCAGCAGGCGCGGATCGAACGGACGCGGGATCAGGTATTCCGGACCGAAGCACGGCACGTCGTCGCCGTAGGCGCTGCCCAGGTCGGAGGCCTCGCGCCGCGCCAGCTTGGCGATGGCGTGCACGCAGGCGACCTTCATGTCCTCGTTGATGACCGTGGCGCCGACATCGAGCGCGCCGCGGAAGATGTACGGGAAGCAGAGCGCGTTGTTGACCTGGTTCGGATAGTCGCTGCGGCCGGTGCCGATGATGACGTCCGGGCGCACGGCCTTGGCATCGGCCGGCGAGATCTCGGGATTCGGGTTGGCCAGCGCCAGGATGACGGGTTTGTCCGCCATCGTGGCGACCATCTCCGGCTTGAGGATGCCGCCGGCCGACAGGCCCAGGAAGATGTCCGCGCCCTCCACGATCTCGGCCAGCGTGCGCTTGTCGGTGTCGCGCGCATAGCGCGCCTTGTCCGGGTCCAGGTTCGGGCGACCGGTGTAGATCACGCCATCGCGGTCGAAGGCCAGGATGTTCTCCGGCTTCAGGCCCAGCGCCACCAGCATGTCCAGGCAGGCGATGCCGGCGGCGCCGGCGCCGCTGGTGGCCAGCTTCACGTCACCGATCTTCTTGCCGATCACTTCCAGCGCGTTGACCACCGCCGCGCCGACGATGATCGCCGTGCCGTGCTGGTCGTCGTGGAACACCGGGATCTTCATCCGCTCGCGCAGCTTGCGCTCGACGATGAAGCACTCCGGCGCCTTGATGTCTTCCAGGTTGATGCCGCCGAAGGTCGGCTCCAGCGAGGCGATGATGTCGACCAGCTTGTCCGGATCGGTCTCGTCGATCTCGATGTCGAACACGTCGATGCCGGCGAACTTCTGGAACAGCACGCCCTTGCCTTCCATCACCGGCTTGCCGGCCAGCGCACCGATGTTGCCCAGGCCCAGCACGGCGGTGCCGTTGGTGACCACGGCCACCAGGTTGCCGCGCGCGGTGAGCTCGCTGGCGGCCTTCGGGTCCTCGACGATCGCCTCGCAGGCGTAGGCCACGCCCGGCGAGTAGGCCAGCGCCAGGTCGCGCTGGGTCAGCATCGGCTTGGTCGGTGCGACCTTGATCTTGCCGGGCGGAGACACGCGGTGGTATTCCAGCGCGGCCTGCTTGAAATCGTCGTTCGTCATTGCGGAAACGGTGCCTGTGATGAAGGCGGGGGAGTGGCGATTCTACCCCTTCCCCGCCGGGGCCGGACCCGGCCGATTGCGGCGCTGCATCACGCCATGCACATGCAGCGCAGGCTCAGGGCGCGATGAAGCGGCATTCGCCACGCACCTGCGACACGCGGCCGCAGGTCTCGGCGAACGCGGTCACGGCGGGACGCGTGCCGCTATCCAGCCACTGTTCGAGCACCTGCAACGCGCTTGCGTACGTCGCATCCTGCAGGCGGCTGTGGTCGCTTTCGTCGGTCAACGCCTGCAGCAGCAGGTCGCCGCGACCGGCGGCATCGACCGTGGCCTTGTAGGCCGCTTCGGCCTCGTACGACACGGTCGGATCATGGCGCGCATGCACGGTGACCGTCGGCAGCACGATCAGTCCGGACAGGTCGGCGTCGTAGGCCAGCGCGGCGACGGCGGCGGGATCGGCGCTGAAACGCTCGACGCCTGCGTTGAGCGCCGTATCGTCCTGCGAGCCCCGATACACCGTCTTCGCGTTGTCGAACGGATTGCGACCACCGAGCCGCTTCTGCACCACGTCCTGGAAGTGGAACGTGCCCCACGCCAGGTGCGCGACCAGCTGCTTCTCGGCCACACCGGTGACCGCGAGGATGTCGCGCAGCGTCGCCGCCTGCGCCGGTGTGCGCTTCGCGGCCGGCTGATCGACGCCGGTGCACGCATCCACGCGCCTGCGCAGCCCGTCGCGCGTCATCGTCATGCCGGCCGGCAGCCCCTGCCAGACCGGGTACTGCGCTTCATCGGCCGCCGGATGGTTGCGGCAGTAGTACTGATAGACCGCGCGCAGGTCGGCGCGGAAGCCGTAGCCGCGCGTGCCGCCGAACAGCAGGCCGTTGGTGGTCAGCACGCCGTCGTAGTTCGGGCGTCCGTCGATGTCGAGCGCGTACAGCTCTGCGGCCTTCGCCGCCACGTTGCCGCCCCACGACTGCCCATGCAGCAGCGTGCGCTCCGGCCGGCCCCAGCGCGTCCAGAAGGCGCGGCGACTGACGTCCACGTCGGCGGCCGCCATCCGCACGCCATAGCCGCCGCGGCGGTAGGTCGTGCCGATCCATGCATAACCCTCGCGCACCATCACCGCGAAGCGGTCGAGGTCTTCGGCGGAATCGCCTGCCTCCGGCGCGCCGAGCCGCGGCCCGCCGTGCGCATGCACGATGAGCCGCCGGTTCCAGGTGCGCGGCATCGCCACCATCATCCAGGCACCGTTCGCATCGCGGGCTTCGTAGCAGTCGATCTGCGGACTGGCGGACGCCGGGCATGCGATCGGCGCGAAAGCCGGTTCGGCTTCCGTCCCGGCCGCGCTGGCAGGCAGCGCGGCCGTGCCCAGCACGGCCAATGCAGCGACGATCCAGCGGCGGCTCATGCTTCGCATCGCGGGTGCAGACTCCTCAGAACGAACGGGCGATGTTGACGTACCAGTAGCGGCCCCACGGATTGTGCAGCGATCCGCGGTAACCGCCGTCGGCCAGCGACGGGCCCTCGTCGGTCAGGTCGCGCACGCCCAGGCGCACGGCGGTGCCGTCGGCGAAGCGGTACTGGCCGTACAGGTTGTGGGTCAGGCGCTGGTCGACCACCCACGGATCGCCCGAGATACCCAGCAGCTGCGGCTGCTCGAACGAACTCATGTACTGCGCCGAGTAGCCGACGCGCCAGGCGGACGTGTTCCAGGTCAGCGAGCCGCTGGCACGCCATTCCGGGCGGCCGTTCTGGCCGATCAGCTGGGTGGAGTCCGGCAACGGAGTCAGCGGATCGATCGTGCCGGCCGCACGCGCCGCATACAGCGCGTTGACGATGTCGCCCGGATCGCGGGTGAACTCCAGCAGGCGCGTGGCATTGAGGTTGACCGAGAACGAGCCGAAGCGCGTGCGCCGCAGCGACCAGTCCACGCCGAAGTCCAGGCCGCCGGCGGTCTGCGGTTGCAGGTTGATGAAGCGGTCGTTGATGGCGACCACGCGGCCCACCGGATCGATGCCGGTGCCGGCGAAGGCATCGATGTCTTCCTGCGTGGGCGCCTCGCGCACCACCAGGGGATTGCTGCCGCCGCCCACGCGTGCCAGGTAGTCCACCGTCAGCGCGGTCTGCGCCCCCAGCAGGCCGACGATCTGTTCCTGCTTGATCTTCCACCGGTCGACGGTGAAGGTGAAGTTGCCGAAGCGCTCGGGGATGAAGGTCGGCTGGAACACCAGGCCGAATGACGTGTTGGTGCTCTCCTCCGGTTCCAGGTCCGGATTGCCCGCCACCAGCAGCGACGCGCCCGCGGTGTTCTGGCCGCACGCGCTGAACGACGCGATGCGGCCGGCGCGCAGGTCGGCCTCGCAGCGGATGTGGTCCACGCCGCTGGCCAGGCGCGCGTACTGGGTGGCGTTGGTCTGCTCCAGGTTCGGCGCGCGGAAGCCTTCGGAGTAGGAGCCGCGCAGGCGCACGCCCTCCACCAGGTCCCACGCCAGCGCCACCTTGGGCTTGGCGACCGATCCGAAGTCGGAGTAATGCTCGTAGCGGCCGGCCAGCTGCATGTCCAGGCGATGCACCAGCGGAATGCCCATGTCCTCCGACACCAGGGGCACGGCGAATTCGACATACGCCGAGCCGACGTTGCGCGAGCCGCGCGTGTCGGGGTTCGGGCTGACCGCCGCCACGTTGCTGAGGTTGGTCTCGCCGGTGACCAGGTCGGTGAAGGTGTTGGTGCCGTCGAGGTTGGCATCGCGGTCGTCGCGCTGGGTCTCGCGGCGCGCTTCCGCACCGAACGCCATGCCGACGCTGCCGGCCGGCAGCGCAAACAGGTCGCCACGGCTCATCTTGAAATCGGCCATGGTCAGCGTGGTACGCGATTCGCGCACCAGGTCGAACACGATGCCGTCGATCGCCGCCTGCGAACTCGGCGAGCAGTCGCCATAGGTCGGCGTGGACACGCAGCCGCCACTGAACGGGTTGTAGGCATCCGGCGTGGCGAGCGCCAGCTGTTGCTGCAACAGCGTCATGTTGATGTTGGGCGAGCGGTCCTCGGCTTCGGCCTCGGAATACAGCAGCGCGGTCTCCCAGTTCCAGCCGTGCCAGTCGCCGCGCAGGCCGGCGAGGACGCGCGCCTGGTAGTTCTCCACGCGCACGCGCTGGAAGCCGGCGTCGACGTAGCGGTAGTTGCTCATCTGCACCGGCAGACCGGCCGCCGGCACGCCGGTCAGGCCGGGCAGGCGGTTCGGGTTGGGCGTGCCGTCGGGCAGCGTGGCGGCGCCGAAGGGGTTCCAGTAGTTGGTCGCGGGAATCCACAGGCTGTTGAGGTTGACCACCGGCGGCTGCGTGGCCTCGCTGACCGCATGGTAGAAGCCGATCTCGCCGAAGGCCTCGATGTTGTCGGCCACGTCGTAATGGCCGGTCAGGAACAGGTTGATGCGCTCCACCGACGGCCGCACGCTGGTGCCGTGGCGCGTGTCGTAGCGCATCTCGCGGTTGGTGGTGTTGAAGTTGTGGTTGCCGCTGGCCAGGCACAGGTCGTTGCCCAGGCTGACGCCGCAGCCGAAGCTCGACGGCTGCACGCGGAACGCACCGGCGGTGTTGGTCACCGCCGTCCCGTTGGAGCGGATCACCGCGCGCGGACCGACGGTGAGGCGCGCCCACGGCGTATGCGAGGAACGACCATCCAGCGCGGCCAGGCCGGCGAAATCCGGATAGTCGGCGAACAGCGCACGCAGGTCGTCGGTGGCGGTGAAGTCCTGGTCGTCCGCCATCAGCTCGGAACGGTCGGTGTAGTTCAGGAACAGCGAGACGTTGCCACGGTCGTAGTTGCGGCCAGCGAACAGGTTCACCTCGAACTCGTTCATGCCGGTGCCTTCCGCGCCGCCGTAGCGCGTGCTGGCGCTGACACCGTCGAAGTCGGTCTGCAGCACGGTGTTCACCACGCCGGCCACGGCATCGGCGCCGTAGATGGCGGCCGCACCGTCGAGCAGGATCTCCATGCGGTCCAGACCCGAGACCGGGATCGCATTGGAATTGAAGCTCTGCACCGGCACCGTGCCGGTGTCGGAGGTGCCCTGGCTGGTCGGGTGCTGCACCAGCCGGCGGCCGTTGAGCAGCACCAGCGTATTGCCGACGCCCAGCGAGCGCAGGTTGACCGAGTTGACGTCGCCGCGCGCGGCGTTGCTGGTCTGCGGGTTGTTGGACGCGTCGAACAGCACGTCGCCCATCTGCGGGATGGTGCGCATCAGTTCGTCGCCGGAGATCGCGCCGGCGGCGTCGATCTGTTCGGCGCCGACCACCATCACCGGCAGCGCGTCGGTGGTGGACGCGCCCTGGATGTGCGAGCCGACCACGGTGACCTTGTCGAGCGTGGTGGGCTCCTCGGCGGGTGCCGACTGCGGCGCCGGTTCGGCCGGCGGCGTGGCGTCCTGCGCCGCGGCGGCATGGATCACCGCAAGCAAGGCCAGGGTCAGACCGCTCCGCAACGGGGCGGAGCGTCGGTTGAACGTATGCATCTTTCAGTCCCTCCTCTGAAGACGTGGTGTGGCCGGCGTCAGTCGGCCGTAAGTCGTGTCGGGTCGCCCGGACCCGCGGCCGGATCCGGCGCGGCGGCGATCGGGGCGGATGGCCCGCCCAGCGCGCGCGCCAGCGCATCGCGGTCCAGCGCGTTCTCCCAGCGCGCGACCACCAGCGTGGCCACCGCGTTGCCGGTGAAATTGGTCAGCGAGCGGCACTCGCTCATGAAGCGGTCGATGCCGAGGATCAGCGCCATGCCGGCGACGGGCACTTCCGGCACCACCGCCAGCGTCGCCGCCAGCGTGATGAAGCCGGCGCCGGTCACGCCCGCGGCGCCCTTCGAGCTCAGCATCGCCACCAGCAGCAGCATGATCTGGTGGCCCAGGCTCAGTTCGGTATTGGTGGCCTGCGCGATGAACAGCGCGGCCAGCGTCATGTAGATGTTGGTGCCGTCCAGGTTGAACGAGTAGCCGGTCGGCACGACCAGGCCGACGACGGACTTCGACGCGCCGGCGCGCTCCATCTTCTCCATCAGCGACGGCAACGCGGATTCGGACGACGACGTCCCCAGCACCAGCAGCAGTTCGGCCTTGAGGTAACGGATCAGGCGGAAGATCGAGAACCCGCACCACCACGACACCAGGCCGAGGATGACGATCACGAACAGCAGCGAGGTGAGGTAGAACGAACCGACCAGCCACGCCAGGTTGACCAGCATGCCCACGCCGTACTTGCCGATGGTGAAGGCGATGGCGCCGAATGCGCCGATCGGCGCGGCGCGCATCAGGATGTGCACCAGCCGGAACACCGGGGTGGTCAGCGCCTCCAGCAGGGTCAGCACCGGCCGGCCCTTCTCGCCCACCAAGGCCAGCGACAGGCCGAACAGCACCGCCACGAACAGCACCTGCAGGATGTTGTCGCCCACCAGCGGACTGACCAGCGTCTTCGGGATGATGTCCATCAGGAAGCCGACCAACGACAGCTCGTGCGACTTCTGCACGTAGTCCTGCACCGCGGACTGGTCCAGGTCGGCCGGGTTGATGTTCATGCCGGCGCCGGGCTGCACCACGTGCGCCACCACCATGCCGATCACCAGCGCCAGCGTGGAGAAGAACAGGAAGTAGGCCATCGCCTTGGCGAACACGCGGCCCACGGTGCGCAGGTGGGTCATGCCGGCGATGCCGGTGACGATGGTCAGGAAGATCACCGGCGCGATGATCATCTTCACCAGCTTGATGAAGGCATCGCCCAGCGGCTTCATCGATTCGGCGAGCGCGGGCTCGAAGTGCCCCAGCAGCGCGCCCAGCACGATCGCCACGATCACCTGGAAGTACAGCTGCCTGTACAGCGGCTGGCGCGGCGGCGGCACGAAGGGCGTATCGGCCAGATGCATGGCAGGACTCCGGGGCGGATGGCGTCGCCCACGGAACCGGGGCCGACATGTTGTACCCCCGCATCGCCGCGGCACCGATAACCTATTGGTACTAGCCGGCGCGGATGCAGCGGCACGCCCGTAGACTTGCCCCATGCCGCGCGTCCGCCGCCACCGCCTGATCCTGCTCGTCGCACTGGCGATCCTCGGCGGTGCCGGCGTGGTCATGGCGCTGGCCTATCACTGGGCGGGCGCACGCGCGCAGCGCGCCGAGACCGCGCAGCTGGCACGCCAGCTCGACCTGCACGCGCAGGCACTGCAGCAGCGCATCGATCGCTACCGCACGCTGCCGCAAGTATTGGCGCAGGACCCCGACCTGCGCGCGGCGCTGACCTCGCCGGTGGACGACGCGCGCCGCACTGCGCTCAACCAGCGCCTGGAAGACGCCAACAGCGTCACCCGCTCCTCCACGCTGACGCTGATCGACCGCCACGGCATCGCGCTGGCGGCCAGCAACTGGCGCGAGCCCACCAGCAACGTCGGCGAGGACTACAGCTTCCGGCCGTACGTGAAGCAGGCGCTGCGCGACGGGCGCGGCCAGTTCTACGGCATCGGCCTGACCACGGGCGAGCCCGGCTACTTCCTCTCGCAGGCGATCACCGGCGACGACGGTGCGGTCGCCGGCCTGGTCGTCATCAAGATCGAACTCGACGCGCTGGAACAGGAATGGCTGCAGACCCCGGACATCGTGCTGGTCAGCGACGCGCACGGGGTGATCTTCCTGGCCAGCCAGGATGCCTGGCGCTATCGCACGCTGCGGCCGCTGAGCGACGCCGACCGCCGCGAGCTCACCGCCACGCGCCAGTACGCGCGACAGACCCTGCGTCCGCTGCAGGTGCAGGACCTGTCGGCGCCGGGCGAGGGCGCGCGGCGCGTGCAGCTGCGTGATCCGCTGCTGCCCGGCGCCGTGCTGTGGCAGTCGATCGCGCTGCCGGAAGAAGGCTGGCAGCTGCACCTGCTGCACGACGCGTCGGCGATCACCGCCGCCGGACGCAGCGCCGCGCTGGCGGCCGGCGGCGGCTGGCTGGCGCTGGCGTTCCTCGCACTCTTCATGCAGCAGCGCCGCCGCATCGCCCTGCTGCAGCGGCGCAGCCGCGAGGAACTGGAAGCGGTGCTGCAGCAGCACGCACAGGAACTGCGCACCGCGCAGGACGGCATCGTCGAAGCCGCGCGCTCGGCCGACGCCGGCCTCAGCCGCAGCCTGGAACACCTGCCCCAAGGCGTGGTCATCATCGACGCCGACCTGCGGCTGGTGGCGTGGAACTCGCGCTACATGGAGCTTTTCCGCTTCCCGCCCGACCTGATCCATGTCGGCCGGCCGATCGAGGACGTGTTCCGCCACAACGCGCGGCGCGGCCTGCTCGGTCCCGGCCCGGTGGAAGACGCGATCCAGCGTCGTCTCGACCACCTGCGCAGCGGCAAGCCGCACATGCGCGAGAGCGAGAAGGACGATGGCGTGGTGCTGGAGATCCGCGGCAACCCGCTGCCCGATGGCGGCTTCGTCACCAGCTACGCCGACATCACCAGCTACAAGAACGCCGCGCGCGAACTGCGCTCGCTGGCCGATGCGCTGGAGCACCGGGTCGAGGAACGCACACGCGCCTTGGCCGACGCCACCCGCGCCGCCGAGAACGCCAACCGCTACAAGACCCGCTTCGTCGCCTCGGCCGTGCACGACCTGCTGCAGCCGCTGAACGCCGCGCGCATGTTCGTCTCGGCGCTGCGCGGCCGCCTGCACGACGACGAGGCACGCCGCATCGCCGACCACGTCGACAACGCCCTCGCCGCGCAGGACGCCATCCTCAACAGCCTGCTCGACATCGCCCGGCTGGAATCCGGCGCGCTGCCGACCCGCGTGCGCGATTTCGCGCTGGCGCCGCTGCTGGAAACGCTGGTTCGCGAGTTCGGCATGGTCGCCGAAGCGCGCGGCCTCGCCCTCGACAACGTGCCCACGCGTCTGGTCGTCCGCAGCGACGAAGCGCTGCTGCGCCGCATCCTGCAGAACTTCCTCTCCAACGCGATCCGCTACACGCCGCGCGGACGGGTGCTGCTGGGCGTGCGCCGCCAGGGCGAGCGCGTGCGCGTCGAGGTGCACGACCAGGGACCGGGCATTCCCGAGAGCCTGCAGGCGGAGATCTTCGAGGAGTTCCGCCGCCTGAACGACGGCGTGGCCAACGATCGCGGGGCAGGTCTCGGCCTGGCCATCGTGGAACGCATCGGCCGACTGCTGGGGCACCGCATCGGCCTGCGCTCGCAGCTGAGGCGTGGCAGCGTGTTCTGGGTGGACCTGCCGCGTGGCGTCGCCGGCGCCGTCATCGCCGATGCGACATCGCCACCGGCCGAGGTCGACGACGGTTCGCCGCTGCGCGGCCGCCACGTGTGGTGCGTGGACGACGACCCGCGCGTCTGCGACGCCACGCGGGCGCTGCTCGAGCGCTGGGAATGCGACGTGGGCCTGGCCGCCGGGCCGGAGGCTGCGATGGCGGCGGCGACACCGGGCGGATCGCCCGACCTGCTGCTGCTCGATGTACGGCTGGGCGACACCGACGGACCGACGCTCTACACGCGCCTGTGCGAACGCTGGGGCAGTGCGCCGCCGGTGATCCTGGTGACCGCCGAGCGCGACGAGGCGATGCGCGCGCTGGCGCTGGAGCGCGGCTGGGGCTTCCTGGCCAAGCCGGTGAAACCCGCGGCGCTGCGCGCACTGATGACCCAGCTGCACGTGCGCCGCGCGCGCTGAGCCGGCTCACTCGACCGGCGGGCCTTCCGGTTCCAGCGATTTCACTAGCACCGCCGCCTGCGTGCGGCTGTGGCATTCCAGCTTCTTCAGGATCGCGGTGACGTGCACCTTCACCGTGTTCTCGGCCAGGCCCAGCTCGTGCGCGATCTGTTTGTTGAGCAGGCCGTCGGCCAGGCACAGCAGCACGCGGAACTGCTGCGGCGTCAGCTGCGCCAGGCGCGCGGCGAGCGCGGCATCCTGCTCCGAGCGTTCGACGGTCAGCGGCGGAAACCACGCGCCGCCATCGAGCACCGCCGCCACCGCCTCGCCGATGGTCTCGGCCGGCGAGGACTTGGGAATGAAGCCCGCCGCGCCGAACTGCTGTGCGCGCCGGATCACCCGCGGGTGTTCGTTCGACGAGATGACCACCACCGGCACCTCGGGATGTTCGCCGCGCACATGCAGCAGCGCTGAGAACCCGTGCGCGCCCGGCATGGTCAGGTCCAGCAGCACCAGGTCGGTGTCGGGCCGCGCTTCCAGCGCCTGCCCCAGGCTGGCGGCGCTGGCCGCCTCGGTCACGGTCGCGCCGGGCAACGCCTCGCGCAGCGCATGGATCACCGCCGTGCGGAACAGCGGATGGTCGTCGGCAACGAGGATGGCGGGCGCGCTCATGCCGCCAGTGTGCCATCGGCGCGCGCGACGGCGGGTAGCACTTTGTGGCTAGGGCCCCGTCGGTGCCTGCCGCGTCAGCGGGAATGTCCGCAACGCGCGATGCGGCTCACGACAGCGTGGGCGCGTCTTCCGACAGCTTGTCCAGGCGGATGCGGTTGGCGAACAGCGAGAACGCCAGCATGCCGGCCAGTCCGTTGGCGCGGCTGACCCAGCGCGGCAGCCAGCGCGGCGGCGCCAGCACGCCGGCCTCGAACATCGGCTCGAACGTGGCCACGTCGTCCAGCGTCATCTTGCCGGCGAACAGGCGCCGGCACAGGCGCAGGCGGTCCTGCTGCAGCGAATGGCGGAAGAACGTGTGCACGCCGATCAACCCGCGCAGGTACACGGTGTCCTTGGTGAACGCCGCGCCGCCGGTGGTGGGCACGCCGCGGAACACGCGCTGCGCGGAGGAAAAGCTCTCGGCCGGGTTCTGCCCTGCGTCGGTGAAGTAGCGGAAGACCTCGATGAAGTCGGCGCCGGCCAGCGCCATCGCCACCGCCTCGATGCGCAGGCTGATGCGCTTCATCCGTTCTATGTCGATGCTGCCGGTGATCTGCTCGGCGAACGTGGCCAGTCCTTCCTGAGTGGCGGTCACGCGCGGCGAGGCCAGCGCCAGGCTGGGCAGCACGGTCTGCTCGCGTCCGTTCAACGCGGTCAGCGAGTGCACCAGCGCCTCGTGCTGCAGCAGCTGGCGGCGATCGTAGTCGCTGAAGGCGGCGCCGTGGCGCAGGCGGATGCGCGTCGCCCCGGCGGCGGCCTTGGCGATCAGCTGGCGGTCCAGTTCCACCGTGATCACGCGGCCATCGAAGAAATCGTCCAGGTCCGCCTGCAACTGCAACTGCAGCGCGGTGGCCGACACCGGCACCTGTTCTTCCGGCGCCAGCAGCTCGTGGTCCAGTTCGTTGGCGATGGCGATGAAGTGGCCGGCGGCATCGCGCGTGGTCGGGCCGTCGCCGGGCAGGCATTCCTCCGGCGTGCCGAACAGCGCGATCGAGTGCGTGGTCACCGCTGGCGTGCCCAGGGCCTCCAGCAGCTGCGCCGCGATATCCCAGCTGTGCACGGACGCGCGCAGGTAGCCGCCGAGGGGATGGTGTTCGTCGGCCGCGGCGGCGATGGAGGCCAGTTCGCGGCGCGCCTCGCCGAAGTCCAGGCGCGGATACGCGATCACCGGCAGCTGCGGCTGTCCGCGCGCGAACCCGTCCAGGAACGGCGCCTGCACGTCCGCCGGCCAGCTCGCCAGGCTGAGCAGCTTGATGCCGCGCACGGCCTTGACCAGGCGCGCATCGAGCGCGGCGTGATGGGCGATGTCAGGCTGCATGGGGCTCCTCCCTGCCGACACTCTAGCGCGCCGGTCCGCACAAGCGGTGGAAGCTCGACTATGCTCGGGGCTCTTCCAACAGTTGCGGGGGCAGCATGCTGGAGCTCGATGCCGTACAGACACTGGCCTTCGCCGGCCTCGCCCTGTTCCTCGGCTATGCGCTCTGCCGCGTGGTCCCGCTGTTCTCCAAGTACAACCTGCCGGCGCCGGTGATCGGCGGCCTGGTGGTCGCGCTGGCCGTGCTGGTCGCGCGCCGCTACGAGGTGACGCTGTTCACCCTCGACACCAGTCTGCAGACGCCGCTGATGATCGCCTTCTTCACCACCATCGGCGTCAACGCCAGCGTGGCGCTGCTCAAACTCAGCGGGCGCCAGGTGGTGATCTTCCTGCTGCTCGCCACCGCGTTCGCCGTCGCGCAGAACCTGCTGGGCATGGCGGTGGCGATGGGCTTCGGCCTGCATCCGCTGTTCGGCGTGCTGGCCGGGTCCACCACGCTGACCGGTGGGCCGGCGACCGGCCTGGCGTTCGCACCGCTGTTCGAACAAGCCGGCGTGGAAGGCGCCGCCTCGATCGCGGTGGCGGCGGCGATGGCCGGCATCCTCTGCGGTGGCCTGCTTGGCGGACCGGTGGCCACGGTGCTGATCCGCCGCCACAAGCTGTACGGCGGCGTGCGCCTGGGCGCGCCGGACGAATCCTCGGCCGAGCCCGCCGGCGCGCGCGACACGGTGGACTTCGCCTCGCGCGAACATGCGGCGCTGAAGAGCATCGTGGTGATCCTGGTGGCGATGTGGGCCGGCGCCGGCGTCAGCCAGGGCCTGGCCGCGCTCGGCCTGACCCTGCCGGCCACCGTCGGCGCGATGATGGTCGGCGCAGCGATCCGCTATCTCGACGACCGCACCGGCTGGATCGGCCTGCCGGTCGCGACCACCGACCTGATCGGCAACGTCTGCCTGGCGCTGTTCCTCGCCGTCGCGCTGATGAACCTCAAACTGTGGGAACTGGCCGGCCTGGCCGCGCCGCTGCTGGTCAACCTGGCGCTGCAGGTCGCCCTGGTGGCGCTGTTCTGCGGCGTGGTGTTCCGGGTGATGGGCCGCGACTACGACGCCGCGGTGATGGGCGGCGGCTTCATCGGCTTCATGCTCGGCACCACCGCCAACGCGATGGCAGTGATGCGCACGCTGGTCGAACGCTACGGCATGGCCCCGCGCGCCTTCCTCGTGGCCCCGCTGGTGGGCGCCTTCTTCATCGACTTCAGCAATGCGCTGATCATCACGGGGTTCATCAATCTGTGGGATTGATCGAACGCTGGAACCTATCAGCCGTCACGATCTATCCACCGTCATCCCGGCGCAGGCCGGGACCCAGTGACTTCGATGTTTGGATGACGGTAGACGTGCAGAAAGACGCTGGGTCCCGGCCTGCGCCGGGATGACGGTGCGGGGTATTGCTAACGCTTCCCGTACTTGTCCGTCAGCCGCTTGTTCAGCGCCTTGCCCTGCACACGGGCATTCGATTTGTCGGCCAGGCGCGAAGCGAGCTTGTCGGCCGCGGCGGCGACTTCATCGCGCAGCTTGAGGTAGTTGAGGAAGCGGCCTTCGTCCAGCTCTTCGCTGTCGATGGCCGCGCGTACCGCACAGCCCGGCTCGCGGTCGTGCGAGCAGTCGCGGAACTTGCACTGCGCGGCCAGCGCCTCGATGTCGGCGAAGCCGCCGTCGGCCAGGTCTTCCTCGCCGGTCGGCTTCAGCTCGCGCATGCCGGGCGTGTCGATCAGGCACGCGCCCGCCGGCAACGGAATCAGTGCGCGGTACGTGGTGGTGTGGCGCCCGCGCGAATCGCTCTCGCGCACTTCACCGGTCTTCATTCGCTCGTCGCCGAGCAGCGTGTTGGTGATCGTCGACTTGCCTGCACCCGACGAGCCGACCAGCACCACCGTGTGGCCGGGTTCCAGCCAAGGTTCGAGTTGCGCGACGCTGTCCGGATCCTTCGCGTTGACGGTGAACACCGGCACGCCCTGCGCGGTGAGGTCGGCCAGCACCTCGACGGCGTCGTCGGCGTACTCGGTGCGGTCGGCCTTGGTCAGCACCACCACCGGCTGCGCGCCACCGCCGCCGACCAGCAGCAGGTAACGCTCGATGCGGCGCGGATTGAAGTCGGCATCCAGGCCGCAGACGATGAACACCGTGTCGATGTTCGCCGCGATCACCTGCTGGTGGTAATGCTCGCCGGCCGCGCCGCGCTTGATGCCGGTATGCCGCGGCAGCAGCGCGACGATGCGCGGCCGCTTGCCGGTGGCGTCTTCCAGCAGCACCCAATCGCCGACCGCGGGACGTTCATGTGCCGGAAAACGCGGGCGCTGCCATTCAGGCAGCGATTCGGCTTTCACCCCCACGCCGGGCGCATCGGCGACCACGTAACCGGAGCGGTGCTGTTCGATCACCCGCGCCGGGGTGGCCTGCGGATGCGCCGCCAGCGCCTCGCGCCATGCCGCATCCGTCGGTTCCTCCGTGTACGGCCAGCCGATGGCGCGCAGAAGGGTGACGTCGGACACGCTGGGGAGGGGGGTTTCGGGCATGGCGCGCATTCTAGACGCGGGCTGGCGCCAGCGGGGCCGGGCAGGCGAAATATCCGTTAAGCTGCCCGTCCTTCCGTTTTTCCGCCCCTGCGGTCACCGCCATGTCCACTCCGCCCGTCAAACCGCTCGCCACGCGCGAACGCCTGTCCGAAGTCCGCTACGAGATCCGGGGCGAACTGGCACGGCGAGCCCGCGAGCTGGAAGCGCAGGGGCAGAAGCTGATCAAGCTCAACATCGGCAATCCGGGCGCATTCGGTTTCCGCGCGCCCGAACACCTGCAGCGCGCGATCGCCGACGACATGGGCCGCACCGATCCGTACACGCACCAGCAGGGCCTGCCCTCGGCGCGCGATGCCATCGCCGCGGCGTACGCCAAGCGCGGCACGCCCGACGCGCACCCCGACCGCGTGTTCGTCGGCAACGGCGTGTCGGAACTGATCGACCTGTCGCTGCGCGCCCTGCTCAACCCCGGCGACGAAGTGCTGGTGCCCTCGCCCGACTATCCGCTGTGGTCGGCCGCGACCATCCTCAACGACGGCCGCCCGGTGTACTACCGCTGCGATCCGGACAATGACTTCCTGCCCGATCCCAGCGAGATCGAGCAACTGGTCAGCTCGCGCACCCGCGCGATCGTGCTGATCAATCCGAACAACCCGACCGGCGCCACCTATCCGCGCGAGCTGCTGGAACGCATCGTCGCCATCGCCGCCAAGCACCGCCTGCTGCTGATGGTCGACGAGATCTACGACCAGGTGCTGTACGACGGCGCCACCTTCGTGCCGGTCGCGCCGCTCGCCGGCGACGTGCCCTGCATCACCTTCAGCGGCCTCAGCAAGGTGCACCGCGCCTGCGGCTGGCGCGTGGGCTGGGGCGTGGTGTCCGGCCACGGCGACGTGGTGCGCGACTTCCTGCACGCGATGGACCTGCTCAGCGCGCTGCGCCTGTGCGCCAACGTGCCGGGCCAGTACGCCATCGACGCCGCGGTCAACGGCCCGGACACGATCAGCGCGCTGTGCGCGCCCGGTGGCCGCCTGTACGAAACCCGCCGCGCGGTGATCGAGGCCTGCGAGGCCAGCCCGCACCTGCAGCTGGTGAACCCGGCCGGCGCGCTGTACGCATTCCCGGCGGTGGTCGGCGATGCGGCGAAGAACTTCGACGACCACACGTTCGCCCTCGAACTGATGGAAACCGAAGGCGTGCTGGTCGTGCCCGGCTCCAGCTTCAACGTGCCCTACCGCCACCACTTCCGCGTCACCCTGCTGCCGGAAGCCGCGACGATGCGCGAGGTCTTCGCCCGCATCGACCGCGCCCTGACGCGCCGGGCGGAAGCAGCCACCAAGGTGGTGCCGATCAAGGGCAAGTCGCGACCGGCGGCGGCGTAAGCCGGATGTCGGTTGTGGGGATGGCGTGGGAGCGACGTAAGTCGCGAGACGGCATCCGGATGGCCCATCGCGACTTACGTCGCTCCCACATTCAGGCTCCATCCCTAAGGCAGGCAGGGGAACGCGGATGACCTTGAACATGTATGACATCGTCCGCGTGATAGCGCCGATACCCTCCGAGCGGGTCGACGCAAGCGCATCCAGAGCGAAGGACGTCCGTGTCGGCGACATGGGGGCGATCGTTATGGCTCTGGCCGCGTCCGAGGCGCGTACCGCGTATGAGGTCGAGTGTGTCGACCCCGACGGTCACACCCGCTGGCTGGCGACGCTGTTCGCAGACGAGATCGAGCGTGTGGCCCCTGTGGGAGCGACGTAAGTCGCGACCCCACGCTACAAAGTGCCTGTTGAACCCCATCGGGGGACAACCAAGGGCAGCCGTGACCCTGCGCCTAGGATGACCGATATTTCGCTGCAGGGTTGAATTCCCGGTCGCGACTCACGTCGCTCCTACAACGGGCCGGAAGGGCGCATCATGCGTCCATGACGACGCTCTCCGCCCCCCACACCACCGCCCTCACCGCCGAGCTGCGCTACCTGGCGCTCGGCGACTCCTACACCATCGGCGAAGGCGTGGACGAAGCCGGCCGCTGGCCGATGCAGCTGGCGCGCCTGCTGCGGATGGAGGGCATCCTGCTCGGCGATCCGCGCATCATCGCCACCACCGGCTGGACCACCGACGAACTGGACGCCGCGATCACCGCCGCCGAGCCGCTCGGCGAGCACGACTTCGTCACCCTGCTGATCGGCGTGAACAACCAGTACCGCGGCCGCAGCGTGGAGGAATACCGCACCCAGTTCGCCGCCCTGCTGTGGCGCGCCATCGGCTTCGCCCGCAACCGCCCCGACCGTGTGCTGGTGCTGTCCATCCCCGACTGGGGTGTCACCCCGTTCGCCGGGCAATCCGGCCGCGATACCGCACAGATCGCGCGCGAACTGGATGCCTACAACCTGACCGCGCGCGAGGTCTGCGCGCAGCGCGGCGTTTCTTTCGTCGACATCACTTCTGTCAGCCGTGCACGCGGTGCGGACCCGGCGATGCTCGCCGACGACGGCCTGCATCCGTCCGCCGCCATGTACACCGAATGGACGCGGCTGGCGTTTCCGATCGCGCATCATTTGCTCGCTTGAGCCCCTCTCCCAGCGGGAGAGGGGTTGGGGTGAGGGTCGGCGGCGTGGCGAAGGTTCGGCGGCTCGCACACCCTCATCCGGCGCTGCGCGCCACCTTCTCCCGGAGGGAGAAGGATTCAGCGTGCAATGGATCCAGGAGCAGTGGCGACAGATCCATGCATCGTGCGCGCAGCGCACGCTACATCCGCGTCGCGCTTCAAGCCCCTCTCCCACCGGGAGAGGGGTTGGGGTGAGGGTCGGCGGAGTAGCGACAGTTCGGCGGCCCGCACACCCTCATCCGGCGCTGCGCGCCACCTTCTCCCGGCGGGAGAAGGATTAAACCCACGGGCTGCGCGATTGCCAACGTTGCGTGCGCCATGCGCACGACGCGCGGTGATAAGTCCACGCGCAGTGGCGACGGATCCATGCCTCGCGCACACAGCGCACGCTACGCGGCGGCGATGGCGGCCGCCGGCGCCGCATCCGATTCGGGCAACACGGTGCGATAGCCCTGTGCATCCAGCCACGCCAGTAGCTGCGCCAGGATGGCCACGTTGTGGCCGTGCGCGGCGCCTTCATGCAGCAGCACGATGGCGCCGGGGGCGATGTCGCGGGTGATGCGCGCCAGTACCTGATCGGGGTGGCAGTCGACGCCGTCGAAGCCGCGCGCGCTCCATGCCACGCGGGCCAGGCCGTGGCGTTTCAGCGACAGGCCGACGAAGGGGTTGGTCATGCCCACCACGCTGCGGTACCAGCGCGGGGTGTCGCCGGTGATCGCGGTCAGGATCGACTGGTTGCGGCCGATCTCGTTTTCCATCGCACCCGGTCCCAGCCGCCAGAATCGCGTATCCGGATGACTCGCGCTGTGGTTGCCGATGCCGTGGCCGCGGTCGCGGATGGCCTGCACCACCGCCGGCTGCGCCAGCGCGCGTTCGCCGACCAGGAAGAACGTCGCCTTCGCCCCGTGGCGGTCCAACAGGTCGAGGATCGCCGGGGTGTCGGCCGAGGGACCGTCGTCGATGGTCAGCCATACCAGGCGCTCATGAGTGGGCAGACGCGACAGCGCCGGGCAGAACACGGTGGCGCGCGGATACAGCGTGGCCCACACCACCAGCAGGTGCGTGGCCATCATCGCCGGCAGGCCGACGGTCCAGCCGAACCGCCACCACAGCCAGGCCACGCCCACTTGCGACAGCGCCAGCAGGCCCAATATCAGTCCGGGACGGCGCGGCGGACGATGCAGTGTTCCTGTCGTGCTCATGCCCCATGATGCCACGGGGCGTAAAATCCCCCTCCGCTTGTCCTTCCGCTTACCGGTGCCTTTCATGTCCCTTGATCCCGCCCTGCGCTCGCGCATCGAATCCCTCCTGCAGTCCAACCGCGTGGTGCTGTTCATGAAGGGCCAGCCGACCATGCCGCAGTGCGGCTTCTCGGCCAAGGCGGTGGGTGCGCTGTCGGCGCTGGGCGTGGACTACGCCCACGTCAACGTGCTGGCCGACCAGGAAATCCGCGAAGGCATCAAGGTCTACGGCGACTGGCCGACCATCCCGCAGCTCTACATCGACGGCGAACTGGTCGGCGGCAGCGACATCATCGAGCAGATGACCAACTCCGGCGAACTGGCCACCGTGCTGGGCCTGCAGGCCCCCGACCGGACCCCGCCGGCGATCACCATCACCCCCGCCGCCGCCGAGATGCTGCAGAACGCCGTGGCCGACGCCGGCCCGGGCGCTGCGCTGGCGCTGGGCATCAACGCGCAGTTCCAGCCCAACTTCCAGCTGGCGCAGTTCGACGCCAACGCCATCGCCAGCGAATCCAATGGCGTGCGCGTGCAGTTCGACCTGGCCAGCGCGCGCCGCGCCGACGGCATCACCATCGACTGGGTGGACGACATCCGCGGCAAGGGCCTGGCCATCGACAACCCCAACGCGCCCAAGCCGGTTCAGGCGCTGTCGCCGATGGACGCCGATGCCAAGGTCCGCGCCAGCGAAGTGCTGCTGGTCGACGTGCGCCCGGCCGACGAGCGCGCCATCGCCTCGGTGAAGCTGCCCTTCAAGACCTTCGACGGCAACGGCCGTGCCGAGCTGGAAGCGCTGCCGAAGGACACCGCCATCGCCTTCCTGTGCCGCAGTGGCGGCCGCAGCCAGCAGGCCGCGGAAGAATTCCGCGCGCTCGGCTTCGCCAACGTCTCCAACATCACCGGCGGCATCAATGCCTGGGCCGACGACGTGGACGGCACGATCAGCAAGTACTGAGTCGCGTCGGACAGGACCCGGAAGGGCGGGCTCCGGCCCGCCTTTTCATTTGTTGGGCGCGGCACCTTGGAAGGTGTAGGAGCTTGGCAGGTGTGGGAGCGACGTAAGTCGCGACGGCCCCACCGTTCGCCCCGGTCGCGACTGACGTCGCTCCCACACCGGAAATATGCCTCGTAGGGTGGGCCCTGGCCCACCTTCGTGAACCTCCGGCCGCGCCGCGCGCGCCGGGTTATCGCCACGGACGCGGCCGTGACACACGGCAACGGTGGGCCGGGGCCCACCTTACTTCACCCGGCGAATCCGCCCGCCGCCAGGTAGTCGCGCTCTTCCTGCGTCGATGTGCGCCCCATCGCCTCGTTGCGATGCGGGAAGCGGCCGAAGCGGGCGATCAGATCGTAGTGCAGCTGCGCGTACTTGATGTAGTTCTCGTCACCGGTGGCGCGGAACAGGTCCACCGAACGTTGCTGGTCCTCCAGCATCTCGGAATGCTCGTACGGCATGTAGAAGAAGATCTTCAGCGCCGGATCGACCTGCGCATCGAAGCCCGCCTCGATGGCACGCGCGGCGTAGTGCCGCGCCAGCCCGTCGGTGGCGTACGAATGCGCGCTCTCCCGGAAGCAGTTGCGCGGGAACTGGTCCAGCAGCAGCACCAGCGCCAGCGCGCCCTCGGCATCGCCCATCCAGCCTTCCAGTTCGCGCCGCGCCACGCGGAAATGCAGCCCGCGGAACCGCTGGTCGAACTCGGCATCGAACGCATCGTCATTGGCGAACCACTTCTCGTAGCCGGCGTTCTTCCAGAAGGTGATGACGTCGTTGGATTCGTTCATGCGCTGCCTCGTGTTCGGGCTGGGGGATCGGGCCTCAGCCCGGAAGGACATGCCCGATGCGCCATAGCACGCCGGTCGGATCGATCAGGGTGAAGTCACGGATGCCCCATGGCCTGTCATCCGGCGTGCTGAGGCGGACGGAGAACCGGGCAACCACGCCTGAGGCCTCGACATTCCGGTGCCAGTCATCCGCGTTCTCGACCAGCAGGTGCATCACGAAATTCTCCGCATGCTCGCGTAGGTAGAACCGCGACAGCAGGAAGGCCGTGCTGCCATGGCGGAGATAGGCCAGCTCGTCCGACTCCCTGATCGCCTCGAAGCCCAGCGCTTCGTAGAAGGCGATCGACTCCGCGAGATCCTTCGCGGGGACGAAGGCTTTCATTTCGATCGTGTCTAGGTTCATCCGGCCTGCCCTGCTGTCTGGTTCACGGATAATGCACGACGTTCGACCGGATCAATGGGCCTTCGGAATCCCGGCGAGGATGGCCGCGATCTCCGACCATTCCGGATCGTGCTCGGCGGAGATATCCATGAAGTCGTTCTCCGGCACCAGCGCTTCCATCGCAGCGACATCCGAGGCGTACAGAATCCAGCGCCGTTCTCCCAGCCCGGTGCTTCGCGCTGCATTGAGGAACACGCGCCGGTCCGGATCCCATTCACGGATGTCGTCCTCCAGTCCGTTCAGCGCCTCAAGATCGTCGGCGTAGAGGGGCAAGCCCTTCTCATCCTCTTCGTAGGCGACTACGATCGTGATGCGATGCGGGAACGCGGCCCGCACGTCGGCCGGTGGAAGCGCGGGCATGACGCCCACGAAATGGGGGCGGCTCTCCGTCAGCGAGCGGAGCAGAAGCCACTGCTGATTTTCGCCGCTCCCGGCTTCGGATTGCGTAGAGGCGTTCACCTGTCTTTGCTCCTTGCCCGGTTCCCAGTGCTTGGCTGGGGTCGCCAACGACGCGGACTCACTCATCGTTGCGGACCCGTCGACAGGGGTGCGGGATTCCATGCCGGTGGTGCTGCCCGCTTTCACGGGAAGCACCCCGCACAGAAGCAATCCCGCCATGACGGCATGTCTGCAAAGGAACATCACGCTGACATCGTCATTCTTCACCACCCTGTTCCTCATTCGCCGATGCGACCTCGTGTCATTGGCGGTGTTCGACGCTACTACTCATCAAACCGCAAATGCCGCACCGACTTCCCGTTGCGGCGGATCAGCTTCAACGCTTCGATGCCGACGGTGATGTGGTTCTCCACGAATGACGAGCTGACCTTGGCGTCGCTGGCTTCGGTCTTGACGCCTTCGGGGATCATCGGCTGGTCGCTGACCAGCAGCAGGGCCCCCACGGGGATGCGGTTGGCGAAACCGGCAGCGAAGACGGTGGCCGTTTCCATGTCGATGGCCATGCAGCGCATCGCGCGCAGGCGCTCCTTGAAGGCGACGTCGTGTTCCCACACGCGGCGGTTGGTGGTGTAGACCGTGCCGGTCCAGTAGTCGTGGCCCAGGTCGCGGATCATGGTGGAGACCGCGCGCTGCAGCGCGAACGCCGGCAGCGCCGGCACTTCCGGCAGCAGATAGTCGTTGCTGGTGCCCTCGCCGCGGATCGCCGCGATGGGCAGCACCAGGTCGCCCAGCTGGTTCTTGCGCTTCAGCCCGCCGCACTTGCCGAGGAACAGCACCGCCTTGGGCATGATGGCCGACAGCAGGTCCATCATGGTGGCGGCATTGGGGCTGCCCATGCCGAAGTTGATCATGGTGATGCCGTCGGCGGTGGCGCTGGCCATCGGCCGGTCCAGGCCGACGATGGGCGCGCCGGTCAGCTGCGAAAACACGTTGAGGTAGCCGCCGAAATTGGTCAGCAGCACATGCTCGCCGAACTGATCCAGGGGCACGCCGGTGTAGCGCGGCAGCCAGTTGTCGACGATCTCGCTCTTGTCCTTCATGGAAGCCTCTTTTTCTTGTTGTTGTGTCGCGATTCTGGCACGACTGCGACGCACGCACTTGGCAAGGCGCGTCGCGGCCGGTTAGGTTTCGGGTCTGTTCCGGGGGATACACGATGCGAATGACCTTGTTGGCCGGGCTGGTCCTGGCCGCGCTGGGCAGCGGCGCGCACGCCGCCACGCCCGCGTCCCGCTTCACGCAGGACCCTTACCCCAGCACCTACCGCGCCCTGCCGGGCGGACCGGTCCTGCTGGCCAACGCCACCGTGCTGACCGGCACCGGCGAACGCCTGGACGGCGCCGACGTGCTGCTGGCCGAGGGCAAGGTGGCGGCCGTGGGCCGCGGCCTGTCCGCACCCGAGGGCGCTATCCGCATCGACGCGACCGGCAAGTGGGTGACGCCGGGCCTGATCGACGTGCACTCGCACCTGGGCGTGTATCCCAGCCCCGGAGTGAAGGCGCACAGCGACGGCAACGAGGCCACCGCGCCGGTAACGGCGAACGTGTGGGCCGAGCATTCGATCTGGACGCAGGACCCGGGCTTCCACACCGCGCTGGCCGGCGGCGTGACCTCGATGCAGATCCTGCCGGGCTCGGCCAACCTGGTGGGCGGCCGCGGGGTGACGTTGAAGAACGTGCCGTCCACCAGCTACCAGGGCATGAAGTTCCCCGGTGCGCCGTGGGGGCTGAAGATGGCCTGCGGCGAGAACCCCAAGCGCGTGTACGGCGGCAAGGCCGGTCCGGCCACGCGCATGGGCAACGTGGCCGGTTACCGCGCGGCCTTCATCGATGCCAGCGAGTACCTGAAGAAGAACGCACCCAAGCCGCAGCAGCCGAAGAAGAAACGCTGGTGGGACCGCGCCAGCGGTGGCGAGGGCACCGACAGTGGTGGTGATGCCGGCGGCAAGCGCGACCTGAAGCTGGACACGCTGGCGGGCGCGATCAACGGCGAGATCCTGGTGCACATCCACTGCTACCGCGCCGATGAAATGACCACGATGCTGGACCTGGCCAAGGAGTTCGGCTTCAAGGTCGCCGCGTTCCACCATGGTGTGGAGGCGTACAAGCTGGCCGACCGGCTGGCGCAGGACGGCGTCTGCGGCGCGCTGTGGGCGGACTGGTGGGGCTTCAAGATGGAGGCCTTCGACGGCATCCAGGAGAACATCGCACTGGTCGACCGCCCGGCCAACGGCTGCGCGATCGTGCATTCGGATTCGGACGAAGGCATCCAGCGCTTGAACCAGGAAGCGGCGAAGGTGATGGCGAATGCGCGCCGCGCCGGCATGGGCGAGATCGCGCCGGAGCGCGCGATCCGCTGGGTGACCAGCAACGCGGCCAAGTCGCTGGGCATCGCCGAGCGCACCGGCACGCTGGAGGCCGGCAAGATGGCCGACGTGGTGGTGTGGAATCAGAACCCCTTCAGCGTGTACGCCAAGGCCGAACAGGTCTACATCGACGGCGCCCGCATCTACGACCGCCACGACCGCAGCCGGCAACCGGTGTCGGACTTCATGCTGGGCCAGGAGGTGATGCCGTGAAGCGCATCAGTAAAGTTTCCTTCCGTCATCCCGGCGAACGCCGGGACCCAGCGACTTTCGATGAGCCCCGCGATACCGACAGCAAGAGGCACTGGGTCACGGCCTTCGCCGGGATGACGGTGAGAACGCTGGCAATCGCGATCACACTGGCGTCGACCTCGCTCACCGCATTCGCTCAGGACATCCTCATCCGCAACGCCACCGTGCACACCGCCGGCGCGCAGGGCACGCTGCAGAACGCCGACGTACTGGTGCGCAATGGCGTGATCCAGTCCGTCGGCAGCGGCATCGCGGCGCCCGGCGCGACGGTGGTGGAGGCCAACGGGCGGCCGCTGACGCCGGCGTTCTTCGGTGGCATCACCGAGATCGGCATCGAGGAGGTGTCGGGTGAATCCTCGACGGTCGATGCGGCGGTGACGCTGGAAGACCAGCCGATGCGGCCGGAGTTCGACGTGACGCTGGCCTACAACCCGGCCTCGGTGCTGATTCCGGTGACGCGGGTGGAAGGCATCGGCTTCACCTTGCTGGCCGCGTCGACCGGCGGTTCCTTCATCGCCGGCCAGGGCGGCGTGATGCGGCTGGACGGCAGCGCCGATCCGGTCGGTCCGCGCGCGCTGTTCGTGCGGTTGGGCAGTGGCGGCGCGGAACTGGCCGGCAAGTCGCGGGCGGCGCAGTGGATGCTGCTGGACCAGATGGTGGCCGAGGCGCGTGGCCGCGTGCCGGCCGATTCGCCGCATGCGCTGCTGACGCCGGCCGGTCGCGCCACGCTGGCGCGCTACCTGGCCGGCAATGGCCGCATCGTGGTGCAGGTGCACCGGGCCGCCGACATCCGCCAGCTGCTGCGCTGGGCCCAGCGCGAGAACGTGCGCATCGCCATCGTCGGCGGTGCGGAAGCGTGGAAGCTGGCGCCGCAGCTGGCGCAGGCGAAGGTGCCGGTGTTCGTGGATGCGCTGGCCGCGCTGCCGGCCGACTTCGACCAGATCGGCGCGTCGCTGGAGAACGCGGCGCGGCTGGACGGCGCCGGCGTGAGCGTCAGCTTTTCGCAGGCCGGCGATGCCTCGCACAATGCGCGCAAGATCCGCCAGCTGGCCGGCAACGCGGTGGCCAACGGCCTGCCGTGGGAAGACGGCCTGGCCGGCCTGACCCGCGTGCCGGCGGAGGCGTTCGGCGTGGGCGACCGCGTGGGCACCATCGCGCCGGGCAAACTGGCCGACCTGGTGCTGTGGAGCGGCGATCCGCTGGACGTGGCCCACACGGCGGAACAGCTGTGGCTGGGTGGACGGGCGATCCCGATGCGCTCGCGCCAGACCGAACTGCGCGACCGCTACCTTCAGCAGGCCGGTCCGCTGCCGCGCGCGTATTCAAAGTAAGCGACGCCGGGCGGCGTCATTCCACGGAGGCGCCCGCGGGCGCCTCCGTCAGTCCTGCGCCCTCGCACGGGGCCTCTTCGGCGACGATGCGGTCGCCGCCGGCCCGCTTGGCCACGTACATCGCCTGGTCGGCGCGCGCGATCAGCGAGGCCACGGTATCGCCGTCGCGCGCCTGTGCGGCGCCGATGCTGGCGGTCACGCCTACGGCCACGCCTTCCACCTGCGCGCAGTCGTGGCGGATGCGTGCGCAGACCTCTTCGCCGATGCGCATGGCGGTGTGCAGTTCGACGCCGGACAGCACCAGCACGAACTCCTCGCCACCCAGCCGGCCGAGCTGGTCGCCGTACTGGAACTGCTGGCTGACCACGCGCGTCACCGCGCGCAGGCAGGCATCGCCGATGGCGTGACCATGGCGGTCGTTGACCTGCTTGAAGTGGTCCAGGTCGATGAAGAGCAGCGACACGGGAATGTGTTCGCGCGGGCGTTCGATCAGCGCCCAGTCGAGGCGGTGTTCGATGGCGGCGCGGTTGAGCATGCCGGTCAGGCCATCGCGCTCGGCATGCGCCTTGGCGCGGTCGCGCTCGCGGCGGAAGGTCAGCATGCGGTCGGCCAGGCCCAGCGCGAGCACGACGGCGGTGAACGCCAATACCCACGGCAATCCGTATTCCAGCCACGGCTCCGGCCGCTCGCCGCCGCTGAAGCGGAACGCGCGCATCATGGTGAACACCAGCAGCGGCACCCAGGCGATCAGCACATAGGCGGCATGGCGCTGGCCGCGGAACCAGGCCACCACCAGCGTGGCGAGCGTGATGGCGTTGGTCAGCAGGAACAGGGCATTGGCGATGTCGGGGAACCACGCCTTGTCGGCCGGCCAGGGCGACAGCAGCAGAACAAGGGTCGCGCCGCAGCCGTAGACGCCGACGGCGCGCATCGCCAGCGCCAGCCGCGGCGTGGCCTGGCGCAGGCCGGCGTAGTCCAGCCACAGCAGGACCAGCAGGATGGTGGCCAGCGAGCCGGAGAGCCAGATGCCCTGCGCACCGAAGCGCGCCAGCACCGACAAGCCCGGCCACGCGTACGCTTCGCCGTACGAGCACAGGGCGTACAGCAGCTGGAACAGCATGGCGCCGGCGTACAGCAGGTAGACGCGGTCGCGCAGCATGGCCCAGAACAGCAGCACCGCCAGCGACACGCCCAGCACCATGCCGATCGCCGGCAGCACCAGCCGCACATGCCAGAGATCGGCGGCGGCGTAGGCCGGGGCGGATTCCACGGCGACCCGCAACGGATAGCGCGCGCCCTCGACCTTCACGTCGACCGGGCCATCGCCGGTCAGCGGGAACACCAGGGCACGCCGGCTGTACTGCGGCTCGAGACCGGCGCTGAAGATGTCCTGCCGGCGTGGCGCGGCGCCGCTGCCGTCCTTCACGGTCACGCGCGCGGTGTACGGGTGGTAGAACACCAGCAGTGGCTGCGAGACGCCCGGCGTGGGGTGCACCCGCCACGTGCCGTTGCCGATCACGCGCATGCCCCCGGCGTCGCCCTCGAAGCGACGTTCCGAAAACAGTCCCGCGCGCTGTCCGGCCTGCTGTTCCAGCGCCACTGGCTGGAGGCGGTCGATCCGCGCGATGTTCTCCCCACGCGCGCCTACCGGCAGCAGGGCCAGCAGCAGCAGTAACGACCCCCACCGCTGTGTCATGTTGCCCCTTCCCTATGCGGCGAGTGTCGGGCCGGGCCTGGAGCGGGACAAGCCGCATCCGGGCCGATTTGTGACTTGATTCACATAACTTGTGCGCACGGGACCCCGACGTCCATCTGACCGCGGCCCCGTTTTGCCGGCCGGATCACGTCACAAAAGAGTGACGCAACGCACACTTCATGCGTTTATCCAGCGACTTGAGTGCCGTTCTCCGCTAGTTTTCCGGAGATAGATACAAATGCGACGATGCCGGGAGGGGCTAATGCGCATTGGGATAGTCGTCGATTCGGCGTGCGACCTGCCGCTGGAATACCTCGAACAACACAACATCGTGATCCTGCCGATCACGGTGCGCATCGGCGAGGCCGTGCTGGCCGACCACCGCGACGAGCAGGCCACGCTGAGCTTCCTGCACGCGCACGTGGCCGAGCGCGGCCACGAGGCCGAGACCACGCCGTTCACCGTCAACCAGATCCGCGACCTGTTCCTGGGCCGCCTGGTGATCGATTACGACCACGTCTTCTGCATGACGATCACCAAGACGCGGTCGCCGATCCACGAGAACGCGATGCAGGCCAGCTTCGCCATCCTCAACGACTACAAGCCGGTGCGGCAGGCTGCGGGCCACAACTCGCCGTTCGCGTTGCGGGTGATCGACACGCAGAACCTGTTCGCCGCGCAGGGCATCACCGCCGTCGAAGCCGTGCGCATGCGCGATGCCGGTGCCAACGTGCAGCAGATCCGCGTGCGGCTGGAGGAGCTGGCCAACCACACGCACGGCTACATGATCCCGCGCGACCTGTACTACCTGCGCAACCGCGCGCGCACCAAGGGCGACCGCAGCGTCGGTCTGCTCAGCGCCGCGCTGGGCAGCGCGTTGGACATCAAGCCCGTGCTGTACGGCCACGCCGGCAACACCGAGCCCGTGGCCAAGATCAAGGGCTTCGAGAACGCGGTGGAGCAGATGTTCAAGTTCACCGGCAACCGCGTGATGGCCGGCCTGATGACGCCGACGCTGTGCCTGAGCTACGGCGGCGAACTGGCGGAACTGCGCGCCCTGCCCGGCTACCAGCGCCTGCGCGACATCTGCGAGAACAATCAGGTCGAGGTGTTCGAGAGCGTGATGAGCCTGACCGGCATGGTCAACGTGGGCAAGGGCGCGGTGGTGGCCGCCTTCGCCGCGCCGCCGGCGCCGTTCAAGGTCTGATCCTGCACGGGCGCGCCGCAGCGCGCGCTCAGAACACAATCACATTGGTGCACGACACCGCGCACAGTCGTCGCGGAACGCGTGCGCGATTCCGCAGCTCGAGACCGGCAGGGCTGCGACACCGCCCGCAGTTCCCGCCAATGTGCCAAGACAGCCGCCCGCGCATTGCCTAGCGTTCGCTCCGGGGATGGGACATCGGAAGGGAGCGGCGGCATGCGCATCGGCATCGTGGTCGACTCCGCCTGTGACCTGCCGGCGGAATTCATCCGCCGGCATGGCATCGAGATCCTGCCGCAGCAGGTCAGGATTGGCGATGCCCTGCTCCGCGACCGGCATGACGACGACGAGCGCCGGCACTGCCTGGCGAGCCGGTCGCTGGTGCACGAGCGCAGCATCGAAACGCTGCCGCCCACGGTGGACGACGTGCGCCGCCTGCTGCTGGAGCGCTGGGTGATCGACTACGACCACCTCTTCTGCCTGACCACCTCCGGGCGACGCAGCCGCCTGCACCACAACGTCATGCAGGCCGGCTTCGCCATCCTCAACGACTACCATCCGCTGCGTCAGGCCGCCGGGCACGCGTCGCCATTCGCGCTGCGCGTCATCGATACCCACAGCCTGTCGGTCGGCCAGGGCATCACCGCGCACGAGGCGGTGCGCCTGCGCGGCGCGGGGGAGAGCGTGGCGCGGCTGCGCGCGCGGCTGGAACTGCTGGCGGCCCACACCTACGCCTATGTGGTGCCGCGCGACCCGCGCTATCTCGCCGCACGCAGCCAGGATCGGATCGAGCGCGGCGTGGGCATGGCCGGCGCCATCGTCGGCGGCCTGCTGGACATGAAGCCGCTGATCCGTGCGCATCGCGGCACCCAAACTGCCGTCGCGATGGTGCGCGGCTTCGAATCGGCGGTACGGCGGCTGTTCGACTTCACCCGCCGCCGCATCGAGAGCGGCCTGCTGGCGCCGGTGCTGTGCGTGGGCTACGGCGGCGAACTGTCCGAGCTGCGCGCGCTGCCGGGCCATGAGGCGCTGCGCAACGCCTGCATTGCGGCGGGCGTGGTGATGACGGAATGCAGCCTGAGCCTCACCAGCCTGGCCGACCTGGGCTACGGCGCGCTGGGCGTCGGCTTCGCGGCGGGGCCGCATGCGTTCGACGATGGCATAACGTCGGGCTAACACCCCGGTTGGCTACGCTACGCGTCCAGAGTCTGCGGGGGTGCCATGGCCGTCCGTTACTACATCAGCCTGCCGGATCCGCGCCGCGCGCGCGGCGGCGATCCGGCTTTCAGCTTCGATGCGCACGGCGCGGACGAATTCGCCGCGCAGTTGCAGCATGCACTGCGCACCAGCAGCCTGTTCGAGCGCTGGCGCGCGCGCCAGGATGAACCCGATGAAGTCGATCCCGGCCTCGGCGTGACCGACGACGATGCCACCGTGCGTGGCCAGCAAGACGACCTGAGCATCCTGCTGGTGGCGACGTCGTCGATTCCCGGCCAGGTGCTGAAGCACCGCCTGCGCCTGCTGGCCGGCAGCGCCTGGGAGCTGCGTGACGTTTCCGCGGCGTAGCCGTCCCACGGCCCGCACCCGCGTCGCTTGCCGATGACGACCCGCCTGCCGGTACTGATGGCGTGGAGCGGCGGCAAGGACGCAGCGTGGACGTTGCACGTGCTACGCCAGCGCGCCGAGGTTGAGGTGGTCGGTTTGCTGACCACGATCACCCGCGAGTACGACCGCATCTCCATGCAGGGCATCCGCCGCAGCGTGCTGCACGCGCAGGCCGGCGCCACCGGCCTGCCGCTGATCGAAGCGATGATTCCTGCGCGCTGCGTCAACGACGATTACGAGCAGGCGATGGCGGCCGCGCTGGCGGACGCCGCGCGACGCTGGCCGAGCCTGCACACGGTCGCGTTCGGCGACCTGTTTCTGGAAGACATCCGTGCCTGGCGCGTGGAGAACCTGGCGAAGATCGGCTGGGAGGTACTAACGCCGCTGTTCGGTGCGGATACCGCCAGGCTGGCGCGGGAGATGCTCGACGGCGGCCTGCGTGCGAACCTGTGCTGCGTGGATACGCAGCAGCTCGATGCGCGTTTCGCAGGAAGCGCGTTCGACGCCACGCTGCTCGCCGCGTTACCGACCGGCATCGATCCCTGCGGCGAGAATGGCGAGTTCCATACCTGCGTATGGTCCGGACCGATGTTCGACGCGCCGCTCGCGCTGCTGAAGGGCGACACCGAACTGCGCGACGGACGCTTCGCCTACACCGACTACGCGTTGCCGGTGTGACCCGCCGCCGGCCAGTTGGCCAACGGGACCAGCACCTGCGGTTCGCGCGGTCCCTGCAGCAGATCCGGCAACCGAGCTTCGTAGTCGCGCCGGTAGGGCTTGTCCTGTCGCACGAGGAACGTCGCCACATCGGGTTCGGCCCAGCGCTCGTACAGCGTGAACAGGGTTGGATCGTTCGCGTCGCGGTGCAGGGCGCACGAGAGGAAGGTGTCCTCCTTCGACATCGCCCCGACGATGTCGTGCACCGCCCGCAGCCATTCGTCGACCCGTTCCGGCTTCACCCGCAGGCGGACGTAGAACACCAGCGGAACGGGCGTGTCGGTAGCGTGGTCGAGGCTCATCGATGCAGGGCCTTCGCGTGATGCGCGATGTGGTCGCCGATGAAGCTGGCGATGAAGTAATAGCTGTGGTCGTAGCCGGGCTGCAGGCGCAGCGTCAGCGGATGACCCGTGGCCTCGGCGGCCGCCTGCAGCCGTTCGGGCTTCAACTGCGTCTCCAGAAACTCGTCCGCATCGCCCTGGTCGACCAGCAGCGGCAAGCGCTCCTGCGCACCGGCGATCAGGGCGACGGTGTCGTACGCCTTCCACGTGTCGCGATCTTCGCCCAGATAGGCACCGAACGCCTTCTCGCCCCACGGGACCTGTGACGGCGCCACGATCGGCGAGAACGCCGAGACGCTGCGGTAGCGACCGGGATTCTTCAGCGCGATCGTCAACGCGCCGTGCCCGCCCATCGAATGGCCGCTGATCGCACGCGCGTTGTTGACCGGGAAGTCCGCCTCGACCAGCGCCGGCAGTTCGTCGACTATGTAGTCGTACATGCGGTAGTGCGTCGCCCACGGCGCCTGCGTGGCATTGACGTAGAAGCCCGCGCCCTTGCCCAGGTCGTAGCCGTCGGCGTCAGCCACGTCGTCGCCGCGCGGACTGGTGTCCGGCGCGACCAGGATCACCCCGTGTTCGGCGGCATACCGCTGTGCGCCGGCCTTGGTGATGAAGTTCTGCTCGGTGCAGGTCAGGCCGGACAACCAGTACAGCACCGGCAGCGTCTGCGTCGCGGCCTGCGGCGGCAGGTAGACGGCGAAGCGCATGGTGCAGCCGAGCGTGCGTGAGGCATGTTCGTAAACGTCCTGCCAGCCGCCGACGCAGGCGCGGTGTTCGATGCGTTGGAGTGTCATGGTGATTTCCGTGTTCCCTTCTCCCGCCGGGAGAAGGTGGCGCAAAGCGCCGTATGAGGGTTCGGCGAAGCGGGGTAGCCTACCGGATGCGGATGCTGCAAGAAGCGCGGCGTCCGATCATCGGGATGACGCCGCACCCTCACCCCAACCCCTCTCCCGGCGGGAGAGGGGCTTTGACATCAGTAATGCACCACCGAGCGGATCGACTTGCCTTCATGCATCAGGTCGAAGGCGTCGTTGATGCCGTCCAGCGGCATGGTGTGGGTCACGAACGGCGCGAGTTCGATCTTGCCCTTCATCGCATCCTCCACCATGCCCGGCAACTGCGAACGGCCCTTCACGCCGCCGAACGCGGTGCCCATCCACTTGCGCCCCGTGACGAGTTGGAACGGACGCGTGGAAATCTCCTGCCCCGCGCCAGCGACACCGATGATCACGCTCTGGCCCCAGCCGCGGTGCGCGCACTCCAGCGCCGCGCGCATGACGTTGACGTTGCCGATGCACTCGAACGAATGGTCGACGCCCCATCCCGTCATCTCCACGATGACCTGCTGGATGGGCTTGTCGAAGTCTTTCGGGTTGACGCAGTCGGTGGCGCCGAACTGCCTGGCCATCTCGAACTTGGAAGGATTGGTGTCGATGGCGATGATGCGACCGGCCTTCGCTTGGCGTGCGCCCTGGATCACCGCCAGGCCGATGCCGCCCAGGCCGAACACGGCGACCGAATCGCCGGGCTGCACCTTGGCGGTGTTGTGCACGGCGCCGATGCCGGTGGTGACGCCGCAGCCGAGCAGGCAGACGTGTTCGGGGTTCGCGTCAGGATTGATCTTCGCCAGCGACACCTCGGCGACCACGGTGTACTCGCTGAAGGTCGAGCAGCCCATGTAGTGGTACAGCGGCTGCCCTTCATACGAGAAGCGCGACGTGCCGTCGGGCATCACGCCCTTGCCCTGGGTGGCGCGCACCGAGGTGCACAGGTTGGTCTTGCCGCTCTTGCAGAACAGGCATTCACCGCATTCGGCGGTGTACAGCGGGATCACATGGTCGCCCGGCTTCACGCTGGTCACGCCTTCGCCGACCTCGACGACGATGCCCGCGCCCTCGTGACCCAGCACGACAGGGAACAGGCCTTCCGGATCTTCGCCGGACAGGGTGAACGCGTCGGTATGGCAGACACCGGTGTGGGTGATCTTCACCAGCACTTCGCCGGCTTTGGGCGGGGCGACGTCGATCTCGACGATCTTCAGCGGTTCGCCGGCGGCGAAGGCGACAGCGGCACGGGACTTCATCGGAGGCACTCCTGCTTACTTGAGATAGGAACGGACCAGCGCGATGGCGGTATCGATGCCGGTCTCGCGCTGTTCAGGGGTCGAGGCCGGATGCGCGAACTCCTCGCGCAGGTGGCTTTCCAGGATGTCCGACATCAGCCCGTTGACCGCGCCGCGCACGGCAGCGAGCTGCTGCAGCACCGGCCCGCAGTCGGCGCCCTCTTCCAGGGCGCGCCCCAGCGCGTCCAGCTGGCCGCGCATGCGGCGCACGCGGGTCAGGGCCTTCTTCTTGTCGTCGGGCGAGTGGGGCACGGCGGCCTTCCTGATAGTGGGGGGGAGTATATGCGGGTCCGTCCGTCGGGGCAAAGCGGCACGGCGACCGGCGCGGCGTGCCCGGTGCGTGTCCCCTGTGGATGCCTTCCTTCGCATACCACCCCATCGCCTTCATCAGGAACTTGCCGCCATGCGCCGACCGCCACTCAAACCCGTCCTCGCCACCGCGCTGATCGTCGCCCTGCCCGCCAGCAGCGCGCCGCCCGCCGGTCCTGAAACCCAGGTCTGGATCGATGTCGCCACGCACTCGATGGCCGGCATGCCGGACTTGGGCGCACTGGGCGGCCTGGCCGGCCGGATGATGGGCGGCGAGAAGGGGCCGCAGGGTTATCCGCAGTCTCGGAACATCCCGGCCACCCAGGGCCGCGTGCTCGACATCGCCCTGCACAACCGGCTCAAGCCCGGCATGCCGGCCGAGCAGGCGGTGCCGGCAGGACTGGGCGTGGGCAAGTTGCTGTCGTTGCTGCCGCCGCCGCCGGGCAAGGACGTCGAGGATCCGAAGAATCCCGAGATGCACGACATCGAAGTGACCATCCGCCAGTACTGGGGCTGCAGCGCCACCGTGCGCCCCGGCCAGCCGAAGGTGATGACGCTGAAGATCAGGAACGGGCAGTTCCAGCAGGACGGCGCGATCGCACCGGGCCTGTTCGTTCCCGACCGCGACATCGATGTGAATCCGAGTTACGCGCTGTGGCCGAACCAGAAGAACAGCCGCCGCGTCGGCGAGCGGTCGTCGATGGTGGGCCAGCACCGCATCACCGGCGACGGCGTGCCCGCCTCCCTGCAGTTCGATCTGGGGCAGAACGCGGACTTCATGCCGAAGATCGCGCTGCAGACGCGGGGCGAACTGACCGACAGCATCGCCCTGAGCTGGCAACCGGTCGATCGCGCCAGGGCCTATTTCCTCAACGCGATCGCGATGCAGGACGAGCGCAACTTCACCGTGTGGAGCAGCGCCGAGGTACCCGGAGCGGGACACGAACTGGTGAACTATCTGACCGGGTCGTACATCGACAAATGGCTGAAGCAGAAAGTGCTGCTCGCGCCAGGCACGACGAACTGCGCGATTCCACAGGGGATCTTCAAGGCTACCGCCAAGAGCGGACAAGAGGGCGGATTCGCCTCGCTCAACATGATCGCCTACGGCCCTGAAACCAACATCGTGTGGCCTCCCAAGCCCGCGGATCCGAAGCAGCCCTGGGATCCGGAATGGAACGTGCGCGTGCGCACCAAGGCGACCACCGTCGCGATGCTGGGCATGGACTTCGGCGACATGGGCGGCATGCCGACCGGCGATGACGAAGGCGACGGCAAGCAGGACCCCGAGAAGAAGGAAGAAGGTGGCGCCAAGAAGCTGTTGCGCGGCCTGCTGCGCAACTTCTGATCCCGACATCGGCAGGCCGTGCGCCTGCCGGCCTCCGCCATGGATGACACCCGATGAAACCCACGCTCTTGCTGTTGTTCGCCCTGGCCCTCCTCGGGTACCCGCCGACCGCCGGTGCCACCGATCCCTGTCCGCAGCTGCGCACACAGACGGCGTCGACCGATGTCGCCACCCGCATCGCCGCCATCGCCTGCCAGGAAAACCATGCGTGGTTCCGCACGTTCATCGACGCCGATGGCCGGGCGGGTGGGCAGGCGGTGTACGAGGCCGAGAACGATGCCCTGGCCGATGGCACGCAGGCCTGGCGCAAGGTCGCCACGTACTGGAACGGCAGTGGGCTGGCGGGTGGTTGTGGCAACGCTGGCGCGGCATGCCGCAGCTTCGTGGTCGACACGCCGTGGTCGGCGGCGTTCGTGTCGTGGGTGATGCGGCAGGCGGGGATACCGGGCTTCACCGCGTCATCAAGGCATGTGGACTACGTGCGCGCGGCTGCGCGATCGTCCTCCGGTCCCTACCGCCTGGTCGCGCCGCAGCAGGCGCCTCCCGCACCTGGCGATCTGCTGTGCTACGTGCGCGGGCAACCGCGTGCGATGGGTCACCCGGGACTGCTGGGCGTACTGGACCGCGATGCCGCAGGGCTGCCGATGCACTGCGACATCGTGGTGGCCGCAAAGGACGGCATGGCCTGGCTGGTCGGCGGCAACGTGCAGCAGTCCGTCGCATTGCGGATGCTGCGGCTGGATGCGCAGGGACGCTTCGCCGACCTGCCCACGCGCGTCGCGGGCGATGCACCGTGCAGCCCCGACGCACCCGTGCACTGCAACCTCAACCGGCAGGACTGGGTGGCGCTGCTGAAGCTCAGAGCAGCCGACACCCGCACGCTGCTCGCCACCACCTCCGAACGCTGACCCCTGCCGGTATACGCTCATGAAGACCCGCCTCCTCGCCTGCCTCACGTTCACGGTCTGCATGGTCGCCGCCTGCTCGCGCCCGGAGGCGGAATCCGGCGGCGCAGGCGTCGCCGACAATCGTGCCAGGCTGATGCCGACACGCGCGCAGATGGATGCGTTCCGCACCTCGGACCCCGACACGACGCTTCGCAAGATGACGCTGTTCGATTACCTGGTGCACTACCGCGTGATGGAAGCCACGGGCATGGTCGATGCACTGGGTGGCGAAGCGAAAGCGGTTGCGGCGCTCAAGGCATGGGGCGAACAGAATGAGCGCGCCTTGCGCGGCGCGCAGGCCGATGTGCCGCGGATGATCCCCGCGGCGTTCGATGGCAGCGGCCTGGATGCCGGATTCACCGGCTTGGCGGTGGGCGCCTTCGGTGGCCTGATCGCCGGCGGCATGGTCAATGGCGCGGTGCAGACCATGTCGGACGAACAGCTGGCCGAGCTGGCCAAGGCCGGGCCGGTGAAGTTGGGCGCCGACAAGGACGGCAAGGGCGGTGCGGAACTGCACTTCGGTGCGGACGGCTCGCTGGACCAGACGCTGGAATTCGAGGGCAAGGCCACCGACGGCCTGTCCGGCAAGATGAAGATCAAGGTGCACATCGACGCCTGTCCGGATGCGGAAGGCAAGCTGACGGTGACGCTGAACGTGGATTCGCAGATGAACGTCGTCGGCCAGGCCGGGGCCGGCGGACATGTGCGCAGCGAATTCAAGCTCGAGCGATTCCTCGACAACGACGCGCACCTGATCCAGGACAACGGTGGATCGACGGCGAGCATGACGATGTCCGCCGGCGGCACGGTCGGCGGCAAGCCGCAGTCCTTCGACGTCAGGATGGGCTATGGACGCGCGCCCGGCAGCGGCTACGAGGATTTCGGCGACCATAGCGGCTTCAGCATCTTCCGCATGGATGAGGTGAAGCACGCGGCGCAGTTGGCCGAGCAGTCCTTCCTTTACCTGCAGATGGTCGCCGAGATGATGCTGCGCGGTGTCGGCCAGGGCGGAGGACCGTGGGAGAGCGGCCGCTGCGTGGAGCTGAAGGTCACCAGCAATCCCGGCAAGCGCAAGGGCATCCGCCCTAGCACCGCGTTCGATCTGGAAGCGATTCCGCGCGCGAAGTCGGACGGCGCGCCGGCCGGCGGTACGGTAACAGCCACCCTGAGCGGCGGTTCCAGCCTGCAGCCAGCGGGCGGCAAGGTGCCGGCCGACGCAAAGTACGCCTATGCGGGTCCTGACAAGAAGAACGAGGAGGCCACCATCGCGTTCGAAGCGCGCAGCAAGCGCGGCGTCGGCCGTGCGACGCTGGAGTTCGACACCAAGCGTCCGCAGGCCTACTCCGCGGAAGGCGGTCTCGATTACTTCCACGGCACCGGCACCATCTGCAACCTCGCCGAGACGTTCACCATCAGCGGCAGCGGCAATACGGTGACCTTCACGCCCGGCAGCGACGAGGGCGGCTCCTACACCTACCAGGGCAACATGGGTGGCGTCGGGGTGTATGGCAGCGGCACGTACTCCGTGTCCGCCGACGAGAACGGTGGCCGCATGACCGGCACCGGCAACGGCTGCGTGAAGACGCCGATGGGTACGCGCTGCAACAACGGCACGGAGCGCTACACGCTGACGCCGATCGCGCCCTGCGCCGAATAGCGCAACGTCCGGCGGTGCGTCAGCCTTGCAGGCGCGACGACAGCGCCTCCGCGTCGAGACGGTTCCGTTCGGCGGGCAGCAGCGTCTCGCGCATCACCGGCAGTGCCTGGTCCAGCAGCCGGCGCGCCTCCTTTCGGTCGCCGCGCGCCGCGACATCGCCGGCCAGGGTCGCACGCGCGATCGCCACATCGACGTCACTGGCGCTGGCCTGCAATCGCTGGAGCGCGTCCCGCTGGTGCTGCTCGGCGGCGGCGGCATCGCCACGCAGACGATCGAGCGTGGCCTCCATCGCAGAGAAGTACCCGAACTGCTCGTGGTTGTCGGGAACCCCGCGCTGGGCCGTGCGCGTGCGAAGCTCCGCCAGCAGCGGCGCCGCCCGCGCGGCGTCCCGCGTGCGCAGGGACAGGTTCAGCTGGTCGCCCAGCACCTGCGCGTACTCGTCCGAGGCCTCGCCATCCAGCCGCTTCGCACGTGCGAGCAGATCGTCGAGCCGCGTCGCCGCCTCCTTGAACCCACCATTCGCCACCAGTGCGCGCGCATGCACGCGTTCGATCGTGCGGCGGAAGTTGTCATCCGGCGAGACCCCCGCCTCGTCCAGGCGTGCGATGCCCTGGGTGGAGCGCACCAGCGCAGCCGCATAGTCGCCGTACATGATGTCGATGGCGGTGATGTTGGCCAGCGCCATCGCCAGGTTGCGCGGCCCCTCGCCATGCTGGCTGGACAGCGCATAGCTGCGATCGGTGGCCTCACGCGCCTCCCGGTAGCGACCCTGGCCGATCAGCGTGTCAGCCAGGGTCTGGTACCACACCGTCGCACTGGTGCCGCCATAGCCGCCGGTCTTCTCGGCGGCGGCGATGGCCTGGCGGACCACGCGCTCTGCCTCGGCCGGCTTGCCCTCCAGGATCAGCCCGGACACCAGGCTCCGCACCAGCGTCCGTCGCACCGGCGAGTCCGCCGCGATGCCGTGCGCGTCCGCGTACGCAAGCCCCTCGCGACTCACCGACAACAGACGCCGCCGGTCGTTCTGGAAATTGGCGGCAGTACTGATGTCCGAATAGATATCCAGCACCACGTCCGCAGGCGGCGACGGCATGCGCTTGGCGAAGGCGAGCGAGGATTCGGCCCGCTTCCGGCACCACTCCAGGCCGTACTTCTCCACATGACCCAGCGTCAGGTGCGCCATCGATCGGAGCTGCTGTTCGGCGTCGTCCGGTGCGAAGCGCTGGCGCAACGCAACGGCCTGCTCGGCGGCGGCCAGCGACTCGGCGGTGCGCTCCAGATCCCCCAACTCGTCGGAATAGGCGACCAGGTCGTCCGCCAACGCCAGGGCCTCCTCGCGCGTCTGCGGCGCGACCCCCTTGAGACCTGCCGAGAACAGGACGACGGCCTGCTGATCGTCGCCCAGCGAGCGGTAGAGACGCCCCAGCATCCGCTGCAGCGGCTGCCTCACCTGCGGATCGAGGGCACGCTGGTCGAGTTTGGCGCGCGCCTGGTCGAGCAGCTGGCGCACGCTGACTTCGGTGCTCATCGCCTGTTCGGGTGCGGCCGCTGCCAAGGTGTCGGCGAGGAAGGCCAGGGTCGCACGCGCACTCTCCGACTCGCGCTCGGCGATGCGCGCCTGTACGCGCGCCTCATGCGCTTGCCACAGCGCCACGCCGGTGCCGGCGAACAGCGCCAGCACGACCATGCCGGCCGCAGCGGCCAGGCCACGGTTGCGTCGCAGCCACAGCCGCGCGCGATCGGCACGCGGCTGCGGTACTGCGCTGATCGGCCGGTCATCGAGCCACGCGCGCAGATCGCTTGCCAGCAGGTCGGCCGAGGCATAGCGCGCGCCCGGATCGCGACGCAGGCAGGCCTGCACCATCTGCGCCAGACTGCCACGCAGTGCGCGCGCCAGCGATGCCGGGGAATGCCCACCTCGCTGCGACGCCTGGTCGTCGCTGGCCTGCGCTGCGGCGCGCGTCAGCGGCTCGGGTTCGCGCTCGAGCTGCTGCAGCTGGTGCGCCACCGGCGTTTCCCGCGTCACCCCGAACGGATGCGCGCCGGTCAGCAGGCGGTGCAACACCACGCCCAGCTGCCACAGGTCGGTGGCGGTGGTGATGGGCGCATCGAGCAGCTGCTCCGGCGAGGCGTACTCGAACGTCAGCGCGCGGTCGACGGTCATGGCGCGCGTGTCGGCGAGTTCCTTGGCGATGCCGAAGTCCAGCAGTTTCACCCTGCCCTCGTTGTCCACCAGCAGGTTGGACGGCTTGAGGTCGCGGTGCACCACCAGGTTGCGGTGCGCATGGCGTACCGCATCGACCACCTGCAGGAACAGCACGATGCGCTGGCGCAGGCCCAGCTGCCGCGCGTCGCACCAGCGGTCGATCGGCTGGCCGTCGACCAGTTCCATCACGAACCACGGATCGCCGTCGCCGCTGATGCCGCCATCCAGCAGGGTGGCGATATTGGGATGCCGCAGGCGGGCGAGGATCTGCCGCTCGCGCAGGAAGCGTTCGCGCGCGGCCTGCGAATCGGTGCCGGCGCGGATCAGCTTCAGCGCGGCATGTTGCGTGTACGCGCCATCATCGCGGTCGACGCGGTACACCGCGCCCATGCCGCCATGCCCGAGAATGCCGGTGATGCGCCACGGCCCGATGCTGCGGCCGACCAGGGCGTCGCGCGCGACGTCGCCATGGTCGTCCTGGAAGGCGCGCCCCCACGCCAGCGCATCGCCTGCGAACGGCTCGGTGCCGCTCGCATCCGCCACCAGCAGCGCATCGACCGCTGCGCGCAGCGCGTTGTCGTTGCTGCAGGCATGGTCCAGCCAGGCCTCGCGTTCGGCCGGCGCGATCTCGACGGCCTCGCGGAACAGGGCCAGCGCGCGCCGACGGCGCTCGATGCCGGCGTCGCTCACTTGCCCAGTTCCGCCAGCAGGAAGGCCCGCGCCGTGCGCCAGTCGCGCCGCACGGTGCGCTCGCTGAGGCCCAGCATCTGGGCGATCTCGGTTTCCTCATAGCCGCCGAAGTAGCGCAGCTCGACGATCTGCGCGGCACGCGCGTCGGCCTGTTGAAGCGCGTCCAGCAGTTCGTCCAGCGCCAGTACTTCGACCACCGCCCGCTCGTCCCCGCCTAGGCGCGCGGTCAGGGTCAGCGCGTCGACGCCGCCGCCGCGCTTCTGCGCGTGCGCGATGCGCGCGTGGTCCACCAGCACCTGCCGCATGGCGCGGGCCGACATCGCCAGCAGGTGCGCACGGTCGTTGGCGGCCAGGCGCTCGCCGGTGGCCATTTTCAGATAGGTCTCGTGCACCAGCACGGTGGTATCGAGCGGGTCGTGGTGCCGGCGCAACTGCAGGTGCGCGGCGCGCTTGAGTTCGTCGTACAGGCTGGCGAACACCGCATCGGCGGCGCGCACGTCGCCTTCGCGCGCGCGTTTCAGCAACTGGGTGACCGGTACCTGATCCATGCGTCGCTCGCGAGATCCGCTGTATGCCACGGCATCCCGCCGCAGCCCCCTGTGGCCGGACAGGCCGGGGCCTGCACGGTGGCTTTCAGGGGAACAACGCGAAAGTGCGGCGACCCGGGACAGCGTCGACGCTGGTACCCTGCCCTAGTAGGCGAACTCGCGGAACACGCGGTCGATGTCGCCCTTCCACTCGCCATGGAACAGGGCCAGCTTGCGCTCGGCCGGCGTCTCGTTCGCCTCGACGATCTCGACCAGCGCGTCGAGGAAGCCGCTTTCGTCCACGCCCTTGCTGTTGAGGCGCGCGCGGCGCTGCAGGCCGCCGATGGCGATCTTCACCGCCTCACGCGCCAGGTCGCGCACGGTGCCGCCGCGGAACGGCAACTTCAGCGCGTGCGTCGGCACGCCGTCGCGCAGCGCGTGGCGTTCCTGCAGCGAGAAGTCCTTCACCAGGTCCCATGCCGCGTCGAGCGCGGCATCGTCGTACAGCAGGCCCACCCAGAACGCCGGCAGCGCGCAGATGCGGCTCCAGGGGCCGCTGTCGGCGCCGCGCATCTCCAGGAACTTCTTCATCCGCACTTCCGGGAAGGCGGTGGTCATGTGGTCGGACCAGTCGCGCAGCGTCGGCAGCGCGCCGGGCAGCACGGGCAGCTCGCCCTTGAGGAAATCACGGAAACTCTGCCCGCTGGCGTCGTGGTAGATGCCGTCGCGGTAGGAGAAGTACATCGGCACGTCGAGCAGGTAGTCGACGTAGCGCTCGTAACCGAAGCCGTCCTCGAACACGAAGTCGAGCATGCCGGTGCGGTCGCCGTCGGTATCGGTCCAGATGTGCGAGCGGTAGCTCTGGTAGCCGTTCGGCTTGCCTTCGGTGAACGGCGAATCGGCGAACAGCGCGGTGGCGATCGGTTGCAGCGCCAGCGACACGCGGAACTTCTTCACCATGTCCGCTTCGCTGGCGTAGTCCAGGTTGACCTGCACGGTGCAGGTGCGCGTCATCATGTCCAGGCCGAGCTGGCCGACCTTGGGCATGTACGCCTTCATGATCTGGTAGCGGCCCTTGGGCATCCACGGCATCTCGTCGCGCCGCCACTTGGGCTGGAAGCCCATGCCGAGGAAGCCGACCTGCAGCTCGTCGGCGACCTGTTTGACTTCCTTCAGGTGCGTGCCGACTTCGACGCAGGTCTCGTGGAGGGTTTCCACCGCCGCGCCGGACAGTTCCAGCTGGCCGGCCGGTTCGAGCGTGACCGAGGCGCCGTCCTTGGACAGGGCGATGACGCGCCCCTTCTCCTCGATCGCCTCCCAGCCGAAGCGGGTCAGGCCCTTCAGCAGGGCCTCGATGCCGCGGTCGCCGTCGAAGGTGGGCGGGCGCAGGTCGTCGAGGCGGAAGCCGAACTTCTCGTGCTCGGTACCGATGCGCCAGTCCTGCGCGGGCTTCTCGCCCGACGCGATGTAATCGACCAGTTGGGTACGGTCGGTGATCAGCGTGTCGGCGACGTGGCTGGGACTGGACAAGGGCGGGGCTCGCGAGGGGGGTGCGGTGCCGGGCCGGCGGCCCTGCGTCGCAAGGCCGGCACTATAGCGTGACCACCCGCACGCGTTCATCGCCATCGGAACGCCGCAGCATCCCATCCATGGAGGCGAAGGGGCACGCTTGCGGCACCGGAGGCGTACGCTGCACGCATGCCTCGCCATCCCCGCAACGCCACGCTGCGCCATCACGAACGCCACCGCACCGATCGCGTCGGCTGGTTGCGTGCCGCTGTGCTGGGCGCCAACGACGGCATCGTCTCGGTGTCGGGCCTGGTGGTGGGCGTGGCCGCCAGTGGCGCGTCGGCGTCCACGGTCCTGATCACGGGCGTCGCCGGCTTGGTTGCCGGCGCCATGTCGATGGCGGCGGGCGAGTACGTGTCCGTGCAGTCGCAGGCCGATGCCGAAGCCGCTGACCTGGCCGTGGAAACGCGCGAGCTTCAGGAGATGCCGGATAGCGAACTGGCGGAACTGACACAGATCTATACGGAGCGCGGCCTGGAACCGGGTCTTGCGCGGCAGGTGGCCGAGCAACTTACTGCGCGCGATGCCCTGGCCACCCACCTGCGCGACGAGCTCGGCATCACCGAGGCATTGCGCGCACGGCCGTTACAGGCGGCGCTCGCGTCGGCGACGGCCTTCACCGTGGGCGCGCTGCTGCCGATCGCCACCACCGTGCTGGCCCCGCCGGACCGCGTGGTACTGGTCACGACGGTGGCGACGCTGGCCGGACTGCTGGCCTCCGGTGGCGTGGCCGCGTGGGTGGGCGGTGCGCCGGTGCTGCGGGGCGCCTGGCGGGTTGGCTTCTGGGGCGCCATGGCCATGGCGGCGGCGGCGCTGGTCGGCCGCCTGTTCCACGTCAGTGTCTGAGCATCAGCTCAGGACAGCTCCAGCCAGTTGCCCACGACCATGCGGGCTTCGTCCACGCCCTGCTTGGACTCGGCGGAGAAGGTCTGCACGCTGACGGTGTCGCCGAAGGCGGAGAACAGCTCCTTCTTCACCGCCTGCAGCGCGTTGCCCTGCTGGCCGCGGCCCAGCTTGTCGGCCTTGGTCAGCAGCGCGTGGGCGGGCAGGCCGCGCTGCACGGCGTAGCCCAGCATCTGACGGTCGTAGTCCTTCAGCGGATGGCGGATGTCCATCACCACCACCAGCCCCCTGAGGGCCTCGCGGGTGCGGAAGTAGCGATCGATGAAGGCCTGCCAGTGCGCCTGCAGGTCCTGCGGCACCTTGGCGTAGCCGTAGCCGGGCAGGTCGACCAGGTAGCGCTCGGGCTGGACCTGGAAGAACACCAGCTGCTGGGTGCGGCCAGGGGTCTTGGACACCCGCGCCAGACGGTTGTGGTTGACCAGCGCATTGAGGGCGCTGGACTTGCCGGCGTTGGAACGGCCGGCGAAGGCCACCTCGAATCCCCCATCCTCCGGCAACTGGCGCGGGGTGTGGGCGGAGAGCAGGTAGGTGGCGGTATTCAGGGGGTTCGACATGGCACTAGGATCGCACGGGCCGGGCCGCCCGCAGTGCTGAATTGACCGCAAGCGGCCGCCGCGACGATAATTCGCGGGTTTCGCGGCCCCTCCGGGTGCCGCCTCAGTCAAGGGTTTCGGAGCTTTAGCATGCGCCACGCTCGCGTTATGGGACTTGCCGGACTGGCCGTGTTGGCCGTGGGCGCAGTCGCTTTTGCACAGACCACGGTCGTTCCCGTGCCCGACAACGCGCCGGTCGAAACCGCGCCGCTGGACATCAACCTGGCCAAGACCACCTGGGGCGACGCCAAGGCCGGCCAGACCAAGGCGGCCGCCTGTGCGGCCTGCCACGGCGCCGACGGCAACCCGACCGACCCGCAGTACCCGCGCATCGCCGGCCAGAGCGAGCGCTACGTCGCCCAGCAGCTGGCGCTGTTCGCCTCGGGCGAGCGCAACACCGGCATGGCCGCGGTGATGATCCCGTTCGCGCAGACCCTCAGCGCGCAGGACATGCGTGATGTCGGCGCTTACTTCGCCACCCAGAAGTCCGGCGCCGGCCTGGCCGACGACAGCGTCGTCGCCGACGGTCCGTACAAGGGCATGAAGTTCTACCAGGTCGGCCAGCAGCTGTACCGCAACGGCGACGCCGCGCGCGGCGTGCCGGCCTGCCTGGCCTGTCACGGCCCGACCGGCGCCGGCAACCCTGGCCCGGCCTATCCGCACATCGGCGGGCAGATGCAGGACTACACCGTGCGCCGCCTGACCGAGTACAAGGCCGGCACCACCACGCTGAAGGACGCCGCGCACTTCAACATCATGGCGCAGGTCGCCGGACCGCTGACCGAGCAGGAGATCCAGGCGCTGGCCAGCTACCTGCAGGGTCTGCATGCCCGTGCCGACGATATCGCCGCCGCCAAGGCCGGCAGCAAGTAATCGCGGACGTCGGCCGCACGCGCGGCCACACGTTCAAGCTCCTGTTCATCGCGCCGGCCCCACCATGGCCGGCGTTTCTTTTTTCCGCGAGGCCCGATCGCCGGGCGTCGCACGCAGAGGAAGAGTGCCGATGGTGTCGCGTCTGCTGCCCGTGCTGATCACCCTGGTGGCCCTGCTGCCGGCCGCCACGCTCGCCGCCCCGCCGGCGCCCACCCCGCTGGTCGAAGGGCGGGATTACGAGGTGATCCCGGACGGCAAACCGTTCGCGCCGGCCAAGGGCAGGATCGAGGTGGCCGAAGTGTTCGGCTACACCTGCATCCACTGCGCCCACCTGGAGCCCATCCTCGCCACGTGGAAGAAGACCCTGCCGCGCGACGTCAAGCTGACGCCGGTCCCGGCGGCCTTCGGTGGCTACTGGATCCCGTATGCCCGCGCCTTCTTCGCCGCGCAGCAGCTGGGCGTGCAGGAACGCACCCACCAGGCCGTGTTCGACGCCCTGCACGCGACCGGCAGCCTGCCCATCCAGAACGCGTCCGCCGACGAGATCGCCAGCTTCTATGCCAGCCAGGGCGTGGACCGGGCGAAGTTCATGGCCGCCCTGCGCGGCCCCGAGGTCGACGCGCAGCTGGCCAAGGCGCGCGACTGGGTCGCCGCTGCCGGCGTGGAAGGCACGCCCACGCTCATCGTCAACGGCAAGTACCGGGTGACCGGCGGCGGCAACTACAGCGACAGGCTGGCGATCGCCGAACGCCTGGTCGCCCGCGAGCGCGGCCGCAAGTGACGATTCCGTCATGGCGACCGCCACGGCCGCCATGCAGAATGTGATTCAACCGGCCATGCCGGCACCTCTTTCCTCTGATCCATTGGAGTTCGCGCGATGAAATCCCGCCACGTCCTGATGCTGTCCCTGCTGCTGCCGCTGATGGCCGCCTGTGGTCCGAAGCCGGCCACCGACGCCACCCCGGCGGCGGAGACGCCCGCCGCCACCACGACCGACGCCACCGCCGCGCCGGCAACGGACGCATCGGCTGCGCCTGCCGACGCCGGCACGGCCACGCCGGCCGAGGGCACCGACAGCGCCGCGGCCGCCAATACCAACCCGGTCGTGCCGCCGCAGGGCCCGGCACCGGTGGCCGGCACCGACTATGTCGTCATCCCGAACGGCCAGCCGTACGCGCCGCTCAACGGCCAGATCGAAGTGGTCGAGGTGTTCGGCTATGTCTGCCCCGGCTGCGCGCGCTTCGCGCCCGAGGTGGCCGCATGGAAGAAGAAGCAACCGGCGGACGTGCGCGTGAGCTACGTGCCGGTGGTGTTCCGCGACACCTGGGAGCCCTACGGCAAGGCGTTCTACGCTGCGCAGGCCAAGGGCCTGGTCGACAAGACCCACGACGCCGTCTTCGCCGCCATCCACCTGCAGCGCGCGCTGCCGGGTGAGGGCCAGCCGCCGGCGGACCCGGCGCAGATCGCACAGTGGTACGCCAAGTACGGCGTGGACGCGAAGGAATTCGTGTCGCTGATGAACAGCTTCGGCACCAACTCGCAGATCGCCCGCGGCATGCAGTTCGCCAAGAGCAGCGGCGTGGAAAGCACCCCGACCATCATCGTCAACGGCAAGTACCGCGTCACCGGCGGCCAGACCTACGCCGACGTGCTGCGCATCGCCGATCACTTGGTCGCGATGGAGCGCGCGCAGCGCTGAGTCGCCGCGAAGCCCCCACGTCGATGACCGACACCCCGGCCACGCGGCGCCTGCGCCTGCTCAGCGCCAACATCCAGGCCGGCTCCAGCACCCGCCGCTACAGCGACTACGTGACCCGCAGCTGGTCGCATGCGCTGCCGGCGGGCAACAAGCGCGGCAGCCTGGATGCGATCGCGCAGCTGGCCGGCGGGCACGATATCGTCGGCCTGCAGGAAGCCGATCCCGGCAGCCTGCGTTCGGGTTTCACCAACCAGACGCATTACCTGGCCGAGCGCGCCGGCTTCGACTACTGGACGCACCAGCCCAACCGCAACGTCGCACGCGTGGCGGGCAGCGCCAACGGCCTGCTCAGCAAGCTGGAACCGGTGGAAGTGACCGACCACAGCCTGCCCGGCCGCATCGGCGGCCGTGGCGTGCTGATGGCGCGCTTCGGCGACGGCGACGAAGGCCTGACCGTGGCGGTGGCGCACCTGTCGCTGGGCGCCAACTCGCGACGCTCGCAGCTGGCCTTCATCGGCGAACTGCTGTCGGACCACCCGCACGCGGTGCTGATGGGCGACTTCAACTGCGTGCCCGACACGCCGGAAATGGAACTGCTCTACAAGCGCACCCGCCTGCGACCGCCGGCGTTCTGCGTGCCCACGTTCCCCAGCTGGCGGCCACAGCGGGCGATCGATCACATCCTGCTCAGCGAAGGCCTGCGCGGCGACAACGCCCGCGCCATGCCGGCGGCCAACTCGGATCATCTGGCGCTGGCGATGGACATCGACGTGCCGGACAGTGCGCTGCGCTGAATTGCCGGCGCCGGCCGCCTACGGTGACACGAGGCGCTGGCGGAACGCGGCGGCCTCCATCGGCCGTCCGAACAGGTAGCCCTGGAACAGCTGGCATCCCTGTTCTCCCAGTAGCGCGAACTGATCGTCCTGCTCGACGCCTTCGGCGATCACGTCGATGCCCAGGTCGCGGCCCAGCTGCAGCAGGTTGCGGGTGATCGTGGCCGCGTGTGCGTCGCGGACGATCCCGCGGGTGAAGGCGCGATCGATCTTCATCTCGGCGAACGGCAGCTCCCGCAGGTACGACAGCGAGGCGTAGCCCGCACCGAAGTCATCGAGCGACAAGCGCACGCCCATCGCGTGCAAGGCGCGCATCTTGCCGACGGCATCGTCCATGTCGTGCACCAGCACGCTTTCGGTCAGTTCGAGCGTCAGCAGACCGGCGTCGACACCGCTGCGTGCCACCGCGTCATCCACCTGCTGCACGAAATCAGGTTGCCGCAGCTGCAATGCACTGATGTTGACCGAAAGCCGCAGGTGGCGCAGTGCGGAGTCCGATTACCAGTCCGCCAGCTGCCGGCAAGCCTCGTGCAGCACCCACTGTCCCAGCGGCAGGATGAAGCCGGTGTCCTCCGCCGCCTGCATGAAATCGGCGGGGCGGACCAGGCCGCGCCGTGCATCCCGCCATCGCAGCAGCGCCTCGGCGCCGACGACGTGCCCCTGCGCATCGACCTGCGGCTGGTAGAACAACTCGAAGCGGCGATGCGACAACGCATCACGCAACGCGCGGTGCAGCGCGCGGTGTTCGGCGATATCGGTTTCGGCCACTCTCAGCACGATCAGGAAACTGGCCACCGCCGTTGCCAGGTTGACCCAGATACCGACCCGCCGCACGTCGTCGGCAATGGCGAAGGGATACGGCGCCCGCACCGGTGCCGCCGCGAACACCGCGAACGCCACCAGCAACACCACGACCACGCCGTAGCGGAGCCACGCGTTCGTATCGCGGAAGACATGGTGCGCGCACAGCGCGAGCACCAGCAGGAAGACATGGCTCGTCCGTGGCACTGCGTCGGTCGAGACGTCGAGGAACGCCGAGAAGAAGCACAGCAGCACCGCCATGCCGACGAGCGCCACCCACGACGCGGCGCGTGGCCGGCGCAGGCGGGCCATCACCATCACCACCACGCCCAAGGCTGCGATCGCCAGCTCCACCGCCGCCACCGTCCATGCCCCGCGCCAGGCGAAGAACGCACCCCATCCCAGGCCCAGCGACAGCATGACCAGACCGATCGCCAACAGCAGATGGAACACGCGCCGCCGACGCCGGCGCTCCATCATCCCGGACCACCCCACGCCGTGCGCGTTGTCCACTGGCGCATCCATCCGATGGGCCTCCCTCCGCCTGCCCGCATCGTACTCCCGCCTTGGCGGAAGTCACGGCAGGTCGTGGAAGGCATCGCGGTGCGGACGTCAGGGCGTGGAGCGCGGACGTGATGCGCGGCTCAACCCCGGCGCGTGCGCACCCACGGCGAGAGCACCCGCAGCCAATGCGGCTGCCAGGCGAGCGTCATGCCCACGCCGACCGCCGCGGCAGTCAGGCCCATCACCCAGACCAGGCTGGCCATGGTGGCGTGATCGACGACCAGGCATAGCACCAGCGCCACCAGCAAGGCCAGGACGCCGGCGATCCTCAGCCCGCGACGCGTCGCCGCGGTGGGTGGTTCGCCCCACACCTGCTGGGCGTGGACGGGCATCGACAAGGCCAGCCATCCCATGCCGGCCACGCTCGCCACCAGCGCGGCCAGCAACAGCAGGGCGGTAGGCACGGCCTCATGCATGGGTCGTTTCCGCGCTCGCCAGCGGCGAGGCCGAGGCGGTCGCCGCGCGGCGCTTCAGCCTGCGCGCCGTCAAGGCGGCCACCACACCGCCCGCCAGCAGCGTCAGGTCCACGCCCGCGACCGGCCAATAACCTGCACCGATCGTGCGCAGCAGGTGATCGCCGGTGGTGATCCAGTTCAGCAGCACCGCCGCCAGCGCCAGCAGCCCGATCATCGCGCACTGCTCGCGCCATGCCGGATTGGCCAGGCCACGCGCGACGGGCGCACTGCGCCATGCCGCGTGCAGCATCGCCAGCAGCCAGGTGCCCCAGAACGCATAGCGTTCCCAGTCGCCGCGTGCCGGCAGGTCTTCCGGCAGCAGCCGGTTGGCGACCAGGATGCCCAGTGCCGCCAGCACCATGCCGGTCACGGTGGTCACCGCCAGCGCATCGACCACGCGCGCGCCCTGCTGGCCCTGCCGCGCGTGCTGCCGCTTGCGCTTCTCGACGAAGAACAGGAAGCCGGTCGCGATGCACACCGCACCGAGCAGTCCGCCCAGCACGTACATCCAGCGCAGCAGCCAGTGGCGGAAATGCTGCAGGTGCAGGCCGGTGAGGAATTCGGCGACGCGGCCCGCGGCGCTGGGCGCCGGGTCCTCGTGGATCAGCTCGCCGGTGGCCGCCTTGTAGTGGATGCCATCGCCGACCAGCGCGATGCGGTCGGTACCGGCGCGATACACGCTGACATAGCCGTTCGCATCGCCCACATGCTGCAGCACCAGGAAGCCGACATCGCCGGCCTTGTCCTGCGCCTGCCAGCGCCGCTGCGCGTCCGCCACCATCGCATCGACGTTGGCGAGTCCGGCGGGCACGCCCGCACGCGTGTGCGGCAGGCCGGTCTCGCGGGCTTCCACTTCCGCGTGCAGATCATGCAGGTCGTGCAGCTGCGTGTGCCCGACCGGGAAGTAGTACGTCGCCGCGAAGATCAGCAGACCGGTGAAGGCGAAGAAGAAGTGGAACGGCAGTGCCACCACGCCGGTCAGGTTGTGCAGGTCCAGCACGCTGCGCAACCCGCCCTTGGCGGGCCGGAAGGTGAAGAATTCGCGGAAGATCTTGCGATGCATCACCACGCCGGTGACCAGCGCCACCAGCATCATCAGCGCGGAGAACCCGACGATCCAGATGCCCAGGTTCTTCCAGTCCAGGGTCAGGCCGTAGTGCATCGGATAGAAGAAGCCGCTGCCGACCTTCAGGCGGTCGTTCGGCAATGGCGTGCCGTCGCGCGGATCGATGGTGGCGTCGGCCCAGATGGCTTCTTCCGGATCCTTCGCGTTCGGCACCTCATAGCCGGCGAACAGCTGCAGCACCGGATCGCGGTGGGTGGTGTACGCACTCCAGCTGACCACGGTGTCGAAGCGCTCGGGCATCGGGCCGTCCACGCGCGGGCGCATCGCCTCCACGGTGGCCGGCAGCGGCTGCATGCGCTCGAACGCCGGGCGGAGGATCTTTTCGTACGATGGCATCGGCTGCGGTTCGAAGCGCGTGGACGGAATCGCCCAGCGGTCGATCTCGCGGTCGAACACCGACAACGCGCCGAAGAAGAACGCGGCCATCAGCACGAAGCCGAGGACCAGGCCGAACCAGGTATGCAGCCAGGCCATCGCCTGGCGGAAGCTCTGCATCATGATGACGTCCTCCGCCTCAGACCAGCCGCGATTGCACGAACGAACCGACGGCGGCCAGCAACGCGCCACCGCCCACGAGCACGGTCCACACCACCCACAACCGGCGCGCCGCGAAGGTCCACAGGAACACCGCCAGGAACGCCAGCACGCCGAACAGGCTGGCGAGGAACTCGGCATCGTGGAAGTCCATGCCGGCGGCGAACATCAGGCTGGCGCCGGCGGCGACGATGCCCCAGGCGAAGCCGTAGCCGCCGAAGATGGCGGCGACGATGCGCGCCGCCAGATGCAGGCGTGGCGAACGGGGAGCGGCGGAATGCGGGATCGTGGACATGGTGGCGGCGGCTACCAGGGATGGACAGGGCGGGACGACATCAGAAGCGGTATTCCAGGCTCAGCGACCAGTGGCGCGGCGCGCCGTAGTAGCCGATCTGGTACAGCGTGTTGATGTACTTTTCGTCGGTCAGGTTGCCGACGTTGGCGTGCAGCGTGGCATTCTCCAGAAAGTCCCACGCGGCGAACGCATTCACCACCGCATAGCTGCCCTGCCGCACGGTCTGGCCGCTGTAGCTCTCGGTGTTGGAGATGGCGCTCTGCCAGCGGCCGCCGATGCCGAACGACAGCGCTTCGTAACTGGGCAGGCGCGCGCTCAGCATCAGGTTCGCGGTGCGGCGCGGCACCCAGTTGTAGGTCAGCGTACCTTCCTCGCCGTCCATCTTCAGATGGGTGTAGCCGAACACCAGGTCGGTGTACGCGTTGAGCCTACCGGTGGCCTCGAATTCCCAACCCTTCGACTCGACATCCTTGGGCACGTAGTAGTTCAACAGTGTGTCGGCGTTGTAGCCGGCGAACGTCGCCAGCCCTTCCTGCTTGGCGGTGAAGTAAGCCAGCGTGGTCAGCAGGCGCTTGTCCAGCCACTCGGCCTTGACGCCCACTTCATAGTTCACGCCCTTGGACGGCGCCAGATAGAAGCCGTCGAAGTCGCGCTGGTCCTGCGGCTGGTAGATGTCCGAGTAGCTGACGTAGCCCAGCAGGTCGTCGGTGAAGTCGTAGGTCAGGCCGGCGTAGGGGCTGGTGTTGCTTTCGGTCTCGTCGAACGGATCCGGGCCGTTGGCGCCGTCGCGGTGGTATTCGGCGTAGTTGACGCCGAGGACCGCCTTGAAGTCTTCCGTCAGCGACAGGCGGGTCGCGCCGAATGCGCGTCGCAGGCGCTGGTTGAAGAAACTCGACCGTTCGCGCGGACCCCAGGTCGGCTCGGGCACGGCGTTGCCCGCGTACGGGAACGCAGGCAGCGAATCGAAGACCGACAGCGACGGATTGAACGAATACGTCTGCTCGCTTTCCGCCTGGCTGACGCCGAACATCGCCTCGTGCTCGCGGCCGAACAGTTGGAAGCGGCCGTTGAGGCTCAGGTCCACCAGGTCCGAGGTCAGTTCGTCCTGCCCCTTGTACGCCCATCCCAGCAGGCCCGTGCGGGTGACCGGATCGAGGCCAGCGAACGAGTACGCGAAGAACAGCTGGTCGTCGTTCTCGCCCTTGCGGTGGTTGTAGGTCGCCTTCAGCTGCCAGTCTTGGCCCAGCTGGTGCGTGTATTCGACAAACGCGGCCTGCGTGTTGGTGTCCCAATAAGCCCAGTCCACCGTGGTCGACGCACCCACGTCCCACGACGGCTGCGTGCCGTCGGTATTCACGAACGGCAGCGCGCCCCACATGTTGCCGGTGGTGTCGGCCTGCTGCCACGAGTAGCCGAAGGTCAACGTGCCGTTCTCGCCCACCTGGCCATCGATCACCGCATAGACGAAGGTGCGCTCGCTCTCGAAGTCGCGCAGGTAGGAATCGGCTTCCTCACGCGCCACCACCACGCGACCGGCCCAGGTGCCGTTGTCGGTGAACGGCGTGGAGTAGTCGTACTCCACGCGACGCTCGCCCCAAGAACCGACCTTCACGCCCACCGATCCCTCGGCGTCGTTGGTCGGACGCTTGCGCACGTAGTTGATGGTACCGGCCGAGTTGCCCACGCCGGTCAGCAGGCCGTTCGCGCCGCGGATGACTTCCAGCTTCTCGTAGCCGAACGCGTCCATCGCGCCGGTGGCGATGCCCCAGTCGTTGGGCATGCCTACGCCATCGACCTGCGTGCTCTTGATCTCGAAACCGCGCGCCAGGTAGTTGGTGCGGTTGGTTTCCCACTCCTCCACCTGGATACCGGTGGCCAGCCGCAGCGCATCGTTGAGGTTGTCGGCCCCGAACTGCGCCATCTGCTCGCTGCTCACCACGCTGATCGACTGCGGGGTTTCCTTGATGGCCAGGTCCAGGTTGGTGGCGCCGTTGCTGACGCGGTTGGCGCGCTGGCCGACCACCAGCACCTTGTCCAGATCGGTGGCGCTGGCCTCGCCAGCAGCCGGCGCGGCTTCCTGCGGCGCCGCCAGCGCCGTGCCCGTCAGGCACAGCAGCGCCAGGCCGATGGCGGCAGGCAGGCGGTGGGACAGGAAGGCAGACCGGACGAAGGTGGAGGATGGCAGGGACGGCAGACGACGCATGGAGGGACCTGGGGGAGGACGTGGAGGAGGAAGGCGGCATGCAGTGCCGCAGGGCGGCGAGGCACCACGAGGGCACGCCGGCCATGCGGCGATGCACGCGGTCGAGGGCCGGAGGGCCCTGCCGCCAAGCGCCTATTAAATGCGAATGATTCTTGTTTTTCAAGTCACAGGAGAGCTTCGCGCCCCGCGACCGATCGTCGCGCCGGCTCCCCGGACCTGCCTGCTGTCAGGCCCGCGCGCACTCCGGACCCCGCAGACGAAGAAGCCGGCTTGCGCCGGCTTCCCGTGTGTCCTGCCCGCGAACTCAGAACCGCAGGTTCGCCCGCACGTAGAAGAAGCGGCCGCCCGGGATGTCGTAGGTCGACGCCTCGTAGCCGTTGAGCGAGCACGAGGTGCAGACCGGCGGATCCTCGTCGAACACGTTGTTGACGCCGCCGGTCAGCTGCAGGCCCTTGAACCACTCGAACTCGTAGCCCAGTTGCAGGTCGTGGTACGTCGTCGCGGCCAGCGTGTTGGTGGTGGCGGTGCTGCAGTAGGCCGCCGGATCGATCGCCAGGCAGTCTTCCTCCATCTCGGATAGGTGGCGAATACTCCAAGCTGCATTCCAGTTGCCGAGCTTCCAGTCGAGCGTTGCGTTCGAAGTCCATTCCGGAATCGCGGTATCCGTCACCACAAGTCCCGGTCCCTGAGGTTGCAACTCACCACCGGCACCGCGCGCTTCGTAGCGGGTAACGAAGGTGTTCTGCCAGCTCAGCTTGAAGCGGCCCAGCCTGGATTCCGGCAGGGTCCAGAACACGTCCGCATCCCAGCCGTCGGTCTTGATCGAGCCCAGGTTGATCAGGAAGTTGGCGAACGTGTCGATCTCGCCCGAGGCCAGCCGGTTGATGCCGGCGCAGTACTGCGGATCCTGCGTGGTCGCGCACAGGTCGAGCTGGGCCTGCGCGTTGATGGCCTGGATCGGTCCCTCCAGGTCATGCCGGTAGAAGGTCAGTTCGAAATCCAGCTTGTCCGACCAGGCCACGTCCTCGGCGAACGACGGACTGAACACCAGACCGGCGCTGAAGCTGCGTGCGGTTTCCGGCTGCAGCGCCGGATTGCCGCCGGTCAGCACCGGGATCTGGGGATCGTTCTGGCGCGCACCGACCGGCACGCCCGGGCAGGCGATCGGCGCGAGCGAGCCGGCCGGCGCGCCCGGCGGCACCAGGCAGGGATCGACCAACTGCGCGTCGAAGCGGCTCTGCGAGCCGTACAGCTCGCCGATCGACGGCGCGCGGAACCCTTCGGCGTACGTCGCGCGCAGCAGCAGCTCTTCGGCGACCTGCCAGCGCAGGCCGTACTTCGGGGTGAACTCCCCGCCGAAGGTGGAGTAATCGGAGTAGCGGCCGGCCAGGCTCAGGTCGAACTTACCCGGCCCGTCCTGCTGCGCGTACAGCGGCACGTTCAACTCAAGATAGACCTCGTTGACGTCATACTCGCCGGAGGTCGGCTGCGAGGGCACGCCGTTGTATTCGCCGGCAACGGTCTGCGGGTCCGGGTTATAGCTGCCTTCGTACTTGCGGTACTCGTAACCAGCGGCGAACTCGACATCGCCCGCCCACGCTTCGAACAGTGCACCGCTGAGATTCGCGGTCACCTGGGTCAGTTTCTGCTCGCTGCGGTCGCGGAACAGCGGGCTGATGTAGGCCAGCATCGCCGGCGTGATGGTGTCGAAGCCGAAGATGTCCAGCGGCGTGCACCCGCTCGTCGCGGCGCAGACGGCGGGATCGCCCAGCGCGATGGCGATGTTGCGCGCGTTGTAGCTGCCGCGGTTGGTCTGCTCGGCCTCGTTCTTGCTGAAGGCCGCGTTGACGTCCCAGAAGAACGTGCGCTCGCCGCCGAACGATCCTTCCAGACCTGCGGCGATGTACTGCGTGTCGACTTCCTGCTCGAAGATGCGCGGCCCGCCCTCGAGCGGCCGGCGGCGGATGGTCCCGATATTGGCGTTCGGACCACTGCCGATCAGGTCGAAGCCGAACGGATTGAACGGGTGGTTGGCGGGAATGACGAGATCGGCGGTGTAGCTGGTGCCTGCACCGGGACCCAGGTCGATCGGCTCGGGCGCAGCCTGGTTGGTGGATTCGCGCCGGTTGTACAGCGCCTTGGCGTAGAAGTTGAGCTCGTCGGTGATCGAGAAGCGGTACTGCGCGAACGCGCCCATGCGCTTGGACGGCGTCATCAGCAGATTGAACGGCGCGTAGTTGAAGGCGTCGCGATTGAAGTCGAAGCACTGGAAGCCGTCGCTGCGCACCACCCCGGGCCCGCAGGCGGGCTGGCCGGGCGTATAGACCGGATTGGTCTGGCCTGGCTTCACCGACAGGTCGTACGCGACCTCATTCGGATCGGTGAACGAGAAGCGGCCGCCGAGGATGCGCGAGCTGCCGCCCTGGATCGGGATGGACGAGATGTCGCGGTCGGCGGAGCTGACTTCCTTCTGCTCGGTGTAGCTCAGGCTGAGGAAGAGGTTGTTGCGCTCGTTGTCGAAGCCCCACGCCAGATCGGCGCCGGTGACCTCGCCATCGCCCTTGTCGAACTGGCCGTAATTCAGCGTGACCTGGCCGCCGTCGAAATTGCGGCGCGTGATGATGTTGACCACGCCGGCGATCGCGTCGGAGCCGTACAGCGACGATGCGCCGTCCTCCAGCACTTCGATCCTCTCAACCAGCGCCAGCGGGATCGTGTTGAGGTCGACCGCCGCACTGACGCCGGAGGCGGACGACTCGTTGACCCAGCGCATGCCATCGACGAGCACCAGCACGCGCTTCGGCCCCAGGTTGCGCAGGTCGACCTGCGCCGAGCCCGCACCCACGCCGTCGCCATTGGGCGAGAAGCCGAAGTTGCCCGACGAGTTGAACTTGGTGTTGAGCGCCGAACCGGACCCTGTCAGCTCCTGCAGGATGTCGCCGATCGAGGTCAGGCCGGTGCGCTCGATCTCTTCGCGCGACAGCGTCTGCACCGGCACGCGGCCCTCCATTTCGGCGCGCTTGATGCGGCTGCCGGTGACGGTGAGCGTGTCCAGGGTGGTGGCCTCCTGCGCCATGACAGTCGCAGGCAGGGCGAGGAGCACGGCAAGTCGAATGGCCGAAGCCAGAGTACGGCGGCGCGCTTTCATGATTCTCTCTCCGAAGGGTGTGGGACCGCACGGCCAACGCCTAAAGCGGCTTGCCCTTCGTTGTAAAGAATATGTAAAAGGGCCACAACGGAAACAAGTCACCCTTTTGAAGATGGTAACGCTGATTATCTGCGGGTAAATACGATTACCTGGAGTTTATGCACGCCATCGTCACGGGGATTAACAACTAAATGCGTGTAGCACGCATGGGACTCAGCCGCTGGTGATGATCGCGATCCCCATCACCACCATGAAGACCGCGAACACGCGCTTCAGCGCCTTGCCCCCGATGTGGTGGGCGAGCCGGGTGCCATAGGGCGCCGCGAGTACGGAGGCGATGGCGACCCCGATGGCCGCCGGCAGATAGATGTAGCCCACCGCGTGCGCCGGCAACGCGCCCGGGGGCGCATGCACGGCATACCCCACCGCGCTGGCGATCCCGATCGCCACGCCGCAGGCACTCGATGTTCCCACCGCGCGCACCGGCTGCACGCCACGCCACACCAGCAGCGGTACGGTCATGCTGCCGCCCCCGATCCCGACGACGGCCGACACGGCACCGATGGCGGAGCCGGCCACGCTCATTCCCGGTCCGCGCGGCGCGGGCACGCCCCGTCCTTCCGGATGCGCATGGCCGCCGAGCGTCATCTGCGCACCCGCGATGAAGCAGTAGCCCGCCACGATCCAGCGCAGCACCCCGTCATCCAGGTGGACCGCCAGGCCGCTGCCCAGCCAGCCGCCGAGCAGCAGGCCCGGCACCATCCAGGCCACCGTCGGCCACAGCACGCTGCCGCGACAGTGGTGCGCGTACGCCGATGACGTGGCCGTCAGCACGATGCTCGCCAGCGAACTCGCCAATGCGGCATGCATCGCGGCCTCTTTCGGAATCCCATGCATGGGCAGGAGCCAGGCCAGCGCCGCGACCAGCACCAGGCCTCCACCGATGCCCAGCAAGCCCGCGAGCAGGCCGGCCAGTACGCCGAGCAACGGAAACATCCACACACCTTCCACGCGCCACCTCGTTGTCATGCCTTGTCTACAGGTCGGTTCAGCCGGCTTGGGTATAGTCCCGGCATGATCCGTCCTTCAGCTTTCATCGTACTCGTTGCCCTCGCCGGCCTGTGCTCCGCGCCGACCCTGCATGCGCAATCCCTCGACACCCAGCGACCCGCGATGCGCGATGCGCTCGCGGCCGCAGAAGCTGGCCGGTTCGACGCCGCCACCTCTTCCTCGCTTGCCCGCCACCCGCTGTACGGCTGGCTGGAACTGGCCGCGCTGCGCCGCGATCCGGATGCCGTCACGACCACCCAGGCGCAGGCCTTCCTGACGCGCTACGACGGCCAGGCCGTCGCCGTGCAGTTCCGCAACCTCTGGCTGGCCGCACTCGCGCGGCGCCAGGACTGGCCCACCTTCCTCGCCGCGTGGAAGCCGACCGACAGCGTCGCCCTGCAATGCGCGCACCTGCAGGCACGGCAGGCGACAGGTCGCACCGATCCCGCGTGGACGGAGCAGGCGCAAACCCTCTGGCGCAAGGGTGCCAAGTCGCTGCCCGACGGCTGCGACCCGGTGTTCAACGTGCTCGCCAGCCAAGGCGGACTGACACCGGCCCTGCGCTGGGAACGCATCGAGGCCGCGGCCGCCGAGCGCCAGACCGGGGTGATGCGCAGTGCCGCCCGCGGCTTGCCGGGCGATGACGCCGCCCTGGCCAACGACTACGCCGCCTTCATCGACGCCGTCCATCCGCGCGCGCTGAACTGGCCCAAGACCGACCGCAGCCGCCGGATGGCCGCGCACGGCCTGGCGAAGCTCGCCCAGAACGATCCCGACACGGCCGAACGCCTGTTGCCGCAGTACGCCGACGCGCTGGCCATGGGCGAAAGCGAGCGTGGCCAGGTGCTGTACCAAGTCGCCTTGTGGACGGTCGCCTCGTACGGACCCGATTCCGCACGCCGGCTCGGCAACGTGCCGGAGTCGGCGTACGACGAGCGCCTGCACGAATGGCGCGTGCGCGACGCGCTGGCGCGCGGCGACTGGCCCGCGGCGCTGGCCGCGCTGAGGAAGATGCCGGCGACGCAGCGCAATGATTCGCGCTGGCGCTACTTCGAAGCGCGCATGAGCGAGAAGACCGGCGATCGCGCCGGCGCGCAGCGGCTGTTCCGCGAAACCGCGACCAGCCCCACCTTCCACGGCTTCCTCGCCGCGGACCGGCTGGAACAGCCGTATGCGCTGTGCGCCTGGATTCCCAACGACGCCGCTACCGCCAAGCAGGCCGTCGCCCGCGACCCCGCCATCGTGCGCGCGATGGAGCTGTGGCAGCTGGAGCGGCCGGGCTGGGCGACGGCGGAATGGAACGAGGCGCTGTCGCGCTTCGACGACACCCAGCGCCGCATCGCGGTGGGCGTGGCGCAGGACAACGGCTGGTTCGACCGCGCGGTGTTCTCGCTGGGCAAGCAGCCGGACGAACAGCGCCTGTACCAGTTGCGTTTCCCGCTGCACCACGGCGACACCATCCGGCGCGAGGCGGCCAAGCACGACATCGACCCGGCCTGGGTCGCCGCCGAGATCCGCGCCGAGAGCATCTTCAATCCGAAGGCGCGCTCCGGCGCCAATGCGATGGGCCTGATGCAGGTGCTGCCGTCCACCGGTGCGGGCGTCGCCAAGCGATGGGACATCCCTTACGCCGGCGCGGCCAGCCTGTACGACGCCGACACCAACATCGCCATCGGCACTGCCTACCTGCGCGAGATGGAAGACAAGTACGCGGTGCCGTACGTGGCCATCGCCGCCTACAACGCAGGACCGGCACCGACCGCGCGCTGGCAGGCGCAGCGGCCGGGGTTCGATCCGGACATCTGGATCGAGACGATCAGCTACAAGGAAACCCGCGAATACGTGGCACGCGTACTGGCCTTCAGCGTGATCTACGACTGGCGACTCAACGGCACCGCGCTGCCGGTCAGCGACCGCCTGATGGGCCGCGTGCAGGCCAAGCGGAAAGCCTTCACCTGCCCGACGGCGCATATGCCGAAAAGCTGAGGGCCGAGGGTGGCGCTTTCCTGTGGGAGCGACGTAAGTCGCGAATCAGGTTCGCGTGACGCCATCGCGACTTACGTCGCGCCCACAGCGCTCGGCGCAGACAGTGACGTTACCGATCCGGCATCATGCCGGCATGAAGATCTATCTCGTCGGCGGCGCGGTACGCGACCGGTTGCTGGGCCTGGCGCCCGGTGACCGCGACTGGGTCGTGGTCGGCGCCACGCAGGCGCAGATGGAAGCGCAGGGGTTCAAGGCGGTCGGGCGCGACTTTCCGGTGTTCCTGCATCCGGACACCGGCGAGGAGTACGCGCTGGCGCGTACCGAGCGCAAGAGCGGTCGCGGCTATCGCGGTTTCGTCGTCGATGCCGATCCCTCGGTGACGCTGGAAGAGGACCTGCAGCGCCGCGACTTCACCGTCAACGCCATCGCGCAGGACGAAGACGGCACCCTGGTCGATCCCTGCGGCGGCGCGCGCGACATCGAGGCGCGCGTGCTGCGCCACGTCGGCCCGGCCTTCTCCGAAGATCCGTTGCGCGTGCTGCGCGCGGCACGCTTCATGGCCCGCTTCGCCTCGCTGGGTTTCACCGTCGCGCCGGAGACGATGGCGCTGATGCGCGCCATGGTCGCCAGCGGCGAGCTGGACACGCTGGTGCCCGAACGCGTCTGGCAGGAACTCCGCCGCGCGCTGGCATCGGCCACGCCGTCGGCCTTCCTCGCCACGCTGCGCGCCTGCGGGGCGCTGGCGGTGGTACTGCCGGAAGTCGATGCGCTGTACGGCGTGCCGCAGCGCGCGGAATACCACCCGGAGGTCGATACCGGCCTGCATCAGGAAATGGTCAGCGACATGGCGGCGCGGCTCGCGCCCGGCGATGCGCGCATCGGCTTTGCCGCGCTGGTGCACGACCTGGGCAAGGCGTTGACGCCGGCCGACGTACTGCCCAAGCACATTGGCCACGAACACGCGGGCGTGGCGCCGGTGATCGCGCTGTGCGAACGCCTCAAGGTGCCGCTCGATCATCGCGAGCTCGCGGTGATGGCCTGCCGCGAGCATCTCAATGTGCATCGCTTGGCCGAGCTGCGCGATGCGACCGTGGTTGAGCTGCTCACCCGCTGCGATGCGTTCCGCCGGCCGGAACGCATCCCGTGGCTGGCCACCGTCTGCGAGGCCGACAAGCGCGGCCGCGGCGGCCAGCAGGAAGCCGACTATCCGCAAGGACGGACGCTGGTGCGCCTGCACCAGGCCGCGCTGCAGGTCAGCGCGCGCGAGGTGGTGCGCGAGGGCATGACCGGGGTGCAGATCGGGGAGGCGCTGCAGGCGGCGCGGGTGGTGGCGGTCAGGCAGCAGCGGCAGACGGACGGCTGAGGTCTCGCCTCACATTTGGCGGCGTCCCGCAGTATCGTGGCCGCGCGGCCGGACAGGCCGCGCCCTCCCGCCGCCATCCGAAGGACCCGTCATGGAACCCACGCGCATCTTCCTGTCCGCCTGCCTCGCCGGTGCCGGCCTCTGGGCCGCCGACGCCCGCGCCGACGACTACGTCACCTGCGAGAGCCGCAACGACCGCTACCAGAGCTGTCCGATCGATACCGCCGGCTACGTGACGCTGGACCGCCAGCTGTCCGGCACGGCGTGCACGCAGGGCCGCACCTGGGACTACAACCGCCGCGAGATCTGGGTCGACGACGGCTGCCGCGCCACGTTCCGCGTGCACACCAGCTCGTCGGGCCACCACGACGACAACCACGACGCCAAGGTCGCGGCCGGCGTGCTGATCGGCGCGGCCATCCTCGGCGCCATCGCGCACAACGCCAACAAGAACGACGACAAGTACGAAGACGACCGCTACCAAGGCGCACGGCACAGCTCGTACGTGCCGTCGTGGATGATCGGGACGTTCGAGGGCTACAACCCGGTGTACGACCGCGACGTCACCCTGACCGTCAGCGCCGACGGACGCGCCACCGCGCGCACGCGCGACCAGACCGTCAGCGGCTGGATCAACGACGGCCGCCTCAATGTGGGCAACACCTCGTTCGACATCGACCAGTCGCGCGACGGACTGGTGACCACCCAGGTCGGCGACCGCCACAACGAAGTCCGCTACCGCCGCGTGCGCTGAGGCGGTCGTCTGGCGCAGGCGCGGCCGCCCTCGCGGCGACCGCACCTGCCACGGCGTCACGGCACCGGCTTGCAGCTCAGCTTGTTGCCGAAGAAATCCACCGAGGCTTCGCCCTGGTGTTCCCAGTATTCGATGCCGACGCGCCCGTACTTGGCGCCGCTGGCGGCCGGCTGCGGGAACACGATCGCCTGGTCATTGCCCCAGGTCATGACGGCGGCGGGCGGATCGATGTCGTTGTAATAAACCATCGTGAACGGCAGGCGGTTGTCGCTGCAGCGGTACTCGACCGGCGTCGGCACCACCATGCCCGGCGTCCCGATGGCCAGTTCGACCAGGCGCGTGCGGTAGGCCTCCAGCACGCACAGGCGCTGGTCCTGCTGCTTCCAGCAGTCGTCGCGGCCCTTGGCCCAGCCGCGCTGCACCGCCGGGTCGACGTCTTTTCGTTCGGCATAGCGTGTGGCCAGTTGGCGATCCAGCGCTGCGAGTTCGGCGTCGCCGCACACCAGTTTCTCGGCGGCGCTCTCGGCCTTGGCGCAATCGAAGGACGGTGGTGCCATCGCGGGGGCGTTCGCCACCGGCCGGGGCGATGCCTCCGGTGCGACGGTGGCCGGCGGCTCGGCGATCGCCGGCGCGGGCGGCGGCGTGGCGGGCTTGCAGGCCGCCAACAGAATCAGGACCAGACAGGCGAGCGACCGCTTCATGGTGATGTCCTCGTGGGGCGTGACGGATGCTAACGCCGGCGGGGCGAAAGGCGGCGTCAACGCGCGATCCGCAGGCGGCTGATCGTGCCGCGTCCCGGCGCCGACTGGATCGACAATGTCCAGCCGAGGTGTTCGCACAGCCGTGCCAGCAGGTCCAGGCCGATGCCGCCGCCCTCGCGGCCACCGCCGCGCGCCATCTGCGCGTACAGGCGGCTGATGTCTTCAGGCGTCATGCCATGGCCGGGATCCTGCACGGTGACGGTCGCGTCCGCATCCAGCCCCACGCGGATCTCGCCACTGTCGCTGTTCTCGATGGCATTGCGCAGCAGGTTGCCGATCGCCGATTGCACGATGTGCAGCGGCGCGGACACGCTGCACGGCGCCAGCGTTTCCACGACCACCTGCAGGTCCTTGCCCGCCATCAGATGGCGGTGGTCCTCGATGATGTCGGGCAGCAACTCGTGCAGGTGCACGAGTTCGTTGCTGCGCGACAGGCGCGCGGGATCCTTCGCCAGCGCGAGCAGCAGGGCGATCAGCCGCTCGACATCGCGCGCGGTGCGGTGGATGCGCTGCACCTGCTGGCGCGCGGGTGCCGGCAGCGCGGGTTGGTCGAGCGCCAGTTCGCTGGCGCCGGCGATGATGGCGATGGGCGTGCGCAGTTCGTGGCTCGCGGTGTCGATGAAGACGCGCTCGCGCTCGACGAAGGCGTCCTGCCGGCGCAGGTAGTCGTTCAGGGCGCTGGTGATGACGTGCAGCTCGGAGCTCGCGCCCGGACTCACGACGACGCGCTGGCCGGCGTGGTCCGGCGACAGCGCGCCGATGTCGCCGGCCAGGTCGGACAACGGGCGCAGCGCCTTGCGCACGCCGCGGGCGGCCAGCACGCCGATGACCGCCAGGGCCACCAGCGCCAGCAGCAGCGAACCGGCGATCAGCATCTCCTCCACGGTCTCGATGCCGGTGATGTCGCGCACGACGAAGTAGTCCACGCCGCGCACCCGGTTGACCAGCACCACGTTCTCGCGCCCGCCGAACCAGAAGTCGTCGTGCACGCCCTGCGGCAGCATCGACAGCCCCGGCGGCGGTGGACGGCCGGGCACCTGGTACAGCTGCATCGACGCGGTGTCCTGCCAGACGTGCTGCGGGTCGGCATCCTGCCGCTGCAGGTGCTGCACGATTTCCCGCTGCAGCAGCGACTTCCAGATCCGGTCCTCGAGGAAGTCGTCGGCGAAGACCAGCACGATGACCACCGCCAGCAACGCGGCGTAGCCACCGAGCAAGCGCCGGATCTGCGCGTGCAGGCTGCGGCGCGGCGTCATGCCTGCCGCGCCTCGTGCGGCACCGCCAGCCGATAGCCGGTACGCGGCAGCGTCTGGATCAGCTTGACCGGGAACGGGCCGTCGATGCTGCGCCGCAGTTCGTAGATATGCGAGCGCAGCATGTCGCCGTCCGGCGGATCGTCACCCCACAGGGCGTGCTCCAGTTGCTGGCGGGTGACCGCGGCGGGACTGGCCTGCATCAAGGTCTCCAGCAGCTTGCGGCAGGCCGGATACAGGTGCAGCGCCTGGCCGGCGCGGGTGACTTCCAGCGTCGCCAGGTCCAGCGTCAGGTCGTGCACCTCCAGCACCTTGCGCCGCTGCCGGCCGTGCACGCGCGCGAGCAGCGCCTCCAGCCGCACTTCCAGTTCGGGCAGTGCGAACGGTTTGGTCAGGTAGTCATCGGCGCCGGCACGGAAGCCGGAAATCTTGTCGGGCAGTTCGTCGCGTGCGGTCAGCATGATCACCGGCACGTTGACGTCGTGGTCCTCGCGCAGGCGGCGCAGCACTTCCGGCCCTTCCATGCGCGGCAGCATCCAGTCCAGCACGATGGCGTCGTAGGCCTGGGTGGTGGCCAGGTGCAGCCCGGTAATGCCATCGGGCGCGGCGTCCAGCGTGTGGCCGCGCGCCTCGAAGTAATCGAACAGGTTCGCCACCAGGTTCCGGTTGTCTTCGATCACCAGCAGCCGCATCGGCAGGACCCGCGCCAGGAAGAGGGACCGGCAGCATCGCCGGCCGGACGTCGAAGCGACGTCGGAGCTCCGACGAAACTCCTACGCCGCATCATCCACGATCATGCGCCCGACTGCAGACGGTCATGCCGCCGATGCGACCGACGCCGTTCCGACACGCCCCCCGCTGGCAGACGCCGCTGCTGGCCCTCCTGCTGGTGTGGGCGCTGCTGGCCGGCCTGGGCCTGCGCGAGCCGATGCCGGCCGACGAGCCACGCTTCGTGCTGGCCGCGCGGACCATGATCGAGACCGGGCAGTGGCTGTTCCCCCATCGCGGCATCGAGCTGTACGCCGAGAAGCCGCCGACCTTCATGTGGCTGCAGGCCGCCAGCTATCGGCTGGTGCGCGACTGGCAGGTGGCCTTCCTGCTGCCGTCGCTGCTGGCGGCGTTGCTGACGCTGTGGCTGTCGGGCGATCTCGCGCGCCGGCTGTGGGGGCGCCGTGCCGTGCCGTACGCGGTGTTCGGCCTGTTCGTCTGCCTGCAGTTCGCGCTGCAGGCCAAGCGCGCGCAGATCGACATGGTGCTGGTGGGCATGACCACGCTGTCGCTGTGGGCGCTGCTGCGCTACCTGTTGGAGAAGCCAAGCGCGTGGCTGCTGGCGCTGGGCACGTTCGCCGCCGGACTGGGGACGGTGACGAAGGGCGTGGGCTTCCTGCCGCTGCTGGTATTCCTGCCGTGGCTGTGGGTGCGCGTGGCGTCCCGACGCGCGCTGCCGGCCCATCGCGGCCTGCATGCGCTGGCCGGCGTGGCGGGCTTCATCGCGGGCGCGGGCGTCTGGCTGGTGCCGATGCTGGCGGTCGCGCTGTCGTCGTCCGACCCCGCCCTGCACGCCTATGCGCGCGAGATGCTGTTCAAGCAGACCGGCACGCGCTACGCCAACGCCTGGCATCACGTGAAGCCCGCCTGGTACTACCTGCAGACCATGCTGACGCTGTGGCTGCCCGGCGTGCTGCTGGCGCCGTGGCTGCTGCCGGCGTGGTGGCGACGGCTGCGCCGCGCCGATCCGCGATACGCGCTGCTGCTCGGCTGGGCGTTGCTGGTGCTGCTGTTCTTCAGCGCCAGCCCGGGAAAGCGCGAGGTCTACATCTTCCCGATGCTGCCGGCACTGGCGGTGGCGGCAGCGCCGTTGCTGTCCGGTCTGCTGCGGCGTCGCGCCGTGCGCGTGGTGCTGTGGGTCTACCTGGCGGTGCTCGCGACGGTCGCCGGCGTGTTGGGCGGATGGCTGCTGGCAGCGTCGCCTGAGCGCGTGCAGGCGCTGGTCGACGGTCGTGGCATGGACATCGATACGGTGGCGCAGCTGGGCCGGTGGCTGATCGGCTTCGCCGCCATCGCGATGGTCGTGATGATCGTCGCGCGTCGGCGGGTGGCGGTGGCGCTGGTCGCGGTGACGGCGGCGCTGTGGACCGCGTACGGGATGGGCTTCATGCCGGCGCTCAGTCCGGACAGTTCGGCCAGGGCGCTGATGCAGCGCGTCGGTGAACGCATCGGTCCGGACGCGGAACTCGCCCTGCTGGGTTGGCGCGAACAGCACCTGCTGCAGGCCGACCGGCCGGTCACCGAGTTCGGCTTCAAGCGGCCCTGGGTAGAACAGTGGCAGCACGCGCATGCGTGGTTGCTGGAAGCGCCGGACCGGCGCTGGCTGTTCCTGCGCAAGGACGCCATGGGTCCATGCCTGGATCCGGCGCGGGTCATCGACATTGGCGCGTCCAATCGCCGCGCGTGGATCCTGGCGCCAGGCACCGCGTGGATCGCCGGCTGCGACGTGCCGGCCACCTGGTCCGCCGACGTCGGCGAAGACTGAATACCGCACAACATCACCACGCCCAAACGTCGACGCGCACCGCGCTTAACGCGGCTCCGACACCGGTCCGACCGCGTTACGACAACGCGGCGGCGAGCATGCGCGCACCCTGTGTCGCGCGCTCCGCATGTCCGCCTCTCCGACGTCCCTTTCCGTTTTTCCCGCGAAGCGCTTGCCCGGCCTGATGCCGGTTTCGGTGATCCTGCTGGCGGCGGCGTGGATGGCCGCGCAATCGCTCGACCAGCCGTGGGCATCGTGGCTGTTCCACCAGCAGGGCGATGCGTGGTCGCTGAAGCGCGACTTCATGCTGGAGACGGTGCTTCACCGCGGGGGCCGCCTGGTGAGCCAACTGGCATGGGCCGGCGTGTTGATGGCGACGCTGGTGTACTGGCGCACACCCTCGGCGCACGCCTGGACACGCCCTGCGGCGCGCCTGCTGATATCCGTGCTCGCGTCCACCGCGTGCGTGGCCTGGTTGAAAGCTACCACGCACATGGACTGTCCATGGGATCTCGTCGGCTTCGGCGGCGAACGTCCCTTCGTTCCCCTGTTCGCACCCCGTCGCGTCGAACTCGGCACGCCAGCCTGCTTTCCTGCCGCGCATGCGGCCGGTGGCTACGCGTGGGTGGCGCTGTACTTCTTCTTCCTGCATGCCGCGCCGCGCTGGCGCCATGCCGGACTGGGCGCAGGCTTGCTCGCTGGCATCGTCTTCGGCCTTGCGCAACAGCTCCGGGGCGCCCACTTCCTGTCGCACGACATCGCCAGCCTGACGATCTGCTGGGCGGTGGCCTGCGGCGTCGATCGCATCGGGACATGGCTCGCATCGCGCAGCCAGGGGCAGGATCGCGCATGAGTGCCTCGGTTCTCGACCATGCCGCGCTGCCATCCCGCTGGCGGCGCCTCTGCGCGCTGCTGGCTGTCCGCCCGTGGATGTCGGCGGAAGCGCTCATCCTGCTCGCTTGCCTGTATTTCACCTTGTTCGCCAACCCGGAGTTCTGGCGGGCGGCCGCGCCGCAGCCCTGGCAGCAAGGGCGATGGACGTTGTCGCTGTTCCTGCTGGTGACCGCCGTGCATGGCGTATGGCTCTCCCTGCTGGTCTGGCGGCGCACGGCGCGGATCGTCCTGTCGCTGCTGGTGCTGACGGCTGCGATGGCCGGCCACTACATGTCGGCGTACGGCATCTACATCGATGCCGACATGGTCCGCAACGTGCTGCACACCGACTGGCGCGAGGCCAGCGACCTGGTGGGTGCCGACTTCCTGCTGCCGTTGCTGGCGGCTGTTCCTGCGCTGTTGGTGATCTGGCGCGTGCGCGTACGGGAGCGGCGCTGGACGCGGACGCTGTCCGCACGGGCACTGTTCCTCATGGCCATGATGGGCGTGGGTGTGCTCGGCATCCTGCCATCCACCCAACAGCTGACCGCGTTCCTGCGCAACCAGCGCGAGGTCCGCTATCTGGTCACGCCGGCGAACGTGCTGGTGTCGCTGGCCAAGGTGGTGAGCGAGGAACCGCCCGGCCACAAGCGCGCGTTGCTGCCCATCGGCGAGGATGCCGTGCAGTCGCCCGCCGCCACCATGCGGCGGCCGCGCCTGCTGGTGCTGGTCGTGGGCGAGACCGCGCGTGCGGCCAACTGGGGCTTCAACGGTTATGCACGCCAGACCACGCCGGAACTGGCGAAGCGCGATGTCCTCAACTTCCCGCATGTGGCCGCCTGCGGCAGCAGCACCGAAGTGTCGCTGCCCTGCATGTTCTCGCCCTGGGGGCGCGAGCGGTACGACGAGAAGGAGATCCGCAGCCATCAGTCGCTGCTGCACGTCCTGCAGCGCGCGGGCGTGGCCACGCTCTGGCGCGACAACCAGTCGGGCTGCAAGGGCGTCTGCGATGGCCTGCCGGTCGAGGACCTGCATGCGCGCAGCGATGCAGGCCTGTGCAACGGCAAGCGCTGCCATGACGGCATCCTGCTCGCGGGCCTGGCGGACGCGGCGCACCGCCAGAAAGGCGACCAGGTCATCGTGCTGCACATGCTGGGCAACCATGGGCCGACCTACTCCGAGCGCTATCCCCCGGACTTCGGCGTCTACTCCCCCGTCTGCACCACCTCCGACCTGGAACGCTGCACGCGCGCCGAGATCACCAACGCCTACGACAACGCCCTGCGCTACACCGACCACGTGCTCGCGTCCGCCATCGACCAGTTGACGGGCCTGGAAGGCTACGACACCGCCCTGCTGTACGTCTCCGACCACGGCGAGTCGCTGGGCGAGAAAGGCCTTTTCCTGCACGGCATGCCTTATTCGATCGCGCCCCGCGAACAGCTGGAGGTGCCGATGGTTGCCTGGTTCTCGGCGGGATGGCGCCAGTCCACGCATCTGGACGACCGCTGCCTGCGACGGCAGGCGACAGCCGAACACACGCACGACGATCTGTTCCACACCGTCCTGGGCCTCACCGACGTGAAAACCACGCTTTACCGCCCGGACCACGACATTTTCCTGACCTGCCGGAGCGCACGCTGATGATTCTTCCATCACCTTCGTCTGCCATGAGTCTGTCCGTCGTTATTCCCGTCTTCAACGAACGCGACAACATCGGCCCGCTGGTGCATGAAGTGGTGAAGCACCTGCGCGGCCGCGTCGCGTTCGACGTGATCTGCGTGGACGACCATTCCGAGGACGATACCCGCGACGTGCTGGCGGCGCTGAAGGCCGAGGTGCCGGAGCTGCGCGTGCTGCTGCACCTGCAGCGCAGCGGCCAGAGCGCGGCGATCCGCACCGGCGTGAAGCAGGCGCTGTCGCCGTGGATTGCGACGCTCGACGGCGACGGCCAGAACGACCCGGCCGACATCCTCAAGCTGCTGGCCGCGCGCGAGGCCGCCGACCCGCGGACCCGGCTCTTCGCCGGTTGGCGCGTCGACCGCAAGGACACCGCCAGCAAGCGCTGGGCATCGCGCTGGGCCAACCGCATCCGCCAGTACCTGCTGCGCGACGACACCCCTGACACCGGCTGCGGCATCAAGCTGTTCGAACGCGCCACGTTCCTCGAACTGCCCTACTTCGACCACATGCACCGCTACCTGCCGGCACTGATGCAACGTGCCGGCTGGAAGACCGTCAGCGTGCCGGTCTCGCACCGTCCGCGCCGTTCGGGGCAGTCCAAGTACACCAACCTCGGGCGCGCCCTGGTCGGCATCCGCGACCTGATGGGCGTGTCGTGGCTGATCCAGCGCAGCCACGTGACGCCGATCAGCGAGCTCAACACCGGGCGCACGCCATGAGCGCGATGGACAAGGAACTGCTGTGGCTGGGCTGGACCGGCCTGCACATGACGCCGTGGAAGCTGATCGGCCTGGCCGGCGCCGGCATGTTCGGCGCGCGCTGGGTGGTGCAGTTCGTCGCTTCGCGGCGCGCCCGGCGCCCGGTGATTCCGCGGCTGTTCTGGTACATGAGCCTGGCCGGCAGCCTGATGGCGCTGAGCTACTTCCTGTTCTCGTCGAAGCAGGATGCGGTGGGCGTGCTGCAGAACCTGTTGCCGGCGTTCACCGCCGCCTACAGCCTGTTCCTGGACGTCCGCCATGGCCACGAGCAGAAGCTCGCCGCCCATGACAGTGCGGCGCATCCGGCGCGCTGATCAACTGCGGTTCGGCGTGAGCTTCAGCAGGCGTCCGCCGCCGCCATCCTCCAGCAGCCACAACGCACCATCGGGCCCCTGCTCGACTTCGCGGATGCGCCTGCCCATCGGGTAACGCCGCGACTCGCGCGCCTGCGTGCCGGTGAACTCGATCTCGACCAGCGCCTGCGACGCCAGTCCGCCGATGAACCCCTTGCCGCGGAACCACGGGAACAGGTTGCCGGAGTAGATGACGAAGCCCGCCGGTGCGATCACCGGGGTCCACCACGCTTCGGGCGCATTGAAGTCGGGACGCGTGGGGTGGTCGGGGATGTTGGTGCCGTCGTAGTGGTTGCCGTTGGAGACCACGGGCCAGCCGTAGTTGCTGCCGCGCTCGATCAGGTTCAGTTCGTCGCCGCCCGCCGGTCCCATCTCGTGCGTCCACAACCGGCCACCATTGTCGAAGGCGATGCCCAGCAGGTTGCGGTGGCCCAGCGTCCATACCTGCGCCGCGATGCCGCCCTGCGCGGCGAACGGATTGTCCGGCGGCACGCTGCCGTCGTCGTTGAGGCGGATCAGCTTGCCGAGCGAGGACTGCAGGTCCTGCGCCGGCGTCATCACCTGGCGATCGCTCGAGGTGATCCACAGCTTGCCGTCTCCGCCGAAGGCCAGCCTATGGCCGTAATGACCCTCGCCGTTGACCTTGGGCAGCTGGCGCCAGATCACCTGCAGGTTCGACAGGCTGCCGCCATTGCCGCTGGCGTCGAGCTGCAAGGTCGCACGCGCCACCGCCGCGCCCCGTGTGCTGTTGCTGCCGGCCTCGGCATAGCTGAGGTAGACCAGACGGTTGTCGGCAAAGCGCGGATGCAGCAACACGTCGCCGAGTCCGCCCTGTCCGCCGTACGCCACGGCCGGCACGCCGATGATCTCGCCCACCTGGCCGGTGGCGACGTTCGCCAGGCGCAGCTTCCCGGACTTTTCGGTCACCAGCAGCCGGCCATCGGGCAGGAAGGTCATCGCCCACGGTTCGTTGAACGTGGCCACCGGGGTGCTGGTGAACGGCGGGTCTGGCACTGCTCGGGCGCGTGAAAGACCCGCCATGACCCGGCCGCCATCGGGCTCTGCGGCCGGTGTCGACACGGGCGACCGCTGCGCCGGTGATCCGCCCACCACCGCGGTCGCGGTCCTCGCCGCCACGACGGCGTTGATTCCCTCCTGGTCCACGGTCGCCCGTTGGCAGGCCGTCAGCAGTAGGCAGCAAGCCAACAACGAAGAAATTCTCATCGGGGGAACTCCGAAGGGGTCCTCGCCTTTTTACTCCAACGACGCGAAGAAGACGTGATATCCGGGAAGCCCAGAAAACCGACGCGCGTTCATGCACTCAATTAAGGGACGGAGCCAATCTCCATAACCGTGCTTCAGCCCCAGACTCCATGGCCCATACAGATCCGTCCGGCGCCTCTTCGATCTCTTTGATTGGCCTAAGCATCCCGATACGGGATATCTCACTCACCTCATCACCGCTCAACTTCACATGGATGATGCTGGAAACCAGCTCGCCACTTATCAGTGCATTCCCCTGCAACTCAGGGAACATTCTTCCCGAGTGTACAATCATGCTCGCAGGACCAATACGGTCCCTCCACCAGAGTTTCGGCGCAATGAAGGATGGCTGGGTCTCGTGCTGGGGCAGCGTCGGACTATCCTTGGCTGCTATCGGATATCCGTAATTTCCCGCGCGTTCCAAGAGGTTCAATTCATCTGCAGCATTTCCACCATGCTCCAGCACCCAGACACGTCCGGTTGCGTCCGCCGCCATTGCATCGGGCCGACGATGACCCAGCGACCAAAAGTACTTCGCGTAATAGTCATTAAGTTCGATGAACGGATTGTCCGCAGGAACTCGTCCATCGTCTTCTACGCGGAATATCTTGCCGTCGTCCAATGTCAGGGATTGGGTTCCGCCCCGGAATGGCCCGGATATATACAGCTTTCCGTCGCGGCCAAACGCCATGCGGCAGCCGTACTCTTGAGAAGGGAATCCAGCGATGCTTGCCACAACATCCTGCAGGCCGACCAAGTAATAAATCCCGTCTTGGCCAAGAATTAGCCGCGCTCGCTTAACTCCAAGGGAGTCGCGACCACTCGCGCCGCGTACGATCGTACACAGATAAACAGTCTCGTTTTCCGAGAAATTGGGGTGCGCCACGACATCGGCAAGCGAGTTTATGAAGTACTCGTCGGGCACCCCCGTCACTCTGTGCACGCTACCATCGGCGACGCGCATGAGTTTCAGGGTCCGCGGAAATTCCGCTACCAGCAACAGATCCTCGTTAAGGAACGCCATTGCCCTGGGCTGCCTGAATCGCCCTTTTTCAGTCATTGAGAATCGCGAATCCGGCATCGCCATCACCGGTGAGTTTCCGCCCGTGACTCTGACCTCTTGCTCTGTAGCCAACACCGGCTGCTCGGCCGCCACGGTCGTGCCCGCATCGAATCGAGGAAGCCGCGAGGGAAGATGCGCGGGCATCGCAGCCCCGTCAACTGGCTCTGTGACCAGCGCCCTGATCTTGTCGTCACCAGAAGGCTCTGCAGAGCACGCCGCCAGCAAGAGCCCCACGACCAAGAAAGCCAGCATCCGATTAGCCATTCTTCACTCCTTGCGAGATCCCATATCAGGCCAAGCGCGCTTGTCCATCATCCGCGCTTCGTCAAGATTCAGATTTTAAGATACCACCCACGCCGGTCCAAGATCGCCAGAAGCACCCACCACACGCCGACGAAGGCCAGTGCGAACGCAAACGAGGGTACGTAGGCGCCGAAGCGCGGCGTCATCCAGTCGGCGAAGCCCTGCTGGTACAGCGGCCCCATCCAGCCCAGGCCGAGCAGCACGTAGGTCATCACCGCAGCACCCACGTAGGCCGCGATCGCGTTGGCGCCGAAACGGCGACCGATCGCCGGCCAGCCCCGCCGGTCCACCAGCGCATGCGCTAGCGTCAGCGCGAGCGCCGCGCAGCCTGCCGTGAACAGCACGTACGACGAGGTCCACAGCGCCTTGTTCAACGGGAACAGCGGAGACCACGCTAGCCCGAGCAGGATCATGGCGACGACGGCGGCACCGAGCGTGCGGGTCGCGCCCGCGCGCAACCAGCCGCCGGCACGCACGCCGAGTAAGGTGGTGGCGATGGCGGGCAGCGTGGTTAACAACCCTTCCGGATCCTGTCCGCGCATCGTGGCGGCATCCCACTCATACAGCCAGGGTCCGAACAGCAAGGTATCCACGCGCGCGGCCAGGTGGCTAAACGGCGCGTAGCCCCAGGGCGCCATCACCGCCCAGTAGCCGGCGAGCAGCGCCACGATCAAGGCCCACTGCGCGCGCGGCCGCAGGTACAGCACGACCACGCCGACAATGGCGAAGCACAGGCCGATGCGTTGCAGCACACCCCAGGGCCGGAACGAAGGCCGATCGAGCAGCAGGAAGGCGAGCAGATGCAGCGCCAACCCCAGCGCGACGATCTTGGTGGCCCGCCACAGCACGGCACGCACCAGCACCGACCGTGGCACGCCCGCTTCCGCCCGCGGCACCACGCCCAGTGCGATCGACACACCGACGATGAACAGGAAGAACGGGAACACCAAGTCGGTCGGCGTGACGCCATGCCATGGCGCGTGCAGCAGCGGCGCGTACACATGCGACCAGTCGCCCGGCGTGTTGACCAGCAGCATCGCGGCGACCGTCAGGCCACGCAGCGCGTCGACGGACGCGAACCGGGCCGGCACGACGCTCATTCGGCGGCGTTCACTCGCCGCCGATCCACGTACCGATCACCTGCAGGTCGGCATCCAGCGCCACCAGGTCGGCGCGATAGCCCGGCGCGATGCGGCCGTGCGTATCGCCCAGTCCAAGGAACTCGGCCGGATACGTCGAGGCCATGCGTGCGGCTTCCTCCAGCGGCAGACCGATCAGCCGCACGCTGTTGCGCACGGCGGTGGCCATGTCCAGCGCGGAGCCGGCCAGCGCACCGGCGGCATTGCGCACCACGCCATCGACGGCGGTGATGGTTTCGCCGTACAGGTCGAAGGCGGGATCGTCGGAGCCGACCATCGGCATCGCATCGGTCACCAGGAACACCTTGCCGCGCGGCTTGGCCGCCAGCGCCACGCGCAGGCTGGCCGGATGCACGTGTACGCCATCGACGATCACGCCGCACCAGCAGCCATCGTCTTCCAGCGCGGCGCCGACGGCACCGGGCTCGCGCCCCTGCAACGGCGACATCGCGTTGTAGAGGTGGGTGAAGCCGGAGACGCCGGCGTCGATGCCGGCACGGATCTGTTCGTACGTCGCCGCCGTGTGGCCCGCGACGACGATGGCGCCGCGCGCGACCATCGTGCGGATGGTGTCGGCGGGCACCTGTTCCGGCGCCAGCGTCAGCAGCGTCACGCCATTGTCGAGCGAGGTGGCCATGGCCACTTCGTCCGCGCCCGGCACGCGGAATTTCGCCGCATCGTGCGTGCCCTTGCGCGCAGGGGCGATGTACGGCCCTTCCAGGTGGATGCCGAGCACGCCGGGCACGCCCTGCGCGATGGCGTCGCGGGTCGCCTCGATGGCGCGCGCCATCACCTCGGCATCGTCGCTGATCAGCGTCGGCAGCAGGCCGGTGGTGCCGAAGCGGCGATGCGCCTGCGCGATGGTGCGGATCGCCTCGACGCTGGTGTCGTTGTTGAACAGCACGCCACCGCCGCCGTTGACCTGCGCGTCGATGAAGCCGGGCACCAGCGTGGCGCCCTGCAGGTCGTGGCGGACGACATCGGCGGAGAGCGCCTCGACCGCGACGAGGTCGGCGATCAGGCCGTCCTGCATCAGCACCGCCAGGCCCTCGACGAAGCCGTCGGGCGTCAGCACACGCGCATGGCACAGGGCGGTGGCGGGGTGCGTGGCGTTCATACCGTCTCGGTGACCTTGTTGAGGTGCGGCGGCACGTCGGGGTTGTAACCCCGGCGCAGCGCCAGCGCGTTGATCGCGCGGTAGAAACTCTGGATGGTCAGCAGCGGCGCGCAGGCCGGATGCGGCGCTTCCACCAGCGGAAGATCGCCCTGTTGCGACGCCACCCACACCTGCGCGCCACGGCCGCGGAACTCCTGCGCCAGCGCCAGCATGCCGGCTTCGGTCTCGTCCGGCTGCGCGAAGCACAACACCGGAAACCCGGGGCCGACCAGCGCCATCGGCCCGTGCTTCACTTCCGCCGAACTGTAGGCTTCGGCATGCAGGCCGCAGGTTTCCTTGAACTTCAGCGCGGCTTCCTGCGCTGCCGCAAGGCCCAGGCCGCGGCCCAGCACGAAAAGATTGTGCGCACCGACCAGACCTTCCGTCAGCGGCGACCAGTCGGCCTGCCAGGCGCGCTGCAGCGCGTCGGGCAAGGCGAGCGCGGCATCGTGCAGCGGCGCCTCGTCCTTCCAGTACGCGGCCAGTTGCAGGATCGCCGCGAGCGAACCGAGATAACTCTTGGTCGCCGCCACGCTGCGCTCCGGCCCTGCGTGCATCGGCAGCACGGTGTCGGCCAGCTGCGCCAGCGGCGAATCGGCGACGTTGACGATGGCCACCACGCGCGCACCGGCGTCCTTCGCGGCGCTCGCATTGCGCAGCAGGTCGGGACTCTTGCCCGACTGCGAGATCACCAGGTACAGCGCGCCCGCCAGGTGTTGTTTCGCTTCGTACACCGAGCCGACCGACGGCGAGGCGGACGCGGTCACCACGCCCAGCTGCGTCTCGAACAGGTATTTGGCGTAGGTGGCGGCATGATCGGAACTGCCACGCGCGCAGGTCACGACGAACGGCGGCGGCGTGCGACGCAGGTCGGCGGCGAGCGCCTGCACGGTATCGGCGTTGCGCGCGTACTGGTCGGCGATGATCGCAGAGGCCTGGGCGGCCTCTTGGTGCATCAGGGTGTCGGCGGGGGCGGGGAGCGATGGGGTCATGGCGAAGTGGATTCGGGTCGTTCCGTGCGCGGCCGGACCGGCGCGGTGGAGCCACGCACCACCAGTTGCGGCACGAAGCCCTGGTTGTGCACGGGGGTGGGGTGGTCGTCGTAAGCGTCGGTGCGCAGGCCGGCGATCAGCAGGCGCGCGGCCTGCTTGGCGATGTCCTGCGTGGCCTGCTTGGCGGTGGTCAGCGGCGGCCACGACTGCTTGGAAAACGGGCTGTCCTCGAAGCCGGCGATGGACAGGTCGTAGGGCACGTTCATGCCGGCCGACTTGGCGGCGGCCAGCACGCCGGCGGCGATCTCGTCGTTGGAACCGAAGATCGCCGTCGGCGGTTCGCGCAGCGCCAGCAGCCGGCGTGCGCCGCGGAAACCGTCGTCGAAGGTGTAGTCGCCCGGCACCACGAGATGCTTGTCGAGGGTGATGCCGTAATCCTTCAGCGCCTTCTCATAGCCGGCGTAGCGCTCGGTACTCGACCGGTGCGCCAGCCCGCCCCAGAGGAAGCCGATACGCTGGTGGCCGAGCTGGATCAGGTGCTCGGTGATCTGGTACGCGGCATCACGGTCGTCCACGTAGACGCACGGCAGTCCGTCGTCCGGATCTTCGGTGGCGGCGATGATGCGCACCAGCTTGACCCCGCGCGCGGCAAGCGCCGTGACCAGGTCGGCACGCTCGGACATCGGCGCGGTCAGCACCAGCCCGGCCAGGCGCGAGCGCTGCACGAACTCCACCAGTTCTTCCGCCAGCAGCGGCGAGGTGGAATCCACCGGATGGATCTGCAGGCCGAAGCCGGTTTCCTTGCACGCCGCCAGCACACCGTTCTGCACGCCGATGATGTGGTACGGGTTGGGGTTGTCGTAGACCAACCCGATCACGAACGGCGTGCCGCTGCGCAGGTTGCGCGCGGACTGGTCCGGTTCGTAGTCCAGCTCGGCGATGGCGTGCAGCACGCGCGCACGCGTGCCCTGCAGCACCGACGGTTCGTTGTTGATGACCCGGGACACGGTCTTCAGCGAGACCTTCGCGCGTTCGGCGACGTCCTTGATGGTGGGTCGGCGCATGGGCGTTTCCGTCATGGAGGCGAGTCCGCCATGATGCCGCGTTCCGGGACGGCCGTCGCCGACGGCTTCGCGGCCCCCACCCGGTGGCCGGCCAGCGCGTAGTAGAGGATGTACAGGTAGCCGGGAATGGCCAGCGCGGCGAACACCGCCTGGAAGTCGTAGTGCTGCTTCAGCACCGCGAAGGCCTGCGGCAGGATGGCGCCGCCAGCGATGCCCATGATCAGCAGCGCGGAACCGGTCTCGGTATGCCGGCCCAGCCCCTTGATCGCCAGCGGGAAGATCGCCGGCCACATCATCGCGTTGGCGAAGCCCAGCGCCGCGACGAAACCGACCGACACGTAGCCGTGCGTCAGCAGCGCGCCGAGGGCGAACAGCACGCCCAGCACCGCGGAGATCGCCAGGTAACGTTCCTGCGCGACGAAGCGCGGGATCGCCACCAGCCCGGCCAGGTAGCCCAGCAGCATCGCCGCCAGCGTGAACGAGGTGAAGAACTTGGTCTGGTCCAGCGACAGCCCGAAGCCGTTGCCGTACGCGCCGATCGCGTCGCCCGCCAGCACTTCGACGCCCACGTAGACGAACAGGCACAGCACGCCCAGCCACAGGTGCGGATACTGCGACAGGCCGCGGCCGCCGTCGGCCGCATCGGCCGCGGGAGCGGCATTGACCTCCGCGGGCTTCACCTCCGGCAACGGCGAGAACAGGATGCCGACGGCGACCACGACCAGCACGCCCGCCATCACCAGGTACGGCAGGTGGATCTGCGCCGCGAACGCTTCCAGCAGCGCCGCCTTGCCCGCCGCATCGGCCGCCTCCACCTGCGCGGCCAGATCGCCCACGCCCTGCAGCACCAGCGTGCCGATCACGATCGGCGCCAGGATGCCGGCCACCTTGTTGCAGATGCCCATCAGCGCGATGCGCTGCGCCGCGCGCTCGATGGGACCGAGAATGCTGACGTAGGGATTCACCGCGGTCTGCAGCAGGGCCAGGCCGCCGCCAATCACGAACAGGCCGGCCAGTGCGCCCGGATACCAGCGCTGCGTGGAAAACTCGCCGAACATCGCCGCGCCCGCCGCCATCACGAACAGGCTGGCCGCGAGGCCTTTCTTCATGCCGGTGCGCTTGAGCAACGCGGCCGCCGGCAGGGCCAGGAAGAAGTACGACAGGTAGAACACCATCAGCACGAGGAAGGCGTTCACCTCGTCCAGATCGAAGGCCAGCCTGACGAAGGTGATCAGCGGCCCATTGATCCAAGTGAAGAAGCCGATGATGAAGAACAGCACGCCGACGATGGCGAGCGAGCGCATGGCGCTGGCGGTTGGCGCGGTGGTCATGCCGTCCCCCGGGTCTGTTGAAGGCCGGCATCCGCCTGCCGGCACTCGGGAACAACGTTGTCAGAGACCTCCTGGCAAGGCCCCGCCGGATGAGGCGCGCGGCTGCCCTGGTCGCCGTTCTGTGAGGCCCACGGCTCGTGCACTGCAGCATAAAGTCCTATGGGACTTGGCGGAATCTGCTTCACCGGAGCGCTCATTGACGGCACCTGTGTCGGTAATTAGCAGCTGAATACGGAGATTGTTTCCATTTCATGACGGTCTCTCGGCTGCTGGACGCCTATTTCATGACAGAGTCTTGACAACGTTGTCAAACCCTTTCCACACTCCGGCCATATCGGGATGCGGGAGTCCCGGCCGCGAACATGTGGGGAGACGTGTGGTCGCCATAGCGAATCCAATGCCGACGGATGCCATCAGCGGGGCGCACGACGCCTTCATCGCGGCGGACGTCGGTGGCACCCACGTCCGCATCGGCCTGGTCCGGGGCAGCCACGATCCGGGCGAGCCGGTCCGCATGCTGGAGTACCGCAAGTACGCCTGCGCCGACCACGCCGGCCTGGGCGACATCGTCGCGGACTTCCTCGCCGGCCTGGGCTCGACCCGGGTGACCCGCGCGGTGATCGCCAGCGCCGGGTATGCGCTGGAAGACGGCACCGTCATCACCAACAACCTGCCGTGGCGACTGTCGCTGGCCGAGCTGCGCGCGCAGCTGGGCTTCGATGACGTGCGCCTGGTCAACGATTTCGAGGCCGTGGCGCATGCCGTCGCGCAGATGGGCGCCAGCGAGGTGCTGCAGCTGACCGGCCCAGCCATCGCGCCGAAGCACGGCCCCACCCTGATCCTCGGACCCGGCACCGGGCTGGGCGCCGCGGTCTGGATTCCCTCCGGCAAGCGCGCCGTGGTGCTGGCGACCGAGGCCGGCCAGGCCGCCCTGACTGCCGGCAACGCGCTGGAAATGGCGCTGCTGGCCGAGATGCTGAAGACCCGCACCCACGTGCCGGTCGAACAGGCGTTGTCCGGCCCCGGCCTGATGAACCTGCACGCCGCGCTCTGCGCCGTGCGTGGCGCAGCGCCGTCGTCGTACACCCACCCGGGCCAGATCACCGCCGCCGCGCAGTCGGGCGACGACGCGCTGGCGCGCGAAAGCCTGGAGGTCTTCTGCGGCCTGCTCGGCAGCGTGGTCGGCGACATGGCGCTGCTGTACGGCGTGCAGGGCGGCGTCTACCTGGCCGGCGGCATCCTGCCGAAGATCCGCGATGTGCTGATCGGCAGTCACTTCGTGTCGCGGTTCCTCAACAAGGGCTCGATGCGCGAGGCGCTGGAACGCATTCCCGTGAAGCTGGTGGAACACGGACAGCTGGGCGTGATCGGTGCGGCCCGGTGGTATCTGGATCGCGACGAAGGCAATTGAAGGAAAGCGCCGGTACAGGCGCGCGCAACAAGGGGCGGGGTGCAGGGGATACGTGCAACGCCAGGCGACAACGAAGTACCAAGCACGGCGGAACAGCGCGAGCGACGGCTGCCGGAACTCTAAAACAATGATGGGAGAGACATCATGAAGTACCGCACCTCGATCCTTTCGGCCTCGATCGCCGCCGGGCTCGCGTTCTCGATGCAGGTCAGCGCACAGGAATCCACCACCCCCGACGCGACGGATCTGGACACCGTGGTCGTCACCGGCATCCGCGGCAGTATCGAGAAAGCCCTCGATGCCAAGCGCGACGCCGCCACGCACGTCGAAGTCGTCACCGCCGAAGATGTCGGCAAGCTGCCGGCCAAGAACGTGGCCGACACGCTGCGCCAGCTGCCCGGCGTCAACATCGCCTCCTCCAGCGCCAGCGAAGGCGGCTTCGACGAAGCCGACCGCGTCAGCCTGCGCGGCACCAATCCCAGCCTCACCCAGACGCTGGTCAACGGCCACACCATCGGCACCGGCGACTGGTTCGTGCTCAGCCAGGTCGGCAACGTCGGCCGCAGCGTGAGCTACTCGCTGTATCCGTCCGAGATCGTCGACCGCGTGGTCGTGCACAAGACCTCCGAGGCGAAGCTGGTCGAAGGCGGCACCGCCGGCTCGGTCAACATCATCACCCGTCGCCCGCTGCAGTTCGCCGAGCCGCTCACCATCCAGGGCTCCATCGGCGCAGTGCACTCCGATCTGCCGGGCGACACCAAGCCCCAGCTCGACGCGCTGCTGAACTGGCGCAATGACGAAGGCACCGCCGGCTTCCTGGTGCAGGTGTTCAACGAGGAACGCAGCCTGCGCCGCGATGGACAGGAAGTCGTGGGCGGCTATAGCGCGATCCCCGGGACCGCGAATGGGTTGCCGACCGAAGTTTCGCTCAGCAACCCGGAACTGGTGGGCGTGCTGTACCCCAACCTGATCGGTGCGGCGCTGTTCGAACAGGTGCGCAAGCGCAAGGGTGGCGTGGCCAACATTGAGGCCAAGGTCACCGACAACCTGACCCTGAACGTCAACGCGTTCTACTCGAAGCTGGAAGCGGACAACTACAACCGCAACTACATGATGTGGGCCAGCCAGTTCGTCAACCGCACGCCCAGCAGCTATACCGTCGAGAACGGCGTGCTGACCAGCGCTACATATTCGCCGGTAACCGGCGGCACGAGCGTCACCCCGTACGGCGTGTACGACATGATCTCCCGCCCGGGTGCGGAGTCGACGTCGAAGTACATCGCACTCGATGCGGAATGGAATGCGAGCGACGCGCTGAAGTTCGTCTTCCAGCTCGGCACCACCAAGGGTAATGGCAGCAGCCCGACCCAGGACGTGCTGGAAACCGGCATCGCCGGCAATGCGGGCGCCAGCTGGCGCATGAACGGCGTCAGCAATCCCATCGACTGGTCGCTGGGAGGCACCAACACGGCGGCGAACCACCTGCCGCAGAGCGGCTGGATCTTCGGGGCACAGGGCATCGACGTGCTGGACAAGGAAGACTGGGCCCAGGTCGACGGCCAGTTCTTCTTCCAGTCCGATGTGCTGTCCTCGCTGGACTTCGGCTACCGCTACGCCACCCATGAGCGCAGCAACGACTTCTCGCTTGCGCAGGGACCGAATTGGGCCAGCAACTGGCAGGACATCACCGCCTATCCGGCGGCGGGCGGCTTTTATCCCGGCGATTTCGGTGTCGGCGGCAACGTCCCGTCCGGCATCTGGTATTACACGCCCGGGCAACTGGCACAGATCAACGCCGACTTCGCCAACCGCAACAATCCGGAGCGCTTCTACTTCTCCGACGTGTACGGCGTGGAGGAGGACATCAACGCGGTGTACGCGCAGCTGAACTTCCGCGGCGACCGCTGGAGCGGCAACGCCGGACTGCGCTACGTGCGGACGCAGACGGATGTGCATTACAACCAGGCACTGGCACCCAACTCCGGCATTCCCGGCGCGGTGGTGGGTTCGGCCTTCGGCGACTACCTGCCGGTCGTGGTCAACAACGACTACAACGAACTGCTGCCCAGCGTGAACTTCAAGTTCGAACTGACCGACGACCTGGTGGCGCGCGTGTCGGGCAGCAAGACCATGACCCGTCCGGACTTCTCCGCGCTGGCCGGCTCGCTGACGCTGAACGACCTGACGCATGAAGGAATTGGCGGCAACCCGAACCTCGATCCGCTGGTCTCGACCAACTTCGACGCCTCGCTCGAGTGGTACTTCGCCCCGCGCGCCCTGCTGGCCGCCAGCGTGTTCTCGATGGACCTGGACGGCTACGTCGATTTCGGCAACGTCATCGTGCAGTACAAGGACCAGCAGGCCAGCCAGGCGGCCGGCACCGACGTGTACAGCGATTACCTGGTGGCTATCCCGGTCAACTCGAACGGCAAGGCCCGGGGCGTGGAGCTGACCTACGAACAGCCGATCGGCGAGAACTTCGGTATCAACGCCAACTACACCTACGTGGACGGCGAGGCGGATGGCGGCAAGCCGCTCAACGGCACCTCCGAGAACACCTACAACTTCTCGGCGTGGTACGAGAACGCGCGCTTCAACGCTCGCGTCAACTACAGCTACCGCAGCTCGTTCTATGCCGGTGTCAGCCGCGCCGACAACTTCTACCAGGACGACTTCGCCACGGTATCGGCGTCGCTGGGCTTCAAGGCCACCGACTGGCTGACCATCAGCCTGGACGGCCTGAACCTCAACGATCCCAAGCTGAAGTACTACACCGAGAACGACGCCGTTCCCGGCTACCTGCCGCACGCGTTCTACAGCAACGGCCGCCAGTACTACCTGAACTTCCGCTTCAAGTTCTAAGCACCACGATGTAAGGGAACACTCTCCCTCTGCGGGCCCGGAGACCTCCTGGCCCGCTTTTTTTTGGGCATGCTGTGCCCACGCTATCGAGGACCCCGATGAAACGACCCTTCGCCCATCGCGCCCTGGCCGGACTGGCCTTCACCCTGCTGGCGCTGTCCGGCTGCAAGAAGCCATCCGGCGATACGGCGGCGGATACCGCCACATCCGCGCCGATCACGCCTTCACTGATTCCGGCGCCCGCCGAACTGAAGACAGGTGAAGGCTCCTTCGTCATCAGCGCGGACACGCGCCTGTCCGCCAGTGGCGAGGCGGCCACGCGCGTCACGCAGCAGTTCGCGGCCTACCTGCAATCGGCGGGCGGGCCCGCGCTGGCCACCACGCAGGACGACGGCAAGGGGCTGATCCGCTTCGTGCTGGAACCCTCCACCGCCGCGGCGACGAATCCCGAGGCCTACACGCTCGACGTCACGGCCGATGGCGTCACGGTGAAGGCCGGCGACGAGCGCGGCCTGTTCTACGGCGCGGTGACGCTGTGGCAACTGGTCACCCAGGGCGACCAGGGGCGCGTCACGCTGCCGGCACTGCACATTGAAGATGCACCGCGCTTCGGCTGGCGTGGCTTCATGCTGGATCCGGCACGCCACTTCCAGCAGGTCGCTGAGGTCAAGAAGATCATCGACGCGATGGCGCTGCACAAGCTCAACACGCTGCACTGGCACCTCACCGACGACCAGGGCTGGCGCATCGAGATCAAGCAGTATCCGAAGCTCACCGGGATCGGGGGTTGCCGCATTCCCGCCGGCGACGGCGGCAGGGATCCGCAGACCGGCGAGCCGCGCCCGTACTGCGGCTTCTACACCCAGGACCAGATCCGCGACGTGGTGAAGTACGCCGCCGAACGCCACATCACCGTGGTGCCCGAGATCAACGTGCCCGGCCATGCCACGGCCGCGATCGCCGCGTATCCCGAGCTGGGCTCGATCGACACGCCGCTGGTGCCGTCGAACGAATGGGGCGTGTTCCCCAACCTGGTCAACGTGGAAGAACCGACGATCACGTTCTTCGAGAACGTGCTGGGCGAAGTGGTCACGCTGTTCCCCGGCACCTACGTGCACATCGGCGGCGACGAAGCGGTCAAGGACCAGTGGGAAGCTTCCGCGCGCGAACAGTCGCGCATGCGCCAGGTCGGCGCGAAGACCGAGATGGACCTGCAGGGTTATCTGGTCGAGCGCCTGGAGAAGTACCTCGCCTCGCACGGCAAGCGCCTGATCGGCTGGGACGAGATCCTGGAAGCCAAGCTGCCGCCGGAAGCGACGGTGATGTCGTGGCGCGGCATCGAGGGTGGGCTGCAGGCCGCGCGCCAGGGCCATGACGTGGTGATGTCGCCATCCAACAAGACCTACCTCGACTATCTGCAGACCGCCTCACCGAACGAACCCCCTGGCCGTCCCGCACTGATCACGCTGCAGGATGTCTATGGCTTCGACCCGGTTCCGCCGGAACTGGAAGCAGGCCAGCGCCACCACATCCTCGGCATCCAGGCCAACCTGTGGACCGAGCACACGCGCACGTTCGCCCGCCTGCAGCACAACGCGTTCCCGCGCTTGGCGGCAGTCGCGGAAACTGGCTGGACGCCGGCGGCGAAGAAGGACTTCGCCAGCTTCAGCGCCCGCCTGCCCACGCTGCTGAAGCGCTACGACGCCATCGGCCTGGGCTACGCGAAGACACCGTTCGAGCCGCTGATCGCCACCGAGAACGACCGCAAGGCCGGCACCGCGAAGGTCACGCTGTCCAACCCGCTCGACTATCCCGTGCACTACACCACCGATGGCAGCGAACCGACGCCAGCCTCGCCGGCCTTCCGCACGCCGCTGGACGTGAAGCTGCCTGCCACCGTGCGTGCGGCCGCGTTCGCCGACGGTCGCGCACTGGCGCCGGTGTCCACGTTCGAACTGACGCAGGCGTCGCTGCTGAGCCGCACGGACGAGGCGATGTCGGTGTGCCCGGATGCCGGGCGCCTGCTGCTGCGGCTGGAAGATGATGGTCCGCTGGAAGGCGAGCGCGCCATCTTCAACACGACGATCTTCTATCCGTGCTGGCAATGGAACCAAGCGGACTTGGAGGGCATCGCGTCGATCACGGTGCGCGCCGGCCGCATTCCGTACTACTTCCAGCTGGCGCACGACGAGCCGCACCGCACCTTCGAGCAGGCGAAGTCGCCGCTGGGCGAACTGGAAATCCTGGGCGGCGGCTGCAAGGGGCATACGCTCGCCACCGTGCCGCTGCCAGCCGCACCGAACGCCGATGGCTTCCTCGACCTCGAGGCGACGCTGCCGGCCGGCACCACCGGCAAGCAGGATCTGTGCGTGCGCTTCACCGGCGACACCCGTCCGCAGATGTGGGTGCTGGACCGGATCACGCTGCAGCCGCGCTGATCGCGGTCACGGGGTGGGCACGTGCTGTTGCCCACCTCGCAGGAGCGCTCCAGGGGCGCGATGCGCTTCGCCTTGCGGCCTGCCTCGTGGACAGGCATCGCGCCCGCAGGGCGCTCCTACAGGTTGCGTGCCGGCGTGAGCCGCGCATCCAATGCCAGCAGCAGATCACTCGCCGGCGTGAAACGCGTGGCGAACCCGGCCAGCACGCCCAGCGTGTTGGCCAGTGCATCGTGCGCATCGGCCATGCGCGTGGCGGTCAACGTGCCCTGCGCGAACTCCAAGACCACGCCCATCGCCACCAGCAGCAGCGCGACCACGATGCATGCACGACGCGTGGCGAACAGCTGCATGGCGGACGCCGACAGCAGCGCATACGCCAGGAAATGCTCGACCTTGTCGCCGCCCTCGGGCACCGGCGGCAGGCCGCTCAGGTTCACCAGCGACAGCACGGCCACCGCGACGATGGCCAGGCACCACAGACCCACCCACAGGCGCGGCCACCGGAACGGCTTCAACACGCCGCCGCTCACAGGCGCCAGCTCAGGTCGTTGAACAGGAACGCGGTGCCGAACTCCACCTCGCTGGAGAAGCCCATCACCTGGAAGCGCTCGCCCATTTCACTGGGCAGCGTCAACCGCTTGGCCTCGTTGCGCAGGCGCAGCAGCGTGGTCTCGTCCGCGCGCGTCTCCGCTTCGTTCAATCGCTCCTGCAACCCGTTGCCGAGCAGGAAGTTGGCTTGCGTGGTATAGCCGGCGAGATCGAATCCCGCCTGGGTACCGGCTTCGGCCAGCGCGGTGAAATCCACCGAGGCGGTGATGTCCTGCAGCCCCGGCCACAGATAGGGATCGTTGTGCACGCGGTGCCGGTAATACGCGCGCAGCGTGCCGGTGTCGCGATCGGGCTGGTAGTACTCGCGCCGCGTGTAGCCGTAATCGGCGAACAGCATCGCGCCGCGATCCAGCCCGCCCATCACCGCTTGGATCCAGTACGGCAGTTGCGGCAGCAGTTCCGACCGATAACCGTCGGGAAACGGCTGGCCGAGATAGCGCTCGACATGGCGCACGGCGGCCGCGAGCAGTGCGTCGGCCGGCCGGTCGTTGCGGACGAAGCGACCTTCGGCATCCAGCGCCACGCCTTCCTCGAACACCTCGCCGTCGCGCAGCGTGAAGCGCGGTGTCGGCAGCGCATCCACCACTTCATTGGCGAACAGCACACCGTTCCATACGTCGGTCGGTGGACAGTCCAGCCATTCCACCAGGTCGAAGACCGGCGGAATCAGCCGTTGCCCGAGCCGTTCGCGCTGGCGTTCGCGCAGGTCGGCGCTGGGTTCCAGGATCGCGTAGCGCGCCGGTAACGCGTCCAGCTCCAGCAGGCGCTTGAGCATGATCTCGGCGAACGCGCCGCTGCCGCCGCCGATTTCCAGGAATTCGGCATCGGGACCAAGTTGCTGCAGCACCGGTGCCACCGCCTGCGCCACGCAACTGGCGAACAACGGCCCCAACTCCGGCGCGGTGGTGAAATCGCCCGCCTCGCCGAACTTGGTGCTGCCGGCGCTGTAGTAGCCCAATCCGGGCGCATACAGGCTGCGCTCCATGAACCGCGAGAACGGCAGGCTGCCGCCTTCGGCGGCGATCTCCGCGCGGATCGCGGCAGCGAGATCGTCGCTGTGAGCGAGCGCGGCGGCGTCGGGAAGGGGGAGTTCGGCCTGCATGGCGCACCAGAAGCGGGATAGCGCGTCATTGTACGTGTCGTTTCACACTGCGACGCCGGCCCTAGCCAACCCCCGGGGCCACGCATAGAATCGTGATGCACAGCAACAACGGACACGCCATGACCTATTGTGTCGGCATCGAAGTCAACGAAGGCCTGGTCTTCGCCGCGGATACCCGCACCAGCGCCTCGTTCGACGATGTGCGCGTGTACCGCAAGATGCACGTGTTCGAGTGGCCGGGCGAACGCGTGTTCGTCATCATGTCGGCCGGCAACCTGGCCACCACCCAGCTCACCCTGTCCAAGCTGCAGCGCGACGTGGACGATCCGAATGCGTCGCGCAGCCTGCGTACGTTCTCGCACCTGTACGAAGTGGCCGAATATGTCGGCGAGATGCTCGTCGCCAGCCAGGCGCGCGTGGTCGACGACGCGCAGCAGAGCGGCGTCAATGTGCAGTCCACGCTGATCCTGGGCGGGCAGATCGCCGGCGAGCGTCCCGGCCTGTACATGGTCTATCCGCTCGGCAACTGCATCGCCACCTCGCCGGAGACGCCTTACCTGCAGATCGGCGAGTCCAAATACGGCAAGCCGATCCTCGACCGCATCATCCGCCCGGAGACCTCGCTGGAAGACGCGGCACGCTGCGCGCTGGTGTCGCTCGATTCCACCATCCGCTCCAACCTGTCCGTCGGCATGCCGGTGGACATGGCGCTGCTGCGCAACGGCGACCTGAAGATCAGCCAGAAGATGCGGATGGAGGCGGACACGCCGCTGTACGCCGAGATCCACGACACCTGGTCGCGCAAGCTGGAAGCCGCCGTGCACAGCCTGCCGCGTTTCCCGTGGGAGCCGCCGCAGGAACGCGAAGCACCGCCTGCAGGCCTGCCCGCGATGCCACCCCGGCGTGTGCCCTCGCGGCAGGACCCGGGCGATGCCCAGGGACAGCAGCAGTAGCCGGCGATGACGTCGCCCGCCCGATGAAAGCATGGGCCGTGGCACTGTTGGTGTTCTGCCTCGGCAGCGGCGTCACCGCCCTCTGTGTGGCCCTGTGGGTAGCCCCGGCCTGGCGCATCCTGGCGGCTGCGGCCGGCATCCTGATCGCCAGCAAGCTTGCCGCCGTCTCCGCCGCCGCCTGGCGCGAACGTAGGAACTGAGCCCGCTCAGCCGTGGAAGTAGCCTTCCGCGATCGCCGTATGCAACGAACCCAGGTGCGTCTGGATCTCGTCCATGAACTGCGCGGGGTTGCGCGCCGCCAGCACCGCGGGGTCGGCGTTGCGGGTCATGCCGATCACGCGGTTGAGATGCCGGTCCACGCCCGGGCGCGGCGGCATCGTCGGCAGCACGCTCTGCGCGCGGGTCAGGCAGAAGTGCACGCTGCGCGGGAACTCGTTGTTCTGCAGCAGGAAACGCAGCGCCAGTTCCCCAGTGACGCGCTGGCGCACGTGGCGGCGGAACATCTGGTAGCCGGCGACGGAGCGCAGCACGCTCATCCACTGCATGTTCTGGAAGGCTTCGCGGTCGTCCTCGTTGCGCGGCGTGACCAGGCCGGAGGCGCCCGCATCCATGATGCGCGTGGTCATGTCCGCCTGTTCCAGCGCCGTGCCCAGCCGCAGGAACTGGTAGCCGATGTCGCGACTGACGTTGGCGCTGAGCAGCCCGGACACCTTGAGACAACCGTCGATGATGCGGTTGAGGAACTCGATGCGGTAACGACGGCTGAGGCTGCGCTCGCCGTGCGCGCCGATGTAGAGGTGCAGGTCGTTGATCGCTTCCCACACGTCCTGCGGCAGGGTGTCGCGGATGCCGCGCAGGATCTCGCGCGCCGAATCGACCGAGGTCCGCAGCGACGAGGGATTGCGTTCGTCCAGCAGCAGGAAGCGGATCATCTCGACGTCACCGACCGTATCGCCGGTGTCCGGATGGCACTGCTCGAAGCATTCGCCCGCGCCGACCGTGTCGATCATCGGCCGCCATGCGAAGCGCACCGAGCGCGGCATGTCGAGCTGCAGCTGGCTGCCCACGCCGACCAGGCGCGCGGTGTTCTCCGCGCGGCGCACGTAGCGGCTGAACCAGTACAGGTTGTCGGCGACACGCGACAGCATCAGGCGTCCTCCCCTTCATGGTCGGACAGGTCCACGACCCAGGTGTCCTTGGCGCCGCCCCCCTGCGACGAGTTCACCACCAGCGACCCCTTCACCATCGCCACGCGGGTTAGCCCGCCCGTGGTGACGTAGGTGTCCTGCCGCGACAGCACGAACGGGCGCAGGTCGATGTGGCGCGGCGACGGCCCCTGCTTGGTGACGATGGGCGCGGTGGACAGCGCCAGCGTGGGCTGCGCCATGTAGTTGCGCGGGTTCGCTTCGATCAGCGCCTTGAATTTCTCGCGCTGGCGCTTGGTCGAACGCGGCCCGATCAGCATGCCGTAGCCGCCGGACTCGTTGGCCGGCTTGACTACCAGCTTCTCGATGTTGTCCAGCACGTACCGGCGCTCCTTCGCGTTGTGGCACAGGTAGCTCGGCACGTTGGGCAGGATCGGATCCTCATCCAGGTAGTACTTGATCATCTTCGGCACGTAGGCGAACACCACCTTGTCGTCGGCCACGCCCGCGCCGGGGGCATTGGCCAGCGCCACCTTGCCGGCGCGCCAGCTGCGGATCAGTCCGGGCGCGCCGAGCACCGACTCCGGCAGGAACACCTCGGGATCGATGAAGAGGTCGTCGACGCGGCGGTAGATCACATCCACGCGCTTGGGCCCGTAGACCGTACGCATGTAGGTGCAGTCGTCGTCGGCGACGAACAGATCGCTGCCTTCGACCAGTTCGATGCCCATCGACTGCGCGAGGTAGGCATGCTCGAAGTAGGCACTGTTGAACACGCCCGGCGTCAGCAGCGCGATCACCGGTGTGTCGCCCGGGCGCGGCGACAGCGCGGCGAGCGTGTCGTAGAGCTGGCTGGGGTATTCGTCCACCGGCAGGATCGAGCTGGTCTCGAACAGCTCCGGGAACACGCGCTTGGCCACCATGCGGTTTTCCAGCATGTAGCTGACGCCGGAGGGGATGCGCAGGTTGTCCTCCAGCGCGTACAGCGTGCCGTCGCCGTCGCGCACCAGGTCCGAGCCGCAGATGTGCGCCCACACGCCCAGCGGCGGGGTGATTCCGACGCACTGCGCGCGGAAGTTCACCGAATCCTTCAGCAGCATCGCCGGGAACACCTTGTCCTTGACGATCTGCTGCTTGCCGTAGATGTCGCCGATGAACAGGTTGAGCGCACGCATGCGCTGCTTCAGGCCGGCTTCGGTGCGCTGCCATTCGCTGAGCGGGATGATGCGCGGGATCAGGTCGAACGGCAGCGTGCGGTCTACGTTGCGGCCGTCGGAATACACCGTGAAGGTGATGCCCTGCACGCGCGCCACCACGTCGGCGGCGAGCTGGCGTTCGGCGAGTTCGCGACCGGACAGTCCGGCCAGGTATTCGACCAGCCGGCGTGCGGCCGGACGCGGCCGGCCATCGGCCTGGATCAGTTCGTCAAAGGTCGTGGTGCGGTACTTCGCCCAGTCCATTCGCCATCCTGCTGTCCCCGGCCGGCACATCCGGCGCGGGGTAATGCGTTGCAACATGCATGGTCGACGCGCACGCCGTCAAGCGTCGGCGCGACACGACGTTCGCCTCACATTTTTCCCCGTCGCGTGCGCCATTTCGGTGCAAAGCAATGGACAATGCGCGCTCGTCTCCCGGAGCCCACCATGTCTACGCCGCGTCGTGTCGTTCTGATCACCGGCGCCGCACGCCGCATCGGCGCGGCGATCGCACGTCGCCTGCATGCCGACGGCTACGACCTCGCGCTGCACTACCGTGGTTCGTCCGCCGACATGCATGCGCTGGCCGACGAACTGGACGCGCTGCGTCCCGACAGTACGCTGATGCTGCAGGCCGACCTGGCGGTGTTCGACCGGCTGCCGGAACTGGTGGCGAAGACCGTCGGGCATTTCGGCCGCCTGGATGCGCTGGTCAACAATGCCTCCGCGTTCTATCCCACGCCTGCCGGCACCACCACGCCGGCGCAGTGGGAAGAACTGTTCGCGGTCAATGCGCGCGCGCCCTTCTTCCTGGCGCAGGCAGCCGCACCGCACCTGCGCGCCGCCCGCGGCGCCATCGTCAACATTGCCGACATCTATGCCGAGAAGCCGCGCGCGGACCTGGCGGTCTACGCCGCGTCCAAGGACGCGCTGCTCGCGGTCTCGCGCGGACTGGCGGTGTCGCTGGCACCGGACGTGCGGGTGAACGCGGTGTCGCCCGGCGCCATCCTGTGGCCGGATGGCGGGATCGATCCCGAGGTGCAATCGCGCCTGCTGGCGCAGACCCCGCTGGGCCGCGTCGGCGAACCCGCCGACATCGCCGGTACCGTGGCGTGGCTGCTCGGCGACACCGCCGGCTATGTCACCGGCCAGATGCTCCACGTGGACGGCGGCCGGCACATCGCTTAGCGCGCGCATGGCGTAGCGTGCGCCAGGCGCACGACCGCAGCACCGCCCGGTCATACGGTGGTGCGGCACGATGATGGAGGTCCCGGAGGTCGTGCGCGCAGCGCACGCTACGGGAACGGTACCGCCTGGGGTGGGGTGGCGTGGTCCGGGTGCTCGCGCCACAGCGCCGCCAGCGTGCGTCCGCTGCGCGGCTCGATCGTGTCCGGCGCGATCTCGGCCAGCGGGAGCAGCACGAAGGCGTGCTTGAGTTCGTCGCGCGGCAGGCGCAGATTGCCGGGGCCCTCCATCACCCGGTCGTCGTACAGCACGATGTCGATATCGAGCGTGCGGTCCGAGAAGCGCGGCCCACTACGATCACGGCCATGCGCATCTTCCAGCGCATGCAGCCAGTCGTTCAACGCGAACGGGTCCAGGTCGCTGTCGATCACCGCGGCCGCATTGAGGAAATCGGTGCCGTCGAAGCCGACCGAGCGCGTGCGGTAGACCGGCGACAGGCGCACGTCGCCGAAGCGTTCGCGCAGTGCCGCCACCGCGGCGCGCAGGTGCCGTTCGGGCTCGACGTTGCTGCCCAGGCTGAGATAGGCGGTTCCCATGGCGTCAGGCCGGGCGCACGCCGCGTTCGATCAGCACGCCGACATTGCGCGCGCCGGTCACCGCGCCCGGCTTGCTCAGCTTCAGCCGCACCCAGGCCACGCCGAATTCCTCGCGGATGATCGCCGCGCACTGTTCGGCCAGCGTCTCGACCAGGCCGAAGTTCGACGCTTCGACGAACGAGATCAGCCGCTTCGATACCGCCTTGTAGTCGAGCGTCAGCGCGATGTCGTCGCTCGCCGCCGGTACGCGGTTGTCGAACGCCATTTCCACGTCCAGCGCCACGGTCTGGCGGATCCCGCGCTCCCAGTCGTAGATGCCGATGACGGTCTCGATGCGCAGGTCTTCGATAAAAACGATATCCATGGGGAGCTCTGAATCCGGGTGCGGGAATGGTACGCGCAATCGATGTACAGACTCAGCCCGCGGCGGCCGCGACCCTGGTCGCCGCCTGTCCCTGCAACGGGCGCACGTCGGCACCGCCCGGCTGCTGGAACACCTGCAGCCCGAACTCCGGCAGGATCGCCAGCAGGTGGTCGAAGATGTCGGACTGGATGGCTTCGTACGGCCCCCATTCCACGGTGCGGGTGAAGCAGTAGATCTCCAGCGGCAGCCCGGTCGGTCCCGGGGACAGCTGGCGCACCAGCAGCGTCATGCCGTCGTGGATGTCGGCGTGCGCGCGCAGGTAGGCCTCGACGTAGGCACGGAAAGTCCCGAGGTTGGTGGTGCGGCGCTGGTTGACCGGCTCGCGGCCATGGTCGGCCAGGCGGGCGTTCCAGACATCCAGCTCGCCGTCCTTGCGCTGCAGGTAGTCGCCGAGCAGGCGGAACCGGCGCAGCCGCGCCTGCTCGTCGCCGCCCAGGAAGCGCACGCTGTTCTGGTCCAGGTGCAGCGCGCGCTTGATGCGCCGGCCGCCGGACTCGCTCATGCCGCGCCAGTTCTTGAACGAATCGCTGATCAGCTTCTTGGTGGGAATGGTGGTAATGGTCTTTTCCCAGTTCTGCACCTTCACCGTGTGCAGCGCGATATCGATGACATCGCCGTCGGCGTTCTGGCTGGGCATCTCGATCCAGTCGCCCACCCGCACCATGTCGTTGGAGCTGATGGTCACGCTGGCCACCAGCGACAGCAGCGTGTCCTGGAACACCAGGATCAGCACCGCCATCATCGCGCCCACGCCGGACAGCAGGATCACCGGCGACCGGTCGATCAGCGCGGCGACCATCAGCACCGCCGCGACGACGAACACGATGATCTTCAGCAACTGCAGGTAGCCCTTGATCGGCTTGTCGGCCGCATCGGGACGACGCTGGTAGACCTCGTTGGCCAGGTCGAGCGCCGCGGCGATGGCCAGCGCCACCGTGAGGATGATGAAGGCGAAGCAGACGTTGCGGACCACCGTCACCAGCAGCGCCGGCAAGTCCGGCACCAGGGCGACGCCGGCGGCCAGCACCACCGCGGGCACCACGTTGGCCAGCCGCGGGATCACCCGCAGGCGCACCTGCTGGTCGCCCTGGCCGAGCGGCAGGGTCGCCAGCAGCCGGCGCAGGCCACGCAGCAGCACGCGCTGGGTGATCCAGTTCGCCAGCCACGCCAGCAGGACCAACGTGCCGGCGACGACGACGGTATAGGCCCACGGATACGGCGCGAGGCTCGCGCGCAGCGCGTCCAGGTGTTCGGTCATTCCGTTACCCCTTGAGGTGGTTCATGCGCGCCCTAGCCTCTGTATTGCACAGAAGGGCGCGTCGGTTGGCGGAGCGGAGAGCCTAGCCACACCGCCTTGAACCTGAACGGAATTTGCCCGCCGCGGCTGTCAGTCGACCGTTGCGACGGCCGGCAGGGTGGCCATGTCCCAGCGCGGCGTGACCTTCACTTCGGCCGTTTCGTGCTGGCCGGCCTGCAGGCGCAGCGCGCCGGCGAAGGCGATCATGGCGCCGTTGTCGGTACACAGCGACGGACGCGGGAAGCACGCGCGGCCACCCCGCTTCGCCGCCATCGCCTGCAGCTTGGCGCGCAGCCGCTTGTTGGCGCCCACACCCCCGGCGATGACGATGACGTCGCTGCCGGCAGCGTCCAGCGCGCGTTCGCACTTGAGGGCCAGCGTGTCGACCACCGCATCCTCGAATCCGCGTGCGATGTCGGCGCGGGTCTGTCCGGACTGGTCGCTGTCGCGCCAGGCCAGCAGCACCTGCGTCTTCAGGCCGGAGAAACTGAAATCGAGCCCCGGGCGATCGGTCATCGGCCGGGCGAACCGGAACCGGCCGGGCGTGCCCTGTTCCGCGAGCGCGGCCAGTTGGGGACCGCCGGGATACGGCAGCCCCATCATCTTGGCGGTCTTGTCGAAGGCCTCGCCGGCGGCATCGTCCAGGGTCTCGCCGAGCAGGCGGTAGCGGCCGATCGCCTCCACGGCGACCAGTTGGGTGTGGCCACCGGAGACCAGCAGGGCGACGAAGGGCGCCTCGGGCGGATCGTCCTCCATCAGCGGCGCCAGCAGGTGGCCTTCCATGTGGTGGACGGCCACGGCGGGCACGTCCAGCGCCCAGGCCAGCGAGCGAGCCACGCCGGCACCGACCAGCAGCGCCCCCACCAGGCCGGGGCCGGCCGTGTAGGCCACGCCATCCAAGTCATCGGTGGTCAGCGCCGCCTCGGCCAAGGTCTGGCGGATCAGCGGCAGCAGCTTGCGGACATGGTCGCGGCTGGCCAGTTCGGGCACCACGCCGCCGTACTCGGCGTGCAGGGCGATCTGGCTGTAGACCGCATGGGCGCGCAGTCCGGCCGCACCCGCGATACCGGTGTCGTAGACGGCCACGCCGGTTTCGTCGCAGCTGGTTTCGATGCCGAGGACTTTCATGACGGGGATCTGGGGTTCCTGGAGGGCGGGGACAAGCCGGGGACCCGCCGGGGGTGGGTTGCAGCGCCGGAGACTGCCGCTATAATACGGGGCTCACCCGGTCTGCCCGGGCCGTTTACTTCACCGAGATTACGTATGCCCAGCGTCAAAGTCCGCGAAAACGAGCCGTTTGAGTTTGCGCTGCGTCGCTTCAAGCGCACCTGCGAAAAGGCCGGCGTCCTGGCCGAAACCCGCAAGCGCGAGTTCTACGAGAAGCCGACCCAGGAGCGCAAGCGCAAGGCCGCCGCTGCGGTGAAGCGCCAGCTGCGCCGCAGCTCGCGCGACGTCACCAAGCGCCAGCGCCTGTACTGAGCCGCGTCGCTTCGCAAGAAGCCGGCACGCGCGAGCGTCGCCGGCTTTTTGTTTTGGCGCGGGATTCGGGATTCGCGACCGCGCCCGCCCTCCTGCGACCGAATCCCGAATCCCGAATCACCTGTCCCGAGAACCGCCATGTCCCTGAAACAGCAGCTCACCGATGACATGAAGGCCGCCATGAAGGCCGGCGAGAAGGACCGCCTGGCGGTCATCCGCCTGATCAACGCCGCCATCAAGCAGCGCGAAGTCGACGAGCGCATCGAGCTGGACGACGCGGCCGTGCTGGGCGTGCTGGAAAAGATGGTCAAGCAGCGCAAGGACTCGGTGACGCAGTTCGAGGCTGCCAACCGCGAGGACCTGGCCGCCATCGAGCGCGCCGAGCTGGCGGTGATCGACACCTATCTGCCGGCCAAGCTGGGCGAAGCCGAGATCCTGGCCGCCATCGACGCAGCGATTGCCGAAACCGGCGCCACCGGTCCGGCCGACATGGGCAAGTTGATGGGCGTGCTGAAGCCACGTCTCGCCGGCCAGGCCGACATGGGCCAGGTGTCCGCGCTGATCAAGAAGAAGCTCGCGGGCTGAGCCCGCGCGGCGCGGTGCCGGACGTCTCCGGCGCCGCGCGTCATCCATGGCATCCTTGCGTCATGGATACGCCCGCCATCAGCCTGCGCCCGGCCACCCGCGCCGATATCCCGCAGATCCTGGCTTTCATCGCCGGGCTGGCCGAGTACGAGAAGCTCGCCCACGAGGCCGTCGCCACGCCCGCCCTGCTGGAGCAGCACCTGTTCGGCCCGCGCCCCGCCGCCGAGGTCGTCATTGCCGACGTCGATGGCCAGCCCGCCGGCTTCGCCCTGTTCTTCACTTCGTTCTCGACCTTCCTCGGCCAGCCGGGCCTGTATCTCGAAGACCTGTTCGTGCTGCCGCACCATCGCGGCCTCGGTCTCGGCAAGCGGCTGATGGTGCATCTCGCGCAGCTGGCGGTGTCGCGCGGCTATGGCCGCTTCGAGTGGTCGGTACTGGACTGGAACGAACCCGCGATCCGCTTCTATCGCCGTCTCGGCGCCGTCGGCCTGGACGAATGGACCGTGCAGCGCGTCACCGGCGATGCGTTGCAGGCGCTGGCCCGCGGCGACGCGTGAACATCACGACCACATTGCCATAACGAACCGCTGACGCCGCACGCGGCAGGCTCGACGCATGCAACATCGAAGCCGCTTCCGCCTCCTGCGCGCCCGCGCACGCATCGCGGGCGACCGCGTCAACCGCAGCCTGCCCGCTGCCCTGGTACGACGCTTCGTCGAAACCGACCTGATGACCCAGGCCGCGTCGCTGTCGTTCTATGCGCTGCTGTCGCTGGCACCCCTGCTGATCCTGCTGCTGTGGCTGACCGCCTCGCTGTATCCGCCGGCGCAGCAGTCTTTGCTGGACCAGATCCAGCAACTCGCCGGCCCCAGTGCCGGCACCGTGGCTGAAACGGTGATCCGCAACGCCAGCGATCGGCCGGATGTGGGATCGCTGGCCGGATGGTGGAGCACCGCGCTGCTGTTCATCGGCGCCACCGTCGTGTTCGCCCAGTTGCAGGGCGCGCTCAACCTGATCTTCCGCACCGATGCGCAGCGGCTCAACGGCTTGGCCGCATGGCTGAAGAAGCGCGTGTTCTCGCTCGGCGTGGTGCTGGCCATCGGCTTCCTGCTGGTGGTCTCGATGGTCGCCACGACCGCGTTGCAGGTGGTGTTCGCGCGCCTGCCCTCGCTGCTGCCGGTGCTGGGCTATGCCACCACGCTGCTGCTGTACGCACTGGCGTTCGCGTTCTTCTACCACTACCTGCCGGACCGGCGGGTGGCGTGGAAGCAGGCATTCCTGGGCGGCGCCATCACCGCACTGCTGTTCGCCGCCGGCCGCTACCTGATCGGCCTTTACCTGTCGGAAGCCGCACCCGGCAGCGCGTATGGCTCGATGGGCGCGCTGGTCCTGCTGCTGGTGTGGATCTATTACGCCAGCGTGGTGTTCTTCGTCGGCGCACTGATCACCGCAGTGATCGACGAGCGCGGGGGTCGAGAAGCGAGGGGAGAGAAGTGAGGAGTGAGGAGTGAGCAAAAGCCGCCTTTTCTCACTCCTCACTCCTCTCCACTCACTCCTGCCCTTCCCAAGCCGCCCGCTTGCTGGTCTGGCCAATCCCCGGATTGAACGTATTGGTCGGGTCCAGCGCACGATAGAACGCGGCCAGCGCCGGTTTGGCGCGATAGAGATGGCCGACGTTGTGCTCGGCCGGATACTCGGCGCCACGGGCATCGAGCAGGTCACACAGGCGATGCTCCACCGCCAGCGGATCGGCGCCCTTTTTCACGATGTAGTCCTGATGGAAGACATGGCAGAAGAAGTGGCCGTAGTAGAGCCGCGCGACCATCGTGGTGGCGACGTCGGCCGGCAGTTGTTCCACCCAGGCGCGATCATCGCGCCGCAGCGCCACATCCAGCGCGACGATGTCTTCCACCTCGTCCGCGTGCACGGCGCGGTAGCGGACCGCCGCCCCGGCCACGGCGAATCGCAGCAGGAAGGCCTTGCGGCCTTCGTCGTCATCGCAGGCGAAGAAGTCGCCCTCGCGGCCGCCGAAGAAGGTGTCGAGGAACGCGCGCGTGGCCTCCGCATCGACGGCCGACATCTTCAACAGCAGATGGTGCTCGTAACGGTCGCGATACGCGCGTAGCCGCGGCGGCAGGTGGTCCGGCAGCATCGCGGTCAGCGACTGCAGCATGCGGTCGGCCAGTCCGGGCAGGCCGAACCGTTCGCACCAGCCGTCCAGGCGGCTCTTCAACGCGAACACCGCGGGCACCCTGCCGGTGCCGAAACGGTCGATCAGCAGGAAGGTGTCCTTGCCGTAGCGGTCGCCGATGTCGAAGGCGTCGCGATGCAGGTACTCGCCCGCGATCGGCAGCCGCTCGAACGCGGTCAGCAGGTGGCGGCGCACGGCGGTGAGATCGTCCGGATCGTTGCTGCCGATGTAGAAGACCGACGCCGCCTCCTTCTCGAACGTATCCAGCCGCACCGCGAACACCGCCAACCGGCCCGCGCAGCCCGAGGCTTCGTGCAGGCGCGAGGGATCGGCGTTGTAGCGGGCCGGCGTGGGCGCATCGACATGACGCACGTGTTCGGCGTAGTGCGGATCCGACGCCGCCTGCGCCGGATCGTGGCCGATGGCGTCCGCGCCGTAGTCGCCGGCCTGCAGCCGCGACAGGATCTCGTCCGGGGTATCACCCAGCGCGATGTCGAGATGGTTCACCAGCCGCAGCACCCCGTCTTCGTCCAGCTGCGCGTACAGCGACAGCTCGGTATACGCAGGCCCGCGCCGCACCAGCGCACCGCCGGAGTTGTTGCAGACGCCCCCCAGCACGGACGCGCCGATACACGATGATCCGATGACCGAATGCGGCTCGCGGCCCAGCGACGCCAATCGCTGTTCCAGAACGTCCAATGTCGCCCCCGGCAGGCAGACGACCTGGCGCCCGCCATCGAGCACGTGCACGCCGGTCAACCGCCGCGTGCTGACCAGCACGATGCCGCGGTCGTAGCCGTCGCCATCCGGTGTGGAACCGCCGGTCAGGCCGGTGTTGGCCGCCTGCATCAGCACGATCCGCCCCGCCGCCACCGTGGCCTGCAGTACCCGCCACAACTCCAGCAACGTGCCCGGGCATGCGACCGCGAGCACCGGCCCGTCGCCGAACCGGTAGCCCTTGCGATAGCGGCGCGTGGCGCGGTCGCCGGTCAGCACATGCGCGCGGCCCACGGCATCGCGCAGCTGCGCCAGCAGCTTGGCATCGTTCCTCACGTCGTTTTCGGGATTCTGGCCTCGCACGTGCCTCATCATCGACCAGCCCCTTGCGCGGCACAACACGTCGGGGCACGCTCTTGTACGGGCAATGCGTATGCGGTCGGTGGCCGATAGCGGGACGGGGCCGACCCATCATCGTGCTTTGGGACGCGGCAATCACAGGGAGGTCGGGACCATGATCAAGCAGGTGCTCGTAGCCGCATGGCTGTTCACGTCTCTACCCTCCCTCGCGCAGGCTCCGCACGAAGGCGCCCGTGACGTCACAGGGCCGCTGAACACCGGCAATGACCGTGCCGTCGCGGAAATGCGGCAGCAGGGGCGCGTTGGCACCGAGGTCGTGAAGTTCGTCGAAGCGTCCTCGCGACCGGACCGCGCGGCAATGGAGGACGCGTTGGTCGCGTGCCGCGCATCCGGCGAAACGGCCCGTGATGCGAACGACGCCATTGCATGCGCACTCCAACTCGCGGGACTCAACGCCGCCAAGGGCGACGCGCCGTCATGGGCGAACGCCTGGCATTGGCTCCGCACGTCCGGCGTTCACCTGCTGACCAACGGTACCGGCAAGGGATCGTTGGGCAAGGGGTTCGACGAGATCGATTTCGCGTCCATCAAAGCCAGCGCGCCGACGTCCCGATTCCGGTTCGCGTCACCTGCTGCCCGATTGGATCTGCTGCCCGCCGAACTGCATGACGCCACGCCGCAGGTCATGGTCACGATCGGCGGAAAACAGGTGCGCGCCCTCGTCGATACTGGCGCCAGCGCTACGCTGATTGTGCCTCGTACGATGGTGTCGGACCTTTCCATGAAGCAGATCGCCACGGGCCTCACCGTCCTTCAGCACGCCCTACCCTCGATTGATCGCAGCAACGAGACGAAGGGCTGGGATGGCTACGCATTGGCCGATTTCACGATCGGCAACCTGATCGGCAAGGATGTGCTTGTGCTCGTCACGGATCGTCCGCTCGCACGCGTGGTGATCGGCAACGAGTTGCTGTCCTTGTTCGGTGAAGTGACCTTTGGTGACGGATTCCTTGAGCTGAAGCAGCCGGGACATGCACCGCTCCGCTGCACTGCCGACGTACCCCTCCGGTTCCTGCCGGGCAACCAGTTCCACGGGAAATTCACGATACCAGCAACCATCAACGGACAGAGCGCACGACTCGCCTTGGATACGGGCGCCGGTCCAACGCTGACAGTCGTGGGCCATGCGGCGCGTCAGTTCGCTGGCAATCCGCGTCGTGCTGTCAGCGCAACGGTCGGTGGCATGCCCGCACGCGTCGAGGTCAGCAGTGCTTCGGTTTCGCTCGCGAGCGGCTCGTTCTCGGCCCGGTCCATACAGGCCAGCGTTGTCCAGGGGGAACGCACCAATGTGGACGCCATCCTGGGAGCGCCGCTCCTGATCCAGCGCCGCGCGTCCATCAACTTCGAAAGCGGATACGCCTGCCTGTAATCCACTGTTGCGGTCGCAGTACTCGGGCACCCCGTCGGTGGGACTGCAGCAACCGACAGCACGGGACCGGGCTGTCATCGCAGCGAACCACTCCTGCAGTCAAAGCTTGGCACCAAGGGCGCGCATGGCGTCCGCATGGCATCCTATGCGTCCCATGGCCCGCATCCCCGACGCCTTCATCGACGAACTGCTCGCCCGGACGGACATCGTCGAGGTGGTGGGCGGGCGCGTGCCGCTGAAGCGGCAGGGCAAGGAGTATTCGGCCTGCTGTCCGTTCCACGACGAGCGCTCGCCGTCGTTCACGGTGTCGCCGACCAAACAGTTCTACCACTGCTTCGGTTGCGGTGCGCACGGCACGGCGCTGTCGTTCCTGATGAACTACGACCGCCTCGAGTTCCTCGATGCGGTGGAAGAGCTGGCGCGGCGCACCGGCATGGAAGTGCCGCGCGAGACGCAGCAGCGCAACGAGAACAACGACACCCGCGACCTGTTCAACGCACTGGAAGCGGCGGCCCGCTTCTTCCAGCGCAACCTGGATGGCAGCGACAAGGCGAAGCTCTATCTCGATGGACGCGGCGTGGACGCAGCGATCCGCACGCAGTTCATGATCGGCTACGCGCCGGATGGCTATTCCGCGCTGAAGGATGCACTGGGCACCGACGAGCGCCGGATGAAGTTGCTCGATCGCGCCGGCCTGTTCTCGAAGAACGATCGCGGCCACGTGTACGACAAGTTCCGCGACCGGGTGATGTTCCCGATCCACGACCGCCGCGGCCGGGTGATCGCCTTCGGCGGCCGTGTGCTGCAGAAGGACGATGGCCCGAAGTACCTCAACTCGCCGGAGACCGCGCTGTTCCACAAGGGCCGCGAGCTGTACGGCCTGTGGCAGGTGAAGCAGGCCAACCAGAAGATCGCGCGGCTGGTGGTGGTGGAGGGCTACATGGACGTGGTGTCGCTGTTCCAGTTCGGCGTGAAGGAGGCGGTCGCCACGCTGGGCACGGCGACCACGCCGGAACACGCCGAACTGCTGTTCCGCAATGCGCCCGATGTGTACTTCTGCTTCGACGGCGATGCCGCGGGCCAGCGCGCGGCGTGGCGGGCGCTGGAGTCGGTGCTGCCGCGCATGAAGGACGGACGCCAGGCGTTCTTCCTGTTCCTCCCGGACGGCGAAGACCCGGACACCATCGTGCGGCAGGAAGGCGCGGAAGGGTTCGACGCGCGCCTGCAGCAGGCGACGCCGCTGTCGCAGTTCTTCTTCGACGAACTGGCCAAGGACATCAAACTGTCCACGCTCGATGGCAAGGCGCGACTGGCCGAGCGCGCGCGGCCGCTGCTCGCTCAGATCCCGGATGGGGCGTTCGGCGACCTGATGCGCCAGCGCCTGACCGAGATCACCGGCGTTGGCGCAAGCAACGCCAACGCACCGTCGGCCGCGCCAACACCGGCGCGGCGTGCGGCGCCGTCGCAGGCAGGGCAGAAGCCCAGCCTCGTCCGCAGCCTCATCGTGCGGCTGCTGCACAAACCGGCATTGGCCTTGTCCATCGAATCCACGCACGGCTTTTCCGCACTGCGATTGGCCGGCATGGACCTGCTGCTGGAACTGATCACGCTGGTGCATGCGCGCCCCGACATCACCACCGGCGTGCTGCTGGAGCACTTCGCCGAGCGCGAGGAAGCCAGCGCGCTGCAGAAGCTGGCGATGCAGGCACTCCCGGGCGATGAGGACAGCTGGCGCATGGAGGTGCTAGACGCCGCCGTGCAGCTGGAGAAACAGATGCTGCAACAACGTCTCGACGAATTGCAGGCCAAGCAGCGCAGCATGGGCCTGGATGAAACAGACAAGTACGAACTGCGCTCCCTGCTGCAGGCCCGCATCGGCCGCCACTGAGGAGTCCGTGATGACACGTTTCGCGCTTCTGCTTTCCACATTGCTGGCCAGCTGCTTCTCGCTCACCGCGCACGCCACCGACTTCACCCAACCCAAGGCCCGCCTGCATACCGGTGGCCAGCCGTCGCAGGAAGACCTCGCGCGACTGGAATCGCAAGGCGTGCGCACCGTGATCGACCTGCGCGGCGCGCAGGAAGACCGGGGCTACGATGCAGCCGCCGAAGCACGCCGTCTCGGCATGGCCTACGTGGCGCTGCCGATCACCGGCAAGGACGACATCACCCCGGCCAACGCCAGGGCGCTGCAGGATCTGCTGAAGGCGCAGGAAGGCGATGTGCTGCTGCATTGCGCTTCGGGCAATCGCGTGGGCGCGCTGCTCGCGTTGGGGGCGGCACTGGACGGCGCGTCCCAGGAAGACGCGCTGACGCTCGGTCGCGCGGCGGGACTGACATCGCTGGAGCCGGTGGTGGTGGAGCGGTTGGCAGCACCGGAACCGACAAAGAGTACGACGGGCGACTGATCTCCCCTGTGGGAGCGACGTGAGTCGCGATCGCTCTTGACCGGATCTCTCTATCGCCGCGGATTATCTGTCTTCGGCATCGCGACTGACGTCGCTCCCACAAAAGCCAACAGTTAACCTGCCGGCACGAACTCGATGCCAGCCACCGAAGCCGCCGGCCGCAGCAGCGGCGTCACCCAGTGGTCCACCAGCAGGAAGGCGAACAGCGCCATCAGGTAGACGATGGAGTAGTTGAACACGCGCATCGGGAAGAACTCGTCCGGCGGATCCAGCAGGCGCCATGCGTACCAGAGGAACACCGCGCCGAGCACCAGCGCGCCGCCCAGATAGAAGAAGCCGCTCATGCCGAACACCACCGGCAACACCGTCACTTCGACCAGCAGCACCGTGTAAAACAGGATCTGCCAGCGCGTGTAGGTCACGCCGTGCGTCACCGGCAGCATCGGCACCAGCGCGCGGGCGTAGTCCTCGCGGCGGAAGATCGCCAGCGCCCAGAAGTGCGGCGGCGTCCAGACGAAGATGATCAGCACCAGCAGCAGCGCATGCGGCCAGTCCCACTCGCCGGTCATGCCTGTCATCGTGGCCCAGCCCAACAGCGGCGGCGCGGCGCCGGCGATGCCGCCGATGACGATGTTCTGCGGCGTGGCGCGCTTGAGGAACACGGTGTAGATCACCGCGTAGCCGATCAGCGAAGCGAAGGTCAGAATCGCGGTGATCGTGTTGACCCACACCACCAGCACCGTCATCGACAGCGCCGCGAGCACCAGCGCGAACGCGAGCGCCTGCCACGGCTTGAGCTGGCCCTGCACCAGCGGGCGCCACGAGGTGCGCGCCATCTTGGCGTCGATGCGCGCGTCGAGCAGCTGGTTGATCGCGGCGGCACTGGACGCGGCCAACCAGATGCCGAGGAAGCCGAGCGCACCGCGCAGCAACTCGGCGCCATCGGGCAGGCCGTCGATGGCGAGGAACATGCCGACGATCGCGGTGAACACGATCAGCGCCACGACCCGCGGCTTGGTCAGGTCCCAGTATTGGCGGAACGTCGAGGCCATCAGTCCGGCCTGCGCAGGCGTGCGGTCAGCGACACCAGGGTGAACAGCAGCAGCACCGCGCCGGCGTTGTGCGCCACGGCCACCGGCAGCGGCAGGTTGAGCTTGACGTTGAGGATGCCCAGCGTGACCTGGGCGACGATCAGCACGACCAGCGTCAGAGACCAGCTGCGCATGCCCGGCGTGCGGAACAGACGAAGCGCCAGCGCCAGCACGTACAGCGCCACCACCACCGCCATGACGCGGTGGGCCAGCTGGATCGCGATGCGCGCCGCGCCATCGAGCACGCCGCCCTCGTAATCCACGCCGATCCCCCGCCACAGCACGAAGCCCTCGCGGAAGTCCGCCGGCGGCGCCCACTGGCCCACGCACTTGGGGAAATCCAGGCCGCACGCCAGCGCCGCGTAGTTCGCACTGACCCAGCCGCCCAGCGCGATCTGGATACCCAGCAATGCCAGGCCACCGATCAGCCAGCGCCGCAGCACGATGGCGTCGGCCAGCCGGATCGGCCGGTCGGTGGCGCGCCACGCCATCCACACCAGCAACGAGAACGTGGTCAGGCCGCCGAGCAGGTGGCCCATCACCACGATCGGTTTCAGCAGCCACGTCACCGTCCACATGCCCAGCAGCGCCTGGAAGATGATCACCGCCAGCGTCAGCGCGCCCGCGCGCGCCAGGTCGATGTTCGTCCAGCGCAATGCGGCGAACAGCAGGATCGCTTCGCCGATGATCGCCAGCACCGACGCCTGCACGTGTTCGCCATGCATGTACAGCGGAATCGCCGCACCGACCAGACCGGCGGCGACGAGGATCTGCGCGATGCCCCAGCGGCGGCGGCGCGCCGCCAGCAACGCCAGTACCAGCACCAGCACGCCCAACACGGCGGCGATGTGGCGGTGGACCTGTTCGCGCCACGCCTTGTGCGTCTCGAACGGACGGATCTCACTGGCGACGTGGGACGCGGCCTCATCCATCGCCTTCGGCCACGCGGCGCGACCGTAGCAGGTCGGCCAGTCGGGGCAGCTCAGGCCGGCGTCGGACAGGCGCACGAAGGCGCCGAACACCACCACGCACAGCGTCAGTGCGACCGCCAGCCAGGCGATGCGGTGGAAATGCCGGTAAATGACAGGACGCGCTACGGAGTTCATCATCGTCTGCAGGTCGGGCGAGGGCTCAGATGAGCTTGATCAGCTTGGACACATCCGTGCGCAGGCCACCGGGATCGAAGCCCGGGGCATAGCGCAGGATGATGAAGCCGTGGGGGTCGATCACGTAGACCGGCGTGCCCGCCGCGTCGTCCACCTGCGGCAGGCGCGCGCGCAGCGGATCGTCGGCACGCACCTGGCGCAATGCCGCGTGGCGGGGCGCGTCGGCCGGGTAGTCGCCGATCCAGAGGATGTCGACTTCGTCGGCGTTGTGGCCGAACAGCTGCCAGACCTTGTCCAGGTCCTGCGCGAGCGCTGTGCAGGCCTGCGCGCAGCCCGGCGACGGCGCGGCGACGATGCGCCAGCGGCGCTCGGCGGGCGTCCAGTCGTAGCGGCCGCCCTCGGCGAGCGACAGCGAGAGGTCGCGTGCGTCCACCGGCGGTTGCAGCATGACGCCATGGTTCTTGTGCGTGGCCGGCTGCCAGCCCGAGAAACGCAGGATGCCAGCGCCGAACACGGTGCCGAAGAACAGGGCGAACAGGCCGACGAGCATCCACCGCCCGCGACGCCGCTGGGCGGGATCGAATGGTTTGGGGTCCATGCGTGCATTTTCTCACGCCCGGACGATCATTGCCGCTATGGCGACCCGACCGGACTCCCATCGGGAGGCATGACGGCGGGGTTTCGTTCGTGGTGTGCCTGTCGAACCACGCCTTTCGAGGGCAAGGCAAGGGAATCGTGACATGCCGATCCAGCGCAGAGCGCGTGGTTCGACAGGCTCACCACGAACGGGGTTACGGGACTTAGTGCCTGACCCGTGGCCGCTCAGCGACCGTTCCGCGCACCTCGCCGGCTGCGCCAGGTCAGCAGCAGCGCGGTGACCAGCACCGCACCGGCCAGTCCGAACCACTGCACCGCGTAGCCGATATGGCGCTCCGGCGGCAGCGTGTTGGGCAGGACATCGAGGTCGCGGGCATAGCCCAGCGGCTGGTCCGGATCCAGCTTCAGCAGGCGGGGCGCCAACGTCGGCAGTTCCAGTGCCTGCGCCAGTTCATCCGGCTGCAGCGCGATCACCAGCAGACTGCCATCGGCCTGCTCCGCGGGCGCTGCCTGCGCGATGCCTTCCGACGGCGGCGGCACCAGCAGTCCCGACAGGTGCTGGCGGCCCGTCACCGGCGCCACGGTCGGCATCGCGCGGTTGCCCGGGACCGGCAGCCAGCCCAGCTCCACCAGCAGGGGGGCGCCGTCGACGGGCTGGAAGACGCGAAAGACGCGCACGCCGGGCTGGCGGTCGCGCGTCTGGTTGTCGAGCAGGATGGCCGGGGCCGGCAGGAATTCGCCGTCGCCGGCGGCCCAGTCGTAGGTCTGCGCGCGCGCGGCGTCGCCGGCCGAGGCCAGCGGCTGCGCCCGGCGTTCGGCCAGTACGCGCGCGGTCTCAGCCAGCATCGCTTCCTTCTGTTCCGCCCGACCCCACTGCCACGCCGCCAGGCTGCCGAACAGCGACATCGCCAGCACGGCCAGGGTCCAGCCGATCGGCAGCGGCATGCGCCGGCTCACGGACTGCGTCCGAATGTCGCACCCACCATCGGCTCACGCCGCTGGGGCGATAATGCGCCCCTCACCGCCCCGGTCCCCTCGAGGACACCATGAACGATTCGCTGAAAACCCTGCTGATCATCGCCTTCCTCATCCTCATCGTCTGGAACCTGGGCGCGGGCCTGTACTACATGCTGGTGGACAAGGGCGAGAGCAAGCGTACGGTCAATGCCCTGACCCGCCGCATCGCGCTGTCGGTGGGCCTGATCCTGCTGGTGGTACTGGCCATCAAGATGGGCTGGATCCAGCCGCATGGGGTCAATCCCGGCTGACGCCGGGCGGGATCGGGAATTCGGGATTCGTAAAAAAGCAAAGAGCGACGGGCGACCGTCGCTCTTTCTTTCTGTACCCGGGATTCGCACTTGCGAATCACCAATCCCGAATCCCAATCCCGGCCTTACACCACGTAGACGAACAGGAACAGGCCCAGCCACACCACGTCGACGAAGTGCCAGTACCACGCCACGGCCTCGAAGCCGAAGTGGTCGTTCTTGGTGAAGTGGCCCTTGGCGCAGCGGAACCAGATGATCGCCAGCATGATCGTACCCAGCGTCACGTGCAGGCCGTGGAAGCCGGTCAGCATGAAGAACGTGGAGCCGTAGATGCCGGAGCCGAGGGTCAGGTTCAGTTCCTTGTAGGCGTGGATGTATTCCTCGACCTGGAAGAACAGGAACACGCAACCCAGCAGCACGGTGGCGCCCAGCCAGATCAGCAGCTGGCTGCGGTTGCCGGCCTTCAGCGCATGGTGCGCGATGGTGATGGTCACGCCCGAGGTGAGCAGGATCAGCGTGTTGAGCAGCGGCAGGCCCCAGGCGGGGATGGTCTGGAACTGACCGCCCACCTGGCCCGGACCGGCGCTCGGCCATGCCGCCGAGAAGCCTTCCCACAGCAGGCTGTTGGTCATCACGCCATCGCCCTCGCCACCCAGCCACGGCAGCGCCAGCGTGCGGGCGTAGAACAGCGCGCCGAAGAAGGCGGCGAAGAACATCACTTCCGAGAAGATGAACCACACCATGCCCATGCGGAACGACACGTCCACCTGGCGGTTGTACTGGCCGCTCACCGATTCGCGGATCACGTCGCCGAACCACATGAACAGCGTGGCGCACAGGGCGGCGACGCCGGCGTAGAACGTCCACATGCCGAACGACAGATCGTTGAGCCAGCTGGCCACGCCGATCATGGTGATGAACATGGCGATGGAGCCCACGAACGGCCACTTGGAACTGTGCGGCACGAAGTAGACGTTGGCGTCTGGCGATGGGGCGTTTGCCATGGCGATGCTTCCGGTTGCTAAGGCGAAGTCAGGGTGCCGCGAGCGGCGAAGGCGACGCCGTGCCCGTGCCGATCTGCGCGGTCAGGGCGTCGTTCTTGAAGAAGGTATACGACAGGGTGATGGTCTTCACTTCCGCCGGCAGGTCCTGGTCCACGATGAAGCGGACCGGCATGTCGCGGCTCTCGCCGGCCTGCAGGGTCTGGGCGGTGAAGCAGAAACACTCGGTCTTGGTGAAGTAGCCCGACGCGCGCGCCGGCGCGACCGACGGCACCGCGCTGCCGACCACGGCCTTGTCGCTGTCGTTGCGGGCGAAATACTTGGCCTCGTACAGCTCGCCGGGCACCACCTGCATGGTCAGCTGTTCCGGCTTGAACGCCCACGGCAGCTTGGAGTTCACGCCGCCGTCGAACTGCACGGTGACGGTGCGCACGGCCTTGGCGGCCGCGACGGCTGCCGCCTGCCCGGGACCCTGCTCCAGGCGGATGCCGAACACCTTCTCGCAGGCGATGCGGTACAGCGGCACCAGCGAGAACGTCAGCACGAACACCGCCATCGCCACGCCGACCAGCTTGAACAGGCCCGCCGAGTTGGACTTGGCGGCCGTCATGCGCTCAGCACCGCGCGGCCGATGAAGGCCGCGAAGATCGCGAAGGCGATGCCGCCGATCACCCACGCCGTCCGCAGCACCGCCCTGCGGCGGCGCGCGAGTTCTTCGGGGGTGAAGGCGGGCACGTTCATGCGAAGGCGCTCAGGCGTCTCAGTGCGTCACGTCGCCGTGCGCCAGGTCGCCGTCCTTGATGACCGGCGGCGTGGTGAAGGTGTGGTGCGGCGCCGGCGACGGCACGGTCCACTCCAGGCCGCGGGCGTTTTCCCAGGCGCGCGCTTCGGCCTTCTTGCCGTTGCGCAGCGAGGCCCACAGGATCGCCGCCATCATGAAGGGCGTGACGAACATGCCGAACGCGCCGATCGAGCTGATCAGGTTCCAGTCCGCGAACACCGGGTTGTAGTCCGGGATGCGGCGCGGCATGCCGGCCAGGCCCAGGAAGTGCTGCGGGAAGAACAGCAGGTTGACGAACACGATGGTCCACCAGAAGTGGAACTTGCCCCAGAACTCGTTGTACATGCGGCCGGTCCACTTCGGCCACCAGTAGTAGGTGGCGGCGATGATGGAGAACAGCGCGCCGGTCACCAGCACGTAGTGGAAGTGCGCCACCACGAAGTAGGTGTCGTGGTACTGGAAGTCCGCCGGCACGATCGCCAGCATCAGGCCGGAGAAACCGCCGATGGTGAACAGGATGACGAAGCCCACGGCCCACAGCATCGGCGTCTCGAAGGACAGCGAGCCCTTCCACATCGTGCTGACCCAGTTGAACACCTTCACGCCGGTCGGGATCGCGATCAGCATGGTGGCGAACATGAAGTAGATCTCGCCGCCCAGCGGCATGCCCACCGTGAACATGTGGTGCGCCCACACAATGAACGACAGGAAGGCGATCGAGGCGGTCGCGTACACCATGGCCTGGTAGCCGAACAGCGGCTTGCGGCTGAAGGTCGGGATGATTTCCGACACCACGCCGAACGCCGGCAGGATCATGATGTAGACCTCGGGGTGACCGAAGAACCAGAAGATGTGCTGGTACATCACCGGGTCGCCGCCGCCGGCCGCGTTGAAGAAGCTGGTACCGAAGAACTTGTCGGTCAGCAGCATGGTCACCGCGCCCGCCAGCACCGGCATCACCGCGATCAGCAGGAACGCGGTGATCAGCCAGGTCCAGCAGAAGATCGGCATCTTCAGGAGGTCGATGCCCGGCGCGCGCATGTTCAGCACGGTGGCGATGATGTTGATGGCGCCCATGATCGAGCTGATGCCCATCATGTGGATCGCGAAGATGGTGAACGCGACGTTGTAGCCGCCCTGCAGCGACAGCGGCGGATACAGCGTCCAGCCACCGGCGGGCGCGCCGCCCGGCAGGAACAGCGACATCAGCAGCAGGGTGAACGCGAACGGCATGATCCAGAAGGACCAGTTGTTCATGCGCGGCAGCGCCATGTCCGGCGCGCCGACCTGCAGCGGGATCATCCAGTTGGCCAGGCCGACGAACGCCGGCATCACGCCGCCGAAGATCATGACCAGCGCATGCACCGTGGTCATCTGGTTGAAGAACTCGGGGCTGACCAGCTGCAGGCCCGGCACCATCAGCTCGGCACGGATGATCACCGACATGCCCGCGCCGATGATGAACATGATGAAGCTGAAGATCAGGTAGAGGGTACCGATGTCCTTGTGGTTCGTGGAGAAGAACCACCGGTCGATGAAGCCCTGCTGGTGACCGTGATGATCGTCGTGCCCGTCATGATGGGAGTCGTGGGCGACGGTGGAGTTGGCCATGTGCTTGCTCTCTTGCAGCTAAAGCGGACGATCGATCAGCCCTGCGCCGACGGCGCGGGGGTCTCGGCGGTGGGGGCGGCGTCGACCGCCGGCGTCGCGGCCGCGTCGGCCGGAGCGGCCTCCGCAGCGGGCGCGGTCGGCGCGGGTTCGGCGACCGGGGCCGGCTTCTTCGAGGCCAGCCACTGCGCGAACTCGGCCTTCGGCACCGCCTTCACCACGATCGGCATGAAGCCGTGGTCCTTGCCGCACAGCTCGGCGCACTGGCCGCGGTAGATGCCCGGTTCCTTGATGTCGGTCCAGGCCTCGTTGACGATGCCCGGGATGGCGTCCTGCTTCCAGCCCAGCGCCGGCACCCACCACGCGTGGATGACGTCGTCGGCGGTGATCACGAAGCGGATCTTGGTGTCGGTCGGCAGCACCAGCTGGTTGTCGACGTCGAGCAGGTAGTGCGGGTGCGCCTTGATCTCTTCCTGCGTGGCCTTCTTGTTCTGGCGCAGGCGGTCGGACTCGCGGTCCAGGCGGCTGGTGAAGGACACGTCCTCACCCAGGTATTCGTACTTCCACATCCACTGGTAGCCGGTGACCTTGACGGTCATCTCGGCATCGCGGGTGTCGTACATGGCGATCAGCTTGGCGGTCGCCGGCCAGGCCATGACCACCAGGATCAGCACCGGGATGACGGTCCAGATGATCTCGGCGGTGGTGTTGTGGCTGAACTGCGCGGCCACCGCACCCTTGGAGTGGCGGAACTTGAACATCGCGTAGCCCATCGCGCCGAACACGATCAGGCCGATCACGATGCAGACCCACAGCGCGATCATGTGCGCGTCGTAGGCATGCTGCGAGGACGCGGTGACGCCCTTGCCCATGTTCAGCTGCCACGGCTTCGGATCCGCCGACTGCGCCCAGGCCAGCGCCGGCATCGCCAGCAGCGTGCACGCCGTCACCAACCGCTTCCACATCCCATTCACTTGCGTCATTGCCTAGACCCCAATGCGTCATCGGTTGCGGCCACTCGCGGCCGCCAGTAAATCCTGCAACGTGTCCGCCAGCTCCCGGCGCTCGGCCGGTCCAAGGAAGTCGCCCACCCGGACCTGCCTGCCGCTGGATGCCAGCGAAATCCTTTCGCCTCCCCGCTCGATGCCCAGGCGGACCCAGTACGGGTGCGCCCGGAACACGACCCCGGCGCCGGAGGTGGTCACCTCCACCGCGTCGGGACCGATGCGGATCTCCTCGCCCCGCTCGCCGCTGCGCCACAGCACGCGCAGCGCCGTGGCCACGATGGCCGAATGGAGCAATGCAAAAGCCGGCGCGAAGGCATTGCCTCCCCACCAGCCCAGCATGGCGACGATCCACATCGCACCCGAAAGCGCCCCGAACAACATCACGAACTGGCGGCGCGTCAGCGCCCGCGGCGGCCGCAGCCTGAGCTGCGCGCCGTGCCCGTCCCACGATGACGGCACCACTTCGATCATGTCGCCCGCCACGCGCTCCGGGCTGCGGAAAACCGTTAAATGGTAGCCCCCGGGCACATGGCGCGGCAAGTTGCATTGATCCGGCACAACGCGCGCATGCCGCAGACGCGGGCCGGAGATCGTCTTCACGCGGGGATTCCGCGACTGCCGTCACCGCCCGGTGGATGCGGGCTCCGCAGGCCCGTCGAGACGGCACGGCGGGCATATCCGGGCTGGCCGCGCGGCCCTAAACTAATGGACTGCCTTTGGACTGCCCCGCCGTCATGTCGACCCCTTCGCCCGTCCCGTCGCCCGCCGCACCCGTGGCCGGCGCCATCGTCTCCCCCGAGCTTCCCGCGCCGCCGTCCGCCCTGCGGGCCGCCATCACGGCCGCCTGGCTGCGCGACGAGACCGAGCACGTCCGCGAACTGCTGGAACAGGCCCGCCTGCCCGCCGAGGAGCAGATCCAGGCCCAGCGGCTGGCCGTGGATCTGGTCAAGCGCGTGCGCGCCCGCGCCCAGGACCAGGGCGCCATCGAGGCCTTCATGCGCCAATACGACCTGGGCAGCGAGGAAGGCGTGCTGCTGATGTGCGTGGCCGAAGCGCTGCTGCGCATCCCGGACCAGGAGACCGCCGACAAGCTGATCCGCGACAAGCTGGGCGAGGCGGACTGGCAGAAGCATCTGGGCCAGAGCGACTCGGTACTCGTCAACGCCTCCACCTGGGGGCTGATGCTGACCGGCAAGCTGGTCAACCTGAATGACCTGACCCGCGCCGACGTCCCCGGCGCCTTCAAGCGCCTGGTCGGCCGGGTGGGCGAACCCGTCATCCGCCTGGCCGTGCGCCAGGCCATGCGCATCATGGGCCACCAGTTCGTCATGGGCCGCACCATCGACGAGGCGCTGGCGCGCAGCCGCAAGGGCGAGAACGCCGACTACCGCTACTCCTTCGACATGCTGGGCGAGGGCGCGCTGACCACCAAGGACGCGGCCCGCTACCTGGAGGCCTACCGGCAGGCGATCCACGCGATCGGCCGCACCGGCCCGTTCGCGGACGTGTTCGCCGCGCCGAGCATCTCGATCAAGCTGTCGGCGCTGCACCCGCGCTACGAGCACGCCAAGCGCGCCCGCGTGATGAAGGACCTGGCCCCGGCCATCCTGGAACTGGCGCAGTTGGCCAAGTCCTACGGCATCGGCTTCACCATCGACGCCGAAGAGGCCGACCGTCTTGAACTGTCGCTGGACCTGATCGAGGCGACCTTCGCCGACGCCTCGCTCGACGGCTGGGAAGGCTACGGCCTGGCCGTGCAGGCCTACCAGAAGCGTACGCCGTACGTGATCGACTTCCTTGCCGACCTGGCCCGCCGCGTCGGCCGGCGCATGCCGGTGCGCCTGGTGAAGGGCGCCTATTGGGACGCCGAGATCAAGCGCGCGCAGATCGATGGCCACCCGGGCTACCCGGTGTTCACCCGCAAGCCGAACACTGACGTTTCGTACCTGGCGAATGCGCGCCGCATGTTCGACCACGGCGACGCGCTGTATCCGATGTTCGCCACCCACAACGCGCAGACCATCGCCGCGATCCGCTTCATCGCCGACGGCCGCGCGTACGAGCACCAGAAACTGCACGGCATGGGCGACGACCTGTACGCCGAAGTCGTGCCCAAGCACCGTCTCGACACGCCATGCCGCGTGTACGCGCCGGTCGGCTCGCACGAGGACCTGCTGCCGTACCTGGTGCGCCGCCTCCTCGAGAACGGCGCCAACAGCAGCTTCGTCAACCGCATCACCGACGAGAACGTGGCCATCGAGGACCTGGTGCGCGACCCGGTGCAGACGGTCTCGGAATTCGACAGCATCCCGCACCCGCGGATTCCGCTGCCGGTCGACCTTTTCCGGAGCCAGCCGGCTCCCATCCAGAATTCAGACAGGGACAACTCCATGGGCGCCAACCTCGCCAACGACAACGACCTGCGCGCGCTGGCCGAGCGCATCAACACCTCCGTCAAACCGTGGCGCGCCGCGCCGCTGGTGCCGGGCGCCGTCGTGTCCAGCGCGGCGTTGCCGGTGACCAACCCGGCCGACCGCCGCCAGACCGTGGGCGAATGGCAGCCGGCCGACAGCGGTACCGTGGAGAAGGCGCTGGCGAACGCCCTGGCCGCGCAACCGGCCTGGGACCGCACGCCGGCCGCCAGCCGCGCCGCGATCCTCGAACACGCCGCGAACCTGCTGGAGCAGCGTCTGCCGGACTACATCGCGCTGTGCGTGAAGGAAGCCGGCAAGACCATTCCGGACAGCGTCGCGGAAGTGCGCGAGGCGGTCGACTTCCTGCGCTACTACGCGGCGCAGGCGCGCGCCCAGTTCGGCGCGCCGGAACAGCTGCCCGGCCCGACCGGCGAATCCAACCAGCTGCAGCTGCAGGGCCGCGGCGTGTTCGTCTGCATCAGCCCGTGGAACTTCCCGCTGGCGATCTTCCTGGGCCAGGTGAGCGCCGCGCTTGCCGCCGGCAACAGCGTGATCGCCAAGCCGGCCGAGCAGACCAACCTGATCGGCCACGCCGCGGTGAAGCTGCTGCACGAAGCCGGCATTCCCGATGCCGTGCTGCAGTTCCTGCCCGGCGACGGCGCCACCGTCGGTGCCGCGCTGACGAAGGATCCGCGCGTGGCCGGCGTGGCGTTCACCGGCTCCACCGAGACCGCGCGTGCGATCAACCGCGCGCTCGCCGGCCGCGACGCCGGCCCGATCGCCACGCTGATCGCCGAAACGGGTGGCCAGAACGCCTTCATCGCTGACTCCTCGGCGCTGCCCGAGCAGCTGGTGAAGGATGCGATGGGTTCCGCGTTCACCTCCGCCGGCCAGCGCTGCTCGGCCGCGCGCGTCCTGTTCGTGCAGGACGACATCGCCGACAAGGTGATGACGATGCTCGCCGGCGCGATGGACGAACTGAAGATCGGCGATCCCGGCCTGCTGTCGACCGATGTCGGCCCGGTGATCGACGCCGATGCGCTGAAGATCCTCGACGACCACGCCGCACGCATGGCCAAGGAAGCACGCCTGATCAAGCAGGCCAACGCCGGCGAGGACACCGCGCACGGCACGTTCTTCGCGCCGCGCGCGTGGGAACTGACGTCGCTGGACCAGTTGCACAAGGAAATCTTCGGACCGGCGCTGCATGTGGTGCGCTGGAAGGCCGACGATCTGGACAAGGTGATCGATGCGATCAACGCCACCGGCTACGGCCTGACGCTCGGCGTGCATTCGCGCATCGACGAGACCATCGACCGCATCGCTGCCCGCGTGAAGGTCGGCAACGTCTACGTCAACCGCAACCAGATCGGCGCCGTGGTCGGCGTGCAGCCGTTCGGTGGCCAGGGCCTGTCCGGCACCGGCCCCAAGGCCGGCGGTCCCCACTACCTGCCGCGCTTCGCCACCGAGAAGACCGTCACCGTCAACACCACGGCGGCCGGCGGCAACGCCTCGCTGCTGACGCTGGGCGAGTAACGCGCCCGACGGCGCTCGCAGGACGCTGCCTCACCACGCCCCGCTCCGGCGGGGCTTTTTTTGTCCGTGACCCACGGCACTGACACGGGTGGCGACACGCGGCGATCCTGCGGACAGCGCGGCCACCGTCGCTGGCGTTCGGACGCGCGCGCGCACGTCACTGCCGGATTGCACCGTATCCTGCGTTCTGGCATCGACTGGCCGTTCCACGTCCAGCAGGGCTCCATCACGCATGACGACCGATTTCTACAACCTGCTGCTCAGCGATTGCGCCCTTGCGGCCGTATTGCTGGCGCTGTTCTTCTACGTGGGCAGGATCTCGCGCGGCGTGCGCGGCATTGCGACCTGGGGCGTGGCGCATTTCCTGTACTCGCTGGGTGCGGCGATGCTGGACGGCACCGCGCAGACCCTCGTGCGTGCGGGCGATCCGTCGCTTGCCAATGGCATCGCCGGCGTGGGCGGCGTGCTGGCGTGCGCGGGCCTGGTGGGACTGGCGTGGTCGATCATCCAGTTCGTGCAGCAGCGCGCGCTGCTGCGGTGGGAACGCGCACTGCTGCCGCTGTGCCTGGGCTTTTCGCTGATAGGCATGCTCATGGGCGGCGGCGTGGATGCGCAGGGCGCCGCGATGAGCGCCACCGAAGTGATCGTGCTGCTGGTGATGCTGCGGCACCTGTTCGCGCTGCGCAGCGCGCCGGACCACGTGCCGGCGCGGTTGATGATGGTCGGCTGCCTGGTGCTGCTGTGGCTGTACGGCGGCGACCTGCTGGCCGCGCTGACAGGGCGCTACGGCCCCAACCCCATGTGGGTGAACCTGGACCTGTCGATCTGGTTCATGCTCAATTTCTGCATGCTGATGCTGGCCAGCTTCCGTGCGGCGGAGCCGTTGCGGCGCAGCGCACTGTTCGATCCGCTGACCGGCGCGTTGAACCGGCGCGGCCTGGACAACGAACTGGAATCGCATGGCGCGCGGTCTGCGACAGAGCACGGGCTGGCCGTGATCGTGCTGGACCTGGACCACTTCAAGGCCGTCAACGACGACCATGGCCACGAGACCGGCGACCGCGTGCTGCAGCGGTTCTCCGACGTGGTGCGCAGCTGCATCCGCAGCGAGGACGTGTTCGCCCGCCTGGGCGGCGAGGAGTTCATGCTGGTGCTGCGCGACACCCAGGCCGATACCGCGCAGGCGCTGGCCGAGCGCATCCGCCAGCAGGTGATGGCGCTGGAATTCGCACCCGCCGGCCGCACCATCCGCGTCACCGTCAGTCTGGGCATTTCCTTCACCGCCGACCGCCACGCGCCCTACGACGTCCTGATCCGGCTGGCCGACGAGGCGCTGTACGCAGCCAAGCACAAGGGTCGCAACCGGATCGAGGTACGCTGGCACCCCGCCTGATCCCGAGACCCCCGCATGCCACGCCGCCATCGCCTCGCCCTCGCCCTGTTCCTGTGTGGTGCTGCACCGCTCGCGCACGCCTCGGCCTATCGCTCGGTCTGCCCTGCCGATCCGGGACAGGCGCCCACCGGGGAACTGACCGCCACCCGCGTCGCCGCGGCCAAGGTCGACGACGACCAGGACCGGCTGTACGAGGGTGCGGTGTGGAAGGATGGCGCGCTGTACCTGTCGGACTTCGTGCACAGCGGACGCTTTCCGTCGCGCATCCGCCGCTTCACGCCACCCGACCGCTGGGAAACCGTGGTCGGGGACAGCGGCAGCAACGGACTGGCGCTGGATACCGAGGGCCACCTCATCGCCGCCACGCACGACCGCAAGCAGGTGGCGCGCGTGGACCTGGAGGACGGTTCGCGCACGGCGCTGGTGTCGAGCTTCGATGGCGCGCCGTTCAATTCGCCCAACGACCTGGTGATGGCGGCCGACGGCACGCTCTACTTCACCGACCCGGATTACCAGCGCAAGGCCGCGCCCGGCGGACAACCGCTCACGCGCGTGTACCGTCATCACGAAGGGAAGACGACCGTGGTGGACGATACGCTGCGTAATCCCAACGGCATCGCGCTGTCGCCGGATGGCGACACGCTGTACGTCGCGGGCGGCACCGACGAGGGCGACGTGCTGCGCGCGTACGCACTGCGCGACGGTGTACCGGGACCCGGCCGCGACCTCGCCCGCATCAACGGCGGCGACGGCTTGGCCGTGGATTGCCTGGGCAACGTATACGTCACCGAACACGGCGAACGGCGCGTGCGCGTGTTCTCGCCCGCCGGCGAGGTGCTGGCGACCATCCGCGTGGACGCCAACATCACCAACGCCGCGTTCGGTGGCCAGGACCGTCGCACGCTGTTCCTCACCGGCGCGGCCAGCCTGTGGTCGATCGACCTGGACGTGGCGGGCTTGCCGTACTGACGGCGTAGCGTGCGCTGCGCGCACGACGCATGGATGTGCCGCCACCGCGCGTGTGCTGAATCCTTCTCCCTTCGGGAGAAGAGCCTGCCCCGTACGCGATACGGGGTGGCGCGCAGTGCCGGATGAGGGTGTGCGCGCCGCCGAACCCTCGCCACTTCGCCGACCCTCACCCCAACCCCTCTCCCCGTGGGAGAGGGGCTTGAAGATCGCCATTGCGTAGCGTGCGCCATGCGCACGACACATGAACCCGTCATCGGGCGTCGTGCGCGCGTCGTGCGCGCGGCGCACGCTACGTGGGTCGCGCCCACGCTTGCGCAGCAAAGAAAAACCCCGCCGAAGCGGGGTTTTTCGTGGTCCGGATCCGTGCCGCGATCAGAACTTGTACTGCATCGACACGCCGAACAGGTCGGCGCCGCCTTCGAAGTCGCCGACCAGGCGCGCGCGCGTGCTGGTGGTCAGGTCCACTTCGGGGGTGTCGACGATGTCGATCTTCACGTAGCTGGCGCTCAGCTCGAAGTGCTCGGACACGTTCCAGGTCATGCCCAGCGAGTACCACATGCGATCCTGGTCGGGCAGGCGCGGGGTGCGGTACGGACGGCTGACCGGGGAGTCGTCGCGCGCCACGCCGGCGCGGAAGGTGAACTTGTCGCTGAACTTGTACTCGCCGCCGATCGAATAGAACCAGTTCTCGTCCCAGTTGTAGTCCTCGACCGAGTCGGGCTGCGCGGGGTTGTCGAACTCGATGCGGATTTCCTGCAGCGACGACCATTCGGTGCGGGTGGCTTCGGCCATCACGGTGAAGCGGTCGGTGGCGTAGTAGGTGGCGCTGAATGCATCGACGGCCGGCGTGGTCAGGTCGGCACCACCGCCGCCATTGATGAAGACGCTGTTGCCCAGCGCGGCGCGCACGTTGGCCGGCACTTCGAACACCGAGTCGCCATCCAGTTCATGGTCGACCTCGGAACGGTGCGAGTAGCCCAGCGACAGCTTGTCGGTCGGACGCCAGTTGACGCCGACGATCCAGCCCAGGCCATTGTGGGTGCCGTTGATGCTGGCGAAGCCGTCGTTGCGCTGCGGACCGAACTGCGCGGTCGGGCCCACGCACGCGGCCGGGCTGCGGCCACAGATGATGGTGCCGAAGTCGACGGCGTTGGACAGGGTCACGTCGGCGTGTTCGTAGATCAGGCCGGCGCCGACCGAGAAGCTGTCGCTCAGCTCGAGCGAGGCGGCAAGGGTCAGGTCGACGATCTTCACGTCCGATTCCAGCGCGTGGTAACGGCCCTTCCAGCCGGCGTCGTATTCGGTCTTCAGGCCGAACGGCGCGCTGATCATCATGCCCAGCGTCAGGTATTCGAAATCGCCGCTCAGCGGCAGGATGAAGGACGCGGCCGGCACGGCGGCCACGTCACCGGCGTCGCCGCCGTTGCCGCCGGTCAGCGGCTGCTGGAACGGGGTGCCGGTGGCGGCGGTGCCGTTGCCGGTGAATTCGTAGGACAGGTCGATCGCGGTGACGTCGGCCTGCAGGGTGCGCTCGGTGAAGGTGGACATGACGGCGGGGTTGTTGACCACCACCGAGGCGTCGCCCTTGGCGGAGGCCGAACCGGCCATCGCGCGGCCCTGGGCCTTGACGCTGTTTTCCTTCAGCTGGAAGGCGGCGGCGTGGACGTCGCCATAGGCGAGGACGCCGGCGATGCCGAGGGCCAGCGCCGAGACGCGGGTGAGGTGCTTAGCAAATTCCATGGAGTGTCTCCGGAGACGTGGGTAATGAGTACCTGCGCCGATCCGGTCGCGGGTGTTGTATTCCACCCGTTCGACCTGCCGGAAGCCCCTCCCGACATACGACGCCGTATGCAGTATACCCGCTAACTAAACTCTAACAATCCGCTGTAAGTCATTGCCCCTATTCAGTTTCGTTGCGCTGCACCATGGGCAGTGCGGCAGGGACCGGCTACAGTGCGCGCGCATGTTCGTCTCACTGCCTTCCCGCCGGAAACCCCCCGTCCGCTGGGCCACGCCCGCCCTGCTGGTCCTGTTGTCCGCCACCTTCTGTTGGGCGCTCACGCTCGGGGACGCCGCGCAGGGCCACCTGCTGACCCGGTGGGGTGCGTTGACCGGGGGCATGGTGGCGCCGGAGGTGTGGCTGGCCTCGCTGCAGAGCGGCACGGTGCTGCGGCTGTTCACGGCGCTGTTCCTGCACGCGGACTGGGCGCACCTGCTGGGCAACCTGGTGTTCCTGCTGATCTTCGGCCTGCCGTCGGAGCGCGCGATGGGACCGTGGCGGTTCCTGCTGCTGTTCCTGGTGGGCGGTGCCGTGGCCAACGTGGCCGCCGTGCTGAGCATCGGCACACCGGACCGCGTCATCATCGGCGCCAGCGGCGCGATCTCGGCGGTCATCGGCGCCTATCTGGCGCTGTTCCCCACCGCCAAGCTCGGCGTGGTGCTGCCGCTGGGCCTGTTCCTAGAATTCGTCAAGGCGCCCGCCTCGCTGCTGATCGGCATCTGGGCGCTGCTGCAGGTCGTGTTCGCCTACACCGGCCCGGCCTTCGGTGCGGTGGCGTGGTGGGCGCACATCGCCGGTTTCCTGTTCGGCGTAGTGTTCGCCCTGTTCGTGCGCGCCGCCATCGCGCGGCGGATGCGCCAGCGGCAAGGGTATTGAAGGCAGGAGTGAGGAGAGAGAAGTAGAGAAGTGAGGAGTGAGAAAAGGCGGCCGTGCTTTCGCTCACTCCTCACTCCTCACTCCTCTCCCCTCACTCCTATAATCCCCGTATGAAGAAGACGCTCTACAAGATCACCTTCCACAACCACACCAAGGTCTACGAGCTGTACGCACACAAGGTGGCCGCCAGTGGACTGTGGGGCTTCACCGAAGTCGCCGACCTGGTCTTCGATGTGCACGAGGGACTGGTGGTGGATCCCACCGAAGAGCGGCTGCGCGACGAGTTCGGCAACACCCGGGTGCTGCACCTGCCGATGCAGAGCATCATCCGGGTCGAGGAAGTCGAGCGGAAAGGCCAGTCGGCGATCCGCGATGCGGCCACCGGCGAGAAAGTGGTCACGCCGTTCCCGATGCCGGCCAAGCCGCGCTAAACGGGAAAGTCGATCATCCTGTGGGAGCGACGTCAGTCGCGAATTGCCGAAGCCGGTATCGCGACTGACGTCGCTCCCACACCGTCGTGCTCAGCGCCGCTGCCGATCCGACGTTGTCCGCGCCGTTGCCGCGACCTTCTTCAGTTCCGCCAATGCGGCGGTGATCGGCGCCTCGCCATCCAGCACGTCGCCGGGCACGTAGCCGGCGGCGCCTTCTTCGTCGCCGCGCAGATGGCCGGGCAGCGTGGCCTCGGTGATGAAGAGCTGGCCGTCCTGTTCCACTACGGAACCCGGCTTGCCGCCCGTCTCCGGCTTCACCACCACGTCCGGCACGATGCCGCTGGCCTGGATCGACTTGCCGCTGGGCGTGTAATAACGCGCGGTGGTCAGCTTGACCGAGTCGCCGTTGTCCAGCGGCAGCACGGTCTGCACCGAGCCCTTGCCGAAGGTGCGGCTGCCGACCACGCGCGCGCGCTGGTTGTCGCGCAGCGCACCGGCCAGCACTTCCGATGCGCTGGCCGAACCGGCATCGACCAGCACCACCACGGGCGCGCCGTCCAGGCGGTCGCCGGGCGTGGCGTCGAACTTGGAATCGCTGATCGACAGGCGTCCGCGCGTGCTGACGATGTTGCCCGTGTCCAGCAGGTCGTCGGCGATCTGCACGGCCGCCAGCAGCAGGCCACCCGGATTGCTGCGCAGGTCCAGCACCAGGCCGCGCAGCGTGCCGGTCTCCTGCAGTTTGTCGACCTGCTTCTGGAAGTCGGCGGCGGTGTCGGTCTGGAAGGCGCTGATGCGCACGTAGCCGTAGCCCGGTTCGAGCACGCGGCTGCGCACGCTGGCCACGCGGATGGTGTCGCGCACCAGGCTGACGTCGAACGGCTTGGGCGTGCCCTCGCGCACGATGGTCAGCACGATCCTGCTGCCGGGCGCGCCGCGCAGCGGTTCCATGCCGTCCTCGGCACTGATCGGCTTGCCGTCGATCGCGGTGATCAGGTCGCCGGACTTGATGCCGGCCTTGGCGGCGGGCGTGTCGTCGATGGGTGAGACCACCAGCAATGTGCGGTCGGGTTGCTGCATCAGTTCCACGCCGATGCCTTCGTAGGCGCCGTTGGCCTGCTCGTCGAAGGCTTCGGAATCGGCCTTGTCGAAATAGGTGCTGTGCGGATCCAGGTCGAGCAGCAGGCCGCGGATCGCGGACTGCATCAGCTTCTTGTCCTCGACCGGTTCGACGTAGGCCTCCTTGACCGCGTTGAACACCGCCACGTAGCGGCGGATTTCCTCCAGCGGCACCTTCGGCGCGTTCTCCGCGGCGTCGGGATCGTCGCTGGGCGCGACCACCGGGGGCGTCTCCGGCAGCGGGGCCTGCTGCTGCGCCCAGGCCGGCAGCGCGGCGAGCAGGGCGACGGTCAGGAGAGCCAGGGGAAGACGCTGCAGCATGCGCGGAGCTCCGGATAGGGCGGACGATGGACACCGCGAACGCCCGCGGAGTTCATCCGGATTATGCGTGAAGCCGTGCGGACCGGATGTTCAAGCCGGGTTATGGCCGGCGGCGCCGTTCATCGCCGCTGCAGCCACGAGGACGGATCGACCGGCTGGCCGTTGCGGCGCAGTTCGAAGTACAGCGCGGCCTGGCCCTGCCCGCCCGAGGTGCCGACGCGGGCGACCGCATCGCCGCGCTTCACCCGCTCGCCACTGTCCTTCAGCAGACTGTCGTTGTGCGCATACAGGCTCATGTAGCCGTTGCCGTGGTCGAGGATCAGGATCAGGCCGTAGCCGGTCATCCATTCCGAGAACACCACGGTGCCGTCGGCCACCGCCGTGACCGGGGTGCCGGACGGCGCACCGATCAGCACGCCGGTGCTGGCGCGGCCATCCGGCAGGCGGCCACCGTAGCGCGCCAGCAGGTTGCCCGAGACCGGCCAGCCCAAGCCACCCACTTTCAACGGCGGTGCGGATGCCACGGACGGACGCGGCGGCGGGGCGCGCGGCGTACGCGCGGTCGCGCCGCCGCCCTCGCGCTTCTGTGCCGCCGCGGCGGCAGCGGCTTCGCGGCGCGCAGCGGCGCGACGTTCGGCCTCGGCCCGGGCGGCGGCGGCACGCAGGTTCGCGAGCAGGCGTTCCAGCGAACGCGCATCCTGTCCCAACGCCTTTTCCTTGCTCGCACGATCCTGGTAACGCTGGTCCAGATCGGCCACCAGGCTGGCGCGCGCCTTGCGGTCCTTCTCGAGTTGCGACACCTGCTCGCGCTGCTTCGCGCGCGCCGCATCCAGTTCGGCGCGGCGGGCGGCGATGTCCTGCTCCACCTGGTCCAGCGCCGCCAGTTCGGTGTTGAGGGATTCGATGCGGCGTGCCTGGTCGCGCTGCACGTAGCGGTGGTAGGCGAGCAGGCGGTTGGCGTCGGCCACACGCTCCTGCGACAGCAGCACCTTCAGCGGCGCATCGTCGCCGCGTTGGTACGCCGCGCGCACCAGTCCCGCCAGTTGCGCGCGCTGGGCCGCCTGCTGTGCGCGCATCGCATCGCGCTGGCGCTGCAGGTCTTCCAGTGCGGCGGCTTCGCGGCGCAGCGCCGCTTCGGTCTCGGCCAGCGAGCGCGTGGTCCGCCCGACCTGTTCGTCCGCGTCACGCAGCTGGCGCGAGGCGGCGCCGCGCTCGCCTTCCAGTTTGCGGCGCTCCTGCGCGATCGACTTCAGCTCGCTGCGCACGCGCTGCAGCTTCTGCTCGGCCTCGCGCGAGGACTGCGCCGGCGCAGGCGCCATCAGCGACAACCCTGCGAGCAGGAGCACGCCGCATGCGAGCCGGACGCGATGCGGCATCAGGCGTCGATCAGGCTGCGGCCGCTCATGTCGGCCGGTTGCGGCAGGCCCAGCAGCTGCAGCAGCGTCGGCGCGACATCGCGCAACGCGCCGCCGCTGCGCAGCGTGACGACCGGCGCGCCTGCCGGCTGCACCAGCACCAGCGGCACCGGGCCGACCGTGTGCGCGGTATGGGGCTGACCGGTGGCCGGATCGCGCATCATCTCCAGATTGCCGTGGTCGGCGGTGATGATCATCGCGCCGTCCGCCTGGCGCACGGCGGCATCGATCGCGCCCACGGCCTTGTCCACCGCCTGCGCGGCCAGGATCGCGGCCTGCAGGTCGCCGCTGTGGCCGACCATGTCGGGATTGGCGATGTTGCAGACGATGGCATCGAAGCGGCCCGAGCCGATCGCGTCGACCAGCTTCTCGGTCAGCTCCGGGCAGCTCATCTCCGGCTGCAGGTCGTAGGTGGCGACCTTGGGGCTGGGGATCAGGATGCGCTCCTCGCCGGCGAACACGTCCTCGCGGCCGCCGCTGAAGAAGAACGTCACGTGCGCGTACTTCTCCGTCTCGGCAATGCGCAGCTGGGTCAGGCCGTGCTCGGTCAGCAGCTCGCCGAAGGTTTCGCGCAGGTCATCCGGCGCGAACGCCACCGGCGCCGGCAGCTTCGCGTCGTATTCGGTCAGGCAGACGTAGCGGGCGAGCGTGGGCACGCGCGCGTCGAATCCGTCGAACGCCGGCGACACGAACGCCGCGCTCAACTGGCGCGCGCGGTCGGCGCGGAAATTCATGAACACCACCGCATCGCCATCGGCCATCGGCCGCGCGCCGTCGATGACGGTGGGCAGCACGAATTCGTCGTTCTCGCCGCGCGCATACGCGGCCTCGAGCGCGGCGATGCCACTGGCGGCATGGTGGTCGCTGCTGGCTTCGACCATCGCGTCCCACGCCAGCCGCACGCGGTCCCAGCGCTTGTCGCGGTCCATCGCGTAGTAGCGGCCGCTGACCGAGGCGATGTGCGCATTACCGAGTTTCGCGCACAGGTCCTGCAGCGCACGCAGACTGGGTTCGGCCGACTTCGGCGGCGTGTCGCGGCCATCGAGGAAGGCATGCACCGCCACCCGCGGCACGCCCTGGCGCCTGGCCAGCTCCAGCATCGCGAAGATGTGCAGCTCATGACTGTGCACGCCGCCCGGCGACAGCAGGCCGAACACGTGCAGCGTCTTGCCGTCGGCCTTGGCTGCGTCGCAGGCGGCGACGAGCTCGGCATTGGTGTAGAAGCTGCCGTCTTCGATGGCGGCGTCGATGCGGGTCAGGTCCTGGTAGACGATGCGGCCCGCGCCCAGGTTCATGTGGCCGACTTCGGAGTTGCCCATCTGCCCGTCGGGCAGGCCCACGTGGCGTCCCTCGGTGTGGATCAGCGTGTGCGGCGCGGTGGCCAGCAGGCGGCGCCAGTTCGGCAACTCGGCCTGCGCCAGCGCGTTGTCGGTGGGGTCTTCGCGATGGCCCCAGCCATCCAGGATCAGCAGCACGACGGGCTTGGGACGCTTCACGGACGCAGGGGATGCGGACACGGCAGGATTCCAGTGACTTCAGGCAGGTGACGATTGTAGCCAAGCATGGTGCCATCCTTGTCCGCACGCCAGCGTTTAAACCCTCGTCCACACTGGCGCATCAGACCGATACGAGACCACCCGAGAGGCAACCCCATGATCCGTCCCCGTACCGCGCTGCTGCTGACCCTGGCCCTGGCCACCACGCCTGCCCTGGCCCAGCAGGAAATCTCCAAGGTCAACGGCAGCATCACCGCCGACGCCGGCCAGGCCTATGGCGACCTGGACACCGTCAACGGCAGCATCCGCATCGCCGAAGGCGCCACCGCCGAGGACGCCAGCACCGTCAACGGCAGCATCAACGTCGGCGACAAGGCACGCGTCGATTCGCTGGAAACCGTCAACGGCTCCATCCGTGTCGGCAAGGACGTGCAGGTCCGCAAGGACGTGGAGACCGTCAACGGCAGCATCTTCACCGACCGCGGCACCACCGTCGGCGGCGGCATCGAGACCGTCAACGGCGCCATCGGCCTGGTCGCCACCCAACTGGCCGGCGGCATCGAAACGGTCAACGGCGACATCACGGTCGGTATCGGCTCGCAGGTGAAGGGCGGCATCAAGGTCGAGAAGCCGCAGGGCTGGAGCATCAAGCCCAAGCGCGACCCGCGCATCATCATCGGACCGAATGCCGTGGTCGAAGGCCCGCTGGTGTTCGAGCGCCCCGTCACCCTGTACGTGCACACCAGCGCCAAGGTCGGCACGATCACCGGTGCCACCGCCAAGCCGTTCAGCACCGACACCGCACCGGCCGAGTAAGTCTTTCTGCCCCCTCCCCCGCGCGCGGGGGAGGGTTGGGGTGGGGGCGCTGTTCGCGCAAAGCCGGACCCACCCATTGCCGCTAGAATCGGGGTTCCGTCCGTTGAGGAATCCCGATGTCCCGCAAGTTGATGCTGGTGCTTGCCACCGCCGCCGCCCTGGCCGCGTGCAAGCGCGAACCCGAGGCGCCCGCCGTCGCGCCGGAAGCCGCCACGCCGCCCGCCGCGGCGCACACCTTCACCGCCGACATCACCGAGGGCGACTTCGCCGACATGGTGAACACGCTGGCCTCGGACGAGTTCGAAGGCCGCGCGCCTGGCTCGGTCGGCGAAGAGAAGACCGCCGCCTATCTCGAAGCGCAGATGAAGCGCATCGGCCTGCAGCCGGGCAACAACGGCAGCTATTTCCAGGATGTGCCGATGGTGGAGACCACCGCCGACGAGGTCGCGACCACGCTGTCGCTGACCACGTCCACCGGCAAGCGCGACCTGAAGTTCGGCACCGATTACGTCATCGGCACCCGCACCGGCCAGACCGAGGTCAAGCTGGACGCCAGCGACCTGGTGTTCGTCGGCTACGGCGTCGACGCGCCGGAGCAGCAGTGGAACGACTACGCCGGCCAGGACTGGACCGGCAAGACCGTGGTGATGTTCGTCAACGACCCGGGCTTCCACAGCAAGGACGAGACGCTGTTCGGCGGCAACCGCATGACCTACTACGGCCGCTGGACGTACAAGTTCGAGGAAGCCGCCCGCAAGGGCGCCGCCGCCGCCTTGATCGTGCACGACACCGACGGCGCCAGCTACGGCTGGGACGTGGTGAAGAACTCCTGGTCCGGTGCGCAGTACGACCTGCCGGCCAAGGACGATCCGGAGAAGCGCATCCCGCTGCAGGGCTGGCTGAGCGCCGAGGCCGCCAAGCAACTGTTCGCCGATGCCGGTCTCGACCTCGAGGCCGCCTACGCCAGCGCCGGCAAGCGCGGCTTCAAGCCGGTACCGCTGAAGGCGCAGCTGTCCGCCGCGGTGAAGAGCACCATCACCGAGAAGACCTCGCGCAACGTCATCGGCGTGCTGCCGGGCGCCAGCAAGCCCGACGAGGCTGTGCTGTACATGGCGCACTGGGACCACCTGGGCAAGCATGAAGGCGAAGAGGGCGACAACATCTACAACGGTGCGGTCGACAACGCGACCGGCGTGGCCGGCATCCTGGAGATCGCCGAAGCGTTCGCCCACCAGGATCCCAAGCCCGCGCGCTCGGTGGTGTTCGTGGCGGTGACGCTGGAAGAATCCGGTCTGCTCGGCTCCAAGTACTACGTCGCGCACCCGACCTTCCCGCTCAACAAGATCGCCGGTGTGATCAACCTCGACGCGATGAGCGTGGGCGGCAAGTCCCGCGACTTCGTCGTCACCGGCAAGGGCAACTCGCAACTGGAAGACATGCTGAAGGTCTATGCCGAACAGCAGGGCCGCGTGCTCGCCGAGGAAGGCAACCCGGCCGGCGGCTACTACTTCCGCAGCGACCACTTCAACTTCGCCAAGGCCGGCGTGCCCGCGCTGTACGCCAAGGGCGGCAACGACCTGCTGGACGGCGGCGTCGAAGCCGGCAAGGCAGCGAGCGAGGAATACGCCAAGCGCTACCACCAGGCCAGCGACGAAGTGCACGACGGCTGGAAGCTGGACGGCGTGGTACAGGACCTGCAGGCGCTGTACGGCGTGGGCAAGGACCTCGCGGTCGAAGGCGCCTGGCCGAACTGGTACGACGGCAACCCGTTCAAGGCTGCGCGCGACCAGATGATGAAGACGGAACCGGCGAAGAAGTAAGCCGGGGACTGCAATGCGATACGAGGACGGCGCCGCGAGGCGCCGTCTTCTTTTTTGGCCCTGTGATCGAGCGGTCATCGCTCTTGTGGGAGCGACGTAAGTCGTGATGAAGCGACCGGCCATCGTTCTTGTGGGAGCGACGTAAGTCGCGATGAAGCTTTACCGGTGGCCCATCACGACTTACGTCGCTCCCACACCCTCGTTTCATCGCCCCCTCAGCCCAATCCTCTCCTCCGTGCGGGGGAGAGGGAGCTTCTCAAAGCCATGGACGCCCACCCTGCACACCCACTACCCTACGCCATCCTCGGAGGAAAACGCTCATGGCCATCGCTTACTGGTGCATCCTGATCACCGCGCTGCTGCCGTACCTGTGGGTCTTCATCGCCAAGCGCTCGGGCGAGCGTTACAACAACCGCAACCCGCGCGCGTGGGTGGCCAAGCAGGACGGCAACTACAAGGTGCAGCGCGCCAATGCGGCGCACCTCAACGGCTTCGAGGCGTTTCCCGCCTTCGTCGCCGGCGTGCTGATGGCGCAACTGGCCGGCGTGCCGGCAGAGACGATCACCCCGCTCGCCATCGCCTTCGTCATCGCACGCGTGCTGCATGGCGTCTTCTACCTGGCCGATAAGCAGTCGCTGCGCAGCCTCGTCTGGCTGGTGGGCATGCTGTGCGCCGTGGCGCTGATGGTGCTGGCGGCGATGCGGGTGGCATAAGGCCCTTGTTGGCCGGTGTAGCGGGTTGTGGGAGCGACGTAAGTCGCGATGAAGCATTACCGGTGGTCCATCGCGACTTACGTCGCTCCCACGCCTGACATCCCGATCGCCTAACGCAGATCGGCTTCCCACCCGAACAGCGCGTACGCCTTGCGGAACTCCGCATCCAGCGGTGCCACCGCCTCGATGCGCTCGCCGGTGAGCGGATGCGGAAACGACAGCCGCACCGCGTGCAGCAGCATGCGGTGCACGCCTTGCATGCGGAAGTGGCGGTTGTGGCGTCCATCGCCGTGGCTGGTGTCGCCGATCAGGTGATGGAACGCGTGTTTCAGATGCCGCCGGATCTGCCGGAAGCGGCCGGTCTCCGGCTGGCAGCGCAGCAGCGCATAGCGCGAGGTCTCGAAGCCGCCCGACGGCAGCGGCAGTTCGCCGGTCGCCAGCCGCATGAAGCGCGTCAGCGACGGCTTCTTCTCCGGCTTGCCCGGGCCGCCATCGATCGCATGGTCGACGACGAAATCCGGCTCCGGCCAGCCGCGGCAGATGGCCAGGTAATCCTTCTCCACCTCGCGCGACATCAGCACCTTGCCGAGCGTGGACGCGCTGTCGCGGTCGAACGCCACGAGCAGGCAGCCGCTGGTCGCGCGATCCAGGCGATGGATCAGGAAGATCGGCTTGCCGAACTGCGCGCGCAGGCGATCGGCGACGAAGTCGGTCTCGCCGCGCGCCAGCTTGCTGTCGTGCGCCATCACGCCGGCAGGCTTGTTCACCACCGCGATCTGCGCATCGGCATACAGCACCGGCAATGCGGCGGCATCCGCCCCTGTCTCACGGTAATCCATGAATCTACGTCCCTTCCGAATCTGCGAAACTCGTGCCATGCCGCCGGCGATGGACGCCCGCGGCCATGATGGAGGATTGTGGATGAAGTCACCCCGTTTCATTGTCGCACTCGGCCTGGCGGTCACGCTGGCGCTGGGCCATCCCGCCGCGCTGCAGGCGCAGACCGCGCTGCCGAAAGGCGTCGCCGCCGGCCCCAGCATCGAAGGCATCAGCGAATACACCCTGTCCAATGGCCTGCGCGTGCTGCTGTTCCCCGATGCCACCAAGCCCACCGTGACCGTCAACCTGGTCTACAACGTCGGCTCGGTGCACGAGAACTACGGCGAGACCGGCATGGCGCATCTGCTGGAGCACCTGCTGTTCAAGGGCACGCCCACGCAGTCCGACATCAGCGGCGAGATGAAGAAACGCGGCATCGACTTCAACGCCACCACCGGCCTGGACCGCACCAACTACTTCGCCTCGTTCCCGGCCAACGCCGACACCCTGGAGTGGGTGCTGAAGATGGAAGCCGACCGCATGGTCCATTCCAACGTGGCGAAGAAGTACCTCGACAGCGAGATGACCGTGGTGCGCAACGAGCTGGAAGCCGGCGAGAACAACCCCGGCGGCGTGCTGTTCCAGCGCATCCGCTCCACCGCATTCCTCTGGCACAACTACGGCAATACCACCATCGGCGCACGCAGCGACGTGGAAGGCGTGCCGATCGACAGGCTGCAGGCGTTCTACCGCCAGTGGTACCAGCCGGACAACGCCACGCTGATCATCGCCGGCCGTGTCGACACCGCCGACGTGCTGGCGCGCATCGCACGCCACTTCGGCCCACTGAAAAAGCCCACGCGCACGCTGCCGCTCTCCTACACCGTGGAGCCCGCCCAGGACGGCGAGCGCGAAGTCACCGTGCGCCGGGTCGGCAACCTGCGCCTGGTCGCCGCCGCCTACCACGTGCCCGCTGTCGCGCACGCCGACAGCGCACCGCTGAGCGTGCTGGCCAATGTGCTGGGCCACACCCCCGGCGGCCGTCTGCACAAGGCGTTGGTGGAAGGCAAGCTGGCCGCCGGCAGCGGCGCGAGCAGCGAGTCCATGCGCGACCCCGGTCTTCTGACCGCCGTCGCCGTCATCCCCAACGACGGTGATGCGACGAAGACCGAAGCCGAACTGTTGAAGCAGCTCGAACAGATCGCCGCACAACCGGTGACGCAGGCGGAAGTGGACGAGGCCAGGCAGCGCATCGGCAACGCCTACGAGCTGTACTTCACCGACGTCAACGCGGTCGGCATGGGCCTGTCCGAGTTCCAGTCCGCCGGCGACTGGCGCCTGCTGTTCACCAGCCGCGACGCGATCGAGAAGGTCACCGCCGCCGATGTCAACCGCGTCGCCGCCGCGTACCTGAAATCCAGCAACCGCACGCTGGGCCGTTTCATCCCCAGCGAGACCCCCGACCGCGTGGAGATTCCCGCCGCGCCGGCCGTCGCCACCCTGGTCGACGGTTACACCGGCCGCACCGCGGTCAGCGCAGGCGAGCAGTTCGATCCATCGCCGCAGAACATCGAGTCGCGCACGCAGACCTTCACCCTGGGCAAGGCGTTGCGCGTGTCGCTGTTGCCGAAGAAGACCCGCGGCGGCACGGTGATCGTCGACGCCAACTTCCGCTTCGCCGACGAAGCCGCGCTGACCGGTCGCGAAGGCGCCGCCGGCATGGCCGGCGCCATGCTGATGCGCGGCAGCAAAAGCATGACGCGCACGCAGATCGACCAGCGCCTGGAACAGCTGAAGACGCAGGGCAACATCAGCGGCAGCCTGCAGGGCGCGGCCATCGGCCTGCAGACGCGGCGCGAGCACCTGGCCGATGCGTTGGCCCTTGCCGCCGAGGTGCTGCGCAACCCGGCGTTCCCACAGGACGAGTTCGAGCAGCTGCGCGTGCAGGCACTGACCGGCATGGAGGCTTCGCGCCAGGAGCCCGGCGCGATCGCCGGTCGTGCGCTGGCGCAGTACTTCGACCCGTGGCCGGTCGGCCATCCGCTGCGCAACCGTACGCTCGACGAATCCATCGCGATGATGAAGGCACTGACACTGGATGAGGTGCGCGCGTTCCACCGCGATCTCTACGGCACGTCCGAGGGCGAGATCGCCATCGTTGGCGACTTCGATCCGGTGGCCGTGCGCACGCAGCTGGAGCAGTTGTTCGCCGGCTGGCGGGCGGGCACGCCGTACGCGTCCATCGATACGCGCTACACCGACGTCGCCGCGAAGCAGGCGCGCTTCGAGACGCCGGACAAGCCCAACGCGGTGCTGCTGGCGCGGCAGAACCTGTCGCTGCGCGTGACCGATGCGGACTACCCCGCGATGATCGTCGCCAACCGCATCTTCGGCGGCGGCGCGCTGAAGTCGCGCCTGGGCGACCGCATCCGCCAGCAGGAGGGGCTCAGCTACGGCGTCTCCAGCGGCATTCGCGCCGACGACAGCCGCAGCGGCAAGGACGATGCCGGCAGCTTCACCGTACAGGCCATCGCCGCACCGGAGAACATGGCGAAGGTAGAAGCGCTGGTCCGTGAGGAACTGGACAAACTGCTGAAGGACGGCATCACCGCCGAGGAACTGAAGGACGCCGTGGCCGGCACGCTGACCGAGCGCCAGCAGGCCCGCGCCGAGGACGGCACCATCGCCGGCATGCTGACCGACCAGCTCTACTTCGGCCGCAACATGCAGTTCACCGCAGACTTGGATGCGAAGTACGCCGCGCTGACACGGGACCAGGTCAATGCGGCGATCCGCAAGCACCTGAAGCCGGAAATGCTGAGCGTGTTCGTGGCGGGGGATTTTGCCAAAGGAGCGGGTGCGCCCGTCGCGGCACCGAAGAAGTAAGCAGCGCATGTGCGGGACGGAGCGGCCCCGCAAAGGGGCCGTTTTCGTTTCCAGCACCACGCAACAGCTCGCGCTATCCCCGCTTGCGGGGAGAGCAGTTGTCCTGATTCAGGCGCAACGGCAGGAGGAAATCTTCCACAGCTCCCCTCTCCCTGCGCAGCGGGGAGAGGGTGCCGAAGGCGGGTGAGGGGCGAACGGAGAGGTGGCCTGGAACGCGCCCGTGCTTTAGCCAGAGGCGGATATGCCGACCGATTCCCTATGTCCCGCCATCGCGCATGCCCCTCATCCGCCCTTCGAGCACCTTCTCCCCGCCTGGCGGGGCGAAGGGAACGCATCGCGAGCCTCCCCGGTCTCGCATCGAGCTCCAAGCGCAACGCTCGGAGCCCCATCAATGGAGCCCGGCATCCAGACGATGGTGCTCAGAATGCGAAGGATCGAGCTCTCCCCTGCCATCGATGGCAATTTTCGCCCTGCGCTTGGCTTTCCGAGCGCGATCTGCCATCAGGGGAACTACGGCAACCGTAGTGTCACCACCAGCGGAAAGTGGTCGGACGGATAGCGACCGTTCCAACGCGTCGTCACCGACGTGATCGAGTCCAGCTGCACGCCTTTCACCATGATCCAGTCGATGCGCCTGTCCGCCTTGCCGGTGAACCCGTGGAACGTCGCGTCGATGCCTTCCACACGCGGCGCAGTTGTCCACGCATCCTGCAGCGTGCCGGCGAGTACCGCATGCACCCCGCTCTCGGGCGTGGTGTTGAAGTCGCCCGTCAACACGACCGGCACATCGGCGGGCAGCGTGGACAGATATCGGGCGATGGCGTTCGCACCCTTCACCCGCGCAGCCTCGTCCTGGTCACGGTACGGCAGGTGCGTGTTGAACAGGTAGAAGCGCTTGCCGTCGCTGCGCTGCTCGAACAGCGCCCACGTCACCAGCCGCGGATGAAGATGATCCCAGGTAATGCTGCCGGGCACCTCCGGCGTGTCGGACAGCCAGAAGTCGCCGGACTCGATGACGGCAAATCGGTCCTTGCGATAGAACACGCCCATGCGCTCGCCGCCGCCGTCGGCCTCGCGCCCGCGCCCGAACCAGGCGTACTGCGGTAGTTCCGCCGCCAGATAATCGGCCTGCGACTTCACCAGCTCCTGCAGACCGATCACGTCCGGCTCCTGCTCGCGCAGCACCTTCACCGCCAGCGGCTTGCGCGTCTCCCAGTAGTCGACGCCATCGCTCTCCACCGGCAGGCGGATGTTGAAGCTCATGATGCGCAGCGGGAGGTCGCCAGCGTGCGCCGGTAGCGATGCGATACCCAGCAGGATCGCCAGTATCGGACTCCAATAGCTCATGAACAGCTCCACGAAGGTGGGCCGCCATTGTCGCGCAGGCGGCCGTTGAACAGCGAGGGAACGCGCGCGGAGCGGCCACACCTCCGCGACGTGGGCTGATGCAAGATGTCTCCCTACGAACAGGAAAAGGAAGCTCCATGTCTGCGACTGCCCTCATGGCGATGCTGGTCGCCGCTGCGTCTGGCCAGCGTCCTCCGCCCCCCGTGACCCTGACCGTGGACAGCGGCATACCGTCGCCCGTGGCGGATCCGGTGACCGCCTGTGTTGCCGATCGCCTCAAACCCTTCGTTGGTCCCTACGGCGTGCAGCAGGCATGGCCCGTGATGGCATCACCGCCCAAGGAGCTGCATCACACCCTGGGGACGCCCCTCTCCGACACCGGCATGGTCGCCGATGGCTATCAGCAGTTCCTCCATGTCGATGCCGAGGCGCGCGCGGTCTACGTGGTCGAGCAGGGCGGCTTTGCCGGCACCTTCAAGGTCTACGGCCCACTGCCGCTGCCGCAGTGCGCCTCGCGCTCCGATAGCCGGGAAGAACCGGCGTCGCCGCGCTGAGCGACGGCGCTGGCTATTTGCTTATACCGAGCGACGCTGGCCGCCGTGCCTGCCCTCGGCGATCTCTTCAACCAGCTTCGCGCAGAACGCAGGCAGATCCTTGGGCGTGCGGCTGGTGACCAGGCCCTTGTCGACGATGACTTCATCGTCTCTCCAGGTGGCACCGGCGTTCTCCAGGTCCTTGCGGATGTTCGGCACCGAGGTGACGGTGCGGCCGCGCAGCACGTCGGCATTGGCGAGCACCCACGGGCCGTGGCAGATCGCGCCGACCGGCTTGCCGGCCTCGAAGAAGTCGCGGGTGAAGGCGAGTGCCTGATCGTCGACACGTAGCGCATCCGGATTGAACAGGCCGCCGGGAATCACCAGCGCGTCATAGTCTTTGGCGCTGACCTCGGACAGTACGTGGTCGACGTCGACCTGGTCGCCCTTGTCGAAGTGCTTGAAGCCCTGGATGCGCCCGCTCTCCAGCGACACGACGTCGACCTGCGCCTGATGCTCTTTCAACGCGCGCATCGGCTCGGTCAGTTCGGACTGCTCGAAGCCGTCGGTAGCGAGGATGGCGACGCGTTTTCCAGTCAGATGGCTCATGGTGGAGTTCCCGTGCGAATGAGCCGCCACCGTAGCGTGCGCCATGCGCACGACACGCGAAGGAATCGTTGCCGTCGCGTAAATGAGGCGAGGAGTGAGCGAAGAGTAGTGAGGAGTGAGTGAAAGCAAGTGCCGCCACCTCACTTCTCACTCCTCCCCACTCACTCCTGCCTTACCGCCTCGGCCACGCTGCCAGCAGCGCCCACAACCCGCCGATGCCGGCGATCCATGCCGCCGCCGGAATGTCGAACAGGCGGGGCCCGCCCGCCTCCAGCGCGTACAGCACCGCCGCGACGATCAGCAGGCCTACGCCGAGGATGGCGGCGACCACGCGCCGCTGCATGCCCTTCATCGTATGCGCGAGGTCGGTGAGATCCTTCGAGCGCAGCGACAGCTCGTGCCGGCCGTCTACCTGCTGGCTCAACCAGGCGTGCACCAGCCGCGGCATGTCCGGCGCGTGGGTCATGATTTCCGGCAGGCGCTTGCGGAATTCCTGCGCGGCGCGCTGCGGGCTGTAGCGCTCCAGCAGGATGCGCTCCAGTACCGGCCGCGCCACCGCCCAGATGTCGATCTGCGGATCGAGCTGGCGACCCACGCCTTCGATGTTGAGCAGCGTCTTCTGCAGCAGGATCAGCTGCGGCTGCAGGGTCAGTTCGTAGCGCTGCGCGGTGCGGAACAGCTTGGCCAGCACCTCGGCCAGCGAGATCTCGCTGAGCGGGCGGGTGAAGTACGGCTCGCAGACGGCGCGCGCGGCGGCTTCCAGTTCGTCGATGCGGATGTGCGACGGCATCCAGCCGGCCTGTACGTGCAGCTCGGCGATGCGGCGGTAATCGCGGTTGAAGATCGCCATGAAGTTCTCGGCGAGCCAGTACTGGTCGTCGCGCGAAAGCTGGCCCATGATGCCGAAATCCAGCGCGATGAAGCGCGGATCGGTCTTCCGCTCCGGATCGACCCAGATGTTGCCGGCATGGGCGTCGGCGTGGAAGAAGTTGTCGCGGAACACCTGCTGGTAGAACACGCGCACGCCCTTGGCGGCCAGCGCCCGGCGATCGATGCCGGCAGCGTCGAGCGCGCCGATGTCGTCGGACGGAATGCCGCGCACACGCTCCATCGTCATCGCGCGCTCGGCGGTGTGCGACCAGATCACTTCGGGCACGTACAGGTCGGGCGAGTCGGCCCAGTTGCGCCGCAGCAGGCTGGCGTTGCCGGCCTCGCGCTGCAAGTCCAGTTCCGCCGCCAGCGTGTTCTCGATCTCGGCGACGATCTCGCGTGGACGGATCTTGTCGGCGTTGGGGTGTGCGCGTTCGACGATGGCGGCGACGCTTTCCAGCAGCGCGATGTCGCCGGCGATCTGCTGGCGGATGTCGGGGCGGAGTACTTTCACCACGACCTCGCGCCCACCGGGCAGCGTGGCGGCGTGCACCTGGGCGATGGACGCGGAGGCGAGCGGGGTGGTGTCGAAATGCTCGAAGGCCTCATGGATCGGGCGACCGAGTTCCGCTTCGACCAGTGCACGCGCGCGGTCGCCGTCGAACGGCGCGACGCGGTCCTGCAGCAGGGTCAGTTCTTCGGCGATGTCGGGCGGGATCAGGTCGCGACGCGTGGACAGGATCTGCCCGAACTTGACGAAGATCGGGCCCAGCTCCTGCAGCGCCAGCCGCAGGCGCGCACCGCGCGGTTGCGCGGCGATCTCGGCCGAGGCGCGCGGCACGAACGGACGGCCAAGCTTCAACCAGCGTTCGACCGGCGTGCCATCGAGCAGGTCGTCGAGGCGGTAACGGAGCAGCACCCGGCCGATGCGGCTGGCCCGCAGTACCGACTTCATGCGCGGTGCTCCACGCGGGCGGCCAGGCGGCCGACGCGCACGGCGATGCGCTCGACGTCGTCGCGGATCGCGTCGACATCGTCGTGGAACGCATTGAGTTCTTCCCGGCCCACCACGTCGCGCGATTCTTCGGTGACGTAGTCGGCGGCGCTCTCGGCCAGGTTGCCGGCGGCAGCGCGGACCTGCTGCAGGCCGGCGCGCACCGCGTTGGCGACCTGCACGCCGATCACGTCGCCGAACACACGGGTGAACGGCAATGACCAGTCCGGATCGAAGCGCGTGGCGAGCGTCTGCAGCCGGCGCGCGAGATCGGCATCGCCGGACACCTTGACCTTGCCCACGGGCGTGCCGTGGTCGCGGCGGAAGAACGGCAGTTGCCCGAGCAGGCCACCGAGCGTGCTGCGCACGGCGAGATCGGCTTCAAGCACTTCGCTGGCGGGCCCTACCTGCAGGCGGCCGCCGCCGACGGTGATGTCCATCGCCAGCGGCGGTGCATCGACCTGCAGCTGGATGCGGCGTCCTTCCAGCGGCAACAGGGCCGCGGCGGTGTCGGGATCCAGCGTCAGCGCCTGATTGAGTGCGGCTTCCAGCGCGCGGCCGGCGAGGGGTTTCAGGGCATCGAACGGGGACAGGTCCATGCTGCCATTCTAGGGCCTGTACGCCCCGCCCGCCCTTCTGCCCGCTTCGTGCGGGCTCGGGGCGGGCTCGACGGCGTCCTGCCGTCCCGGCGGAGAGAGACGGTGATGCGTCAGACGCGCTTGCCGCGCAGCAGCGAGATGATCGCCAGGATCACGAAGACGACGAACAGCACCCACGCGATGTTGGTGGCGGCGCCGGCGATGCCGCTGAAACCCAGCACGGCGGCGATCAGCGCGATGACGAAGAAGATGATGGCGTAGCGCAGCATGGAAACTCCCTTTGGCAATGGCCAGTGGTGCAGCCGGTAGTGGCGTGCGCCATGCTGGAATGCCGGGAGTCATCGCCGCGTGAGTGTCGTGCGGCGCGATATGGACGCGCTTCAGCGTCGTGACCCGGACGTGAAGGTTGCCCGGGACGGCTGGCCGGTTTTACACGGGATGGTCGCGCAGCCAAGCGCGCAGTCGCTCGAAGCCTTCCTCCATCGACACCTGCGGCACATAGCCGAAATCGCGGCCTGCCGGTGCCATGTCGTACCAGTGTGCGGTGCTCAGCTGTTCGGCGAGGAAGCGCGTCATCGGCGGTTCGCCCTTCAGCGGCAGTACGGTCCACAAGGTCTCGCAGACCGCGCCGATGCGGTAGGCCGCCTTGAAGGACAGGTGCTTGTCCACGCGCGGCGCACCGGCCGACTGCAGCAGCGCATCCAGCAGCCTGCGCATCGGCCAGGGCTCGCCGTTGGAGATGAAGTAGGCCTTGCCGGCGCAGGCCGCACCCGGCGCGAGATGATCGAAGGCGTCGAAGTGCGCCTGCGCGGCGTTGTCGATGTAGGTGGTGTCCACCCGGTTCTCGCCGCTGCCGACGATGCGCAGCCGTCCGGCGCGCGCGCGCGACACCAGCCGCGGCAGGATCTGGTGGTCGCCCGGACCCCAGATCAGCCGCGGGCGCAGCGCCACCGTCGCCAGTGCGGCGTCGTTGGCGGCCAGCACCGCCTTCTCCGCGATCATCTTGGTGGTGGCGTACGGCGCCTTGAAGCCTTCGCCGTACGGCACGTCGGCGGCGCTGCCGCCTTCCACCGGGTTCGTGGCGCGGTGGGTGACGCTGGGCGTCGAGGTGTAGACCAGACGGCCGATGCCGTGCCTGCGGCAGGCATCCAGCACGTTCTGCGTGCCGACCACGTTGGCGTCGTGGTAGCTCTTGTAGCTGCCCCACGCACCGGCCTTGGCGGCGTTGTGGAAGATGGCATCGACGCCCTGCGCCGCATGCATCACCGCATGGCCATCGGCGAGGTCGCCCTGCACCTGCCCTACGCCGAGCTCGCGCAGTACCGGGTAGTGTGCGCGGTTGAAGCTGATGACCTGATGCCCGCGCTCGACCAGTCCGCGGCAGAGCGCCTGTCCCAGGAAACCACCGCCGCCGGTGACGAGGATCTTCATGCGGGTTGCTCCAGCTGGTTTGTCGCCCACGCGGCCAGCCTCTCGCGGCCGATCTTGGCGTTGTGGCGGATGTCGACCGGGAAACCCGGGTGCGGCAGGTAGGCGGTGATGGGCGCGGTGTGCGGATGGCGCGCGGCGATGGCGCGCAGCCCGGTTTCCAGCTGCGCCCGATCGACGCTGGCGCCGGGCTGCAGTTCGTAGCACAGCACCGGCTGCTGACGACCGGGTTCGCCGATGCCGACCAGCGCGGTGCGACGCACCTGCGGATGGGTGTTGAAGACGGGTTCGACCTGCTCGGTGTAGAGCGGGCCGTCGGCGGTTTCCACACGCTGCGTCTTGCGGCCGCAGAACCACAGGCGGCCGTTGCCGTCGAACCAGCCGACATCGCCCATGCGGTGCACGGTGCGCTCGCCGCCATCGGGCAGCGCCTCGCGGATCTTGGCCAGGCGGGTGGCGGCATCGCGGCGGAAGTAGGTGTCGGTGGCGGTGGGACCGGCGACGGTGATTTCGCCGACCTCGCCATCCTTCAGTAGCTCGACCTCGGCCCAGTCGGCGATGGCGTCATCAGTGATGCGGATGATGCGGACCTCGTTCGGCGGTACCGCGCGACCGACGCAGGTGCCGGCGCCGGCTTCGGTCTGCGCACGCGTGGCTTCCAGCTCGCGGCCTTCGACCACCGCGACCGGCAGGCACTCGGTGGCGCCGTACGGCGTCCAGAACTGCGCTTCGTCCGGCAGCAGCGTGCGGATCTTCGCCACCACGTCCGGCGGCACCGGCGCACCGGCGGAGGTCACGCGCTGCACGGTCGGCAGCGGCTGGCCGTGGTCGGCCAGCACCTTCATCAGCGCCGGCGAACCGAACAGCTGGGTGACGCCGAAGCGTGCGATGGCGGCATGCAGTTTTTCGGGATCGGCGCTGGCCGGGCGCGTGGGATCCATGTCGGGGATCACCGAGGTCAGCCCGAGCGCGGGATCGAACAGTGCGAACGGCGGGAACGTCGGCAGGTCGACGCCACCGGGTTGCAGGCCGAAGGCGTTGCGCAGCAGCTCGATCTGGGCGACGAAATGGCGATGGCGGTACACCACCCCCTTCGGCACGCCGGTGGAGCCACTGGTGAACAGAATGCCGGCGATATCGTCGGGCGCGGTGTCGGCCAGCTGGGGACCCGCACCGGCACCACGCGCCTCGATCTTCGCCAGCGTGGTGCCGCCCCAGGCCCAGCGCGTGCCGACGGTGACGATCTTCTCCGCCGATCCCGCCCAGCCCAGCACACGGCGCGCGAACTGTGCCAGCGGGATGCCGATGAACGCGGCGGGTTCGGCTTCATCCAGGCACTGCTTCAGCGCACGCCGGTCGATGCCCGGATCGACCAGCACCGGCACGGCGCCGGCCTTGAACAGCGCGAACATCAGCAGGAAGAACTCCGGCGTCGGCCGCACCATCACCACCGTGCGCGCGCCACGGCCGATGCCGTACGCGCCCAGGCCGGCGGCGATGGCGTCGCTGCGCGCGTCCAGCTGCGCGTAGGTGAGCTCGCGGGTGTAGTGGCCTGCGCCATCGGGGCAGCGCATGGCCACGCGGTCGGGCTGGTCGCGGGCCAGCCGGGGAAGGCTGGCGGCGATGTTGCACGGATCGGTCATGCGGCCATTGTCGCCGCTGGACGGTACTTGCGTCAGCCGCCGGCGCAGGCAGAATGCGCGTCCCGCCCGCGCCCTGACGCCCGCCCACGCCGATGCACCCCTGCCTGACCTGCGGCGCCTGCTGCGCCCATTTCCGCGTCAGCTTCCACTGGAGCGAGGCGGATCCCGAGCAGGGCGGCGTGGTGCCGATCGCACTGACAGAGCCGCTGCGCGTGCACGAGCGGGTGATGCGTGGCACCTCGCAGAAGGACCCACGCTGCGTGGCGCTGGACGCCGACATCGGCCACTACAGCCGCTGCACCATCCACGACCGGCGGCCCTCGGTCTGCGCGCTGGTGCCGGCGTCGCTGGAGTTCGGCGAGCGCAGCGCGCAGTGCGACAAGGCGCGGCTGGCGCACGGCCTGCCGCTGCTGGTGGAGGCGGACTGGGTTGGCGTGGTGGACGCCGAGAAGAATCCGTTACCTGAGCTTTAAGCCTTCTCCCCTTGCGGGAGAAGGTGGCGCGCAGCGCCGGATGAGGGATGCGAGCGCAGCGAGCCGCTCGGACATCCGTCAAATAAAGCAACGGCAAGAGCGCCCCTCATCCGCCTTCGGCACCTTCTCCCCGCTGGCGCAGGGAGAAGGGATCAGCCCCGTGAGGAGAAAGGTTCAACCCAGCGGATGGCGATCCAGGAAGTCGCGGATCAGCGGCACCAGGATCTCGTGCTTGTCTTCCAGCACGTAGTGGCCGGCATCTTCGTACGCATGCACTTCGGCGTTCGGCAGCGCGGCGCGGAAGCCGTCGAGGAAGTGCTTGTCGAACACGAAGTCCTGCAGGCCCCAACCCAGAAACACCGGGCGGTCCGCGAACGACGGCAGGGCCTTGCCTGACGCCTCCAGCAGCGGCCACGCCTTGTCCTGCGGGCCCAGCGGAATGTCCTGCATGAAGCGGATGGTGGAGATGCGATTCGCCCAGGTGTCGTACGGCGCCACGTAGGCGCGGCGCACGTCGGCCGGCATGCGGCGCTTCACGCCGATCCAGGAGGCGCCGGCAGAGAACGCATTGAAGCCGCGGACGATCCACTCGCCCACGGTCCAGTCGCGGCCCAGCGCGATCCGCCACGGCATCTTCTTCGCGGCCGGCATCGGGAACGCAGCGGTGTTGGTGACCACCAGCCGCTTCACCTGCGCGGCATGCGAGAGCGCCCAGCCGAAGCCGATCATGCCGCCCCAGTCGTGCACCGCCAGCGTCACCGGGCCGGTAATGCCGAGATGCTCCAGCAGCGCGGCGACGTCGTCGACGCGCGACTGCAGCGTGTACTCATAGCGGCTGTCGTCCGGCTTGTCGGACAGGCCCATGCCGATGTGGTCGGGCACGATACAGCGATAGCGATCCGACAGCCCGGCCACCAGCGTGCGCCAGTAATAGCTCCACGACGGATTGCCGTGCAGCATCACCACCACCTCGCCGTCGCGCGGACCTTCGTCGAGGTAGTTCATCGACAGGCCGGGGCGCACTTCGAAGCGCTTCGGATGGGAGGGATAGCAGGGAAGGTTCATCGCGCGTCGCCGCCGTCAAAGAAAAGGGCCGGCGAACCGGCCCCTGGAATGCGAATGCCGGGTGGGCTTACCACTCCACCTCGGCCATCGTGCAGTTCAGACCGGAGCCGATGCCGAGCAGGGCGATGCGGTCGCCCTTCTTCAGCTTGCCCAGTTCCTTCAGCTTGCTCAGCACGATCGGCACGCTGGCCGGGCCGATGTTGCCGTGCTCGGTGAAGATGGTCATGACCTTCTTGGGGTCGATGCCGAAGGACTTCACGAACGCCTGCGTGTGCGGACGGCTGACCTGGTGGATGACGAACTGGTCCAGTTCGTCCACCGCCCAGCCCAGCGCGATCTTGGCGGCGGCGAAGGTCTTGGTGGCCAGCTTCATGCCCTCGATCAGCAGCATGCGGGTGTCGGTGACCATGCGGTCCAGGTTGCCGCGGCAGAGCTTGTTCCACTCGGTCGCCGAGCGGGTCACGCCGCCCTTGTAGCGCGGCGCCTCGGGGGCCAGCGCGCGGCGGGTCAGCACCATCGCCACCGCACCGCAGCCCAGCGTTAGCGCGGCCAGCTCGTCGCGGAACTGCTGCTCGGTCACGTCGGGGGCGTTGAGGCGCTCGATGGTCTTCTCATAGACCAGGTTGGCGGTCTCGCCGTCGACGACCAGGGCGTAATCGATCTCCTCGCGCTCCAGCATGCGGGCGGCGATGTCCATGCCATTGATGAAGGCCAGGCAGGCATTGGCGACGTCGAAGGTCTGGCAGTGGTCGCTGACGCCCAGGTTGCCGCAGACGATGCTGGCCGTGGACGGCTCCAGGTAGTCGCGGCTGACCGAGGTGTTGACCACCAGGCCGACCTTGTCGGCACCGATGCCGGCGTCAAGCAGGGCCTTGCGCGCGGCCATCGTGGCGGCGTCGGAGGCCTGCGTATCAGCGTCCCACAAGCGGCGGGAATGCACGCCGGCCACATCGTTCAGGACGTCGGTCTTGATGCCCAGGCGGTCGAGCGTGGGCTGCAGGCGGGCGTTGATTTCGGCCGACGTCAGCGTGTGCGGCGCATCGATATGCGCCAGTCCCGCGATGGAGACATTCTGGAAGAGCATCGAGGTTAGCGCCAAGGCTCAGGCGAGGGGGCCGACAAGGGTAACGGCTTCCCGCCTTCACCGCATCTTTACGGGCACGCAGCGTCAGCCCGGCCCGGCGTTAAGTGTGACTTGATTCACACTTTATCGGCCGCAGCGATAGGCCGCGAACCGTTGTTCCCCGTTGGCCGGATCGCCCAGGGCCTGCAGCGTATTGGCCTGAAGTCCCGGGGCTTCGTTGCGGGCCAGCGTTTCCAGCTCATCGCGTACCCGCAGGGTGTTGCGTTCATAGAACGCCACGCTGTCCTTGACCGAAACCGACACTTCGCCGCGCTTTTCGCAACCGGCGGGTGCGGCACCCGGCGCCACCACGCGCACGTCCCGGGCACTCGGTGCCAGGTGCACCCAGGTGCAGGCGGACAACAGGAGGGGGGAGACGACGGCAGCCAGCAGGACGAGACGCATCGGGGTCACCTTGGAGTGTGAGTCGCGGCCATTCTGGCCGATGCCTTATGAATCGATCCGGGCCGCAGGCTAGCCCTGCTCCCCGCCACGTGCGGGGAACAGGGGCCGGCCCGCGAGAACCCGGGGCGCCTTGCGGCGTGCCCGGCGCCCTGTCCTTCGATTCACCGCAGGGAGCGCGGCTTACTTCTTCTTGATGTTGCCGTCGACATCCAGCTCGACCGCCTCGCCCAGCTGCAGCGCGCGGACCGATTCGCCGACCTTGGACAGGTCGCCGACCACCACCCAGGTCAGCGCGGACGGCGACAGCGTGGCCGCGGCCTTGGCGACATCGGCGGCGCCGATGGCCTCGTTGCGGGCCTTGTACTGCACGATGTAGTCGTCCGGCCGGCCATAGCGCTGGTTGGAGGCGATCTGGCCGAGCACGGCGGCCGCGGTTTCGTACGCACCCGGCAGTTCCAGCGTGTTGGCGGCGCGGATCTTGGCGATCTCGTCCGGCTTGGCGGGGGCCTGGCCGGTGGCGAACTCGCTGATTTCCTTCTGCAGCTCCTTCATCGAATCGGCAGTGCGGTCGCTCTGCACCGCGGCGCTGGCCCACCACGGACGCTGGCCGAGCGTATTGCGGGCACCGCTGTAGGAGCCGTAGGCCCAGTGCTTGTTCTCGCGCAGGTTCATGTTGAGGCGCGAGCTGAACTGCCCGCCCAGCACGCCGTTGGCGAAGTCGAAGTCGATGGTGCCCGCGTCACCGGTAGGCGGTACCAGCTGCGCGGCGTAGACGTTCGACTGGATGGCGCCCGGCTGGTCGATCAGGAACACGCGCGGCTTGGCGGGATTGGCCACCGTCGGCACGGCCGCAGGCTTGGGTGCGTTGGGTGCGGCCTTCCAGTCGCCCAGGCGCGCTTCCAGCAGCGGGATGATCTGCCCCAGCGTGGTATCGCCGACGACGGTGATGCGCGCCTGCGACGGCTGCAGCCAGTCGCGGTGGAAGGCAACCAGGTCGTCCCGGGTCAGCGACGCGATGGAGGCTTCGGTGCCCGAGCCGGTGAACGGAATCGCGTACGGGTGGCCGGCGCCGTACAGCAGTGGCGGCAGCGTGCGCAGCGCGGCGGTCTGCGGGCGTGCTTTTTCCTGCTTGATGCCGGCGATCCAGGTGGCGCGCACGCGCTCGATTTCCGCCGCGGCGAAGGTCGGGCGACGCAGCACGTCGGCGAGCAGGTCCAGCGAGGGCGCCAGCTTGTCGGTCAGGGCGGACAGCCCGACCGAGGCCGAATCCAGGCCGGCGCCGGTGGTCAGCTCGGCACCCAGGGCTTCCTTGCGGGCGGCAAAATCCAGCGCGCCGTACTCACCGGCGCCTTCGTCCATCATCTGCAGCGCGAAGCTGGCGGTACCGAGTTTCTTGCCGACGTCGGCGGCGTAACCGCCGGGGAATTCGACGTTGATCTGCACCACCGGGGTCTCGTGGCGCTCGGCCAGCGTGACCTGCATACCATTGGACAGCGTGGCGCGCTGCACGGCCGGAAACTTCAGGTCGGGGAAGGTGGTGGTCTTCGGCACGCCGGCGCTGCGGTCGACCGTGCTGGCGATCGTCTTGAACTTCGGATCCACCTTCGGGGTAGCGGCCGGCGTGGTGGCCGGTGCTGCGAACACGGTTTCCGGCAATGCCGACGCCGGGGTCTCGCTCGGCTGCACCAGGATGGTGTGCGACCCGCCGCTCAGCCACTTCTTCGCCGCCGCCTGCACCTCGGCCGGCGTGGCGCTGGCGTAGATGGCCAGGTCGTCCTTGTAGCAATCCGGCTTGCTCTGGTAGACGGCGCACGAGGCCAGCACGTCGGACTTGCCGCCGAAGCCGCCGATGCGCTCGATGCCGCGCACGAAACCGGCCACGCCCGAAACACGGGCGCGCTCCAGCTCCTCGGCCGTCGGGCCCTGCGTGATCAGGCGCTTCAGCTCTTCGTCCAGCGCGGCCTCGACCTTGGCCGGGTCGACGCCTTCCTTGACCGTGGACATCAGGAAGAACGTACCGCTGATCTCGCTGCTCCACTGGTAGGCGGTCGCCTGGTCGGCGATCTTGTCCCCGTGCACCAGCCGCGTGTCGAAGCGCGAGGCCGCGCTGCCACCGAGCACCTGCGCGAACAGGTCCAGCAGCGTGGCGTCCTTGGTGCCCATTTCGGCCACCGGCCAAGCGCGGTAGACCCGCACCTGCGGCACGCGGTCGGGGATGGTTTCGCGGGTGTCCTTGGCGTGCGTCGGGATGTTCGTCTTCATGTCCGCCAGCGTGGCGCTGGCCGGGATGTCGCCGAAGTAGCGGGCGACCTTCTCCTTGGCGGTGGCGACGTCGATGTCGCCGGCCAGCACCAGCACCGCATTGTTGGGGCCGTACCAGCTGCGGAACCAGGTCTTCACGTCGTCCAGCGTGGCGGCGTCGAGGTCGGCCATCGAGCCGATGGTCTGCCAGCTGTAAGGATGTCCGGCCGGATACAGCGCCTCGAACATGCGCGCGCTGATGCGGCGGCCGTAGGGCTGGTTCTCGCCCTGGCGCTTCTCGTTCTGGACTACGCCGCGCTGCTCGTCGAGCGCCTTCTGGTCGATCGCGCCCAGCAGGTGGCCCATGCGGTCGGACTCCATCCACAGCGCCATGTCCAGCGCCGTGGTGGGCACGTTCTGGAAGTAGTTGGTGCGGTCCTGGTTGGTGGTGCCGTTCTGGTCGGTGGCGCCGACCAGCTCGAACGGGGTGAAGAACTCGCCGTCGTGGTTTTCGCTGCCCTGGAACATCAGGTGTTCGAACAGGTGGGCGAAGCCGGTACGGCCCGGGGTCTCGTTCTTGCTGCCCACGTGGTACCAGATATTGACCGCCACGATCGGCGCCTTGCGGTCGGTGTGCACGATCACCCGCAAGCCGTTGGGCAGGGTGAACTCTTCATACGGGATCACGATGTCCGCACCGGCGGCCGGCTTCGCATACGTGGAAGCCGGGGCGTACGCCAGGCCCCCGAGGGCGGCGGACAGGGCGACAGCGAGCAGGGCGGCGCGGGGCCGGCGGGAAACGGACATGGACACTCCTTGATACTGAATGGGCCTGCAGAACCCCCGATCCTAGCCGCCGCCGGTGGTCATTACACTAGGCCACAAGGCATGACCGACGGCATGGGCGCCGCCGTGCCGATGCCCCCGACCCCTGCGTGGAGGCGAACATGGACCGCAAGCACTGCCTGGTGACCGGGGCCAATCGCGGCCTGGGCCTGGAACTGGCCTCGCAGCTGCTGGCCCGCCGGTGGCATGTGGTGGCGACCTGCCGCCATCCCGGCAAGGCGACGGCGCTGAACCGGCTGGCCGCCGAACACCCGGGCCGCCTGCACGTGCTGCCACTGGACGTGGCCGATGCCCGCAGCCGCGATGCGTTGCTGCGCGAGCTGCCCCTGGTCACCGATGAGCAGCCGCTGCACTTGCTGGTGAACAATGCCGGCGTACTGCGCGGGGGCGAACGCTTCGGCCAGGTCGCCGCCGCCGACCTCGACGGCAGTTTCCACACCCACGCCGCAGGACCGTTCCTGCTGACGCAGTCACTGGCGCCCCAGCTTGCCGATAGCGCCGTGGTGGCCAACATCTCCTCCGAGATCGGCTCGATCGCCTTGCGGCAGGAATTCCGCACACCCAGCTATGCCATCGGCAAGGCGGCACAGAACATGGTGACCTCGCTGCTGTCGCAGGCGCTGGCATCGCGAGGCATCAAGGTCGTGGCCCTGCATCCCGGCTGGGTGCGCACCGACATGGGCGGCGACAACGCCGCCCTCTCCGTGGCGGAATCCGTCAGCGGCCTGCTGCGGGTGATCGACCACCTGACGCCTGCGGACAGCGGGCGCTTCCTCGACTGGCAGGGCGACCCGCTGCCCTGGTGAAGCTGAACGTTCGCTGCGCCTCTCCCTGCGCAGCGCAACGCTTCCGAGTTGAACGGCATCCAAACCCCTACGTACCGGAATGACCGGACGTGGGGCGAAGCGGCGTGTTCGAGGTCACATCGGATGCCCCGGCACGTCCCGGTTCACGCAGGACGGACAGCCGTACGGACAGCGACCCCGGACAGCGGACACGCAGGAAGCACCACGAAACACAAGCGAATCAACTACTTAAGACTGGCACGGTTTCTGCGTAACCCATAACAAGAACGCGCAGCACCCCACTCAAACTGACTGAAGCCTGAATCAACTCACCAAAACAGCAGGTTTTGCTTGATCACTGCGTTTAGGTGTACTACCTTACTACCACACCACCCAACAACATCACTACAGAGGCATGACAATGAACGCCAAGAACCTCCTCCCGCTGACCGCCGCCGCCGTGTTCGCCCTGTGCGCCGGTGCCATGGTCGTCTCCGCCACCCACGCCGACAACCCGCAGGGCGCCGTGGCGCAGGCTGAACGCATCGTCGACCTGCCGACCGTCACCGTGACGCCGGACGCCGCGGACCTGGCCCACTACAACCTCTACAAGGACGCCAGGATCGTCGACCTGGCCACGATCACCGTAACCCCGGCGGCCGAAGACCTGGCCCAGTTCATCGCCCAGCAGGCGGTCCGCGTGGTCGACATGCCGGTGGTCACCGTGCGTCCCTCGGCCGAGGACATGCAGCAGATCGCGGTGCAGGCGGGCGTGCTGGCCGGCCAGCTGGCTTCGCGCTGAGTCGCAGGCGGTACACGTTCCCCCTGCGTCGTCACGCAAGCCGGCGGCGGCCGGAGTTCCACCGCATCACCCGCCCGTGAGGCCATGCAGCGCCGCGTAGAATGCGCGCCATGACCGACACCCTGGACATCGACGTCCTGCTGTACCAGCCGGAAATTCCCCCGAATACCGGCAATGCCATCCGCCTCTGCGCGAACACCGGCGCGCGGCTGCACCTGATCGAACCGCTCGGGTTCGCATTGGAAGACAAGCAGCTCAAGCGCGCCGGCCTGGATTACCACGAATACGCCACGCTGCAGGTCCACGCTTCGCTCGATGCGGCCCTGCAGCGCATCCGCCCCCGGCGCGTGTTCGCCCTCAGCACCCGCGGCACCGTCCGCCACGACCGGCCCGCCTACCAGCCGGGCGACGCCTTCCTGTTCGGCCCCGAAACGCGCGGCCTGCCGCAGGAGGTGCTGGACGGCCTGCCGGACGACCAGCGCATCCGTCTGCCGATGCGCCCGGACAACCGCAGCCTCAATCTGTCGAACACGGTCGCCGTGGTGGTGTTCGAAGCGTGGCGGCAGGCGGGGTTCGTCGGCGGCGCGTGACGCGCAGTCGCCCTTGTGGGAGCGACGTCAGTCGCGAACGCGAACCCGAAGACGCCGTGTAAGCGGCTGAGCGCCGATCAGGGTGAAGAAGGCTTCCTCATCGCAGTGAACGCCCGTCCTGAGCGAGACGCACTGATCACCGAGCCGTGCGATCGCGACTCACGTCGCTCCCACACCCATCACCACGCCGCTCACCCGAACCGCGCCAGCGCGTACGGCGCCAGCGGAATCTCCGTCGGCTCGCCCGCCATCATCTGATCGATCAATCTGCCGGTCACCGGCCCCTGCGTCAGTCCCAAGTGGCCGTGGCCGGTGGCGACGAAGATGCCTTCACCCGGCACACGATCGATGATCGGCAGCGAGTCAGGCGTGCACGGCCGGTTGCCGGCCCACTCGGAGACGGGTTCGCCGGTGATGCCGGGAAACAGCGTGCGCGCTTCCGGGTCGAGCCGGTGGATCAGCGCATAGTGCGGATCGCGGCCGAGCGCGGTCAGTTCCTTGATGCTGGTCATGCGGATGCCCGTCTGCATCGGCGACACCACCATGTAACGCTCGGCCCACAGCGTGGGGCGCTGCACCACGGACGCGGAGTGCGGATACATCAGGTGGTAGCCGCGCGCCGGGATCACCGGGATCTTCAGGCCGAACGGCCGCAGCAGCGCGTTGCTCCATGCTCCGGCGGCCACGACGACGCGACCGGCGTGAACCGGGCCGCGGTCCGTCTCCACCCGATAGCCATCGCCTTGCCGCACGATCGCCGACACGCGCGCGATCAGCGCGTCCGCGCCGCGCGCGACCAGATCATCGAACAGGCGCCGGCAGAACGCGCCTGGATCGCGCATCGCCAGCGATTCGCGCTGGAACACCGCGCGCTGGAAGCCCTGGCCGATGCCAGGCTCCAGCTCGCGAAGCTGGGCCGCATCCAGCACGTCGAACGCCACCCCGCGCTCGCGCATCAGTCCGCGTTCCCACTCGCCCTTCGCGAACGTCGCGTCCTCGCTGTAGACATGCAGATACCCGGTATGTGCGATCAGTCCGCTCGCGCCGATCCGTTCGCCCAGGTCCAGCCAGGCGCCACGCGAGGCGGTGTTGATCGCATTCAACGCATCGATGATCGGCAGCACATGCTGCAGCCGGCCCTGGTTGAGGAACTGCAGCAGCCAGCGCGCGTACGACGGGCTGACGCCCCAGTCCAGCTTCAGCGGCGCCAGCGGGTTGGCCAGCATGCGCAGCGCCTTCACGACGATGCCCGGCGTGGACTGCGGCATCACGTTGCCGACCGAGATGGAGCCGGCGTTGCCGAACGAGGTCTCGCCGGCGGGGCCCTTGGCATCGATCAGCGTGCAGGACAGCCCGCGATCGATCAGGTGGTGCGCCGTCGACAGACCGACGATGCCGCTGCCGATCACCGCGACATCGCAGATCCGCGGCGAGAGGGGAGAAGGGGAAGCGCTCATCGGATCGGAACGTCGTAGGCGGTGCGGGGAGTGGGTTCGGGACGAAAGGTGAAGTGCCACCATTCCATCGCATAGTTCTGGAAACCGTGCCGCGCCATCGCCTGCACCAGCTGCTCGCGGTGGCGCCGCTGTTCGTCGGTGAGGGACGCATGCGCGGTGTTGGCGCGCGGATCGAAGAAGTCGAATGGCGTGCCCATGTCCAGTTCAACGCAGTCGCCGTCGGCGCAACGCACCAGTGTCACGTCCAGCGTCGCGCCCCGGCTGTGCCCGGACGTCTCGGCGATGTAGCCGTCCAGCAGGCTCGCCTTTTCGAGGTTCGGATAGTACGCGGCCTTGGTGCGCTGGTCGGCCGGATCGCGCGCCCAGCGGACGAAGTGCTGCACCGCGCGGACCGGGCGATAGCAATCGAACACCTTCAGCGACAGACCCTCGCGCTGCACGTCCTGCTGCACGCCCGCCAGCGCCTGTGCGACCGGCGCCAGCAACAGGCATTTCGGTGCCTCGTAGCCGGTGACGGGCGCGCCGACGAAGTTGTCCGCACCGGCATAGCGGATGTCCTGCTTCAATCCCGGCACGACGCTGGCGGCGTCGACGAGGTCCACCTCGGCCGCGGCCTGCGCAGGAGAGACCTGCACGCCTGGCGACGACGCGCAGGCACCCAGCCAGGGCAACGCGCACACCAACAGCAGCCAGGCACCGCGCATGTCAGCGGCAGGCCTGCGTGCGGTGGAAGTCGAGGTCGGCATAGTCGTAGCTGAAGTCGGCGTCGGGATCGACATGCGACAGTGTAAGTCCGGCGTCGCCGCCCGCCTTCGCCGCCGCGAAGTGCAGCCACGGCTCCGCATCCACACTGTCATCGTCCCAGTCCACCAGCCACTGCTCGCCTACCTGCATCAACGTGCCGCTGAGCATCGGCGAGCGTGCGGCGAGGAAACGGACGCGATCGCCATCGGGACACAACGCCACGTCACCGAACCACGGGTCGCGATAGTGTCCGGTCCATCCCGACAGCGATCGCACGCTGGCGGTTTCGCGGGCGCTCGTATCCGGCTTGGGCCTGGCGGCCTGATCGCCAGCGTTTTCCCGATCCAGCAGATCGGCGTAGTGCGCCACCGTGGGCGATGACTGCGGTGCGGTGAACTGCTTGGTCAGCACCTGCCCCAGTACCGTGCGCGCGGCTTCGCCTTCGCCATTGATGAGGATGACGATGCCGGCGCGCTGGTCGGGCAACAGGATGACCGACGAGTACATGCCCGCGAGGGTGCCTGTGTGCGCGACCTTCCATGCGCCGTCGACATCCGACAGGCGCCAGCCATATCCGTACGCCGAGAAATAGCTGTTGTCCCAAGCGCGCATCCGCGCGCTCACCGGCATCGGCATGTGGGCCGTCCAGACAGCCTTGCGCTGCGCCGGCGACAGCCATGCGGGGGACGCGTCCGGCGACAGCCACATGCGCATCCAGACGAGCATGTCGTCGAGGCTGCAGCGGATGCCGCCGGCCGCCATGGAGGTGACATTGGGAACGATCTCGCCGTCCTCCCGGATGACGTGGTTTCCCTGCGGCGTTCGCATGTGCGGCTGAGCGACGTTGCCGATCTCGGCAGACTTCCACTCGCCCACCTGGCAGCGCGACAGGCCGAGCGGCTGAAACAGTTCGCGCGTCACCAGCGCCTCGTACGATGCGCCGCCGGCGGCGGCCGCGACTTCGCCGGCCACCACGTACAGCAGGTTGTCGTAGGCATAGGTCGAGCGGAAGCTGTGGGCAGGCTTGAGGTGTTGCAGGCCGGCAATGATGTCGTCGCGGGTGAACCGGTTGGGCTCCGGCCACAGCATCAGGTCGCCCGCTCCCAGGCCGAGCCCGCTGTTGTGGATCAGCAGGTCGCGCACCTGCATCTGCTGGGTGACCCACGGGTCGTGCATGCGGAACTGCGGCAGATGCTTGGTGACCGGGTCGTCCCACTTCAGCTTGCCGGCATCGACCAGGCGCGCCAGCACGCCTGCGGTCATCGCCTTGCTGTTGGAGGCGATCTTGAACAGTGTGGCGTTGTCGATCCTGTCGCCGCCGCCAGCCTTCAGCTCACCAAGGGTGCGCGTGTAGACGACCTCGCCATCGCGGATGACGCCCACCGCCAGACCGGGCAGCTGGTAGCGGTCGAACGTCTGCTGCACGGCCGTGTCGAACGTGTCGGTGTCGGGCGCCGCGTACGCGGTGGGCGACGACAGCGCAAGCAGGACAAGAAGACGCTTCATGGCATGGCTCGGTGTTCTGCGCGACGGCAGGCGCGGGCGCCCGCAAGCAGGAGGGCCGCCGCCGAATGCCGGCGACGGCCCTGACGTCCGGGCGATCCGAGGGCGGATCAGGTCAGTCGAACTTGTACTCGACCATCAGCGCGAACGAGCGGCCGCGCGGATCGGCGACACGCGGTTCCCACGCCGCGCCCGAGGCGAAGTCGTTCTGGTGGGCGGTGAACGGGGGATCCTCGTTGAGCAGATTGCGGACGACGAGGGTGAACTTGGCGTTCTCCAGGCCGGTCCAGCCCACGCTGTAGTTGTAGGTGATGTAGTCGTCCACATCCGGATTCCAGTCTTCCGGAATGAAGCTCCCGTTCCGCACACTGACCGGCAGCTCGTCCTTGTAGCCGTCGCGGTAGATCTGGGTCAGCGTGTGCGACCAGTCGCCCTTGGCCCAGCTGAAGCCGAGCGTGTGCTTCCACTTCAGCGGCAGGCTGTAGTAGCGCACGTACTCGCCCACCAGGTTGTTGCCGTAGGGCGAGCTCTCCAGCGCCTTCTCCTGGAAGCTGTCGATGTAGCTGCCATTGAGGTTGAGGCGCCACATGCCGCCGGCCAGTTCGCCGGTGAGGTTGGCATCCACTTCCACGCCGCTGATCAGGGTGCCGCCCGAGTTGATGAAGCGACGGTCGATCGCCACCACTTCGCCGCTGGCATCGCGGATCCAGTTGTCGACGAAGAGGTCGTAGTTGGAGATCAGCGTGGCCTGATTGGGTGTGCGGATGGTGTTGGTCCGCTCGATCTCCCACCAGTCGAGGCTGATGTTGAACCAGTCGCTCGGCGCGAACACCACGCCGAAGCTCTTCTGATCCGACGTTTCCGGTTGCAGGTCGGCCTTGCCGCCGGTGAGGATGGCGGGCTGGATGGCTTCGCAGCCCGGCACGGCGGGGTTCGCTGCGCCGGAAGGACAGGTTGCCGGATCGGCCAGGTCGAAGCCGGTGTACGGACTTTCCGTAACGCCACTGAACAGCTTGGTGAACTCCGGCACCTTGAAGCCTTCGCTGATGGCGCCACGGAAGGCCAGCGAATCGATGGGCTGCCACTTGAACGAGAACTTCGGGTTGATCGTGCTGCCGAAACCGTCGTAATCGTCGCGGCGTACCGCCAGGCTCACTTCCAGGCTGTCGAACACCGGCAGGAAGGCTTCGGCATAGACCGCCTTGACGTCGCGCGACACCTTGGGCAGGTTATTGGTGGCATCGAACGGCGCACCGAAGATGTAGCTGTTGTCCAGCACGATGCCATCCGCGGTCGAACCGAACTCGAACTCTTCGCGACGCAGGTCGACACCGACCGCCGCCATCACTTCGCCGCCCCACAGGTTGAAACCCAGGCCGCCGGAGAATGCCGCATCCAGCGTGGTGACGGTGGATTCGCCGCCGTACAGGCGGACGCCCGCCGCGGATGCGGCCTGCAAGGCCGCCACACCCGCCGGATCATGCTGCTGGCCGGGCATCAGGAAGGGATTGAGCAGACCGCTGCCCAGCACCGCCTTGAAGGCGGGCGTGAAGTAGTAGCCGCTGCCCAGCACCGACTCGGCCTCGCTCGATGCACGCGACAGGCCCACATCGTAGTCCCAGCTGCCGATGGTGCCGTCCACGCCCACCAGGAAGCGGTACGCCTTGGTGGTGGTCTCGATCTGGCGTGGACCGCAGACCTCGCACCGCCAGCGGTAGGGAATCGGGCGGCCATAGACCAGGTTGGCAGGACCGAAGTAACTGGCCAGCGCGTTGTAGATCATGTTGTAGGTCGCGGTGGTGTTCCCGTTCAACGGGTACCACGTGCTCGGTCCCAGCGCCGATGCCGCTGTCGATGTGCTCGACGTGATCTGCTGCGCCTCGAACTGGCGGTTGGACTCGGAGCGCGACGCCATCGCTTCGGCGTAGAAGCGGTGGTTGTCGCTGATCTTGAAGGTGGCACGACCCAGCGCCTGCATGCTTTCCTGCGGCTGCTGCATGACCTGCGCGGCCGGGTAGTCCCAGGCGCAGGCGTACTTGGAATTCGCCACGCCCCACAGGCGGTAGGCATACGGGCCCATCAGGTCGCCGCCGGCTTCGCAGCCGGCCGCGCCCGGCAGGTTCAGGATGTTGATGAGTCCCTGGTTGCCGCCGCCGGCCGGGTCCACGAGGCTGCCGGTAATGATGCCACCAGCGATGTTGGTGACGGTGGCGAACGGCGTGCCGCGCGTATCCGGCGACAGGCCACGCTCGGGCTGGAAGGTGTTGGAGAAGTCGCGATCCGTGCCCAGCAGGATCTCGTTCTCGCGATAGTTCATCGTGCCCCAGACGTTCCAGCCGTCCGTGTCGATGTCGCCCATGCCACCCAGCACGCTGTAGGTGTAGATGTTGCCGCCACCTTCCTGGGTGATGTCGAAACCGGCGTTGACGGTGATGCCCTGGTAGTCGCTGCGGGTGATGAAGTTGATCACGCCACCGATGGCGTCGGTGCCGTACACCGCCGAGGCGCCGTCACGCAGCACTTCGACGCGGTCGATGGCGGCGAACGGGATCGAGTTCAGGTCGACCGCCTGGCCACGCAGGCCATGGGTGGCGACGCGACGACCATTGAGCAGCACCAGCGTGGCATCGGCGCCTTGGCCGCGCAGATTGGCGCCGGACACGCCGTTGTTGCCGCGCAGGTCCGCCGGCGCGATGCCGGCATTGGAGGCCAGGCTGTCCGAGCCGTTGCTGGCGATGTTCAGGAACTGCAGCAGTTGCTCGGCCGAGGTGATGCCCTGCGCTTCGATCTCGGCCTTCTGGATGATGGTGATCGGCAGCGCCGCTTCCACGTCGGTGCGCTTGATGCGCGAGCCGGTGACGGTCACCGTGTCCAGGGTGCGGGCGCCGGTGGCCGGGGCCTCTTCCTGCGCGAACACCACGCCCGGAATGGCCAGTCCCAGCAGGATGGCGGTGGCGAGATGGGTGGGCCTGGGCGAACGGCGTCGAGCGGACATGCGGATCTCCTCTGAAGTCTGGAACGCGCGGTGCGCGCGACGGATGTACTGCACTGCGATGCGCTCGACGCGCCGTTCCGGGTGCGACACCTTCGCTTGCGCAGGACGGCGTCGCTATCGTTCGTCGATCCCCGGCCCGGATGGCTCCCCATTCGCGCCTTGCTGCGCATTCCATCCCGGATGCGCACCACAGATTGCCTGTTGAAACGGAACCACACCGGCACCCCTGCCGGCCAAACCCCTGTCATGGCGGTGTAGCACGCACCATGACCGCAGTCAATAAATTATTCTTGCGTCGTAAAAAAATCGACTTGAATATTCCTGTTCATCGCGGTGTTGCGGTCGCGGGCGCCGTCAACGCATGCAGGATGCGCAGGTCTTCCGCATCCAGTTCGGTGCCTTCCCTGCCGCGGAAGCGGTGATGGAAGGCGCGCACGGTGTCGGCCCGGTTGTCGGTGGAATAGCCGAGGGCCTGCAGCGCCAGCCACGGATCGAAACCGGGTGGCGGCTCGCCCATGCCCTCGCGCGGCCACAGGCCAAAACCGGAGTCGGCCAGGCGCTTCCACGGGAACAGCGGACCCGGGTCGATCTTGCGCGACGGCGCGAGGTCGGAATGGCCGATGATCTGCGTCGGCGGGATGCGCAGGCGCTGCGTCAGGTCGCGCAGCAGCACGATCAGGCTGTCGATCTGCGCGTCAGGGAACGGGCTCTTGCCGTCGTTGTCGATCTCGATACCGATGGACGCATTGTTGACGTCGGTGATCGCACCCCAGCGACCGGCACCGGCATGCCAGGCGCGCCGCGAATCGCTGACCAGCTGGTAGACCTTGCCGTCCTTGCCCAACAGATAGTGTGAACTGACGCGTCCGCCGCTGTTGCGGCTGCGCAACGTATCCAGCGACTGCTCCACCGAGTCCTGCTCGGTGTAATGCAGCACGATGACCACCGGACGCCGCTCGTCGAAGTTCTTCGACGGCACCCAGGTGGCGAGCGGATTGCGCGGACCGGAATGGGCGCAGGCGCCGAGCAGGAGGACAGCACACGCCAGCATCAGGCGGATCAGGGTTTGTCGCGGAAGCCCTCCGTTGACGGGGCGATGGCGTTCGCCCTTGCGGGATGGGAGACCCCGCGTGCCTACCGCGTTCGTAAGGTTGCGTCCCACGTCATGCGCCCCAAGCCGACCCGTGGGCCTGTGTACCATGGCGGCAAATAGCGGTCAATAATTTATTCTTGCTTTTTTTGCTATTAGAAATAAATATTCCCCGTTAGCGCATGGTGACGCCGCCACGCGGAGGGAGAGGGATGAGATCACGCACACCATGCCAGCGGCGCCGCTTGCGGCTGCGGCTGCGGCTGTTCGCGCTGTGCCTGTTCGCCTTTGTCGCCTCCACCGCCGTTGCGCGCGAGGCAGTCCACGAGGCCGCGGCCGCGGCCGCGGGACATGGGGTGGTCGGCATCGAGCCACGGCATCTCGCCGCGCAGTACTGGATCGATAGGCTCCCGGCTGCCGGCAAGCCGCTGCTCGATGCGCCTGCCGTCGCCGCGCAGAACGCGCGCATGCTGAGGTTGGACCCGCAGGTGCAGGACCCGGCCGCATTGCCATCCCGGCTCGAAGGAACATGGGTCCGCGACGTGATTGCCAAGCTTTCGGTGACACCGTCCCGCACGCTGTATGACGAACAAGGCGAGGTCATCGGCAAGGACCGTCTTGCCGCGCTCGCAGCGAACGTGGCCATCGAGGCTGTGCCCGCGCAGGTGATGGCGCGTCCGGCGCTGGTTGTGCGGCGGGCCGACCTGCGCACGTTCCCGACCCGCCAGCGCGTCTTCAGCAACCTGGACGACAGCGATATAGATCGCTTCCAGGAGAGCGCACTGTTCCCCGGCACCGCCGTCGTGATCACGCACGTCAGCGCGGATGGCGCGTGGTATTTCGTAGTGAGCGCGCTCTACTCGGCCTGGATCGAAAGAGATGCTGTCGCCCTGGGTACGCATGACACGGTCTTCGGTTATGGGCACGCTTCTCCGTCGCTGGTGGTGACCGGCGCCACCGCCAGGACCGTCTACAACCCCGAGGAACCGGGCCTGTCCGCGCTGCAGCTGGACATGGGCGTGCGGGTGCCCGTGCTGGCCGACTGGCCGGCCGACAAACCGGTGAACGGGCAGCATCCTTACACCTCGCACGTCATCCAGCTGCCGGTGCGCCGTGCCGATGGTGCGCTCGCGCTGCTGCCGGCGCTGCTGCCGCGCACCGCCGATGTCGCACCCGACTACCTGCCGTACACGCCCGCCAACCTGCTACGCCAGAGCTTCAAGTTCCTGGGCGAGCGCTACGGCTGGGGGCACAGCTACGACAGCCGCGACTGCAGCGGCTTCGTGTCCGAGGTGTATCGCAGCATGGGCATCGTGCTGCCGCGTAACACGAGCGCGCAGGCGGTGAGTCCGGCGCTGGAACGGATCGGTTTCGCGCCGGGCGACAGCCACGAGAAGCGGCTCGCCGTGCTGCAGACCCTGCAGGTCGGCGACCTGGTCTATATTCCCGGCCACGTGATGATGGTGATCGGCCACGACAACGGCATCACCTACACCATCCACGACACCACCGGCATCACCTACCGGGGCACGGACGGCAAGGCCGTGCGGACCACCCTCAACTCGGTCGCCGTCACGCCACTGGAACCCTTGCTGTTCAACAGCGAGCAGTCCACCGTCGACCGCATCACCGCCATCCAGCGCATCCGTCCCCAAGGGGCACCATGAAGATCACCGACATCAAATTCGGCATGCTGCGCGTGCCGCTGAAGACCCCGTTCAAGACCGCGCTGCGCACCGTCGATACGGTGGAGGACATCGTGGTGATCGTGCACACCGACACCGGCCATGTCGGCTACGGCGAAGCGCCCGCCACGGCGGTGATCACCGGCGACACCCACGGCTCGATCATCGAGGCGATCGGCAAGTTCATCCGTCCGCGGCTGATCGGCCAGGACGTCGCGAACCTCAACCACATCACCGAGCTGGTGCAGACCGCACTGGAGCGCAATACCAGCGCCAAGGCAGCGGTCGAGATCGCGGTCTACGACCTGTGGGCGCAGCTGTACGACGCGCCCCTGTACAAGATGCTGGGCGGCGGCGACCCGGTCATCACCACCGACATCACCATCAGCGTGGACTACATCGACAAGATGGTGGCCGACTCGATCAGCGCGGTGGAGCGCGGCTTCGAGTCGCTGAAGATCAAGGTGGGCAAGGACATCGGTCTGGACATCGAACGCGTCAAGGCCATCTATTCCGCGGTGGAAGGCCGCGCGCTGCTGCGGCTGGACGCCAACCAGGGCTGGACCGCCAAGCAGGCCGTCTTCGCCATGCAGCACCTGGAAGACGCCGGCGTAGTGCTGGAACTGCTGGAGCAGCCAGTCAAGGCGCGCGATCTGGACGGCCTGAAGTACGTCACCGACCGCGTGCATACGCCGGTGATGGCGGACGAGAGCGTGTTCGGGCCGACCGAGGTCATTGACCTGATCAAGATGCGCGCGGCCGACATCATCAACATCAAGCTGATGAAGACCGGCGGCATCTCCAACGCCATCCGCATCGCCGACATCGCGTCGCTGTATGGCGTGGAATGCATGATCGGCTGCATGATCGAAACCAGCATCAGCGTGGCCGCCGCCGTGCATGTGGCGGCGGCGAAAGCCAACGTCATCACCAAGGTGGACCTGGACGGGCCGTCGCTGGGCCAGTTCAACCCGGTCGAGGGCGGTGTGATCTTCAACGAGTCGGAAATCACCATTACCGACGCCCCCGGCCTGGGCATCCGCGAGATCCGCGGCCTGGAGATGCTGCCGGGCTGAGCCCGGTGGCGATGGCCCGTTGTCAGTCCCGTCCACCGCCATCACACTCATGCCATGACAGCACCCTTGGTGAAGATCCGTTCCGAACGCGACCAGATGTCGGCCATCGAGCGCCGCATCGCCGACTTCATCCTCGACAACGCGCACCTGCTGCGCGACTACTCCTCGCAGCAGCTGGCTAGCGCGCTGGGCATCAGCCAGTCGAGCGTGGTGAAGTTCGCGCAGAAGTTCGGCTTCAAGGGTTATCCGGACCTCAAGTACACGATCGGCGAGGCGGTCGCCCGCAACGGCAACGGCCATACGCGACCGCCGGATGCGGAGAAGGAGGAGGCCGGCGATGCCTACCAGCAGCTGCAGGACGGTCTGCGTCGCAGCAAGATGGCCGCTGAGGAGGAAACCCGCAGCCTTAACCCGCGCACGCATATCGAGCCGATCGTCGAGCTGATCGACCGGGCCGACAAGGTGTTCGTCTGCGGCCTGGGCGACGATGGCCTGTTCGCGCGCGAGTTCGCCATGCGGCTTTCGCTGCTGGGCGTGCTGACGGTGCACCATACCGACCCGATACTGATGATGGCCAACCTGTCGGCCACGCGACCCGGCGACGTGCTGCTGATGTTCTCCGAGTTCGGCAAGCTGCCCGAGCTGTCGCAGGTCAGCCGCCAGTTCCAGGCCTGCGAAGGCAAGGTCATCTCGATCACCCGGCACACCGCCAATCCGCTGCGCGCGCATGCCGACGCCGCGCTGGTGATTTCGGCGCACGATCCCGCGCCGCACGTGGAGCAGCTGCTGTACCGCTCCTCGCTGCAGTCGTTGCTGGATTTCGTCTTCGTCCTGCTATGCCACACCAATCCGGACCGTAACCGCCAGCTCGCCATCAACCTCGAGCGCATCCATCACCTGCTGGAGTCGTGATGTCCACACCGTTGTTTACGCGCGTCCCGCTGCGCTCGTTCGCCCTCGCCACCGTGATGCTCGCCTGCGGCATCAACGCACAGGCGCTCGAACCGCCGAAGCCGCACCCCTGGCGCGACGCGCGACAACTGGTGCTGGTGGTGACCGAGAACTGGGATGCCACGGCCGGCACCCTGCAGCGCTTCGAGATGCGCGACGGACACTGGCAGGCCGCATCGACGGCGGCGCCGGTCTCGGTGGGACGCAACGGCGCGGCATGGGGCCTGGGCTTGCATGCGGCACAGCCGCAGGGTCCGCAGAAGCAGGAGGGCGATGGCCGCGCGCCGGCAGGTGTGTTCACGCTGGGCGAGGCGTTCGGCTACGCGGACAAGGCCGATACCGCCATGCCCTACCGCCCGATGCAGGCGACCAGCTACTGCATCGACGTGCCCGACTCGCCGCTCTACAACCGCATCATCGACACACGCACGGAAGGCGAGGCCGCCGCGAAGGGATCGACCGAACCCATGCGCCTGGATCTCCACAACAACGGCGATGTCCGTTACCGCGAAGGCCTGGTGATCGGCCACAACCCGACCGCGACGCCGCGCGCCGGCAGCTGCATCTTCGCGCACCTGTGGCGCACGCCGGGCGAGCCGACCGCCGGCTGCACGGCGATGGCGGCTGACACCATGGACGGTGTGCTGGCGTGGCTGCGTCCGGACGCGCGTCCGGTCTTCGTGCTGCTGCCGCGCACCGAGTACGCCCGCCTTGCCCGTGAGTGGCAGTTGCCGGAGGCGGCTCGATGAGGTGGCCGGGCGCCACCGCGCGCGTACTGCTGGGTCTCGCGGCCGGCGCCGTCGTCGGCCTGTCGCTGGCGCAGGGGTCGCCGGGCTCGGCCGCGACTGCCGTTTCCATTGCCCAGCCGATCGGCAAGCTGTGGCTCAGCGGGCTGCAGATGACGGTCGTGCCGCTGGTGCTGTCGCTGGTGATCCTGGGTGTGGCGACCGCCAGCGATGCCGCCGCCTCCGGACGCGTGGCGCGGCGGGCGATGGTGGTGTTCATTGCGCTGCTGTCGCTGTTCGCCGCCTATGCGGCCATCGTGGCGCCGCTGGTGCTGGCGATGGTGCCGCCCAGCGAAGCGCTGAAGGCCACCCTGCACGGCACGCTGCCGGCCGCGGGTGACGTGGCCGCACCGGGACTTGCCGACTGGATCGGCTCCATCGTGCCGAGCAACGCCATCATGGCGGCGGCGCAGGGCGCGATGCTGCCGGTGGTGGTGTTCGCCCTGTTCTTCGGCTTCGCACTCACGCGCGTGCAGGAGGATCGCCACGCGCAGGTCATCGGCTTCTGCCACGGCATCGCCGACACCATGATCGTGATCGTGCGCTGGATGCTGCTGGCCGCGCCGATCGGCGTGTTCGCACTCGTGCTCGCCGTGTGCGCGCAGGCCGGCATCGGGGTGATCGGTGCGCTTGCGGGCTACATCGCCCTGCAATGCGGCATGTACCTGGGCGCGACGCTGATCTGCTACGTGCTGGTGGCCGTGTTCGCGCGGCAGTCGCCGCTCGCCTTCGCCAAAGCCATCCTGCCGGCACAGGTGGTCGCCGCGAGCACGCAGTCTTCGCTGGCGTCGTTGCCGGCGATGGTGGAAAGCGCACGCTTCCGCCTGGGTCATCCGCGCGCCGTTGCGGCACTGGTGCTGCCGATGGCGGTGACGCTGTTTCGCATCACCAGCCCGATCCAGTACATCGTCGCCGCCTGTTTCGTGGCGTGGGCGTACGGCATCGACGTGAACGCGGTGACGCTGGCCGCCGGTGCGGCGCTGGCGGTGGTGATCAGCTTGGGCTCGATCGGCTTGCCGGGGCAGGTGAGTTTCATGGCCACGGTGATGCCGGTGACGCAGTCGATGGGCCTGCCCATCGAACCGCTGGGCCTGCTGCTGGCGGTGGACACCATTCCCGATGTGTTCGCCACCACCGGCAACGTCACCGGCGATCTCACCGCCACCAGCATCGTCGCGCGCCAGTCGCCGGATGCACGCGATGGCGATGGAGACGCCGGGTGAGCGCCGGCGGCATCGGCGTACCGGTTTGCGACTGATCGTCGGCACTTGATCCGTCGCGGCCTGGTGTTGCGACGGCGCGCAACGCGTCAACGCGAACCACGATGTATCGAGTGCCGACCTACTGCTCGCGCAAGATGTGGTGTGCCCACGATCGGATGCGCCCACCGATTGGCTGAGCACGACAATTTCGCACGCCGATCAGCAGCAATCGGGTCGATTGACCGCATAACCCAACAGGGCTTGATCCTCAGAACGGAGTGAATCGAGGCCCTTCGCGTCGGGCGACCGAGGCAGGGTGCCGCGAATCCAGATAGGTGGCGACAAGCCGCTGCAGCGGATCGGCGATGTCCGCATGCGCGTGCAGCGACGCGATCACTTCGTCCCAGATGCCTTCCTGCGCCCATCGCGTGAAGCGGACGTAGACGCTGTGCCATGGCCCCCACATCCGCGGCAGACGCCCCCAGGGTTGCCGGGTAACGGCCACCCACAGCACCGCTTCGAGAAAGGCCCGTGTTCGCTCACCGTTGACGGCACGCGCACGCACGAGCGGCGGCAGCGTCGCGACGATCGCGTCCCAGCGCGCCTGGTCCAGCTGCACCGCCGCGAACGCATCGACCATCTCCGCTTCGGCGGCAACGACCCCCTGCTCCCAGCTCCGTTCTTCCATCATCGCGTATCTCCTGACGCCCGGAAAAAACCTGCGCGTATCCACGCGCTGCGAAATCCATCCGCTTTGTTGCTTGCATCGCCGCGCGGCGGAGAAAGCGGACATCGGTCATGCGTTGACCATGTCCGCGATCACGCCTGTGCCAGAAGTTCCCATCACGTCCGGCCAATTTATGTACTGGTCAGTTTGGTATTCAGGAGTTGTTGTGAGCTGAGGCGGATACTTCGCCCACCGCCGCTTCCCCGAGGCTGCGGACACACAACAACAAGAGAGAAAGACGTCCCATGAAGAAGTCCTTGCTTGCCCTGACCCTGCTGGCTGCCGCCCCGTTCGCTGCTTCGGCCGCCGAGGGCGTTTCCTACAACTACGTGGAAGGCGGTTACACCGCGACGAACATCGAAGGTCCCGACGCTGATGGTTGGGCGCTGAAGGGCTCCGTGGCTGTCCACCCGAACTTCCACGTCTTCGCCGACTACAGCTCGCAGGAAGTCGACGACGTCAACGTCGATTTCGACCAGTGGCGCGTCGGCCTCGGCTACAACCACGAACTGTCGCAGCGCGTGGACTTGCTGACCCGCGTGGCTTACGAGAAGGCCAAGACCGACAGCTTCAGCACGCCGTCCGGTGTGCGCGTGCCCAGCTTCAGCGCGGATGGCTACAGCGTGGAAGTCGGCGTGAACAGCGCGCTGACCAGCCGCCTCAACGGCTATGCACTGGCCGGCTATGAAGATGGCGACGACTACGATGGCGAGTTCTACGGCCGTCTCGGCGCGCAAGTGAAGTTCACCCCGAACTGGAGCGCCTCGGCCGACGTCAAGCTGGTGGACGGCGACACCCAGTGGTTCGTGGGTCCGCGTTTCAGCTGGTAATCCGCAACAGCGTTCCCCGCGACGCGTCCCCCTCTCTCCCCGCGTCGCACCCCAAAGCCCGGCCCCAAGGCCGGGCTTTTCTTTGCCCGCTGCACGGGCGCCGCAAAGAAAAAACCCGACGCGAAGCCGGGCTTTGTCGTGATGGCGGGCGGACCGTCCTACTTGAACAGCGTTTCCGGATACTCCGGCTTCTGTTCGCGCGACAGCAGATGCTGCAGGCCATCGCGCGGGGTCAGGTCGCCGTGCAGGACCGCACGCACCGCACTGGAGATGGGCAGGTCGATGCCATGGCGTTCCGCCTGGCGCATGACTTCGTCGGCGGTCTGCACCGACTCGACCACCTGGCCGATTTCGCGCACCGCATCCTGCAGCGACTGCCCGCGGCCGAGCGCCAGGCCCAGGCGGCGGTTGCGCGACAGGTCGCCGGTGCAGGTCAGCACCAGGTCGCCCAAGCCGGCCAGGCCCATCAGCGTTTCCGGTTTGGCGCCGATGGCGGCGGACAGGCGCAGCATTTCGTTGAGTCCGCGCGTGATCAGGCCGGCGCGGGCGTTGAGGCCCAGCTGCATGCCATCGGAGACGCCGGTGGCCACGGCGAGCACGTTCTTCATCGCGCCGCCGAGTTCGGCACCGACCATGTCGTCGCCGGTGTAGGCGCGGAATGCCGGACCATGCATCACGTCGGCCACCGCCTGCGCGAACACCGGATCGGCACCGTGCACGGTGACGGCGGTGGGCAGGCCCAGCGCGACTTCCTTGGCGAACGACGGGCCGGTGACGACCGCGACCGGCACGTCGGGGCCGAGGACTTCTTCGGCGACCTCGTGCAGGAAACGGCCTGAGCCGGTCTCGAAGCCCTTGGTCGCCCACGCCACGCCCGCCTTGGCGGGGCGCAACGGCGCCAGCGTGCGGAGGGTTTCGGTGAAGGCGTGCGACGGCACGACCACCAGCACCTGGTCGGCATCGACAAGTGCCGCCACCAGGTCGGTGGTGGCGCGCAAGGTGTCCGGCAAGGCGATGCCGGGCAAGTAGCGGGTGTTCTCGTGCTGGCCGTCGATGGCGGCCGCGACCACCGGGTCGCGACCCCACAGCGTCACGTGGTGCCCGTGCCGCGCCATCAGCGCGGCCAGGGCGGTACCCCAGGATCCGGCGCCCAGCACCGCGATCTTCAGCACGTCGGCGGATTTCAGGTCTTCAGACATCCGTCACCCCTGTGTGCGGCAGTGCCGCCCTGACGGGACCGTGCACCGGCGATCAGGCGTTGCCGACCGGTTCCGAGTTGGCGAGGGCGGCGTCGCCTCCCTGCGCGGCGCGCTGGCGCAGCGATTCGGCGTACAGCGCCTCGAAGTTGATCGGCTGCAGGAAGAACGGCGGGAAGCCGCCGGCCTGCACCAGGTCGCTGACCAGCTGGCGCACGTACGGGAACAGGATGTTCGGGCACTGCGTGCCGAGCAGCACGTCCACGGCCTGCGCTTCCAGCCCGATCAGGCCGAAGATGCCCGCCTGCTGCACTTCCGCCACGTAGGCGGTCTTGTCGCCGGCCTTGCAGGTCAGGGTCACGCCCAGCACGACTTCGAAGGCGTTCTCGCCCAGGCGCTGCACGCGCTGGTTGAGGTTGAGCTGCAGTTCCGGCTGCACGTTCTCGGCGAACACGGCCGGCGCGCCCGGGGCTTCGAAGGAAACGTCCTTGACGTAGATCTTCTCGACAGTGAAAGCGGGGCCAGCGGCTTCGGCGGCAGGCGCAACCGCGCCGTTGGTGGTCTCGTCGGACATTTCTTTGACTCCGGAATCTGGATTGCGGCGGTGAATGGAAAGTATGTCATGGCGACACGCGTGGCCCGCTTCAAGGGCGGGTCCGCGGCCACCCGGGGGCTCAGCGGCCCTTGATCAGCGGCAGGTCGGCCTGCTGCCAGGCGGCGATGCCGCCTTCCAGCACGTAAACCTTTTCGAAGCCGGCCTTCTTCAGCCGATTGGCGGCGGCGCCGGAGGCCTGCCCGGTACGGCAGACCAGCACCACCGGCTGGGACTTGGCCCCGGCCAGCAGCTTGCTCTCGGGGTCGAAGGCGCTGGGCAGCACGTTGCGGCTGCCGGCGATGTGGCCCTTTTCGAAGTCGTTGCTCGCCGACAGGTCGATGACCAGCGCGTTTTCGCTGTTGATCAGATGGGTCAGCTCGGCCGGGCGCAGCGCCTTGTACCCACGGAACAGGCGCGCGACTTCGGTGTAGACGAGGCCGATCGTCAGGGCCACCAGGCCGAGCGACAGGATCTGGTTGTAGGGAGAACGGGTGGCGAAGGCCAGGACTTCTTCGAAATTCACAGGGTTGGCGATCTTCGAGCGGGCCGCGATTGTCGCACAGGACGCCGACGCGGCGCCGGACGGCTACTCGCCGTTCCACAGGTCCGGCAGGCCCACGACCAGCCACCAGCGCTTGGCTTCCGGGTCCCAGCGCCAGCGCTCGCGGTAGCGCATCGTGCGCTCGGCCATGGTGTGCTTGTTGATGACGCGCAGTTCGACGACCCGCTCGACGGTGCCGTCCGGGCCGCCGCTGGTGGTGAGGTCGCGGTAGCCGGAGATCTGCACCTGCTGGTAGCGCTCGAACTCCAGCTCGGTCATCGGGTGCTCGGCCTGGTAGGCGGGATCGACCAGCTGCCAGGCGGTCTCGAAATCGCCCCAGCGGATCGCCGCGGCGTAGGCATCCTGCAACGGCTGCAGCTTGCCGCGCTGCAGCCGGCTCTGCGCGGCGGCCGGTACCAGCACCGACAACAGAGCCATCGCCAGCAGCCACTTCCCGATCCGATGCATGCCCGTCCCCTTCGTCATGGCCACATGCTACCGCTTCGCGATGGCGACGAAGCGCCCGCTCAGCGTGGTCGCCATGCCGCCTTCAGGCAGCCGGATGCAGGCCTCCACCTGGATGCGTGCGCGGCCGCGCTGCACCAGCGTGTCGACGAAGGTCTCCGGCGACTGGCCATCGGCGAAGGACGCGTCGGCCACCAAGTCGCCGTACAGCGGGGCGAGATAGCGGATCTGGCTGTCGGCCACGTACACCTCCGCCTTCAGCCCGGCGAGGCGCAGCTTCAGCGTCACCAGGCCCCAGCCGGCCACCGTCATCAGCGAGGTCAGGCTGCCGCCGAACGCGTTGCCCTTGTCGTTGACGTTGGCCGACAGCGGCGCGGTCAGCCGCAGGACCTCGTCGTGGAAGCCGTCGACCTCCACGCCCATCGCCGCCACGGGCGGCATGCCGCGACAGTACTCACGCAGTTCCTGCAGGGCTTCTTCCGGACGCATCACTCATAATCCATGCATGGGACATCCAACGCCGCCGGCATGGTACGTCATCTCGCTGCGGCCCCAGGGCGGCCACGATGCGTTGAGGCGTGCCGCGCGTCGACACGGTGCGGGCCTGTTGGCGCTCTCGCCATGGCGCATCCGCCACTGCGACGACGATGCCACGCGCGCCGCCCTGCGTGCCGCACTGGACTGCGACATCGTCGTCGTCACCAGCCCCGCCGCCGTCGCCGCGGCCCGGGCGCTGCAGCCGCTGGCGGCGCGTGCGGGACAGCACTGGCTGGCGGTCGGCAGCGGCACGGCGGCGGCGTTGCGGCGGGCCGGCGTGGACCAGGTCGAGTTCCCCGCCCGCATGGACAGCGAGGGGCTGCTCGCCCTGCCCGGGCTGGCCGACCTGCGCGGCAGGCGGCTCGGTTTCATCACCGCACCGGACGGACGCAATCTGCTGGTGCCCACGCTGGAAGCCCGCGGCGCGACGGTGGATCGCGCCGAGGTGTACCGACGCCAATCCCTTCCCTTGACGGCGCGCGCCCTCGAGGGGTTGGCCGCGCTGCAGGCACCGGCCTGCCTGCTGCTCAGCAGCGGCGGCGCCTTGCAGGAGGTACTGGCGCAGCTGCCGCCGCCGCTGGCCGGACGGTTCAGGGCGATGCCGGTCGTGGCCGCCAGCGAACGCCTGGCGCGGGCGGCGGAAGAGGCCGGCTTTGCGCGTGTCGTCCTCGCCGACGGCCCGCGCCCCGCGCAACTGATGAAGGCGGCGTGCACGATCGGACCCACGGGCATCCGGTAGCATCTGCGGCGCCCATCACGTTTTGCCTGCAGCCAAGGAAGCCTGTGAACGACCAGCCCTCTGCTTCGCCCCGCCCCGGCCCTGGGGCACGACTCGTGGCCGTCGCGCTGGCGGTGATCGTCGTCGGCATCGGCGCCTGGCGTGGCTGGGCGTGGTGGCAAGCGCGCAGTGCGCACGCGCAGACGGAACAGTCGGCGACCGAGCTGCGCCTGGAGGCACTGGAGTCCCGCACCGACGGGCTGCGCCGCGACCAGCGCGCGCAGGCGCAGCGCCTGCTCGATGTCGCAGCCACCAACCGCGTGCTGCGCGACGAAGTCCTCGGTCTCGGCCAGCGCGGCGCACTGCTGGAAGAGAGCGTCGCCAAGCTCACCGATCCCACCCGGCATGGCGCGCAGGCGCTGCGTCTGGACGAGGTGGAACTGCTGCTCTCGCAGGCCGCGCAGCGGCTGGACATCGCCCACGACCTCGCCGGCGCGCGGCGCGCGTATGCCCTGGCGGCCGGCGCGCTCGACGGCATCGACGACCATCGCCTGCTCAACCTGAAACAGGCGCTGGCGCAGGAACGGACGGCGCTGGATGCCCTGGGTGACGGTCCGCAGGCCGATGCATCGAAGCGCCTGGAGGCGATCGTCGCCGCACTGCCCGGCCTGCCGCGCGAACCGGGCGAGCCGGTCGGCGCCTCGCCACGCCCGACCTGGCAGCGCTGGCTGGCGCCGCTGGTCGATGTCCGCCCCACACGCGACACCACCCTGGTGGCGCCGGACGAACGTACCACCGCCGACGCGGCGCTGCAGATCGAGATCAGCCTGGCGCGCGCCGCGCTGGAGCGCCGCGACGAGGCGGCTTGGCGCGCCGCGCTGGCGCGCATCGATGGCTGGTTGCCGCGGTTGTGGCCGGATTCACCCGAACGACGGCAGGTTCACGCGCAGGTGCGCACATTGCAGACGATGTCGGCACCGCCTCGTCCCACGGAGCTGGGCAGCACACTCCAACAGCTGCGCATGTTGCGCAGCGCCGGCCTGCGACTGCAGGCGCCGACGCCATCCTTGGAGACGCCGGAGGTCACGCCATGAAGCCGTTCCGTACTGTCGTGGTGCTGTTGGTGCTGCTGCTCGCCGGCGTGCTGGCATCGCAGTGGATGGCCACCACCACGCGCGATCTGGGCGAGGTCTTCATCCGGTTCGCCGGTTACGACCTGCACACCAACGTGCCGCGCGCCCTGCTTTCGCTGCTGCTGGTCGTGGCGCTGTTCTGGGTTGCCTGGCGCCTGCTCAGCCTGCCGTTCCGCGCGTGGGGTCGCCATCGTCGCAAGCAGGCGCGGGCAAGGCTCATCGACGGTCTGGATGCGCTGCACGCCGGGCACTGGCAGAAGGCCGAAAAACTGCTGGAGCGCGCGTCGGAGGACACCGAGGTCGGCACCATCGCGCGTGTCGCCGCCGTGCGCGCCGCCCAGGCGCGTGACGACGACGCGGCGGTGCAGCGCCATCTGCTCGCCCTGCGCGAACGCTCCGCCCAGGCCCATGCGATCACCGCGGCGCAGATCGCACTCGATGCCGGCCGGCCGCAGGAGGCGCTGACCGTGCTGGATGCGGCCGAGGCGCAGCCGCTGCCGCCGCGCGGCCTGGCGCTGCGCGCCGACGCCCTCGCCGGCAGCGCACGCGCAGGCGAGGCCTACGGACTGCTGGGCGCGCTGAAGCAGCAGCAGGCCCTGGCGCCCGCCGCGTTCGAGGCGCTGGAGATCCGGCTGGCAACGCAATCGTTGCGCGAGGCTACCGATCCCAACGTGCTGGCCGAGCGCTGGGAAGCGCTGACCAAACCGCTGCGCCTGCAACCGTCGGTCGTGGCGGCCTATGCCGAACGCGCCGCCGCGCTGCGCTGGGAAGACGCGGCGACGCGCAGCATCGAGCAGGCGCTGGAATCGCGCTGGGACGAAAGCCTGGTGGCGCTGTATGGGCGGCTGCCGGTGGGCAAGCTGGATTCGCGCCGTGCCAGTGCCCAGCACTGGCTGCACGCCCATCCCGCCAGCCCGGCCTTGCTGGTGACACTGGGACGGCTCGCGCGCCAGCAGGGCCAGTGGACGGCGGCACAGGAGTTCCTGCATCGCGCCGTCGCCCAGGGCGCGGGCGCGGAGGCGTGGGAGGAACTGGCGACCGGCTTCAACGAAGCCGGCGACACCGCCTCGGCGCAGCAATGCCACGCCAACGCGGTCAAGGCGGCGCGCGGCGAAACGCCGGTGACATTGCCGGCGCGCGACATGCGGCAGGAAATCCATGACGCCGCCGTCGTCGAGGAGCGCGACGCGCACGGATTGCCGCGCCTGCGGGACTGAGCTCAGCGGGCGGCCGGCTTCCTGCGCCAGCGCCGCCAGCCGATCACCATCGCCAGCACGACCAGCCACAGCGGCCACAGCGTGGCCAGCGCCACCACCGCCTGCAGACCACCACGCCAGCCGACCGCCAGCGCATCGCCCAGCTGGCGGAAGAAGCCGGGACCGTTGTCGCGGAACACCGCATCCACGTCGACGCGCTCGCTGCGGCGTACCTGCACGTCCTGATTCAGCGACAGCGTGATGGTGCTGAATGCCACGCGGTCCTCGAATTCCTTCTGCGCAATCACGGCCTCGTCGCGGCTCGTCCGCGCTTCGGCGCGTGCGTGGATGGCATCGGCCTTGTCGCCCAGCTTGCCGCCGCCCTGCACGGCATCGCCGAGTTCCTGCTGTTCGTCCTGCGCACGCTGCCGCGCCAGCTGCTGCCGCAACAGGTCGAACTGCGCGTCACGGGCGGTGAAGTGGCGACGATCCAGGAACTCCATCTGCGACGCGATGGCGCGCAGGAACACCTGCGTGCGCTCGCTCGGCACGCGCACCGTCAGCGCACCCTGCAGACGGTATTCGGCCAGCTCCAGCCGCTTGCCGTTGCCGAGCGGCCGGCTCTGCACGCGCTGCACCTGCGACTGGATGTCGTTGTCGACGACGAAACCGCCTTGTTTCGCGACCTCGTCCTCGATCGCCAGCGCCGTGCGGTACACGTCCTTGACCTGGAAATCCGCCTGCGCGGTGCGGATGAAGCGGCGCTGCGGGTCGGTCTGCACCACCACGTCGGATGCCAGTTGCGCGGCGGTGACGCCGGGGGCCTGCAGCGCGGACGTTTCCTGACTCTCCGCGGGTGCGGGTGCCGCCGCCGCATCGGCGGCTTCATCCATCGCGGGGGCGGCGGCGGCGACCTCCGCCTCGTGCGACGACATCTCCCGCTTGCTGCAGGACGCGATCAGGAACAGCAGAGCCAACAAGGAAACGACGCGATATGTCCTGTGCATGCGCATGGAAACTCCGGGCGGGAAGACGGTGGCCGGGCGGCCGGTCCGACATCCAACGCGCGGCACCGTCGTCCGGGGTTGGCCAGCATCATTCCATGACCGGGCAACGTCCGACAGGCCGTCATCGGCTGCCCGCACTCGTGTGACAATCCGCCGGACTGCCACGCGGTGACCCCGAATGAACCGACTCCTTCGCGTTTCGCTGCTGGTCTTCCTCCTGGTCGCGCCGATCGCGCAGGCGAAAACGCCGGTCGCCCGGGGCACCGGAGGCGCCGCCGCGACGATCAGCGAGCAGGCCACGCAGTCCGCGATCGCGATCCTGGACCAGGGCGGCAATGCCGTCGATGCCGCCGTCGCGGCTGCCGCCACGCTCGGCGTCACCGACCCTTTCAGCTGCGGCATCGGCGGCGGCGGCTTCATGGTGGTGTACCTGGCGAAGGACAAACGCGTGATCACCCTCGATCATCGCGAGACCGCGCCGGCGGCCACACCGCCGACCTTGTTCGTCGAGGACGGCAAGGCGATGGATGTCGATACCGCCGTCGCCAGTGGACTGTCTGTCGGCGTGCCCGGCACCGTCCGCGGCTGGCATGAGGCGCTGCAGCGCTACGGCACGATGTCGTTTGCGCAGGTGCTGGCGCCTGCCATTGCGGTGGCCGAACAGGGCTTCGTGGTGGACGCCAACTTCTCGCAGCTGGTCGCGCGCAACGAGGGCAAGTTCAACCGCTTCCCCGCCACGGCCGCGCTGTACCTTCGCAATGGCAAGGCGCTTCCGTCCGGCACGACGCTGCGCAACCCCGACCTGGCCCGCAGTTATCGCGCACTGGCCGATGGCGGCGTGGATGCGTTCTATGCCGGACCGATGGCGCGCGCGATTGTCGATACGGTCAACCGGCCGCCGACCGCACCCGGCGTATCGGTGCACGGCAGCCGCATGACGCTGGCGGACCTGGCGAACTACGAAGTGCGCGTGCGCCTGCCGGTGCATTCGACCTATCGCGGCTACGACCTCTACGGCATGCCGTTGCCGAGCAGCGGCGGCGTGACCGTGTTCGAGGCACTGAACATGCTGGAAGGCTACGAGCTCGGCTCGATGTCCCGCGCGGAGGTCGAGCACCTGTACCTGGAAGCCAGCCGCCTCGCCTTCGCCGACCGCGACGCCTACCTGGCCGATCCCGAATATGTCGACGCGCCCGTCGCGGGTCTGCTCAGCAAGGACTACGCGGCACGGCGCCGTGGATTGATCGATCCGGAGCGCGCCGCGACGGGCGCTGTCGCGGCCGGCGATCCCTACCCGTTCCAGCACGATCCCAGCCCTCCAGTGCGTCCGGCGCCGCGCACGCTGCAGCCGGAAAGCGCGCATACCACGCACCTCACCGTGTCCGACAAGGACGGCAACGTCGTCGCCTACACCTTCACCATCGAGGACTGGGGCGGCAGCGGCATGGTGGTGCCGGGCTACGGCTTCCTGCTGAACAACGAACTGACCGACTTCGATTTCATTCCGCCTCACCCGAACATTCCCGAAGCCGGCAAGCGTCCGCGCAGCAGCATGACGCCGACCATCGCGCTGAAGGATGGCAGGCCGGCGTTCTCGATCGGCAGTCCCGGCGGATCGACCATCATCACCACGGTGCTGCAGACCATCGTCAACCACATCGACCTCGGCATGCCGATGGACCAGGCCATCGACGCCCCGCGCCTGTCGCAGCGCAACGGCGCCACGACGGACATCGAGCCGGGCTATGCGGACAGCGGGCAGGCGAAGGCGCTGACGGATCGCGGGCAGCGTTGGTCAGCGCAGGCAGAGGAAATCGGCGCGGCGAACGCGCTGGTGTTCAATGCGGACGGCACGGTGACAGCGGTGAGCGAAGGCCACCGGCATGGCGTGGGAAGTGCGCAGGTGCAGAAGCCTGCTCGGTGACCGGCGCGGGTAGAGTCTCGATTGCTCAACGTCGAAGTAGCCGAATAGGCCCCGCAACGCCGGTGATCTAGATTTCTTCGAAATAGTCCGAGTCGAGCCGCTTGACCACGTATGTCGCCACGGGTGTCACGCCTACGCCATGGTCAATCATCAAGCTGGCGATCTGGATGCCGTCCAGGAGCACAACTTTGACATCGATGTGCGAGACGTAGTCCCTTGCTTCAGCAGAGAAAGCGCTGGTCGTGATGAACACACCTTTACGCGCACGCTGACCGTGCAGCGCACCGACGAACTTCTGGATTTCCGGACGACCCACGGTTCCTTGCCAGCGCTTTGCCTGGATATAGATAACATCCAAACCAAGACGGTCTTCCTTGATGATGCCGTCGATTCCGCCATCACCGGATCGCCCAATACGCTCCCCTGCGTCTCGCCTGGATCCGCCATACCCCATGGCGACCAGCAGCTCTACGACGATCTGCTCAAAGAACTCCGGACTTACTTGCAGCAGCCGCTCAAGCACTTGCGATGCGAGTTCACTACGCAACTGCTGGTAGGCACCCTGCAACGCCTCGTCGGGCGTCACCTGGTCTGGTGCCGTGGATTGGGCCAGCACTTGAGTGACGTTCTCAGACGAATCTCCGGGCGAGCCCATCAGGAACTCTCTGAACTCCGGAAAGCTTGCGAGGAAGGTCTTGTCGATACTGGCGGGTGGTGCCTTGAGTACCTCTCGACCCCGCTCAGTGATCTCGAAGTACCCTCGTTTCGGCTTCGCCAGCAAGCCCGCCTTCATCAGATAGAAGCTGGCCCAGCCGGTTCTGTTTCTGAGAGCCGTTTGCTGCCCACTTGGCAGCATTGTCGTGCGCTCGTCCAACGTCAGTCCAAACTCATCGCCTAACAGCTTCTCGGCTGTTGGAAGATCGTTTGCGAGTCGAGCACCCGCCAGCCTCAGAAGAGGCAGCATCAATTGATCGTAGGTCGGAACTGTCATGCAGCCTCCTTGCCAAACAGCCGAACGAACTTCAACGCTCGATGATCGCCACTACGCCCATGCCGCCCGCGGTGCAGATGGAGACCAGCGCGCGGCCGCCGCCGCGCTGCTGCAGTTCCTTGGCCACGGTGGCGACGATGCGCGCGCCGGTGGCGGCGAAGGGGTGGCCGGTCGCCAGCGAGGAGCCGTTGGGGTTCATCTTGGCGGGATCGATCCTGCCCAGCGGCGCATCCAGGCCCAGACGGTTGCGGCAGTAGTCCTCGCTCTCCCACGCGCGCAGCGTGCACAGCACCTGCGCGGCGAAGGCTTCGTGGATCTCGTAGATGTCGAAATCCTGCAGCGTCAGTCCGTGGCGCTTGAGCATCTCGGGCACGGCCACCGTCGGCGCCATCAGCAGGCCTTCGCCATGGACGAAATCGACGGCGGACACCTGCGCATCCTTCAGGTACGCCAGCGGCTCATGGCCGTGCGCCTTCGCCCACTCGTCGCTGGCCAGCAGCACGGCAGCCGCGCCATCGGTCAGCGGCGTGGAGTTGGCGGCGGTCAGCGTGCCGCGGCCGGAGGTCTTGTCGAACGCCGGCTTCAGCGTGGCCAGCTTTTCCAGCGAGGTGTCGGGGCGCAGGATGTTGTCGCGCTCCAGCCCGCGGAACGGGGCGATCAGGTCGTCGAAGAAGCCACGCTCGTAGGCCGCGGCCAGCTTCTTGTGCGAGGCGACCGCCAGCTCGTCCTGCGAATCGCGCGAGATGCTCCACTCCTTCGCCATGTCCTCGCAGTGCTCGCCCATGCTCTTGCCGGTGCGCGGCTCGGCCACGCCGGGGAACTCGGGCTTGAGCTCGCCGAGCTTGAAGCCGCTGACCAGCGCCTTGATCTTGTCCTGCGTGGTCTTGGCGCGATTGGCGGCGAGCAGGCGTGCGCGCAACTTCTTGCCGTAGACGATCGGCACTTCGGACGTGGTGTCGGAACCGCCGCCGATACCGGACTCGATCTGGCCCAGCGCGATCTTGTTGCCGATGTGGATGATGGTGTCGAGGCTGGTGCCGCAGGCGCGCTGCAGGGTGATGCCCGGCGTCAGCGGCGACAGGCCGGACGACAGCGCGGCTTCGCGGCCCAGGTTCCAGTCGGACGAATGCTTGATCACCGCGCCCATCGCCACTTCGCCCAGCTGCTGGCCGTGCAGGCCGAAGCGCTCGACCAGCGCGCCCAGCGTGCGCACCGACATGCCCAGGTTCCCCACATCCGCGTAGGCCGTGTTCTGGCGACAGAACGGAATGCGGACGCCGCCGAGGATGGCGACGGGACGGGGAGCGGGCATGGGGACCTCGGTGCGGATGGCGATGATGGGTGGGTGAAGATGCGCCTGCGTACGGCAGGCATAATGGGGGAGTGTAATGCGCCCCTCCATCGCCTCCAACCGCTGACATGACTCGATCCCCAACCGGCCCCGTCGTCATGGGCGTGATCGCCCTGGAGCTCGCTGCCGGCCATCCGCCGCAGCGCGCGGCGCTGGCGGCCGCCGAGGCCAGTGAGCTGGCGGAGAAGCTGGGTCGCGATCTCGCCGCGCACGCCCCGCAGGTCCGTGACCTGGATCTCGTCCTTGCAGCGGCACACTTCGACCCGGCGGAGGCGCTGCGACCCGGCTGGTCGCTGCACCAGCGCCTGCGCGAACTGCACCAGCGCGCGCCGGGCCGCGGCGAAGGCGCGCGCCTGATCGCCTTCGGGGCCGATGAAACCGGTGACATCCCGATGCCGCTGCGGGCCGACGATGGCCTGCGCGGCGGCCTGCTGCGCGTGGTGCCCTTCCTGCTCAGCGGCGATGACCCTACGGTCGCTGCCGTGGGCGAACGGCTGGAAAGCGTGCTGCTGGAAACCGGCATGGCCCAGGCCGACACCGCGCTGCTCGCGCAGACCGCGTTCGGTGCGCAGATCGAGCACGCGCGCTACATGACCCTGCACGACCTGGCGGCGATGACCGCCATGCAGTACGAGCATGGCGGCCTGGGTGCGTTGTGGCCGGTGATCGAGACCGCGCTGATGGCGCCTACGGAGGAACAATGGCTGGACGCGCCGCCGGAACCGTTGCTGCGCTATGCGAACGGCGAAGTCCACATCGCGCTGTTCGAGCCGCTGGCATGGCGCGCACGCTATGCGCCGCATGAAGCCACCGACGAACGCCTGGAACGCACCTACCAGCACTTCCAGGCCCGCCAGCAGCAGATCGCCGCCGTGCTGGAGGCGCACGGCATCCCGGTGACCTTCGCGCATTGCCCGGGCAAGACCGACGCACGGGAAACCCTGCAGTCGTAGCGTGCGCCACGCGCACGACCACGAGGAAGTACGGATCGTGCGGTCGTGCGGTCGTGCGCATAGCGCACGTTACGCACAGGGTCGTTGTTACTGGGTGACCTTGATGATGCCGCACGCCACGCGGGCGCCGGCGTTGCCGGCGGGCTGGCTGGCGTAGTCGTCCGGGGCGGCGTGCACGATCAGGGCGCGGCCGGCGACATCGTTGATCGCGGCGCCGCCCAGGGTGACGCCTTCGATATGCGCATCCACCTTGGCCACGCCCTCGGCGTTGGCGGTCAGGTTGTTCATGTCGCCGGCGTGGTGCGCGCCACCGCCGGCCTTGCCGTGGGCGGCATTGAACGGATTGAAATGCGGACCGGCGCTGCTGGCGTCGGCGGCGCTGCAGTCGCCCTTCTCGTGGATGTGGAAGGCGTGCGTGCCGTTGGCGGGCAGGCCACCGACTTCACCGGTCAGGTGCAGGCCCTTGCCCATCGGCGTGAGGGTGACGCTGCCGCTGACCAGGCTACCCGAGGCCGATGCCAGCACGGCGACCGCCTGCTTGGCGGTGCTGGTGGTGGGTACGACCGGCGTAGCGGACGTCGGCGACGAAGAGGGCGAGGACGTGGTGCCGCACGCGGTGAGCGTGAGGGCAGTGACGGTCGCGGCGGCCAGCAGGGCAATGCGCATGGGGAAGCTCCGGGTGCAGGTCGTGGCCCGCTACCGTAACCAGCGCTACCTTCACGTTCAATGAAAGCGGCGGTCGCTCATCCGCGCTTGCGGCCAGGCCCCAGCTTGCGTGTCACCGTATTGCGGCCCACGCCCAGTTTCGCCGCGGCTTCGGCACGGCGGCCGTGGGTCAGTTCCAGCGCGACTTCCAGCAAGGTGCGGTCGAGCCGCTCGCGTGCTTCGGCATGCAGCGACTCGGCGCCTTCCAGCAGGCGGCGGCGTGCCCATTCGCCCAGCGCGTGGTCCCATTCGCCGCGTCCGCCGGCGATGGGGGCATGCGACAGCGCGCCCTGCAGGTCGGTGGTGTTGATGACGTCGGCCGGCGCCAGCGCGGCCAGCCGCCAGCAGACGTTTTCCAGCTCGCGCACGTTGCCGGGCCAGTCGTGGGCCTGCAGCAGGTCCAGCGCGGGGTTGCTGAAACGCTTGGGCGCGATGTCCAGCTTGCGCGTGGCCATGGCGAGGAAGTTTTCGGCCAGTTGCGGCACGTCCGCGCGGCGCTCGCGCAGCGGCGGCAGTTGCAGGCGCACCACGTTGAGCCGATGCAGCAGGTCGGCGCGGAAGCGGCCTTCGGCCACCAGGCCATCGAGGTCTTGGTGGGTGGCGGCGATCACACGCACGTCCACGCGGATCAGCTCGCGCCCGCCGACGCGGAAGAATTCGCCTTCGGCCAGCACGCGCAGCAGGCGCGTCTGCAGCGGCAGCGGCATGTCGCCGATTTCGTCGAGGAACAGCGTGCCGCCATCGGCCTGTTCGAAGCGGCCGATGTGGCGCTTCTGCGCGCCGGTGAACGCGCCCGCCTCGTGGCCGAACAGCTCGCTCTCCAGCAGTTCCGACGGGATGGCCGCGGTATTCAACGCCACGAACGGTTTGCGCGAGCGCGGCGACTCGTGGTGCAGCGCGTGCGCGACCAGTTCCTTGCCGGTGCCGGTCTCGCCGGTGATCAGCACCGACAGCGGCGCCTGCGCCAGCCGGCCGATCGCGCGGAACAGCGCGCGCATCGCCGGCGTGTCGCCGATCAGTTGCGGCGTGGGCGTGGCCGCCTCGCCCTCCGGCACCGCGTCCGCCGCTTCTTCCGCATCGGGCAAGGTGCGCGCGGCCAGGGCCACCGCGTCGTCCAGGTCGAACGGCTTGGACAGGAATTCGTGCGCGCCGCCGCGGAAGGCGCCGGCGGTGCTGGCGACATCGGTGTAGGCCGACATCACGATGACAGGCAGCTGCGGATGCGTGGCCTTCAGCCGGTCGAGCAGCACCAGGCCGTCGTCGCCCGGCATGCGGACATCGGTGAACAGCAGGTCGGGCGCGCCGCGGGCGCCCAGCGCGCTCAGGGCGGCGGCCGCGCTGTCGAAGCCGTCCACCGCATAGCCCGCGTCACGCAGGGCGGTGGCCAGCACGAAGCGCACCGAGCGGTCGTCATCGACCACCCAGATGCGGCGTGCGTCGGCGGCGGTGGCCGCCAGGCGGTCAATGGACATGACGTTCCTCGTCGGAGTCGTGCGGCGATTGCGGCAGCAAAAGGGTGAAGACCGTGTGGCCGGGGCGCGAGCGGTAGGTCAGCGACCCCCGGTGTTCGCGCGCCACCTGCTGCGACAGCGCCAGGCCCAGACCGCTGCCTTCGGCGCGGCCACTGACCAGCGGCAGGAACAGGTGCTCGGCGAGCGCTTCGGGCACGCCGCGGCCGTCGTCGACGATCTCCACCCGCAGCGCCATCGCGTGCAGGTGGTCGTGGATGCGCGACCCGTGTTCGACCCGGGTGCGCAGGATGATGTTGGCCGCACCCGCTTGCAGGGCGTTGCGGACCAAGTTCCAGACCGCCTGGGTCAGGCGGTCGGCGTCGCCGGATAGTTCCGGCAGGCTGGGGTCGTAGTCGCGCTGCAGGCGCACCGACCAGCCGCCCTCGTTTTCGGCCAGGCGCAGCACGCGTTCCAGCACGGTGTGGATGTTCAGCGCCGCGTGCGGCCGCTGCGGCGAGGGCGACAGCAGTTGTTCGAGCAGGGTGTTGAGGCGGTTGATCTCGGATTCGATCAGTTCGATCAGTTCGCGCTCGTCGTCATTGTCGTTGCGGTGCGCGGCCCGGCGGGCCAGCAGCTGGGCGGCGCCCTTCAGTCCCGCCAGCGGATTGCGCAGCTCGTGCGCCAACCCCTTCAGCGCCGCGCTCAAGGCATTCGGCAGCACGTGGGTGGGGTCCAGCGCGGGGAATTCGTCGACCGGGTGAGCCTCCAGCAGCCAGCCACCGCCCTCCAGCCGCGACAGCCAACCCTCGGCAAAGCACGGCGACTCGCCGGGCATGCCCAGCGCCATGCGGTGCAGCCGCAGAACGTCGCGGTCGGTGTTGTCCAGGAACCGCGCCATGGCGTCGCCTTCGATCTCCAGGGCCGCCAGCGGTTGCCCGATCAGGCGGCGGGTACTGACGCCCAGCCAACGGGCGAAGGCCGGGTTGACGCCACGGATCAGGCCGCCCGCGTCCGCCCAGGCCACCGGCGTGCTCAGCGCGTCGGTGGTGGGCTCGGATGGCATGGGGGATGGGACCGGGAACGACATTGCACCAGTTTAGTGCAAAGCCGTTCCCGGCATGCCCTCAGGCCTCGTAGGCCGATTCGCCGTGCGAGGTGATGTCCAGCCCCTCGCGCTCCGCGTCTTCGGAGACGCGCAGGCCGACCGTGTACTTCACGATCAGGAAGGAGATCAGGGCCACCACGCTGGACAGCACCACCGTGATCAGCACGCCCTGCGCCTGGATCCACACCTGCGAGCCGATGGAATACTCAGCCACAGCGGTCTCGGTGACGTAGTCCCAGATGCCCGCGCCGCCCAGCGAGGGCGCGGCGAAGACGCCGGTCAGGAGCGCACCGGTGATGCCACCGACGCCGTGCACGCCGAACACGTCCAGGCTGTCATCCGCGCCCAGCAGCTTCTTCAGCCCGCTGACGCCCCACAGGCACAGCACGCCCGCGATGGCGCCGATGGCCAGCGCGCCGTTCAGGCCCACCAGGCCAGCCGCCGGGGTGATGGCGACCAAGCCGGCCACCGCACCCGACGCCGCACCCAGCAACGAGGGCTTGCCCTTGGTGACCCACTCCACCAGCAGCCACGCCACTACCGCCGCGGCCGTGGCCAGGAAGGTGTTGACGAAGGCGATCGCGGCCACGCCGCCGGCTTCCAGCGCCGAACCGGCGTTGAAGCCGAACCAGCCCACCCACAGGATGGACGCGCCGACCATGGTCAGGGTCAGGTTGTGCGGCTTGATGGCTTCGCGTCCGTAGCCCGTGCGCTTGCCGATCACGTAGGCGCCCACCAGGCCGGCGATAGCGGCATTGATGTGCACGACGGTGCCGCCCGCGAAGTCCAGCGCGCCCTTGGCCCACAGGTAGCCGGACTTGGCCAGCACGCCGTCCACCGCATCGGTGCTGGTGAACGCATCCGGGCCGGGGAAGAACCACACCATGTGCGCCATCGGCAGGTAGGCGAAGGTGAACCACAGCACGGTGAACAGCATCACGCCGGCGAACTTCACGCGCTCGGCGAAGGCGCCGACGATCAGCGCGCAGGTGATGCAGGCGAACGCGCCCTGGAACACGAAGAACGCCAGTTCCGGGATGTAGACGCCCTTGGTGAACGTGGCGCCGATCGAGGACGCATCCAGGCCCGCTGCGAACAGCCGGTCGGTGCCGCCGATGAACGGATTGCCCTCGGTGAACGCGAAGCTGTAGCCGTACAGCGCCCACAGCACCGCTACCAGCGAGAACACGGCCAGGTTCTGGATCAGGATCGACAGCACGTTCTTCGAACGCACCAGGCCGCCGTAGAAGAGCGCCAGGCCGGGCAGCGTCATGAAGATCACCAGGACGGCAGAGACCAGCACCCAGACGGTATCGGGCTTGCTGATCGTCGGTGCCGGGGCTTCCTCGGCCGGGGCTTCTTCGGCGGGCGCAGCGACGGCTTCAGCAGACGCCGCCGTGGCCTCCGCCGGGACAGCGGCAGCCTCGACCGGCGCGGGCGCGGTGTCGGCAACGGGAGCTTCGGTGGTCGGCGCTGCAGCGTCCTGCGCAGCGAACGCGGTGGCGGTGACGCCCGCCGTCATCACGCCGCACAGCGCGGCCAGGCAGAGTACGTGCGCACGGGTCTTCCACCCGGACAACAGTCGAGTCTTCATGTGGGGGCTCCGAGTGTTAGAGCGCGTCCGCGCCGACTTCGCCGGTGCGGATGCGGATGACCTGGTCGATGGTGGTGACGAAGATCTTGCCGTCGCCGATCTTGCCGGTGCCGGCGGCCTGCTGGATGGCCTCGATGACGGCCTCCAGTCGCTCGTCGGTGACGACGGTTTCGATCTTGATCTTGGGCAGGAAATCGACGACGTACTCGGCGCCGCGGTACAGCTCGGTGTGGCCCTTCTGCCGGCCGAAGCCTTTCACTTCGGTCACGGTGATGCCGGACACGCCCGCTTGCGACAAGGACTCTCGGACCTCGTCGAGCTTGAACGGCCGGATGATGGCGGTGATCAGTTTCATGCGCATACCCCGATGGTGGATGGAACCGGCCGACCGGAGCCGGCCGGCGGTTTCAGGTCACCGGCGCACGCAACCCCCTGGCCGCGCGCACGTGATCGGTGTGGAGCGATGCATGAACCGCATCCGTGCCTGCCGCGATCACATGCGGCAGGAGCGGATGACGTGGGAGGGAGCTGCGGTTCATGGACCTCTCCTGTGTTTCCCCTGGTACAGCGTTGCGGCGATCTCCGGAAATCGAAGACGGGTGGTGCCCCGGTTCCCCAACCGGTCGGACGCAGCGCAGGGCGATGCGTCCAGTAAGGTGCGGCGATGGCGACGGGTGGGAGGGGAGATCCGTCGCCATCGCCGCGATAACTCAGTGCGCGCCCGCTGCGTCGCGGAGGACCGTTACCCGGCCCTCCGCATGCATCGCGATGTGCGCGTACGCCGGCATCAGTTGGCGTAGTACAGCTGGTATTCCAGCGGGTGCGTGGCCGCGCGGAACTTGGTCACTTCCTGCATCTTCAGCGCTATGTAGGCATCGATGAAGTCGTCGGTCATCACGCCGCCGGCCTTGAGGAAGTCGCGGTCCTTGTCCAGCGCGTCCAGCGCCTGGTCCAGGCTGGAGCAGACCTGCGGGATGTTCTTCTCTTCTTCCGGCGGCAGGTCGTACAGGTCCTTGTCGCTCGGCGCGCCCGGATCGATCTGGTTCTTGATGCCGTCCAGGCCGGCCATCATCAGCGCGGTGAAGGTCAGGTAGCCGGACTGCAGCGGATCGGGGAAGCGGATCTCGATGCGGCGCGCCTTCGGATTGGCCACCCACGGAATGCGGCACGACGCCGACCGGTTGCGCGCCGAGTAGGCCAGCATCACCGGCGCCTCGAAGCCCGGCACCAGGCGCTTGTAGCTGTTGGTGCCGGAGTTGGCGAACGCATTGATCGCCTTGGCGTGCTTGAAGATGCCGCCGATGTACCACAGCGCCATCTGCGACAGGCCGCCGTAGCCGTCGCCGGAGAACAGGTTCTGGCCGCCCTTGGCCAGCGACTGGTGCACGTGCATGCCGCTGCCGTTGTCGCCGACGATCGGCTTGGGCATGAAGGTCGCCGTCTTGCCGTTGCGGTGGGCGACGTTGCGCACCACGTACTTCATGCGCTGCAGCTCGTCGGCCTTCTGCACCAGCGTGTTGAACTTGGCGCCGATCTCGCACTGGCCGGCGGTGGCGACTTCGTGGTGGTGCACTTCGACTTCGATGCCGACCTGTTCCAGCGTCTTGCACATCTCGGCGCGCAGGTCGTGCAGCGAATCGGTCGGCGGCACCGGGAAGTAACCGCCCTTGATGCCCGGGCGGTAGCCGCTGTTGGCGCCGTCGTAGCTCTTGCCGCTGTTCCAGGCGCCTTCTTCGGAATTGATCTTGAAGAAGGTGTTGCCCATGTCGTTGGCGAACTGCACCGAGTCGAAGATGAAGAACTCGGGTTCCGGACCGAAGAACGCCACATCGGCCACGCCGCTGGCCTTCAGGTGGGCTTCCGCACGCTTGGCGATGCCGCGCGGATCGCGGGTGTAGCCCTGCATGGTGGCCGGGTCGAGGATGTCGCAGACCAGCACCAGGGTCGGGTCGGCGTAGAACGGATCGAGATAGGCCGTGGTCGGGTCGGGCAGCAGCACCATGTCCGACTCGTTGATGCCCTTCCAGCCCGAGATCGACGAGCCATCGAACATCTTGCCGTCTTCGAACAGCGACGCATCGACGATGCTGACGGGGAAGGTGACGTGCTGTTCGACACCACGCATGTCGACGAAGCGCAGGTCGACGAACTCGACCTTGTGCTCCTTGATCAGCTTCTCAACGTTGTCCAGGGACATCTCGGAACCTCGGGTTGGATAAGTGTGTGACGGGTTACAGCAATCGTCGTGCCAACCTTTCCTGGGCCGCAAGCCGTTGATTTTCAAGCATCTCCATCACGCAGCTCTCACGTATCTGCACCACGATGGGGCGTAATTCACGCATCTCGCACCATTACGGCGCATCCGGCTTTCCACTATCCTTGCCGCTCTCCGCCGCCCCTCACGCGAGCCCCATGACCGACCTGCTCGCCGCGCTGCTGCTCGGCATCCTCGAAGGCCTGACCGAATTCCTGCCGATCTCCAGCACCGGCCACCTGCTGATCGCGCAGCACTGGCTGGGCGAGCGCTCGGACTTCTTCAACATCGTCATCCAGGCCGGCGCCATCCTCGCCACCACGCTGGTGTTCCGCCGCCGGATCTGGGAACTGACGACCGGCTGCTGGCGCGATGCCGAAGCCCGCGACTACGCCATGAAGCTGGCCGCCGCCTTCCTGGTCACCGCGCTGGTCGGCCTGCCGGTACGCCTGGCCGGCTGGGAGCTGCCGGAAACCGTCACCCCCATCGCCTGGGCGCTGATCCTCGGCGGCGTGTGGATGCTTTTCGCCGAACATGTCGCCGAGAAGCGCGGCGATGTCGCCACGATCACCTGGAAGGTGGCCATCCTGGTGGGCCTGGCGCAGGTGGTGGCCGGCGTGTTCCCCGGCACCTCGCGCTCGGCGGCGGCCATCTTCATGGCGATGCTGGCCGGCACCAGCCGGCGCTCGTCGGCGGCGGAATTCGTGTTCCTGCTCGGCATCCCCACCATGTTCGCGGCCAGCGGCTACGCCTTCCTGGAGCTGGTCCAGGACGATGCGCTCGGCTCGGAGAACTGGGGCGAAGTGGCGCTGGCCTTCGCCGCCGCCACCGCCACCGGCTTCGTGGTGGTGAAGTGGCTGCTCGGTTTCATCAAGGCGCACCGCTTCACCGGCTTCGCGATCTACCGGATCGTGCTGGGCGCGTTGTTGCTGTTGCTGATGCCGGCGGGGAGCTGACCCGCCCCGTCTCTGCTCCCTGTAGGAGCGACGTCAGTCGCGACCGCGCCCCCACAGCCGTCCCCTCTGCGAGATCAAACCGCGCCGCAGTGCGCCCACACGCAGAACGACCGGCTTTCCGCGTTGATGCTGGCCGTGCGGTCGCGACTGACGTCGCTCCTGCGACAAGCGCAATGTCAGGCCTTCACCCCGTTCCAACCCGCCACGCGTTTGCATACCGCCACCCTGATGGAGAACGCCATGAAACGACTGCTGCTGCTCGCCCTGCCGCTGGCGCTGGCCGGCTGCCCCAAGCCGGCCGAACAGACCGACGCGCCTGCGCCGGTGACGACCGCCGCCCCGGAAGCGCCTGCGACCCCGTCCGCGGATGCTGCGACGCTGCTCCCGCAGTACCACTGGCAGCTCATGGACGCGACCGACGCGCAGGGCAAGCGCATCGATGCCCTGTTCGCACGTGCCGACAAGCCATTGCAGCTCGACTTCAAGGACGGCCGCCTGGGTGTGGCCAATACCTGCAACCGGATGGGCGGCACCTACACGCTGTCGGACGCCAGCCTCACCATCGGCCGCCTGACGTCCACCATGATGGCCTGCACCGACACCGCATTGATGGCGCTGGACCAGGAAGCGGGCAAGCGGCTGGAAGGCACGCTGAAGATCGCCGCCACCCAGGACGGCGTCGCCCAGCTGAAGCTCACCACGGCGACCGGCGACACCCTCGTGTTCGCCGGCAACCCGACCGCCGAAACCCGCTACGGCGGCCCCAGCGAACGCGTGTTCCTGGAAGTCGCCGCCGAGACCAAACCCTGCAGCCACCCACTGATCCCCGACAAGCAGTGCCTGCAGGTGCGCGAGATCGCGTACGACGACAAGGGCCTGAAAGTCGGCACGCCCGGCGAGTTCCAGCCCTTCCACGACAGCATCGAGGGCTACACGCACCAGCCCGGCATCCGCAACGTGCTGCGCGTGGACCGCTACACGGTGAAGAACCCGCCCGCCGATGCGTCGCCGCAGGCGTACGTGCTGGACATGGTGGTGGAGTCGGCGAACGAGACGCCGTAACGAACGGTCACGCGATGCGCGCCGGGGCACCGCGGCGCGCATCGATGCGGCAGGCCAGCCGCTATAGTGGCGCGCCACCGGTTTCGACGCGCAATCGATGACCCACGCCGCAAGGAACGCCACGCCTTTCTTCTGGATCGCCACCGCCCTGCTGGTGGTGTCGTCGCTGCTGATGTGGTGGCCGGCGCTGACCACGCCGTTCTGGGGCGACGACTACGCGTTCCTGCACGCCGCGCATGCGACCAACGCGACCGGCGCGCCGTGGTGGTCGGATGTCTGGCCCTCGTCGCCACCGCGCTTCTGGCGGCCGCTGTCGCAGGAGGGCTACTGGCGCTGGATCGACGCCTCGCTCGGCGGCAGCGCCCATGCCGCGCACGCGATGAGCCTGCTGCTGCACGTGCTGGCCGCGCTCGGGGTCGCCCTGTTCGCGTTCCGCCTGGCGCGTGCCTGCCGCTGGTCGCACGCTGGCCGTATCGCCGCGCTCGCCGGCGCCGTGTACGGCGGACTGACGATGCACCTGTTGCCCGTGCATTGGGCGGCGGCGGCCAACAACGCCATGTTGACGTTGTTCACCACGCTGCTGCTGGCCGCCTGGGTCAGCGCGCGCGACGCCAGGCCGCTCCTGCGCCCGGCGTTGCTGGCATCGCTGCCGGTGGTGCTGGCGCTGGCCTTGCTGAGCAAGGAATCCGCGGCGCTGACACCGGCGCTGATGCTGGTGGTCGCCGCCTTCGTCGCCGTCCGCCGGCTGGACCGTGGCGAGCTGTTCGCCTGGCTGGCCTGCGTCGCCGTTGTCGCTCTGTGGCTGGTGCTGCGTGCACGCTTCACCGCCAACACCGACGCCTCCTATGAGCTGACACTGGGCAGCAATGTGGTGCGCAACGCCGCCTCTTTCGGGGCATGGCTGCTGAACGTGCCGCGCGAGGCGATGCGCATGGCGGTGGCAGGTGAACGGCTCCACGGCCTGGCCTGGATCGCCGCTACCGCACTGCCCATGCTGGCCGCGTGGGCGATCGCCGGCGGGCGCGGCCGCACGCTGCTGACACGGTGGCAATGGCTGTGCATCGCCGCGTTTGCCGTGCTGGCGTACGCGCCCTACTTCCTGTTCGCCTGGAACAGCTACGAGTACTACGCGGCCATCGCCGTGATCCTGCCGGTGGTCGTGCTGGCACGTTGCGTCGCGTCCGACAAGGCTGCACTCGTGGTCGCCGCACTGATCGCGGTGTCGTCATGGATCGCGGTGGAAGGCACGCGCCGGCTCGACCATCCCGGCCTGATCGGCCGCGCGCAGTGGGCGGAAGCGACGTTGCAGGCACTGGAGCCGCAGCGCATCGCCACGCCGCTGCACGTCAGCGTCGCGGACGAGCAGCGCTTCTACGCCATCGGCCAGATGGGACTGGCGTGGCGACTTGGCCTTCCGCCGGAGCAGATCCACGTGGCACGGGAGTGCCCGTCCTCGGGCCCCTGCCTGGTCATCGAGGCCGATGGACGCTGGCGCTGGCGGCACGCCGCGGAGTGATCCGCCGCCTGCGCATCATTCCTGCACCGCCGCCGGACGACGCTTCAGCACCACGCGCGTGCGCGGCCAGCGATCGTGCCAGCCGCGTGGATCGTCATCGTCGGCGAGCAGTACCGAGAAGGCCTCGAACGGCACCACGCGACTGACACTGCGCAGCAGCGCCTGGCCGAAGGTGATCCCGCGACCGGCCTCGTCGACCACGCGCGTGCCGGTCACCAGCTTGCCGATCGTGGTGCCCGTGGCGCCTTCCATCAGCGTGTAGTAGACGATGATCAGGGCGAAGGTGATCAGCTGTTCCTGCCACCACGCCAGGCGTTCGGCCCAGTCCAGCACCTCGTCGCCGCCGACGATGGCTGCGACCACCAACGCCAGGAAGAGGAGGCCAAGCACGATGACGCGGTCAATCATCCAGTGGACGAAGCGGCGCAGCTTCGTAGCCTGCGTCAACGCCACCGGCTCGCCCACCGGCTCGTCGATGACGCTGCGCGGGCTTTCGTACGGGTTGTCTCCCCCCATGGGGTTCAATCACGCAGTGCCGCGTTGAGCGTGTAGGTGCCGTGCACCAGCGCCTCACCCAGCACATGCCCCTGCATCGCGCGCTCCACATCGGCGGCGGTGAAGCGCGCCGCCAGGGCTAGCGTGGCCACGTCCAGCGCGAACAGGCGGAAGAAGTAGCGGTGCACGCGCAGGTCGTTGAACGGCGGATACGGGCCGTCGTACCCGTAGTACTCGCCGCCCATCTGCGCGTCGCCGGCGAACCAGCCGGTGTAGCCGTTCAATCCCTGCCGCGCGCCGGACGGTCCGGCCGGCTGCTGCTTGCCCTTGGCGGTGACGCCGTCGCTGCAGCTGCCGGCGGCGATCTCGCGCACATCGGGTGCGATGTCGGCCATCGCCCAGTGGATGAAGTGCGCGCGCGGCTGTTCGACCGGGATCTGCAGGTCGTCACGGCCGACGGTCTCGGGCACGGTCGGCGCATCGGGATCGATGCACAGCAGGGCGAAGGACTTCGTCCCGTCCGGCACCTCATCCCACGCCAGGTGCGGGTTGCGGTTGGCGGCAAAGCCGTCCGGCTGGCCCATCGCGAATTCCGCCGGGATGGGCTTGGTGTTCTCGAAACTGTCGCTCCACAGACGCATGGGTCGCTCCTGCAAGAAGGGGGAGGAATCAGGTGGCCGGATAACCCAGGCGCACCGCCACCGGGGTCAGCGCGGCGAACGGGCCGGCCAAGGCCTGCGCGTAGTGGCGCCAGTGGCCTTCGGGGAAGCGGCGCGCGCCGGACGACGGCGGCACCGGCAACTGCACCCCCAGGGCCTGGCCCAGCACCTGCGACACCGCACCCGCGTCGTCCTTGATCGCGTCCATCCTGATCAGGCGGCTCGGATACAGATCCTGCTCGTGCAGGTCGGCGATCTGGGCGAACAGGCCGGCCAGCCATGCCGCACCGGTCTCCAGGTCGTCCAGCGCCAGCGGCGCCGGCGAACCGAACGCCAGCCAGTCGATCAGCGCATCGCGCGGATCGCGCACCGCCACGATCAGCAGCGCTTCCGGCAGGTGCGGGCGCAGCGCATGCAGCAGCGCGTTGTCCCACGAGATCAGCCAGTCGATCACGCCGGTGTCGACGGAACGCTGCGCCAGCATGCCGCGCCATTCGGCGATCAGGGCCTCGCCCGCCAGCTCGCCCGACAGCAGGCGTGCCGGGGTGAAGTAGCTCTGGAAGCCGTCCTTCGGCGGCTCGGGCAGGAAGCGGTCGCCGCGCAGGCGGTCGCTGACGAACCCGAGTACACCGGCGAGCGATTCGACCACCGTACCCGGCGGGCCCCACAGCAGGATCGGGCGCGGCTGCGACGAGGCGGCGACCTCGCCCAGGTCGGGCCACGGACCGGTCGCGCCGGTCTGGGTCCACAGGGGCAGGCGCGACGGCGCCAGTTCGTGGGCCAGCGCGGCCCAGCTGTTGAGCGCTTCGGCATGGCGGCCGGCGCGATCGCGCACGAACGCCTGCCAGCCACGCAGGCTGCGCTGCTGGTCGCTGTCGGTCGCCTTGTTCGCCAGCTCGCCGACACGGGCGATCGCCGCCATCGGGTCGCGCCGCAGCAGGCCTTCGACGATGCGCTGTTCGCCGCTGGCGCGGCCCGGGTCCAGTTCCACGATCCGGCGTGCGATGGCTTCGGCAGCATCGTCGTCGCCGGCAGCATCCAGCACCGACATCTGCGCTTCCAGCGCGGGCACGTGCTGCGGCATCGCCGCCACCCAGCGTTCGACCACCGCGCGGGCTTCGGCGCTGCCGACAGCCTCGAACAGCAGGCGGGCCAGCCACAGGTCGTGCGCGTCGGCGGTGGTGGCCAAGGCGGCGTCGAGCGTGTTGCGGGCGTCGTCCTGCGCACCCAGGCGGCGCCAGGCCTCGATGATGGCGAGCACGGTGTCGCGGTCGCGCGGCTGGCCGGCCAGGGCGATGCGCAGGGCCGCCAGCGCTTCCTCGTTCTGGCCGGCGGCCAGGCGCAGATGGCCGATATAGCGGTGCAGGGCCGGCGCGTTGTTGATCGCGACCAGCGGCACCAGCTCGTCTGCCGCGTCGGCGGGGCGGCCCTGCCGGCGGATCAGGTCGGCAATCAGGCTGCGCAGGTTGTCCGAGCCGGGCACCTTCTCGATCACGCCGCGGAAGGCCTGCTCGGCGAATGCCCAGTGGCCCAGCGCCATGTGGATGAAGCCCAGCGCATAGCGCAGCTGCACGTCGTCCGGCGCCTGCTGCAGCGCGGCCGAGACGATCTTCAGCGCATCGTTGGCGTTGCCCCGGCGCAGGGCGACCATGCCGTCGATGGCGGCCAGCTGCGGATGGTCCGGCGCCACACGCCCGGCCAGGCGGCTGAGGCGCTCGGCTTCGTCCAGGTCGCCGCGGCCGAGCGCCAACTGGCCCTGGATCACGTACGCGGTGAACTGGTTGGGGTCCAGCACGGTGGCCTGGCTCAGCGCCGCCTGCGCGTCCTCGTTGCGGCGGCTGCCCACCAGCACGCCGGCGCGGGCCAGGTGCAGGTCGGCGTTGTCCGGCGCCAGCGCGATGGCGCGGTCGATGGTCGCCAGCGCGGCCTCGGGCTGGCCGCCCTGCATCTGCGACGTGGACAGCCAGCGCAGCGCCTGTGGGTCGTCGGGGCGCTCGGCCACCAGGGCGTCGGCGGCGGTCAGGGCCTCGGCCACGGCGCCACGGCGCAGGGCGTCCAGAATCGGGTCGTACATTGCGGTTACCAGCGTTCGGTCAAACGCCGATTGTAGCGGGGCTTACCGGCTCAGGCGGCGCCGCCGGCCAGCCGCTCGGCCACCCAGCGCTCGGCGTAACCGTCGCCGGCGGCGTTCTCGATGAAGGCGCAGTGGCCGCCCCATGGCGCGATCTCCAGCGTGGCCTGCGTCGGCAGCACCCAGTCGCGGAAGGTGTCGAAGGGAATGACCGGGTCGTCCTCGGCCATCAGGATGTGCGCCGGCACGGTCAGGCCGGCCAGCCGGTCGCCCGAGATCGCATAGCCGTCGAAGTACGCGTCCAGCGTGCCGAACGCGGTATGCCGCTGCACCAGCCAGTCGGTCAGCGCGCGGATGTCCAGCGCCAGCACGGTGTCGTCGAAGTCGTGCCGCTGTGGGAACAGGCGGCGCTTGCGCTCCAGCGAGCGGCGCCACTTGCGGGAGAAATACCAGTCATAGAACGGCAGGCCGCTCTCGATGCGGTCCATGGTGATGGCCGGGTCCAGCAGCGGGCAGACCGCCGCCACGTGCGCCAGCGCCAGCCCGGCCTGCGGCGCGCGCAGCGCCAGCCGCAGCGCGAAGTTGCCGCCCAGCGAATACCCCGCCACCCGCATCGGCGCCTCGCCGGCGAACCGCCGCGACACGTCGAGGGCCGCGTGCACCACTTCGTCGAGCCGGTTGGAGTGGAACAGGTCCTCGTTGAGGTGATGGGTGTCGCCGTGGTCGCGGAAATTCAGCCGGAACACGTCGAAGCCGCGCGTGAGCAGTTGCGCGGCGGTCAGCCGCATGTAGTTGGAATCGGCACTGCCTTCCCAGCCGTGCAGCAGCATCACCAGCCCGCGCGCATCGCGGCCGGGCACCTGGCTGTGGAAGCCCTGCAGGCGCACGCCATCGCCGCCGTCCACGATGTGCTCCAGCGTCACCGCGCCGCTGCCCGCCAGCGCGCGCAGCGCACGCCGGCGGCGCAGCGCACTGGACCCCAGCACCGATTGCAGGTGGGGGTTGCGAAGCCAGCGCGGGGGTCGGAAATCGGCGGCAGTGATCATGGGGTCATCGCGGCAGCGTCGGCACGAGGGTGGCACCGGCGGGCCGAGTATTCCCTCCAATACGTCGCAAGGCCGTCATGCCGGCCGCTCAGGCATCGGCCATCGCCTGCACGATGCGTTCGCGCGACAGCTCGGCGATGCGCCGGCGGCCTTCGACGTCGGCCACGCGGATCGGTTCCAGGAAACAGATGTCGGCCGTGCGCGCCGGTTCGCCGAGCAGGCGCATGAAGTTGGCGAAGAAGCTTTCCTTCGGCCCGAACGCCACCACCGGCTGCGCGCTGCCCTTCGCGCCGTAGCGCAGCGCCACCGGCTGCACCGGCACGCCGGCTTCGACCGCAGCCAGGAAGATGCGCGCATGGAACGGCCCGACCGCATGGCCGTCGCGGGTCCGGCCCTCCGGGAACACGCCGACCGAGCGGCCCTCGCGCAGGCGCCGCATCATCGCCTGCAGCACGCCGCCCAGCGATTCCTGGCTGCCGCGCTGGTGGAAGATGGTCTGCCCCTGCGCCGCCAGCCAGCCCACCACCGGCCAGCCGCGGATCTCCTGCTTGGCCACGAAGCCCATCATGCGCTGGCTGTGCAGCGCCTCGATGTCGATCCAGCTCACGTGGTTGGCCACGAACATCGTGGCGCCCGGCAGCGGCGTGCCCACCCGGCGCAGGCGGAAGCCGAAGATGCGCATCAGCCCGCTGGACCACCGGCGCACGGCCACGTCGCCCAGGCTTTCGTCGCCCACGCGCATCCACACCAGCAGCGGCGACAGGCACAGCAGGGTGATCGGCAGGAAGAGCAGCAGGTGGATGAGCAGCAACGGCACGCGGTACGCGTAGCGGAATACCCGCGCCACGCCGCTGCCGCCAGCAACATGAACAGGGGGCGGCGTCATGCCATCAAGATAACAGGAGTGAGGGGAGAGGAGTGAGGAGTGAGCGAAGGCAAAGGCTCTGGCTTCGCTCACTCCTCACTCCTCTCCGCTCCCCGCTAGCTCCTGGGTACGACGGCCAGGGTCAGTCGCGACACGCAGACCAGCTTGCCGTCGTCGTTCTCGATGCGGATCTCCCACAGCTGCGTGCTGCGGCCCACGTGCAGCGCCCGCGCCGTGCCGGTGACCACGCCACCGCGCATCGCGCGCACGTGGTTGGCGTTGATCTCCAGGCCCACCACCATCTCCTTCGTGATGTCCACGCACAGGTTGCCGGCCACGCTGCCCAGCGTCTCGGCCAGCGCCACCGATGCGCCGCCGTGCAGGATCCCGTACGGCTGCACGGTGCGCACATCCACCGGCATGGTGCCGCGCAGCCAGTCGTCCCCGGCCTCGGTCATGACGATGCCGAGGTGGGACACCAGCGTGTCGGCGGCGTGGGCGTTGATGGCGGCGAGATCGACGGGAGCGCGGAAGGCCATGGCGGTTCTCTGGGAGCGAGGAGTGAGTGGAGAGGAGTGAGGCGTGAGGAGGAGGGGTGCGAGCTTCGCTCACTCCTCACTCCTCTCCCCTCACTCCTGCCTTACAGAATCGGTACGAGCCCCGCGCCGAACGCGGTCAGCACGCGCGTGTACAGCCACTTCGGCCCGACGTTGACCTCGGGGAAGTCGCCGACCGCCACGTAGCAGCGATGGAACGCGGGGTCCTTCGGGCCCACCGGCAGCGGGCAGTCGGGACCGGGCCGGAACTCGTAACTGGTGGCGTAGCGCCACGGCCAGATGTCGAAGATCGGCAATGCCTCGGACACCTTGCCCAGGCTGTAGTCCAGACCGGAGAACACCGGCGGCTTGGCGCGCGGCGCGATCACCCAGGCGTTTTCCGGCGCCATGTCGCGGCGGATGCTGCCGGCCAGCGCCTGTGCGAACACGGGATCCTCGATCACCACCGCCGCCTCGGTGTTGTAGTTCTCCGAGCGCGGGTCGAAGTTGTGGGTGCCGATCACCGCGATCCGGCCATCGATCACCATCGACTTCGCATGCAAGCCCATGCGCACGCCGGCGCGCTTCAGCGGCAACGGCTCGGCCGCCGCGCCGCTGCTGAAGAACGACGGTCGCGATTCGGTACGCTGCAGGCGACGCGTGGTCTCGCCGCCGCCGGTGCCGGAGGACCCGCCGGAAGACGGTCCGATCGAGCCCGACGGACCGCGGAGACCGCCACTGCCGCCGCGCCCGCCATCACCGGGCGACGCCACCGGCGGGCCTTCCGGCATCAGCGCGGCGTAATCGACCGGTGCGTCCTCCGGGAACGGCTTGTACTCGTGGATCCGGAAGCCGAACTCGCGCAGGTAGCGGCGCTTGTACTTGAACGACATCGAATAAACGATCGGGTTGTCGGTCGCGGCCAGGCTGTTGGTCGACACGATCACCTGCGGCGGCGGCTGGCGCTGGCGCATGTCGCGGAACATCGCCTGCGCCTGCTTCGACATGACCAGGTACGGCGTCTGCAGCAGCACTTCGTCCCGGGCGCTTCGGATCAGCGCCTCCAGCTCCGGCGCCGCCGGCGCATCGTCTTCGCGCCGCTCGCGCCGGTGCTTCTGCGGCAGGTCGGCGATGTAGCGCACCGCCCCGAGCGCGAACGCCGGTTCGACGAAGCGCGTCCGCATCACCTCGGGATCGCCCGCCTCCACGCGCGCCGCCTGCACCCGCTCGGGCCGCAGGTAGCGCGGCACCGGCATCGCCGGCACGCCGGTCTTCAACAGCGTCCGGCCGACATCGTTCAGGCGTTCGGCCGGCACGCTGCGCCGCGCATCCCAGAACGCCTGGAAATTCACCGCCATCGCCGCCGCTTCCGGCCCGGCGACCAGCACGTCGCGGTCGCGGAAGTTGTACTCCGCGTCCCAGTCGAAATAGTCGTCCTGGTAGTTGCGCCCGCCGCTGATGCCGATGCGGTCGTCCACCAGCAGCAACTTGGTGTGCATGCGCTGGTTGAAGCGGCGGAAGCAACACAGCACGCTGCCCGCGTAGTCGAAGTAGTTCAGCTTGGCCTTGCCGAAGCTGGGGTTGTAGATGCGGATGGAAAAGTTGCGGTGCGATCCGGACAGCGCGGCCAGGATCTCCAGGTCGGCGATCGCCGACAGCTGGTCGATCAGCACGCGCACCTGCACGCCGCGCCGCGCCGCCGCCAGCAGTTCGTCCAGCACCAGCCGCGCACTGTCGTCCTTGTCGAAGATGTAGGTCTGCAGGTCGATGCGCTGGCGCGCGCTGCGGATCAGGTTCAGGCGCGCCAGCAGCGCGTCCGAGCCCTGGTCCAGGATCACCGCGTAGTGGCGCGGCGCCGTGGGCGTGGAGCTGGCCTCGGCCTGGCCGGCCAGGTCGTACAGCGGCGACGGCAGCGCGCAGGCATCGGCCTGCGTGCACTCCACCACGGTGGAGCGGGCGGCGGCGGCGATGCCGGCGGCGCGCTCGCGCTGGCGGTCGGACAGGCTGGCGCAGGCCGTGCCCAGCAGCGCAAGGCAGAGCACCACGCAGCGCGCGGCCAGCTTGGGGAAATCGGGCTTCACGGGGTCTTGGCGCTCCGGACGCGTGCACGCAGCACGAAGACCACGCGGTCGCTGACGGCCAGCATCCAGTCGTCCATGTCGTAGTCGCTGCGGCGCACCGCGCCGGTGGCCACCACGTCGCAGCCGATCGCGGGCAGCGAACATTCCGCCGGCGCCACCTGCAGGCTGCGCGGCCGGCTGATGCCCTTGATGCTCAGGTCGCCCTCCAGCGTGCCGCCGTCGTACAGCAGCATCGGGTCATAGGGTTTGGAGGTAAAGGTGACCACCGGATAGCGGTCGGCGTCGAAGAACTGCCCACCGCGCGCCCACTCGCTGTAGCGCGGGTGCCCGTCGATCTCCACCTCGCGCGTGTACATGCGCAGGCGCACCTGCTGGCGGCCATCGGGCAGGTGCTCCACCGAGCCTTCGTAGCGCGGGAACAGGCCATCCAGTACCTGGCCCCAGCGCGTGCGCAGCTCGAATCCCAGCCGCGTGTGCGCGGGATCGAAATCGTTGCGTCCGTCCGCCAGGGCCGGCGCCGCCAGCAGCGCGCCCACCCCCAGCACGGCAAGCCGCACCACGCCGGGGAAGAACGGCGTCATGGCCACCAGAAGGCGGAGAGCTGCGCCACTCCCGGCTCGATCGCCGCGTCCACCGGCAGCGTCAGCACCACCACGCCGGCCGGCGGCATGCCGCGGTACTCGCTGGTCACACCGGAATACATCAGCGCCGCCAGCTGCTCGAAGCCCGGGTTGTGCCCCACCATCAGCAGACGCTCGGCCTCGCGGTGCTGGTCGGCCAGGTCGGCCAGCGTGCCGGGCGTGGCTTCGTAGATGCGCTCTTCCAGCCGCTGCTCCACGTAGCCCACGGCGCCCAGCACCGCCTCCAGGGTTTCGCGGGCACGGCGCGCGGGCGAGCACAGCACCCGATCCGGCACCAGGCCCTTGTCCAGCAGCCAGCGTGCGGCGGCTTCCGCCTCGGCCAGGCCTTGCGGCGACAGGGGACGGTCCAGGTCCGACTGCCCCGGGGTGACGGGCTCGGCATGGGCATGGCGCAGCAGGATCAGTTCACGCATGGGACAACGACTCCTTAGGCCTCAGGCCTTCTTGATCCATTTCAGCAACGGTTCCCAGTCGGCCTGGTGCTCGCGCACCTGGGCCGAGCGGTAATCGAACAGGCTGCGGCCCAGGCCGGCCATCACCACATAGGCCTGGGTGTCGCGCAGCTGGGTGATGACCGGGTAGGGCCAGGTATTCAGCATCTCCACCGCCTGCTGCGAGGCGTTGGTCCACGGCTTGCTGCGATTGACCACCAGCCCCACCGGCAGCTTGCGCTTGTGCACGCGCGGCACCTTGGCCATGGTGTTGAGGAAGCCGACCGTGGCCTCGATGTCCAGCGCCGACGGCAGCACCGGCACCACCACCGCGTCGGCCTGTTCCAGGAAGCTCTCCAGGTCGTCGGCCATGGCGCCGGCCGGGGCATCGATCACCACGCGCTCGGCGTCTTCCGGCAGCCAGGCCTTCCAGGCGCGCTTGCCGCTGGCGTCGATCGGCAGCACGGCGGTTTCCAGTTCCGCCCGGCGCTCGGCCCAGCGGGTGGAGGAATGCTGGGGATCCACGTCCACCAGCACGGTACGTTTGCCATCCAGTGCGAAATACGCCGCCAGATTGGTCGCCAGGGTGGTCTTGCCCGCGCCGCCCTTGGAGCTGGCGACCAGAATCGTCTTCATGCGCGCACCTCGTTGCTGGAGAACCCGGAGGGTACACCGGGGGCGGTGAAGCGGAAACCGGGAATGGGGAATGGGGAATAGGGAATGAATTGTTCAGGGGCCGGTAGCTGCGTGGACCTGCCGATTAGGTCGCCCGATGAGCGTCGTTCGTCCTGGCACGTGCTCGCTCCCGCTGAGGCCACGATCCCCGTTTCCCCATTCCCCATTCCCCATTCCCCATTCCCGCCCCTGCTATCTTTCCCGTCCCCACGGACCGGATGCCCCATGAACGAGCTGCAGGACCTCACCGCGCTGATCCGCGCCAACACCCCGCTGATCGTCATCGAGACCCAGGACGAGGGCCGTGTGGTGGAGCTGTTCCGACAGGCCCTGGGCCAGGTGTGGCGGGCGCTGTTCCGCTGGAGCATCACCGAGGGCCTGCGCCGGCTGGACATGGACCGCGAGGACGACGCCGTCGGCCCGCCCGACGCCAGCGCCGCCCTGCAGGCCATCAAGCAGGCCGAGCAGCGCGGCATCTACCTGCTGCTCGACTTCCACCCCTACCTGGGCTACGCCAGCAGCCAGCGCCAGCTGCGCGACATTCTGCAGCGCCGCCACAGCCTGCCGCACGTGGTGGTGCTGGTCGGGGCGAAGATCGAACTGCCGGCCGAACTGGACGCCCTCGCCGTGCGCTTCAACCCGCGCCTGCCCGACGGCGCCGCGCTGCTGAAGATGGTGCGCGAAGAGGCCGAACATTACGCCCGCGAGCACGGCGGCCGCCGCATGGAAGCCGACGGCGAGGCAGTCAAGCAGATCGTGCGCAACCTGCAGGGCCTGAGCCTGGTCGACGCGCGCCGCATCGCCCGCCAGCTGATCTTCGCCGACGGCGCGCTGACCGCCAGTGACCTGCCGGCGCTGAACAAGCTGAAGTTCGAGCTGCTCAACCGCAGCGGCCACCTGCATTACGAATACGACACCGCGAAGTTCGCCGACGTCGCCGGCGCCTCACGCCTCAAGCGCTGGATCGAGCAGCGCCGCGCGGTGTTCGTCTCCGGCAATCCGCCACCCGGCCTGGACCTGCCCAAGGGTGTGCTGCTGCTCGGCGTGCAGGGCTGCGGCAAGTCGATGCTGGCCAAGGCCACCGCCGCCGGCTTCGGCGTGCCGCTGCTGCGGCTGGACTTCGGCACGCTGTACGACAAGTACCATGGCGAAACCGAGAAGAACCTGCGCGCCGCGCTGGCCTCGGCCGAACAGCTGGCGCCGTGCGTGCTGTGGATCGACGAGATCGAGAAAGGCCTGGCCAGCGGCGGCAGCGAGGACGGCGGCGTGTCGCGCCGCGTGCTCGGCTACCTGCTCACCTGGATGGCCGAGCGCAAGGCCGGTGCCAGCAGTGGACAAGTGTTCCTGGTCGCCACCGCCAACCAGGTGCAGGACCTGCCGCCGGAACTGCTGCGCAAGGGCCGCTTCGACGAGATCTTCTTCGTCGACCTGCCCTCGCCCGACGCCCGCGTCGAGGTGCTGCGCGTCCACTTGTCGCGCCGACAGTTGGACCCGGACGCCTTCAACCTGCCCGCACTGGCCGCCGCGGCCAACGGCTTCTCCGGCGCCGAATTGGAACAGGCCATCGTCTCGGCCCTGTACGCCGCCCACGCCGAACAGAAACCGCTCGACACCGACCTGGTCATGCACGAGATCCGCACCACCCGCCCCCTGTCCGTGCTGATGGCCGAACAGGTGCAAGCCCTGCGCGACTGGGCGCAGGAGCGCACCGTACCCGCCGACTAAGGCCAGCGGCCCCTCCCCATCCCTGGTGTGGGAGCGACGTAAGTCGCGAGCTTTTGACGTCGCGGTTCAGCGCGCGCGGTTGTAACAGGCGGTCGACGCGTCCGTGTCGTAAGGGCCGCCGTTACGCCTTATATCCTCGTCCGTCTGGCCGGCCCCGCCACCTTGGCAAACGTGGGCGCAGCCGCCTCCGACATGGGGCAGACCTCCGTTCGCTTCGCACGATATCTGACACTGATCGGACACTGCGCACCGCAGGGACAGCGCTCTCAGCTCGCAGACCCGCTGTGGAGACAGCCTGCCGTCCTCCTTGATCCAAGAGACGTCGCACGCGGGATGCGCGGCGATTTGATGACGCGCGCCACAGCCCGCCAGAACGAGCATGGCAACGCACATGACGCCACCCCATCGTCCCCCGAACCTCAACGCCTGCCGCTTGTCCATGCCGGGTCCTCGCTTTCCATCCCATCGACCGTCGTGACGGATCCTACCCACTTCACCCACCGCATACGGTGAGCGGCGCATGCTGGCGTTCCCACCGAGACACCGCCATGCCCCGCAAGCGCAGCCCCTCACGTGTCCTGGGCACGCAATTGATCGATCTGGGAGCCGCGTCCGCGCCCGTCATATCGCGGCGCCTGATGCAGATGGCCACCGCCGGCGCCACCCCCTCCGCACGCGACCGCCGCGAGTTCAAACGCATGTCCAGCGAGAAGGTGTCCGCGGCGTGGGAGTCGTGGGGTGCGATGGCCGGTTACGCGATGACACTGAACACCGCGGCCACGCAGGCCGCGATGGCGTTCTGGATGCCGTGGGCCTTCGCCGCCAAGCCGCTGCCGTCCGCCGAGGACGCGCTGATCTCGATGGCCTCCGCCGGCGTACAGCCCTACCGTCGCATCGCCGTGGCCAACCACCGCCGCCTGAGCAAGCGCACGCCGCGCCGCTGATCGGCAGGTACGTCTGCGCCCTTTGGTAGGAGCGACGTCAGTCGCGACCGCACGCCGTCAGCGCACGCCCGCGCGAGGAAGCTTCACTGCGGCCGCCTCGACCTGCACACACGATGTTTCATAACCATGAAGGGGCAACGCCCTGATCTTCTCCGCAAGCGCCGCCGGTTCATCCGTGGCGGCGACGGCATTGGCGATCGCGTGGATGGCGCTGGAATAGCACTGTCCCGCCGTGAACTGCTCGGAAAACGCGCCGAGCCAGAAGAAGAACGGCGCGGCCAGGATAATCGCCGCCAGGCCCAGCCACTTGCCCTTCCTTGTTGCGCCGCGCGCAGCAAGCAGGAAGATCAGCGTCATGACGCCGAGGCCGATCAGCAGTACCAGCAGCAAGATCGCGATCATGGTGTCTTGGGAATCCTTTAAACAACGCAGCTTCTGTTCGGCATTCCCGCGAAGGCGAGAGGTGCTTTGAACAACCTGATCCGGTGACCAGAAGGATCCATTCCAGGCCCCTAAACATCATTCTTCGGAACGGACACAGAACTGCGATACCACGGTGACGTACTCATGCATGGGAGGAAGGCCGACGCTGGCACGGCGGACATCGACCTCCTCAGGTTGCTCTATCTCCCGTGGCGCCCATTCGGATTTACCGACGCATCGGCCTTGCGTACCAAATCGCTGCGGAGCATGCGTCCTGTCCCACAGGTAAGCGTAGTTGGAAGCGGTCGCTTCGCCCGAAGCCACCAGAGGCTCCATCAAACTCAACGCCCGCTTCTGGAACGCAGGGTCCATGTCGGCATGCTGTGCCAGCAAGAAGGCGGCGTCTGCGCCATCCCTCCCGACGAGCGAATATGTCGGCCAACCATGGCGATCGACAATCTCCTTCAAGCGGGCGGTATTGCGTCTATCCACCATCGCGCCTGCCTCCGCCGTAACCGACGACTGTGTCCGGGCTTCCTGATCCGCGGCTCGCATCGCAAGGAGCTCGTCCCTGAGCGAAGGCTCGAGCGGCGCCTTGTCGGCCGCCTGTTGCCCCGTGGCAAGCGCAACGTAGAAGAGTGCTGAGATGATCTTCATGAGAATCGTGGCTCCATCAAACGGCCCTACGCGCTCGTTACCGAGACCGGGATCAGCTTATCTCTCTTCCCGATGATGGCATTCCGCCATGCGGTCTGACTCCGGCAGCGGATACATGGCGGGCGATCAGGCCACATCCGCAAGAGGCCCCTGACGGTACCGGAGGAGGAGCCGCTTGATACCCGAACTGCCGAAGATCAGCCAGGCCGCGAGCGACAGCTCCGCTACCGTGGTGACGACACTGGCGATCTGCTCGTAACCCCACGGAACGTACGCCGCGCCCACCTGGCGGGAAAGCAGGAACAGGGTGGCCCAGTACAGCGCGTCCGGCAGTGCATAGGCCAACACCCAGACGCCCAGCAGGGTCAGCCCGACAGAGAGCGCCACCGAGCCGCTCATCGCGGTCTCGGAGCGCGGCTCGCGCATGGCAGGCAGCAGCTTTCTGGCGATGGTGAGCGGGAAGAACCAGAGCACCGCGCACACTGACAGGCTGCCCATCAGCACCACGCCGACCAGCACCAGCGAGGGTCGCGACTCCGGCTGATCGAGCAGCGCCATCGCGCTCGGAAACGAGCGCACCACGGTCACCAGCAGGAACACCGCGAAAATGCGTACGGCTACGGCAACGAGATCTTCCCTGGCCATGCTGGTGCCCCCTGTGGCGTGGTGCTGGATGGAGGTTGCAGAATGCGGCGATCCAGGCCCGGCTTTCAAGCGACGCCGGTGTGCGCGAATGGTCAGCCGGTGCTGGTCTGACCTTCGAGCTCGCCCGCCACATGCGCCGCGATCTCCCGGGTGTTCTTTACGAACTCCGCCTCCAGGTCGATGCCGCATTTGTTGGCGAGGACCAGAATCGACCACAGGCAGTCCGACAGTTCATGGCCGAGCTTCGCCTTGTGGTCGTCGATGGTCCGGACGCCCGCCTCGGCCTGGATGAGCTTGGCCAGATCGCCCACATCCCCCACGAAGCCCAGCGCGAGTTCCTGCGTCGTCCACACCCGGCCATACCGCAGCGTCTCGAGCTGCTCGTACAGCGCGTTCAACTGCAGTGCCGATTTTTCGAGATCGCTGAAGTCCACCTGTTCTCCCTTGTCGCCTCAAGTCTTTAGGTTTGCATGCTGGTTCCGGGGCGCCTCATCGATCACCCGGCATCACGCTAGCGCGCACCGCAGCATATGAAGCAAGTAGGATGGTTGAGCCGCAGGCGGCTTTCAACGGCGAAGCCGGTTTACCCATCACGCGGAAGAAAAAAGCCAAGAACGAAGCGTCCTGCGCTGCATCTCTCAAACATGGCTCTCGACGGCGGTGACCGGAGTTACGCGCTTACCGCCTAAGCCGAGCCACGAAATAGTCTCGGCTTAAACGAATTGTTAGCCCTTAGCTACGTAGTGCTTATCCAGCACGTTGAAAACAGCTTGGCTATACCACTCCTGCTTGACGCTCTTTGGATTATCTGGGTCGAGCTTCTTGACGTGGCAGTAGCGCTTATCTGCTTTTAGCGGATTGCGTATGTCATGGTATTTCTTGTTCTGTACGAAGTTCGAGTAACGGGCAGTACACGCAGCTGTCAGCGTCGCATAATTGAAGGGGTACTTGTCTTTCAAGTGCTCTTCTGTGAGCTGCACTTTCGGAGCGTTTGGGTCATTTGTCACTTGCACCTTGATTGCATCATCGGCCTTTGATTTAAGGAACTTAAGTTCTACGTTCACTGACACTGCATAGTCAGCGTTTGGGTCGTTTGCAGCCTCAAGCGAGGATATAAAGGACGCAACGTTCTTCTCTTCTTTGCTCAGGAGAAACGCATCGGCAGGTTGCTGATGGGCAACGAAAGCAAGAGGCATTAGGTAGAAGTTGTACTGCGAGAAGCCGACACCGAACCATGAATTTGCGGCTTTCGCATAGTTCTTAACAGAAGCACTTCCCACCTCCTGAAGCCTGATAGCAAAGACGCCGCTCTTGTTGTAGAAATGAACGGAAGAGTCCCTGATCTCGCACAGAGCAATGATGTTTTTATGTGCGGCATCGGCCAGCGCCTTCTTCTCGGTCATTTTCTTGGCCAAGTAATCGAGGCTGTGCGTAAAGGGATTCCCTGACCCGGTCATTTTCACCTTGGCATGCTTGTAAGGCTTGCCATTGGGCCTCAGGCGTTTCTCGGTTACGTAGAGCGAACGGATCGCGTTGTTGTTGTCTCTGAGCCATTTCGCTTTCAGGAGAAGTTCCCACGCATTGATGGCTAGAATGGAAAATGTTTCTTCCCGGTACTTAAAGTCGGGTTTGTTATAAATCTCAATCGCCGAAATCATTGCTGCGATGCTCTTGTCCACTAGTTCTTGCGATCGAGCTTTCATAAGGCCTAACGCCGAGTAGACCCCATACCCGGGCCGGTAGCGCGGATGTTCGTGTTCAGGCTAAATGACGTCAAGGCCAATGCGAGTCTTCGCCGCAATGGGCTCAGGAACACACCATGTTGAAGGGGTAGCCCAGCGTCACTTGCATCCTGCCTTTCTGTGTTGCTCCCACCCGAGCGACAACGCAGCACCGCCGTTTCGCTACTCCTCTCCTGCCGGCTCCGTTGCTTTTGCAGTCCGTCTGCGCGACGGCCGCGCAAACCGCGATCCCAACTCCTTCATCTCCCCATCCACGCCTTCGCGCGCGCCCACCGCTTTGAGTACGGCGTAGATCGCCAGGGTGGTGGTCATCACGTCGCTGCCGAGGGCGGTCTGGGTGTCGGTCAGGCGCTGGTGCAGGTGGGCGATGCGCAGGCGCCACCGGAACAACTGGTCCATCGCTTCCAGATCACGGACGCAACCATCGATGTCGAAGTCGCGCGGCATCAGGCCGGCGTGCTGCTGCGCCGCCTGCAACGCCCGCTCACAGAACCCCCGCGAGCTGTTGCCCATCTTGGTGATGCGCTGGCGCTGCCGGGGCGTGAGTGCGATCAGTTCGGTCAGGCGCGCATCCAGCGTGTCCAGCGCGCGTTCGATATCGGCCACGGCCTCGGCCGCGAAGTGGATGTCCACCAGGTTCTGACGCATCGTCGCTCCTTGATTCCCTGTCAGGGTCCGCCGCGGTCCTGCGGCGTGCACAGGCTAACGCCTGGTGCGCGGTGATGCGTGTGCGCCGCAATAATGTGAGAGCGCCGCGCGCGAGGCCGCGGCGTCGGCCTCTCAAACACGGCGCGTCGTGTCACGAAAACGGAGGTGCGTGTTGCGAGCGTCACAGGGGATGCTCCCGACACGATCCGCCGCGTCCACAGGACCACGTGCCGAGTTCAGAACCCGGAACGCCGCGTTCATCGCATCACGGACCGGGTTCCGAACACGGCCCTCCGCGTGCACACCCCGAACGTCCACGTCCCGAACACGCACCGTCAACGCCAGAACCCCACGCCTCGCGTCCCCGACCCGCAGCGCCGCCTTCACTGCCCCGCACCCCGGCTCGACACCCTCGCGTGCCGGGTGCGCAACGCCGCGCGACACGTTGGCGACACGGCATGCGGAGAAGAAGACCCGATGCCTGCAGACGAACACGCGGCGTGTCGGCACACCGACCCGGTGCGCCGCGCACCGAACCCGGTCGCAGCACCGTCACACCCGACCGTCCGCGGTTGCACGCCCGCGCAGGCATCTGGGATGCTCTCGGTTCGACGCACAGGACACTCGACCGCCGCCCGCGTCCCGACCCACCGGTCGGGAACCTTGGCGGACCGGGGCGGTCGACAGCCACGAAGGAACGAAGGGGACACGATGATCGAGTTGCAGGGCGTACAGCGGCACTACGCCATGAGTGGACAGACCGTGCGGGCCCTGGCCGGAGTGGACCTGCACATCGGACAGGGCGAATTCGTCGCCATCACCGGCGCCTCGGGCTCGGGCAAGTCCAGCCTGCTGAACATCCTGGGCTGCCTGGACCGTCCCAGCACCGGCACCTACCGGTTCGAGGGCCGCGACGTGGCCACCTTCGACGACGAGGCCAGCAGCGACCTGCGCAACCGTCGCATCGGCTTCGTGTTCCAGAGCTTCCACCTGCTGCCGCGGCTGACCGTGCTGGAGAACGTGATGCTGCCGCTGCGCTTCCACCGCCAGCCACCGCCGGGCACGCACGAGCGCGCGCTCGCCCTGCTCGACCGCGTCGGCCTGGCCGAACGTCGCGACCACCGCCCCAGCGAACTCTCCGGCGGGCAGATGCAGCGCGCCGCCATCGCCCGCGCCCTGCTGCTGCAACCGGCGCTGCTGCTGGCCGACGAGCCCACCGGCAACCTCGACTCGAAGAGCGCCGCCGACGTGCTGGCGCTGATCGACGAAGTGCACGCCGGCGGCCAGACCGTGGTGCTGGTGACCCACGACAACGACATCGCCGGGCGCGCGCCGCGCCAGGTGAAGCTGCGCGACGGCAAGGTGGAATCCGATGCGCTCCAGTAAGTCCGTCCTGATGGCCCTGGTCCTGGCCGCCGCTCCCGCGCACGCGGTGGTGCTGACCGGCGAAGTGCGCGCGATCGACGCGCAGCAGATCCTCACCCCGCAGTCGAACAGCGCGCCGGTGGTGATCCGCTACTACGTGCCCGAGGGCGAACGGGTGAAGAAGGGCGAGGTGGTACTGCGCATCGACCCCGGCCAGTCCGCCAGCCGCATTCCCGACCTGGAGGCGCAGATCGAACAGGGCCGCGCCAAGGACGCCAAGGACGTGGCCGAACTGCAGGTCAAGGCGGTGCAGGCCGAGATGGCGCTGGTGGAAGCCGAAGCGGAGCTGGCCGCCGCCAAACTGGACGCCACCATTCCGCGCGACCTGATCTCCGGCCTGGACTACGACCGCCACCAGGGCGAACTGGACCGCACCACCCGTGAGGTCGCGCTGAAGCGCAAGGACCTGGCCGCCGCCAACGCCGCCGTGCAGCGGCGCGTCCAGGACGGCCGCCTGCAGATCGAGAAGCTGGTGCTGCAACGCGACTACCACGCCGCCCTCGTGCGCACCTCGGAAGTGGTCGCCGACCGCGACGGCGTGGTGGTGCACGGCTTCAACAACAACTGGATCGGCGGGCGCATCGACGAGGGCTCCTCCACCATGCCCGGCAGCAAGGCCGGCGAGGTGGTCAGCAGCGGCCGCATGAACGTGCGCGCCTGGGCGCTGGAGCCCGACCGCCGCGGCCTGGCCGTCGGCCAGCCGGTGACGCTGGCGTTCGATGCGGTGCCGGGACGCAAGGTGAGCGGCCGCATCGCCTTCATCTCCGGCGCGCCCGAGCGTCGCCCGGAATGGGGCGAAGGCCGCTACTTCACCCTCGACATCACCCTCGACGCGCACACGCTGGCATTGATGCCGGGCATGAGCGTGCGCGTGATCGCGCCCCCGGCACACACGCCGGCCGGCCAGGGGAAGGCGCCATGAACCCGCGTGTCTGCATGCTTTCACTGGCGCTGCTGGCGGTCCTGCCGGCGGCCCACGCCGCCACCCTGCGCGTGGATGGCGAGGTGTACGCGCAGCGCAGCGCGCAGCTGGTGCCGCCGGCGGTGGACCGCCTGTGGCAGTTCAACCTGACCCAACTGGCGCCCGACGGCAGCACGGTGAAGAAGGGCGAGATCGTGGTCGCCTTCGACACCAACGAACTGGTGCGCCAGCTGGCCGAGAAGCAGAGCCTGCTGCAGGAAAAGAAGCGCGAGCTGGAAAACCTGACCCTGGACGTGGCCGAGCGCGAGCGCAGCCAGCGCCTGGCCACCGCCGAGGCCGAGGCCGAGCGCGACAAGGCCGCGCGCAAGACCCAGCAGCCGCGCGAGCTGATCGCCGCGCTGGACTACGACAAGCTGGTGGAGGACCGTCGCCGCACCGAGCGCCTGGCCGTGCTGGCGCAGCAGGCCGAGCGCGCCGCCGCCGAGCAGCGCCGGCAGGAACTGCGCCTGGTGACCGCGGAACTGCAACAGGCGCAGGCCGACGTCACCCGCCTGCAGACCTCGATCGCCGCGCTCACGCTGCCCGCGCCGCGCGACGGCGTGATCATGCACAAGAGCAACTGGAACGGCGAGAAGTTCGATGTCGGCTCGCAGGTCTGGCGCGGCCAGACCGTGGCCGAGATCCCCGACCCCGCGACCCTCGCGGTACGCGCGCAGTTGCCCGAGCGCGACCTGCAGCGGGTGAAGGAAGGCGTGCGTGCGCGCATCGTGGTGGAAGGCGGCGGCGGCAGCGCGTATCACGGCAAGGTGGCCGGCATCGGCCGCGCGGTGCGCAGCAAGTCGCAGGTGCAGCCGGTGCCGGTGCTCGACCTGGAGATCCGCTTGGACGACGCCAAGGCCAAGCTGCGTCCTGGCCAGGCGGTGCGCGTGGAACTGACCGTGCCCGATATCGCCGGAGGTGCGAAATGATCCAGCGGATGCGATGCACCGCGCTGCTGAGCGTCGGCCTGCTGCTGGCCGCCTGCGGCAGCGACGAGATGCCGGTGGCCAGCGAGACCGTGGCGAAGGGACCCGTGACGATCCATGTGCGCGGCGAAGGCGAACTGCGTTCGGCCAAGCCCACGCCGTTGAACGTGCCCGGCAAGAACTGGGCGCAGCGACAGGTCGAATGGATGCTGCCGGAAGGCAGCCTGGTGAAGAAGGGCGACGTGCTGGCCCGCTTCGTCTCGCCCGAGGGCGAGCAGCAGCTGGCGCAGGCGATGATCGACCTGCAGCGCAACGCGCTGGCGCGCGCGGCCAAGGAGAGCGGGCTGGATTCGGCCCAGGGCCGGGTGGAAGTGGACCTGTCGCGGGTGGCCGTGCAGCTGGGCATCGCCCAGCGCTACGCCGATGCCGACCTCAGCACGGTGGCGCGCAACCAGGTGCTGGATGCGATCGAGGACAAGGAATACCTGCAAGTGCGGCAGGGCGTGCTGCAATGGCAGCGCGACCAGTCCGGCGTGCGCGGCGGCGCCGAACTGGCGGTGCTGGACGCGCAGCGCGCCACCTTCGACATGAACGCGAAAACGCGCAAGGACGACCTGGAAGCGCTGGAACTGCGCGCCCCCAACGACGGCGTGCTGCTGCTGGCGGCCAACTGGTCGGGCGACAAGCCCACGGTCGGCGCCAACCTGCGCGCGGGCTTCGAGTTCGGCAGCCTGCCGGACACCTCGGCGATGGAAGTGGAGATCGACCTGCCGCAGATCGAGGCGCAGGGCGTGCAGGCCGGCGATGCGGTGGTGCTGCATCCGCTGGGCCGCCCGGACCAGCGCATCGACAGCACGCTCTCGTGGGTGGCCAGCGCCGCCAAGGTGCGCAACCGCGAAAGCCCGGTGAAGTTCCTGTCGATGCGCGCGCCGATTCCGGCCGACGCGATCGAGCGCTACCGGCTGATCCCGGGCCAGCGCTTCGCCGCCTCGGTGGTGCTGCTCGATGCCAAGGACGCGATGGCGGTACCGAACGTGGCCATCGAACAGCGCGACGACCGCCACTGGGTGCAGGTGAAGCAGGGCAACGACTACGTGGCGCGCGAAGTGAAGCTCGGCGTGCGCGGCACCGCGCGTTCGCAGGTGCTGTCGGGCCTCAAGCCCGGCGACCAGGTGCGGCTGTCGCAGGTCGAGGTGCCCGCGCCCGGTGACGACGGCAACGCGAAGGACAAGGACGCGACCGACGGCGAAGACGCCGCCACCGATGACGCAGAAGGAAAGACCGCATGACCGGCCTGTTCAACCGCCTGCCCACGGTCTGGCGCGAAGCGGTGGAGGAACTGTGGCGGCGCCGCCTGCGCACGCTGCTGACGCTGCTGGGCATGATCTTCGGCGTGGGCGCCATCGTGGCGATGCAGGCGGTGGGCGAAGGCAGCCGGCGCGAGGCGCTGCGGCTGGTCGAAGGCCTGGGCCTGCACAACCTGATCGCCGAGGCCAAGGCGCAGGACGAGGACACGCTGAAGGAAACCCGCGAGCGCAGCCTGGGCCTGACCGTCGCCGATGCGGATGCGGCACTGAGCGTGGTGCCCGGCGCGGAACGCCACGCCGCCGAGAAGCAGGTGCGCACGCACACGGTGTTCAGCGATACCGGCCGCAGCGATGCGCAGGCCAGCGGCGTCAGCGCCACCTGGTTTGAACTGTCCTCGCTGAAGATCGCCCAGGGTCGCGCGTTCACCGCCGACGATGAGGCCGCGCTGGCGGCGGTGGCGGTGCTGGGCCATCAGGCGGCGGCCGACCTGTTTCCGAAAGGCGATGCGGTGGGCGGATTGATCAAGGTCAATCATGTGTGGCTGGAAGTGATCGGCGTGCTGGCCGACCGCGACTTGGGCCAGGACGATTTCGAAGGCGTGCAGCTGGGCTCGGAGAGCAACCGCATCTACGCGCCGCTGGCCAGCGTGCGCGCGCGCTTCCGCTTCCAGCCGCAGGAAGACGAGGTGGACCGCTTCCTGCTGCGCCTCGACGATCCGCAGCGCCTGGCCGCCGGGGCCGGCGTGCTGTCGGCGGTGCTGGACCAGCGCCACGCCGGTATGGCGGACTACCAGTTGATCGTGCCGCAGCAGCTGTTCCAGCAGCACCAGCAGACGCAGCGCATCTTTCAGATCGTGATGGGCGCGATCGCCGGCGTCAGCCTGCTGGTCGGCGGCATCGGCATCATGAACATCATGCTGGCCAACGTGCTGGAGCGGCGCCGCGAGATCGGCCTGCTGCGTGCGCTCGGCGCGCGGCGGCGGGACGTGATCGCGCAGTTCCTGCGCGAGGCCACGGTCATCTGCATCACCGGCGCACTGCTGGGCCTGGTGTTCGGCGGCGTACTGGCCTACCTGATCGCCACCTTCGCCGGCTGGCAGGTCGCGTGGGCGCCGCTGCCGATCCTGCTGTCGGCCGGCTTCTGCGCCGTGGTCGGCCTGGGCTTCGGCGTGTACCCCGCACGGCAGGCCGCGCAGCTGGACCCGATCGCGGCGTTGCGGCATGACTGAGGCAACGCATCCGTCGGGAAGGTAGACCGGGTAAGGCTGAAAGCCGCACCCGGGGTGCATGCGCTCCCGTCGCGGACCCCGGATGCGCTGCGCTTATCCGGGCTACGGTTCTCGATCCCACCGCGGCGTTGCGGCACGACTGAGGCGCGGCATTTGTAGGATGGGTTGAGCCGCAGGCGATACCCATTACGTGCAGTCTTGGAAGCCCAGCAGGAACGAGGTCTCCAGGATTTCGCCGTTCCAATATGCATTCCCACGAATGGGAACGAAGGTGATGGGTATCGCCTACGGCTCAACCTATCCTACGCGCACGTGAAGTTTCTGTAGCTCACCAATTGTTGTTCGAAGTGCGCGTCGGTACCGGAACAGGTCGCCAAACGATAGTGAAACCTCATGGCCTGAGGCGGCGTCTGTAACGCCTGCTGATTCAAGTATGGAAACTGTTGAATCATTGAGGCGGCCACCGTTATGGACGAGCGCGTTGCGAAGAGCACACAGTTCAAGCATCCCGTTGGTCGCCCAATCGTACTTTGCGTCAATTCTTGCCTTTGCCCACTCAACTTTGTTCGTCAGGTAGTTGGGTGGCTGCACGCCAGCATTGAAAATTAGCTGCCCCAAGCACTCGTCCGCAAGAACGGCGAGATTGACAAAAAGCATCCTAACAATGTTCTCGGACAACCTCTGAAAGATCTCGTTGTAGTCCTTGCCATCAAGGTTAATTGAACCATCCTTGAACTGTTTGACCGGGAGATTTGAAGTAAATCCTGGGTCAGATCTGTTCCAGCCCTCCGCTGCATTGAGGCTCGTGACTAGAGTCGTCAGATTTCCGAATTTTATAGAGTCTGCGATGTGCAATGAGTGGGCGATCCCATAGACAGTTTGAGACCACTTCAACATTTCGTCTTCAATGTCCACCGAGTCGCCTTGAAGGTTGAATAAGAGGTCTAACGCCTGAGTTAAGACGCACCGCGAAGTAGCGTCGGCTTGAATGAAATGTCAGGGCCCAAGAAGCCTTTTGGGGGAGTATGGGTGGGCGTCAATGTCAGACCTCATTTCGGCAGGAAACATTGAAGTCCGGTGGTCACCCAATGAATCAGGGGAAAACTCAAACTTGTTCCAACGTCCGCCCGCAGAAATATTTACCGCGTAACCAGCGAAGGGACCAAGATGCTGGTCGAAGTCAACGTAAACATGTGGCTCAGAATGATAGTTGTCCCCTAGCTCATCGATGGCGATGATGCTCTCGTAAGGGACGAGAGCCATCACATCAAGCCACGCTTGATTCTCTTCCGGGAGAGTGCTCCAGAAGTCAAATATCTTTCTTCTAACCTCAAATCTGTCGCTTCTGTCGCTCCAATAGTCATGGTGGTCAGGTGCGTCGTTGAAAGACAGCGCGGCGTCCCACTGGAGCGGGTCTCTTGAGAGGTAGGCGAAGTAGCGATTAAATTGGAAAATCAGTCCGCGTGCGTGGAACTCGCGGAATCGCGCTGTTAGCCATCGTGGGCGTTCTTTGTGGTCTTCAGGGGGGTCCGGGTAGCTATCTTCACTTGCATCGCGCAGGAGTAGGTTGGCATGTGTCTTTCCGCTAAGGGAGCGATGCGCCTTACGCTTTGTGGCAAGTAGCTGGCCCAGTACGCTTTTCCGGCTTCTTCGGCGGATGCTAAGCGAGATGCCAAAGTATGCAAAAAGAAGATTGTCGTTTTTTGGGAGGAAGAGTTGGTCTTCAAGCTCCGCTTTTCCCCAGAGATGCCACTCCTGAATCCCGAGACTCTCACACTTCTGTCGAAACTCATCTCTCGACTTTTTTGAGAAATCACAAGCCGCGACAAAGATCAATCCATGCAGGGACTCGGAGTCTTTAAGGCTCACTTGGTCAAGATAAGTAGATAACTTCTTCGGTGAGATGATCTTTTCTCTCTTGCATTGAATTAGCCACAGGCGATCTGCCTGCTGCGGTGCAATCTCGTCCTCTGTTTCATTGTCTGCAGATTCTTCAACGGCAACAATTTCGTAGCCGCGAGCATCAAATCCATCATCGCTACCGGCACGACCAGTTGCCTCAAGTCTTCGCCAGACCTTGAAGTCGTAAGCGAGTTGGCGAACTAGATCTTCAAAGCGCTTTGGCTCCAGATCCTCGAAGTGAATTGGGCCGACCGTTCTTGAAGTAGCCATTCTGTTCGGTCTTGGGCCCTGACGCCCAGTAGACCCCATCCCCGTGGTGGTAACACGAATGTTCGAGTTTCGCCCAGCACGCGTCAAGGCAGACGATGCATTACCGCACAGGGTCCTGGAGATTTAGCGGCACATGGGACGCGCGAGCGTCATCGACATACTTCGCCCGGAGGCAATTACCTCCGACCCAGGGCAACGCTCACCTCAATCCCCCACCCCAATCTCCACCGCCGTCCCGCTCACCCGCACTCCCTCGCTTACATCGACCGGCACCTCCACCCGCAACACACTCGGCCGCCCGAGATCGTGCCCCTGGTGGATGGTGAACCTGCGGTCGTCGGTCAACCGGTCCTGCGATGCCAGATACGCACCCAGCGCGGCGGCCGCGGCGCCGGTGGCCGGATCTTCCACCACGCCGCCGGGCGGGAAGGGATTGCGTGCGTGCAGGGTGTGCGCGTCTTCGCGCCACACCAGGTTGATGGTGGTCCAGCCGCGTGCGGCCATCAGCGCGGCGAGCGCATCGAAGTCGTAGTGCAGGTCGGCGAGACGCGCGCGCGAGGCGGCGGCGATGACCGGATGCCATGCGCCCGCATACGCCAGCGCGGGCGGCAGTGCGGGATCGAGATCGTCGTGGCGCCAACCGAGCGTCGCGAGCACTGCATCGAGATCGGCGGACGACAACGCATCGACGCGTGGCGCGACGCTGGTCAGCGTGGCGGTGAAACCGGCATCGATGGTCACCCACACGGGTCCGGCCTGCGTGTGCAGCAGCACATCGCCGGGGCCATGCGCATGTGCCCGGGCGACCATCGACGCGATGGTCGCGTGCCCGCAGAAATTCACTTCGGCCAGTGGACTGAAGTAGCGCACATCGAGATCGCCGTCCGTGCGCGGCGACAGGAACGCGGTTTCCGAATAGCCCACCTCGGCGGCGATGCGCTGCATGGCATCGGCCGACAGGCCACGCGCATCCAGCACCACGCCGGCGGGATTGCCGCCCTGCGGGTCGGTGGTGAAGGCGCTGTAGCGCAGCACGGCAGCGGTCATGGGGTTTCTCCGGCGACCGCCACCGGCGGATCGAGGCGCACCACCAGATAGCGCAGGAAGAACTGCGTCAGCGGGCCCACGCCGAACGCGAACAGCACGGTGCCGACACCGGCCACGCCACCGAGCAGCATGCCGATGATCAGCACGGTGACTTCGATCAGCGTGCGGATGCGGCGGATCGACCAGCCGGTGCGGCGCGCGAGGCCCGTCATCAATCCATCGCGCGGACCCGGCCCCAGCTGCGCGCCGATGTACATCGCCGTGGCGATCGCGCACAGCACCACGCCGGCGACCAGGTAGGCGCTGCGCAACGGCAGGCCCTCCGGCGTGCCCAGCAGAGCCAGGTTGAGGTCGGCGAACGGACCCAGCAGCAGCGTGTTGGCGAGCGTGCCCACGCCCGGCATCTGCCGCAGCGGAATCCACGCCAGCAACACGCCCACGGCGGTGAGCACCATCACCATGCCGAACGACAGCGGCACGTGCCGCGACACGCCCAGGTGGAAGACGTCCCACGGCGAGGCGCCGACCGCGCCTTCGATCATCAGCGCGATGGCCAGGCCGTACAGCCACAGGCCGACGAGCAGGCGCAGCAGGCGTTCCGGCAGGCGGCCGGCTTTCAGTTGGGCGAGGGGACCGAGATTGGCGAGGCCGTTGGGCGGGGTGAGTGGTTTCATGGGGCCACGATCACCAACATTGGCCCTTTTCTCCAGAGCCAATCCTGCGATAGTGGCCCCATGGAACGCTCATTGGCCCCTGACCGCCTCGCCACGCTGGTCGGCGACTTCCCCCGCTCGCCCGCCTATCGCGGCCTGCGCCAGGCGCTGCAGGAACTGATCGGCGACGGCCGCATTCCCCTGGGCACGCGACTGCCCAGCGAGCGCGCGGTTACCCGGGCCCTGGGCGTGTCGCGCAACACCGTGACCCGCGCCTACGCGGACCTGGTGGCCGCCGGCTTCGCCACCGCGCGACAGGGCGCCGGCACCTACGCCACCGTGCCCATCGACCGCCGCCGCGCGCACGACCATGCACTGCACAGCGTCGACAGCGCGCAAACGGCGGAAGGGGTGATCGACCTCAACTGCGCGGCCGGTGCGGCTACGCCCGGCGTCGCGGCGGCCTATGCGCGCGCGATGGAGGCGTTGCCCGCCTACCTGGCCAGCGACGGCTACCTGCCTTCGGGACTGCCGGCGCTGCGCGCACGCGTCGCCGCGGGCTACACGCAGCGCGGCCTGCCCACCATGCCGGAACAGATCGTCATCACCACGGGCGCGCTGTCGGCGACGGCGATCCTCGCGCGTGCGCTGACCCGGCCGGGCGACCGCGTGATGATCGAATCGCCGGTGTACTCGAACGCGATCGAAGCGCTGCGGCTCGGCGGCGGACGCCTCGTCAGTGCGCCGCTGGCCGATGCGCTGGGCGACGAAGGCTGGGACCTGGCGGCGATCGAGGCGACGCTGCGGCAGACCGCGCCGCGCATCGCCTACCTGATTCCGGATTTCCAGAACCCCACCGGGTTCCTGATGGACGACGCGCAACGCGCGCGCTATGCCGCCGCGCTGCATGCCACGCGCACGGTGGCGATCGTCGACGAGACGCTGCAGTCCACCGGGCTGAGCGACGCGGCCATGCCGGCGCCGTTCGCGTCGCATGCGCCAGGCACCTATACCGTCGGCAGCGCCTCGAAGCTGTGCTGGGGCGGTCTGCGCGTGGGCTGGATCCGCGCACCGCGCGAGGCGGTGGACCGGCTGATCGCCGCGCGCGTGCAGATGGACCTGGGCAGCTCGCTGTTCGACCAGCTGGTGGTGACCGAGATGCTGGATGCCGACGACGTGCTGTGCGCGCGCCGCGAGCAGCTGCGACAACGCCGCGACGCACTGGCCGGCGCCCTGCGCGACCACCTGCCCGACTGGCGTTTCCGCCTGCCCGAGGGCGGCATGTCGCTGTGGGTGCGGATGCCGCACGGCAGCGCGACGCAACTGGCCGTGGACGCGGAACGCCACGGCGTGATGCTGGCGCCGGGACCGGTCTTCAGCGTCGAGGGCGGTGCGGACCAGTGGCTGCGCATTCCGTTCGCGCGACCGGAGGAGCAGCTGGTGCAGGCGGTGCGCGTGATGGCGGAGACGTGGTCGGCACGCCCGCACGATGCCGGCACGTCGCCGCGACGCGGAACGCGGCTGATCGCGTGATGCCGGCGGCGTGGCGTTGTCGCGGCCGGTCGCTCAGTCGTCGGACACGTCCGCGCGCGCCTTGCCTCGCGACATGCGCCGCTCCATCCACGCCAGCACCGACAGCACGGCCAGCGTCAGCAGCGTGGCGAACAGGGCCAGCCAGCCATGGCCGAAGCCGACCGCCACGCCGATCACCGCCACCATCAACAGCGAGGCGGCGGTGGTGATGCCGGCGATGGTGCGGCCGCGCTGCGCGATCATGGTGCCGGCGCCGATGAAGGCGACGCCGGCGATCACCGCTTCGACCAGCCGGAACGGATCGATCTGCACGCGATCTTCGTTGTGCTGCGCCTGCGCCAGCATCATCTCGCCCATGCCGGTGAGCATGGCGGCGGCCGCGGCGACCAGCGTATGCGTGCGGAAGCCGGCGGGCCGGTCCTTGATCTCGCGTTCCAGGCCGATCAGGCCGCCCAGCAGCATCGCGAAGGCGATGCGCGCGACCACCCACAGCTGCGATTCCCATCCCTCGAACATGGCGTGACCTCCGCCGCCGATGCTTCCACCGGCGCGGTCAACGCGATGCGAAGGTGGTCAGGGGGCGGTGGGCGGGGTGCCGGTCAGCAGGGCGCGATAGCGCGGGTTTTCCGGTTGCCAGCCAGCGGGCGGTTCGAGGGCGATGCCGTTAGCCTGCAACTGGTGGCGCATGGCGGCGAGTTCGCCCTCGCGCAGGAATACGTCGACATGATCGTCCGGCAGGCGCCGTGCATCCGCAGGGCGCTGGTACAGCTGCATGACGTTCTCGTACACCCAGGCGAACTGGCGCAGGCGCTCGCGGGCAGCCGCGCGTTCGGCATCGGTATCGGCCCACTGCACCAGTTGCGGCAGCGCGACGGCAGGCGTGATCACGATGGACGTGTCGTCAGCCATCAGCGTGTAGATGCGCTTGCAGGTGGATCGCGCATCGGCCGGCAATTCAGCGAGCTGCGGCCGGCATCGCTGCGTGATCGGCGACAGACTCGGGATGGCGATGGCCGCATTGATGCCCATCACCGCCATGCCGGCAAGGTCCTGCGGCGTGGCGGCCCGGCCGATCCTGAAGTCCTCGCCCATCGCGGCTGCCAACGCGGGATCCAGCGGCGGAACCCGCACCTGTCGCAGTGTGGTGGCCATCAACAGGCCGACATCACTGAAGTGCCCGCGGTAGTGGGTGGCGTTGGCGGCGGCCTGCCAGTACCGCTCGGCGGCGTCTGTGTCCTTGCGTTCGACGGCGTCGTGATAGGCGGCGAGCAGGACTTCGGCGTTGCCGGGATCGGCGGTCATCAGGCGTTGCAGCAGCCGTCCGCGGTCGCAGCGGACGCCGTTCTTCGGGCAGGCATTGAGCAGCGCCCAATCGACAAGCGGATCTTCGCCGGTGGACGCGGCGTAGGCGGCCTCGATCCATGCACCGGACTGGGCCCAGGCGCGTGCCTGGATGTCCACATCGTCGCCACTCCGCGGCCACAACCAGCCAGCGACCAGCAGGTCACGCGGCGTGCCGCGCGCGGCGACGGTGCGCAGGTGCGCTTCGACATTCGCACGCCAGGCGTCGTGCCAGGCCTGGCTGGCCGCCGCGAGCTGCGGATCGGATTCGACCCGTCCCGGCACCTCCGGTGGCGGACCTTCCTGCGCGATGGACGGCGATGCCACCCACACCGACGCCATCACCACCAGCCACGCACCGATCTGCATTGCCTTGCGCATTGCCCACTCCTGTCGGGAACCGCGGCCACGTTCGCACGAACGCCGCGCCCTGCGCCAGCGACCTCTGCCTCTGGCATTCCCGCGAAGACGTGAAGCGCTTCTCAGCGGCCGAATGGCCAGTGAGCCGATGTCCCCCGCTTGCCGTGGCATAAAGTCGCTGGGTGACCGGCCATTCGGCCGTTGGGACGCGTTTCCCGCCTGACCAGACGTGCGTCTGGTGAAAGCCGCGGGGACGACGGAGGTTGTTGGGGCCGTCGCTAGAGCACCAGCCGTCCCACTACCCACGCCCACAGCGGCAGCGTCACCAGCGACAGCAAGATGCCGTAGCCGACCAGGGCGGCGGCCAGCCGCGGTGCGAGCTGGTGCGCGATGGCCAGCGCGGCGGCGGTGATCATCGGCGGCATGGCCGATTCCAGCACGTTCGCCTGCAGCATCTCCCCGCTCATGCCGAATGCCAGCGACAGCGGCACCGCGAGCGCGGGCATCACCAGCAGGCGCAGCAGCAGGCCGATGGCGAGCGGCTTGAGTTCATCGCGCGGGAGCTTCAGCTGCAGGGTCAGGCCGACCGCCAGCATCACCAGTGGCAGCATCGCATCGGCGAGTTTCTGCAGCGCCGAGCCGATCCATGCCGGCGGCTGTTCCGGCATCAGCGTCAGGCCGAACAGCAGCGCCCACACCGGCGGAAACTTCAGGATGCGCAGCCCGATCTCGCGTGCCGTCGGTGGCGCATCGCCGCCATAACGGGCCAGCACGTACAAGCCGAACGTCGACAGCAGGATGAAGGTGCCGAACTGGTCGTACACCACCGCATAGGGCAGCGCCTGCTCGCCGAGCAGCGCGCGCACCATCGGGTAGCCGATGAAACTGCTGTTGCACAAGGCCACGCACAGCAGCAGCACGGCGTGCTCGTCGCGACGGAACTTCAGCACGCGCGTGGCCAGCGCGACCAGCGCGACGGTGGCCACGGTCAGCAGCCATGGGGTGACGATCACGCCGGTGAGCGAGATGTCCAGCCGCAGCCGCGGCACATAGGTCAGCACCGCCGCCGGCAGGCAGACGTACAGCACCACGCGGTTGAGCACGTCGGCGGCATTGTCCGGAAACACGCGCAGGCGCGCGAACAGCATGCCGAGCAGCAGCAGGGTCAGGATCAGGGCGAAGGCATCGAATGCCATGGTGCGGCGGGCGCGGCGTGGGGAGGGCAGGATCGCATAGCGGTGCGCGACGCGCCGTCGGACCTTCGTCGCAGGCGATCAACACCGTCATTCCTTACTCGTCACCCCGGCGCAGGCCGGGGCCCAGTGGCTCTTCTCGCTCCATGGGTAACCATCGCGGGATGACCCGCCGTTCGGCTGTTGCGAGCCGCCGGAATGACGGAACGTGGGGGCCGACATTCTCTTTCGCACCCAGGGCTTATCATGTCGCCATGACCCATCCCGCCTTCCCCACCGCGTCCGCCCCGATCACCCTCGACGGTCCCGACGGCCCGCTGGAAGCGCATGTCGACTGGCCGGAAGACGGTGAGCCGGTCGCGCCGCTGACCGCCGTGGTCTGCCATCCGCTGCCCACCGAAGGCGGCACGATGCACAACAAGGTCGTGGTGATGGCCGCGCGCAGCCTGCGCGAGCTTGGCGCGGTGACGGTGCGCTTCAACTTCCGCGGCACGGGCGCATCGGGCGGCCTGTTCGACCATGGCGATGGCGAAGTGGACGACCTGCGCGCGGTGGTGCAGTGGGTGCGCGAACAACGGCCCGGCACGCAGCTGTGGCTGGCCGGCTTCAGCTTCGGCGCCTACGTGTCGCTGCGCGCGACTGAATCGCTGCAGCCCGATGCGCTGCTGTCGATCGCCCCGCCCGCCGGCCGCTGGGATTTCGCCGCGATCACCGCACCGACCTGTCCGTGGCTGGTGATCCAGGGCGAGCAGGACGAGATCGTCGAACCGCAGGCGGTCTATGACTGGATCGACAGCCTGAAGCAGCCGCCGGAACTGATCCGCATGCCGGAGACCAGCCACTTCTTCCACCGCAAGCTGATGGACCTGCGCGGCGCCATCAAGCACGCGATGAAAGGCTACGTGCCGGCGTGATGGCGGACGAAGCGAACAGCACGGCGCCGACGCCGTCGCAGGTGTACGCGCGCGGCGCTGCGCAGGGCCAGTGGCAGGACGATCCCGCGCAGCATCCGGCGCTGGCGGAGCTGGACCGCATCCACGCGGCGCTGCTGGCGGACGACGGCACGCCTGGCCTGTTCGGCCGGTTGTTTGGCAAGCCGCCGGAAACGGTGAAGGGCCTGTACTACTGGGGCGAGGTGGGACGCGGCAAGACCTTCCTGGTGGACCTGTTCTACGACAACCTGCCGCTGCCCACCTATTCGGTGTCGCAGAACAAGGCGCATGGCGAAGGCGGCGGCAAGTACCGCACGCACTTCCACCGCTTCATGCGCGGCGTGCACGAGCGCCTGCGCCTGCATGCGGGCGAGAGCGATCCGCTGGCGAAGATCGTGCGCGAGGCGCGCGGCAAGCTGCGCGTGCTGGTGCTGGACGAATTCTTCGTCACCGACATCGGCGATGCGATGCTGCTGGCGCGGCTGCTGGAACGCATGTTCGCCGAGGGCATCGCGCTGGTGACCACGTCGAACACCGCGCCGGAGAACCTGTACAAGGACGGCCTGCAACGCGCGGGCTTCCTGCCGGCCATCGAGCTGCTGCAGCAGCACTGCGTGGTGCTGCGCTCGGACGGGCAGGAGGATTACCGCCTGCGCGCGCTCACCCGCTCGCCGGTCTACCGCACACCGCTGGACGGCGCGGCCGACGACTGGCTGGCGATGCGCTGGCGCGAACTCAGCGGTGGCGAAGCGGCGCACGGCGGCAATATCGAGATCGACAGCCGCAAGATCCCGGTGCGCGGCCGCGGCAAGAGCATCGCGTGGTTCGATTTCGCCGCGTTGTGCGAGGGACCGCGCGGGACGACGGACTACATCGAGGTCGCGCACGAGTTCAACACCGTGTTGCTGGGCGGCATTCCGACGTTCGACCGCATGAACGAGGACGCGGCGCGCCGCTTCGTCAACCTGATCGACGAGCTGTACGACCGCCACGTCAACCTGGTCTGCACTGCCGCCGCCGCGCCGACCGCGCTGTACGACGGCACGCGGCTGCAGGGCGCGTTCGAGCGCACGGCGTCGCGCCTGATCGAGATGCAGAGCGCCGAGTACCTGGCCACGCCGCACAAGGCCTGAGCCATGCAGCGCGTACCCGCCGCGATCGCCGACGCACTGCAGCGGACCATCGACGAGGGTGGCAAAGTCTGCGTGCTAACCGGCGCCGGCATGTCGGCCGAAAGCGGCATCCCCACCTTCCGCGGCACCCACGACAGCCTGTGGTCGCGCTTCGACCCGATGCGGCTGGCGACCGCCGAGGCGTGGCGCGAGGATCCTGCGCTCGTGTGGGGCTGGTACCGCTGGCGGATGCAGTTGGTTCGTGATGCACAACCGAATGCGGGGCACCGCGCACTGGCCGATCTCGCGCAGCGCATCCCGCTGTCGCTGGTCACCCAGAACGTGGACGACCTGCACGAGCGCGCCGGCAGCGTCGTCGACGCGCACGTGCACGGCAGCCTGTTCGCCCTGCGCTGCTTCGCCTGCGGGCGCGCGCATGACGGCCCGCTCGACGATTACGTGGACGGGATGCAGCGGGTCGAACCGATGCGGTGCGTCACCTGCGGCGACCGCATCCGCCCGGGCGTGGTGTGGTTCGGCGAAGCGCTGCCGGACGATGCGTGGGACGCCGCCACGGAAGCCGCGACGCGCTGCACGCTGATGCTGGTGGTGGGTACCTCGGGACTGGTGTATCCGGCGGCGGGGTTGCCCGCTGTCGCACGACGTCAGGGCGCCATCGTCATCGAGATCAATCCGGAACCGACCGCGTTGTCCGCGGACGCCGACCATGTGTGGCGCGCGACGGCGGCAGTGGCGTTGCCTTTGTTGGCCCGCTAGGGATGCAAACCCACCGCGTTGTTCAGCGGGATGCGCAAGAGGGCGAGCACGGTGTGGGTGGATACGTAGCTCTGAGGTTCACCGTCATGCCTGGTGCGACGGTAGCGGCGCACAAGCAACGCGACTCCGTTCGCCCCTCACCCGCCCTCGGCACCCTCTCCCCGCTGACGCAGGGAGAGGGGAGTTCACCCTTTGCCAAGGCCTGACAGCGCCCTCGATACGGCCCTGCTTAGCGGCGCAGCCTTGATTCGAGCGGACGCTCATTTCGATGCGCGAAGGCGAACGTCCATGCGTACTTGCAAGAGCTCCTCAGCGCCGTTCGGATCATGCATTGAGCGCTTCCCCTTCTTCCGCGCAGCGGAGGAGCGCTTGGAATCGAAGATGCGCGATCAAAGCGGGCGTGGGAGCGACGTGAGTCGCGATGAGGCGTTACCGATGGCCCATCGCGACTCACGTCGCTCCCACAAAGATGCGTTGGTTACTGCAGGTAGCGTCGCACGAACGCATCCACTGCTTTCGTGTAGTCGGACGGCAACCCGAGCTCGCGATTCACTTCGGCGTGCGAGAGATCCTGCGGCAGCACCTCCATCGCCACGCCCAGCGTCCTCGCCTTCTCCACCATCGCGCGGCCCTGCGGACAGGCGTCCCTGCGGCGTGAGGAGCAGACGAACAGCATCGACACCGCGTCGCGCGTGAGCTGGTGGTACGGCGAGGCGGCGACCCAGTCGGTTGGGTTCCTGCCGAAGGCGGTGTCGTAGAGGCGCCGCAGCGGGGGGTTCTCCATCGTCAGCGGGACATCCAGCGCGCCGCTGTCCAGCGACACCACGCCGCGCGGCTCCTTGGCGCCGGCCTCGCGCCACAGCGCGGACGAGGCGCCGACCAGCGCTGCGAGATGCGCGCCGGCGGAGTGGCCCATCAGCAGCACGCGCGATGCATCGCCGTTCCACTCCGGTGCGCGTCGCTGTACGTCGGCCAGCGCGCGGGCAACATCGCGCGCCTGATCCAAGGGCGCGGTGTCGGGCCGCATGCGGTAGTTGGTGGACACCAGGATGTAGCCCTTCGGCAGCCAGTACGCGGCCTTGTTCTCGACCACGCCGGGATTGTCCTTGTTGCCGTTGGCCCAGCCGCCGCCATGGACGAAGAGCAGGATCGGCGCATTGCGCGGTTGCGCCGGCAGGTAGACGTCGAAGCGCTGGCGCGGATCGTCGCCGTAGGCGACATCGCGCAGCGCGCTTGCGCCTGCAGGGAGCGTCGGCGCACGTGCGGCGGGCTGGCGCGAGGCCTCGCGCGCCTGCTGCAGGCGTTCGCGGAAGGTCTGCGCCGCCAGCGGCGGCAGCATCACGGTCAGGCCGACGGCGAGCAGGCCGGCTCGGAACAGCATCTTCATCGCATCACCTCGGGGGGACATCCGGTTCAGACGGCGCGCAACACCAGTTGCGCACGCAGGCCGTGCGGCGTGTTCGGCAGCAGCCGCAGCTCGCCGCCGTGCTGGCGGGCCACGCGCTCGACGATCGGCAGACCCAGGCCGCTGCCGCCCTGCGCCTGGTCGTGGACGAAGGGCTGGCGTGCACGTTCGGCAGCTTCAGCGGACAGGCCGGTGCCGCCATCGGCGACCTCGACCACCCAGGCCGGTCCTTCGGCCCACAGCTGCAGCGACAACGGCAACGCACCATGCCGCTCGGCGTTGACCAGCAGGTTTTCCACCGCACGCAACAGCGCCATCGGCTTGCCGGGCAGCAGCGCGTGGTCGGGAAGTTGCACCCGCCAGTCCTTCGTGGACGCGGCCACGGCATGGCGGCAGATCGCGGCCAGGTCGACGGTCTCGCTGCCTTCGTCGCGCCCGTCGCGTGCGAAGGCGATGAACTGGCCGAGGATGGCGTCCATCTCGGCGATGTCGCGATGCATGCTGCGGGTCAGGTCCGGATCGGTATCGGGGACCATCTCCAGCGCGAACTGCAGGCGCGTCAAGGGCGTGCGCAGATCGTGCGAGATGCCCGCGAGCAGCAGCGCGCGCTCATCCGCCGCGGCACGGACATCGCGGCTGGCATCGCCCAGCGCCTGCGCCAGGTCGGCGACCTCACGCGGGCCACGCGCATGCACCGGCGGTGGCGCATCGCCGCGCACGATGGTCGGCGCGGCCGCGGCGAGCTGGCGCAGCGGCTGCACCAGGCGACGGGCGAAGTACGCCGCGGCCAGCCACACGAGCACCACGCAGCCGATCAGCATGAACACCGAGAACCGGCGCATGCCGGTACCCGGGCGCTCGTAGGCGAACGACACCCACAGCGGTTCGCGCGTGGCCGGTTTCAGCCAGATCACCCGCAATCCGCGACCGGCTTCCATCCGCAGCTCGCGCCCGCTGCCCAGCGTGTCCGCCGCCTGTTCGCGCAGTTCCCGCAGCAACGGCGCGAAGCGCGGTCGGGCGTCGGCCGGCGGCGTGCTGCGTACCTCCAGCCCGGCCTCACGCAGCTGCTCGACGGTGCGCGCATGCGGCTGGTGTTGATCGAGCGCTTCGACGACGGCGGCGAACCCCTGCATCGCGCGCAGCAACTGGTCCGCCGCCGGCCGCGTGGCCAGTTCGCGCCCCAATAGCAGCATCAGCACGCCCGCGCCGATCAGCACCAGCGCGATCACCAGCACCAGTTGGCCGAACACGCTGCGCGGCAGCGGCGACCTCATGCCGCGGCCTCCGGCGGCACGAACACATAACCCACGCCCCAGACGGTCTGGATCAGGCGCGGCTGGCGCGGGTCTTCTTCCAGCAGGCGGCGCAGCCTGGCAACGGTCACATCCATGCTGCGCTCGAAGGCTTCGTGTTCGCGGCCGCGGGCCAGGCTCATCAGGCGATCGCGGCTCAGCGGCTGGCGCGGATGCCGCAGCAGCACCGCCAGCACGGCGAACTCGCCGCTGGTGAGCCGCAGCAGCGCGCCGTCGCGGGTGAGTTCGCGCCGCCCGAGGTCGAGGGTGAACGGTCCGAACACCACCTCGCCACCGTCAGCCTGCGGTGCGCCGGGCGTTGGACGCGTGCGCCGCAGCACCGAGCGGATGCGCGCCAACAGTTCGCGCGGATTGACCGGCTTGGGCACGTAGTCGTCGGCGCCGATCTCCAGCCCGACGATGCGGTCGATCTCGTCGCCCTTCGCCGTGAGCATGACGATGGGCGTGGCGTCGCCCTGGCCACGCAGGCGGCGGCAGATGTCCAGGCCGTTCTCGCCGGGGAGCATCAGGTCCAGCACGATCAGGTCGAAGTGGCCGCGGTCCAGCGCCTGCCGCAGCTGCACGCCATCGCCCACGCCGCGCACGTCGAAGCCCTGCGACTGCAGGTAGCGCTGCAGCAGCTCGCGCAGCCGCACGTCGTCGTCGACCAGCAGTACACGGGGCAGGGCGTCTTCCATGGAGCCACTATCGCCCGCCGCCGCGACGGCCGGCAAACCCCGCCGGCGGCCCCTTTGTAAGCAGATGTTTCCCGCGCCGCCCGCAGACACATCTGCTGTCAACCGCGACACACCTGCCGGCGTTGCCCGCCCTACCGTGGTCCTGCCGCCGCTTCCCCTGTGCGGCCATCCCACACTCCGACGAGGATTCCGCCATGAGCAAGACCCCGTTCCTGATCGCCACCGCCTTCGCCCTCTGCGCCACCACCCTGTTCGCCGCCCACGCCGAAGCCCGCGAGCGCAGCCGCGCCGTGCAGCGCACCGCGCAGGGTGGCAACGTGGCGGTCGAGCGCAGCAATGCGCGCTATGACAGCCAGCGCCAGCGCAGCTGGCAGGCCGACGGCCAGGGCAATGCGAGCGCCGCGCGCAGCGGCGCCATCAGCGGCGCGAACGGCGGCAATGCCGGCTACGACCGCAGCGCCTACCGCAACGCCGACGGCAGCGCCGGTCGCCAGGGCAGCGCCTACGCCAACGGACCGAACGGCGGGACCGCCAGCACCAGCGGCGGCATCAGCCGCGACGCGGACGGCAACGTGACCGGTGCACGCAGCACCACCGCCACCGGCGCGAGCGGCAACGGCTACACCGGCAGCACGACGGTGTCCGGCGGCACGGTTTCGCACACCGGCACCTGCACCAACGCCGGCGGCGAAACCATCGCCTGCCCGCGCGGCCACTGACGACCGCTCCTTTCCGCAGGCGCGACGGCAGGCACCCCCTATGCCGCATGGACGCCCTCCCACCTGTCGCGCCTGCACCTTCCTTCACTTTCTGGAGAACGCCATGTCCCGAACCGTCCTGCTTCCCTTCGCCACCGTCCTGTCCGTGTTTTCGCTGGTGGCGCCCGCCCACGCACAGCAGCGCACGCTGACCGATGAGCAGAAAGCCACGTTGCAGGAACGCCTGAAGGCCGCCGACGCCAATGGCGACGGCCTGATCGACAAGGCCGAGGCCGAAGCGAAGCTGCCGCGCATCGCCAAGCGGTTCGACACCCTGGATACGAACGGCGACGGCAGGCTTTCACCCGACGAAATGCGCGCAGCAGGCCAAAAGCTGGCCGAGCGGCGTGGGCGGTAAGGCCGCGCCATGGAGGGCATGCGTGCTTTCGTCGGCCTGCCACTGCTGCTGTTCGCGCTGATCGCGGCGGTGGAAGCCGCGTGCCTCGTACGGCGCGGCGTGCGCTACGACTGGAAGGCGTACTGGGCGTCCTTCGGCGACGCCGCCGGCCGCGCCCTGACGGGCCTGCTGATCCATGGCGGCATTGTCGGCGTGCTGCTGTTCGCGATCTGGGAGTTCCGCCTGACCACGATCGCGATGGACCAGCCGTGGCACTGGCTGGCGCTCTTCCTGGGCCAGGAGTTCTGCTACTACGGGATGCACCGGGCCGATCATCGCGTGCGCTGGTTCTGGCTGAACCATTCGGTGCATCACTCGGCCGAGCAGTACAACCTGTCCACGGCGTACCGCCTCGGCTGGACCGGCAAGCTGACCGGCGCGGCAGTGTTCTTCGGCCCACTGGTCTGGCTGGGCTTCCCGGTGCCGTACGTGGTCGGCGCGCTGGCGCTGAACCTGCTGTACCAGTACTGGCTGCACACGGAACTGGTGCCGCGCCTGCCACGCCCCATCGAGTTCGTGTTCAACACGCCGGCGCACCACCGCGTGCACCACGCCAGCAATCCCGAGTACCTGGACTGCAACTACGGCGGCGTGCTGATCGTGTTCGACCGCCTGTTCGATACCTGCCGCGAGGAACGCCCCGGCGTTCCGATCCGCTACGGACTGGTGGATCCGGTGCGCAGCTACAACCCGGTGAAGATCGCCTTCCACGCGTGGGTGAAGCTGCTGCGCGACCTGCGGCGCGCGCGTGGCCTGCGGCAGGTGGGCATGACCCTGTTCGGCCCGCCCGGGTATGTACCCGGCGGCACGGACGACGGTCGTCCGAAGGGTTGAGAGTGGCCCGGGCCGGCGCGGCCGGCGACAATACGCGCCCCTCGCGGCCCCACGCCGCCCGTCCATCGAGTCCCATGACCGCTTTCGTTACGCCCGACCGCATCCGCAGCCTGTTCGCCCAGGCCATGTCCGACATGTACCGCGCCGAGGTACCGCTGTACGGCGATCTGATCGAACTGGTCGGCGACATCAACGCCGAGACGCTGCGCCGCGATCCCGCGCTAGCCGAGCGCCTGCAGCGTGGCGGCGAGACCGAACGGCTGGACCTGGAGCGCCATGGCGCGATCCGCGTCGGCACGCCGGCCGAACTGGCGATGCTGGGCCGCGTGTTCGCGCTGATGGGCATGCACCCGGTGGGCTACTACGACCTGACCGTAGCCGGCGTGCCGGTGCACGCCACCGCCTTCCGTCCGCTGAGCGAGGAGGCGCTGGCCGCCAACCCGTTCCGCATCTTCACCTCACTGCTGCGGCTGGAATTGATCGCCGATGCCGCGCTGGGCGCGGAAGCGGAAGCGATCCTGGCCAAGCGCGACATCTTCACCGCCGGCGCGCGCGCGCTGGAGGCGCAGGCCGAACGCGACGGCGGCCTGGACGAGGCCGATGCGCAGCGCTTTGTCGCGGAAGTACTGGAAACGTTCCGCTGGCATGGCGATGCGACCGTGCCGCGGGAGACCTACCGCGCGCTGCACGGTCTGCACCGGCTGGTCGCCGACGTGGTCAGCTTCCGCGGCCCGCACATCAACCACCTGACCCCGCGCACGCTGGACATCGACGCCGCGCAGGCGGCGATGCTGGCGCGTGGCCTGCAGGCCAAGGCGCTGATCGAAGGCCCGCCGCGCCGCGCGGTGCCCATCCTGCTGCGGCAGACCAGCTTCAAGGCGCTGGAAGAGGAAGTCGCCTTCCCCGATGCCAACGGCACGCTGGTGCCCGGCAGCCACAGCGCGCGCTTCGGCGAGATCGAACAGCGCGGCATGGCGCTGACGCCGGCCGGTCGCGAACTCTACGACCGTCTGCTGGCGCAGGTGCGCCAGGCCGGCGGGGCAGGCAACACCGCGGCGGACTATCCGCAGCGGCTGGCCGAGACGTTCGCGGCGTTTCCGGATGACGAAGACACGCTGCGCCGCGAAGGCCTGGGCTACTTCCGTTATCGCCTGACGGATGCGGGTGCCGCACTGCCGGCCGCCGAGCGCGCGGCGATGACGCCTGACGCGCTGGTCGATGGCGGCCATGCCACCGCCGATCCCATCGTCTACGAGGACTTCCTGCCGGTCAGCGCGGCGGGCATCTTCCAGTCCAACCTCGGCGGCGGCGAACAGCGCGCCTACGACGCGCATGCCAACCAGGACGCGTTCGAGGCCGCGCTGGGCAAGGCGATCCATGACCCGTTTGCGCTGTACCAGCGGGCGCAGGACGCGTCGATCACCGCGTTGCGCGCGTGACGGCAGGAGTGAGTGGGTAGGAGTGAGGAGTGAGCAAAGGCGCTTTTCCTCACTCCTCACTCCTGCCCGCTCACTTCTACCCCGCTGGAATCCGTGAAACCCGCTTCGCACCGACATCCGCGGTTCCACACAACATTTGGTGTTGACGCTTCCCGACACCCCCACTATCTTGTGGCCGTCGGTTCCGGTGGTGGCTAGCCTCCGGATGAAAAGGGAAGCCGGTGACGCGTTCGCGCCACTCCGGCACTGCCCCGCAGCGGTAATTGGGAACGACCCCGCCACCAGCACTGAGGCGCCATGCCTTGGGAAGCGGCGGATGTAGGTGGAGCAGGAGTGAGTGGGGAGAAGTGAGGAGTGAGGAGAAGCCGGACGGGGCTTCCGCTCACTCCTCTTCCCTCACTCCTCGCCCCAAGCCCATGAGTCCGAAGACCTGCCGACAGCCGCGCGATGCACACCGCGCGGTGCCGGCCGCGGATTCTCCGGGGGGAGATGGCTGGCGAAGCAGGGCGCCCGCAGTCCGTCTGCGTGGTCGCGTCTCCTGCGACGCCGCTTCCCCACTGTGATCCTCCATCCGGCCTTGCGCAGCCCTGCGAGGGACGGGCCGCCGCGTGCACCACGCATGGAGGACTCTCGTGACCCAGACCGACCCCGTCGTCGCCGACGCCGGCACCACCCCGTCCCAGAAGGACGCGTTCGCCCTGACCCCGCCGCCCACCGCCACTGCGATGAGCGTGACCAAGCGCAATGGCGGCCGCGAGCCGGTGGACCTCAACAAGATCGTGCGCGCGGTGCAGCGCAACTGCGAAGGCCTGCACGCCATCGACCCGATGCGCGTGGCCACGCGCACCATCTCCGGCCTGTACGACGGCGCCAGCACGCGCGAACTGGACGAACTGTCGATCCGCACCGCCGCGCTGCTGACCGGCGAGGAACCCGAATACAGCCGCCTGGCCGCACGCCTGCTGGCCGGCTACATCACCAAGGAAGTCACCGGCCAGGAGATCCATGCGTTCTCGCAGTCGGTGACGCGCGGCCACGAGGTCGGCCTGATCAACGACCGCCTGCTGAACTTCGTGCAGACCAACGCGCGCAAGCTCAACGACGCGCTGGATGCCTCGCTGGACCTGCACTTCGACTACTTCGGCCTGCGCACGCTGTACGACCGCTACCTGCTGCGCCACCCGCACACCCGCAAGGTGATCGAGACGCCGCAGCAGTTCTTCCTGCGCATCGCCTGCGCGCTGAGCGAGGACGTGCCGGAAGCGCTGGCGCTGTACCGCCGCATGGGCAATCTGGACTACCTGCCCAGCTCGCCCACGCTGTTCAACAGCGGCACTACGCACGAGCAGCTGTCCTCGTGCTTCCTGCTGGATTCGCCGCAGGACACGCTGGAATCGATCTATGCCAAGTACGGCGACATCGCCCAGCTGAGCAAATTCAGCGGCGGCATCGGCGTGAGCTATACGCGCGTGCGTTCGCGCGGGTCGCTGATCAAGTCCACCAACGGCCACAGCAACGGCATCGTGCCGTGGCTGAAGACGCTGGATTCCTCGGTCGCGGCGGTCAACCAGGGCGGCAAGCGCAAAGGCGCGGCCTGCGTGTACCTGGAAACCTGGCACGCCGACATCGAGGACTTCCTGGAGCTGCGCGACAACACCGGCGACGAAGCGCGCCGCACGCACAACCTCAACCTCGCCAACTGGGTGCCGGACCTGTTCATGAAACGCGTCGAAGCGGACCAGGACTGGTCGCTGTTCGATCCTCGCGTGGTGCCGGAGCTGACCGACCTGTACGGCGCCGCGTTCGAGCTGGCGTATACGCAGGCCGAGACGCAGGGCAAGGCGATGAAGACCATCTCCGCCCGCAAGCTGTACGGCCGCATGATGCGCACGCTGGCCGAGACCGGCAACGGCTGGATGACGTTCAAGGACAAGTGCAACGCCGCCAGCAACCAGACCCTGCGCGCCGGCAACGTGATCCACCTGTCGAACCTGTGCACCGAGATCCTCGAGGTCACCTCGGCCGAGGAAACAGCGGTGTGCAACCTCGGCTCGATCAACCTGGCCCGCCATTTCGACAGCGACCCCGACACCGGCCGCGTCTGGTTCGATTTCGACAAGCTGGCCGAAACCGTCCGTCTGGCCGTGCGCCAGCTGGATCGCGTGATCGACCTGAACTTCTATCCCATCGAGACCGCGCGCCGCGGCAACCTGCGCTGGCGCCCGGTCGGCCTGGGCTGCATGGGCCTGCAGGATGTGTTCTTCAAGCTGCGCCTGCCGTTCGACAGCGCCGAGGCGCGCACGCTGTCGGCGAAGATCGCCGAGACCATCTACTTCCACGCGCTGGAGACGTCGGTGGAACTGGCGCAGGAACGCGGTCGCCATCCGTCCTTCGCCGACACCCGTGCGGCGAACGGCGAACTGCAGTTCGATGCCTGGAACGTGGTGCCGGAAAACGTGGAGCGCTGGGATGCGCTGCGCGCGCGCATCAAGGAACACGGCTTGCGCAACTCACTGCTGATCGCCATCGCGCCGACCGCGACCATCGCCTCGATCGCCGGCTGCTACGAATGCGTGGAGCCGCAGGTGTCCAACCTGTTCAAGCGCGAGACGCTGTCGGGCGACTTCCTGCAGGTCAACCGCTACCTGGTGGACGAACTGAAGAAGCTGGGCCTGTGGACGGCGGAGACGCGCGATGCGATCAAGCTGTCCGAAGGCTCGGTACAGGGCCTGGCGCAGGTGCCGGACGCGCTGCAGCAGATCTACCGCACGGCGTGGGAAATCCCGATGCGTTCGCTGATCGACATGGCCGCCGGCCGAGGCGCCTTCATCGACCAGTCGGCCTCGCTCAACCTGTTCATGGAAAGCCCGAACATCGGCGCGATGTCGTCCATGTACATGTACGCGTGGAAACAGGGCATCAAGACCACCTACTACCTGCGCTCGCGCCCGGCCACCCGCATCGCCAAGACCACGGTCAGCAGCGCAGCGGTCACCGCGCCGCAGCGCGAGTACACGCCGACCGAAGCCATCGCCTGCTCGCTGGAAAATCCGGAAGCGTGCGAGGCGTGCCAGTAAAAAAGAAAAGGGGCCGACTTGCAGGTCGGCCCCTTGGTTGCTTCACCAAAACATCCAAACAGCTTGAGCGGGATGTCTTTGATCGGCACTTCGGCTAAGAAGTACGGCAACTATAACCTTCTATAGGTGAAATTGCTGCTAGCCGGTCAAAGTTTTAGCTCAAGCGCTCACTTCATCAGCAGAGGTAGCCATGAGTAAGGGTAGAGATCGCACGGTGTTCCGCCGAGATGACGGAAATTGGGCAAACAAGAGGAATGATTCGGATAGAGCTTCCAGCGTTCATTCCACGCAGAAAGCGGCGGAGCAATCAGCCCGCCAAATGCTCGGCAATCAGGGTGGCGGTGAGTTGACCACTAAGGGAGTGGACGGAAGGATCCGAAGCAAGGACACCATCTCTCCGGGTAACGATCCGAATCCACCGCGAGACCGCGAGCACTAATAGTAGGGAAGCGATTTGGCACAAGGACGTGCCGACCTCGCCAAGTCAAACATCAGTCAATCTTCCAATACTTGGAAGAAAACAGAAGAAGATCCAATACATGTCTGCACAACCAAAACAAATGTTGCTCGACCCTGGTTTCGAACTGACGTTGCGCCCGATGCGCTATCCGCAGTTCTATGACATGTACCGCGACGCGATCAAGAACACCTGGACGGTGGAGGAGATCAACTTCCAGATCGACATCACCGACCTGCATGCGAAGATGACGCCGGCCGATCGCCACCTGATCCACCGGCTGGTCGCGTTCTTCGCCACCGGCGATTCGATCGTCTCGAACAACCTGGTGCTGAACCTGTACCAGCACCTCAACGCGCCGGAAGCGCGCATGTACCTGTCGCGCCAGCTGTACGAGGAAGCGCTGCACGTGCAGTTCTACCTGACCCTGCTGGACAACTACCTGCCCGACCCGTCGGAGCGCTTCAAGGCGTTCGCCGCGGTCGAGAACATCCCCGCGATCAAGAAGAAGGCCGACTTCTGCTTCAAGTGGATCGACAGCATCCAGGACATGAAGCGGATCGAGACGCGCGACCAGCGCCGCCAGTTCCTGCTCAACCAGATCTGCTTCGCCGCCTGCATCGAGGGCCTGTTCTTCTTCGCCGCCTTCGCCTACGTGTACTACTTTCGCTCGCGCGGCCTGCTGCCGGGTCTGGCCAGCGGCACCAACTGGGTGTTCCGCGACGAGAGCTGCCACATGGAGTTCGCGTTCGAGTGCGTACGCACCGTGCGCGAGGAGGAGCCGGACCTGTTCGACGAACGCATGCAGCAGCAGGTCTACGACATGCTGGAGGAGGCCATCGAGTGCGAAGTGCAGTTCGCGGAGGATGTGCTGTCCGGCGGCGTGGCCGGCATCTCGACGCGCGACATGCGGCAGTACCTGCAGCACTGCGCCGACCAGCATTTCGCCAAGCTCGGCATGCCCAAGCGCTACGACGTGCGTAATCCGCTGCCTTTCATGGAACTGCAGGACGTGCAGGAATTGACCAACTTCTTCGAGCGCCGCGTCTCCGCCTACCAGCTGGGCGTGCAGGGCGAAGTGGGCTTCGACCACGCGTTCTGAGACATCGGGTCGCTGACGATACACATGTGGGAGCGACGTAAGTCGCGATCGCGGCGATTAGCGCCTCGTGGTGCTGCAGCGTCGCATGCCATGTTGAGGACGAGGGCTGCGGTGCCCTTGGCCCAGCGACTGGCCGGACTCTTCATTCCTGCGTTCGCGACTCACGTCGCTCCCACATCGGGCTCCGCGAGCCTCACGACGGCCCGACATCCCGGCGCGCTATGCTGCCGCCGGGAGCACGCACACCGGAGCATCACCATGACCGAACTGGCCACCGCCGAAGCGCGCCCCGTCGAGGCCCGCCTGCTGCACATGGTCTTCCCCGACCACACCAACCACCTGGGCACGCTGTTCGGCGGCCAGGCGCTGGCGTGGATGGACATGTCGGCCTTCATCGCCGCCTCGCGCTATGCGCGCACCACCGTGGTCACCGCGCGCTCGGAGCAGGTCGACTTCAACCAGCCCATCCACAAGGGCGACCTGGTGGAAGTGGTGGCGCGCGTGGTCAAGGTCGGGCGCAGCTCGATGAACGTCGACGTCGAAGTCATCACCGAGAACCTGCTGACCGGCGAGCGCAAGCTGTGTACGCGCGGGCACTTCGTGATGATCGCACTCGACCCGCTGGGCCGGCCCACCCAGGCGCCGCCGCTCGCACCGAAGGAAACGTAGAGCGGGCCTGGGCCCGCCGCCACGACACCGTGCATGTCCCGGAGCAGGCCATGGCGCGAAAAGGCGCTAAACGCGATCGCATCGAAGATCGCTCCGGACTCGGCGCGGGGTTCGGCGTGGTCGTTCGTCATGCTTCTGCAAGCTCCCTCTTCGTGCAGCCCCCATGACGCCTGAAGCCGCTCCACGTTGCCCCCACCGCCGCCGCTGGTTGACCGCGCTCGCTGCAACGCCGCTGGCCGCCAGTGCCTGGCCACGCCTCACGTCCGCCGCCGCCTGCGACGATGCCGCGGGCTGGATCCCGCCCGACGCCTTCCTCGCCGATCTGCCGCGGCTGATGCAGGCGCTGAGCGTGCCGGCGATCGGCATGGCGGTGGTGGAACGGGGCGAGGTGGTGTGGTCGCGCAACCTCGGCGTGCTGAATGCGGAGACGCGCGCGCCGGTGGCGGAGGACACGCTGTTCGAGGATGCCTCGCTGAGCAAGCCGGTGTTCGCCTATCTGGTGCTGCAGCTGGCGGACCAGGGCGTGATCGATCTGGATGCGCCATTGGTGCGCTATCGCCGGATGGACTACCTGGCCGGCCATCCGTGGGTGGATCTGGTCACGGCACGCGACGTGCTGCGCCATTCCACCGGCCTGCCGAACTGGCGCAGGGATCCGGCGAACGAAACACTGGTGCCCGCAGTGAAGCCGGGCACGCGGATCGACTATTCCGGCGAGGCGATCTTCTGGCTGCAGCTGGTGGTGGAGACGCTGACCGGCGAGAGCCTGGATGAATCCATGCAGCGCCTGCTGTTCGGGCCGGCCGGCATGCGCGACAGCAGCTATACATGGAGCCGGGAGCTCGCCGCGCGTTCGGTATACGGGCACCGTGCGGTCGACGACGATGACCCCGCCATGCCGCCGCAAATGCTGCGCGATACCTGGAACGCCGCACAGACGATCGCCGATCGCTGGAACAAGCCGCTCTCGTCATGGCGTTATGCCGATGCCGAGCGCGCCCTGCCCGAGGTGCAGGCGATCACGCCGAAGGGGCTGGTGAACTGGCCCGGCGATGTCCTCGCCAACGCCGCGGCCAGCCTGCGTACCACGCCGACCGACTACGCCCGCTTCATGGCGCTGATGGTGCGCGTGCCGCGCGAGCCCTGGCAGATCACCGAAGCCACGCGCACCGCGATGCTGACGCGGCAGATCGACGTGCCCGGGCGCTGGACCGACAAGGGCCTGGGCTGGAATCTGGAATCCACGCCGCGCGGGCCGGTCTTCTACCACTCGGGCAGCAACGGCGGCATCTTCAAGAACTTCGCGCTGGGCGACGCCCGTGGCCAGCGCGCGCTGGTGGCGCTGACCAACGGCGGCAGCGGCAACGTGCTGTACCGGCGCGTAGTGCGCGCGGCCACCGGGCACGACCTGCTGGCGTTCGACCTGTAGGCACGGCCGTCGGCCCACGCGGACCGGCGATGTGCTAAACAGCGATCCTCACCGCACCGGAGACGCTGCCATGACCTTCCCCCGTTCGTTCCGTCGCTCATCCCTCCGTGGCCTTGGCGTGATCGCCGGCGCCCTGGGCGTGTCCGCCTGCGTCAGCACACCGGGCCCGCAGGTCGCCGGCGACGGCCGGTGCAGCGATGCGACGCTGGGGTGGGCGGTCGGGCAGCCGGCGGACGAGGCCACGCTCAAGCGCCTGTCGCGTGAAAGCGGCGCAGGACTGGTGAATCCGATCGCACCGTCCACCGCCGTCAGGCACGACTCGCGGACCGACCGCCTGCGCGTGTACATCGACGCGCAGAACCGCATCACTGCCGCCCGTTGCGAATAATCCACGCCGCCCCAATGCGCCACGACCACATCCTGACCCTCTCCTGCCCGGACACCACCGGCATCGTCTACCGCGTCACCGGCCTGCTGTACGCGTCGGGCTGCAACATCCTGGACGCGCAGCAGTTCGGCGACGAGGAGTCGGGACGGTTCTTCCTGCGCGTGCATTTCGACGTGCCGGGCGCGACCGAGATCGACGTGCTGCACGAAGGCTTCGCCTCGCTGGCGGCGATGTTCGGCATGGACTGGCGCATCCACGACGCCCGCCGCAAGGCCCGGCTGATGGTGCTGGTCAGCAAGCAGGGCCATTGCCTCAACGACCTGCTGTTCCGCGTGCACAGCCGGCAGCTGCCGGTGGAGATCGCCTGCATCGCCTCCAACCATGCCGACTTCGCGGCGTTGGCGCAGTCGTACGGCGTGGCGTTCCACCACCTGCCGGTGACGGCCGACAACCGCGCCGCGCAGGAACGGCAGATCGTCGACTTGGTGGAACGCGAGCAGATCGACCTGGTGGTGCTGGCGCGCTACATGCAGATCCTCTCGCCCGCCCTGTGCGATGCGCTGGCCGGCCGCGCCATCAACATCCACCACAGCTTCCTGCCCAGCTTCAAGGGCGCCAGGCCTTACCACCAGGCGCACCAGCGCGGGGTCAAGATCATCGGTGCCACCGCGCACTACGTGACCCGCGACCTGGATGAAGGCCCGATCATCGAACAGGACGTGGCCCGCGTGGACCACGCGATGACGCCGAAGGAACTGGTGCGGATGGGCAGCGACATCGAATCGCTGGTGCTGGCGCGCGCCGTACGTCGCCATGTGGAGCACCGCATCCTGTTGAACGGGCACCGGACGGTGGTGTTCCGCTGAGCGCCGTGGCCGCTTCCTGTGGGAGCGACGTAAGTCGCGAGCTCTTCCTCTGGCAACACCAAAAGCTCGCGACTTACGTCGCTCCCACCACTGGCTGTCCCACCATTCCTGCCGCTCAGGCCCCCACGCGCCGCCGCAGCCCCACCAGCACCGCGTACACCACCGCCAGCACCACGACGGCCACGCCGATCGCCGTCCACTCGCGTGCGCTCAGCGTGGTGAGGATGGCGAGCATGCCGAACACCGCTAGGCCGGGGACCAGCGGACCGCCGCGCAGCACGAACGGCTCGCCGCGCTCGCGCAGGTCGGTGCGCTGGGCGCGCCAGGCGGCGATGCCCACCATCACGTACACCAGGCAGACCGCGCCGCCGGAGATCAGCACCAGCGCTTCGAAGTTGCCCAGCACCGCCAGCACGCAGGCGATGCCGGCATGCGCGGCCAGCGCCAGCAGCGGCACGCGGTGGGCGGCGCTGACCCGGCCAAAGGCCTGCGGCAGGTAACCATCGCGTCCCAGTGCGAACAGCAGCCGCGACGAGCCCAGCAGATTGCCGAGCAGGAAACCGGCCATCGACACGCAGGCGGTCACCAGCAGGGCGATGCGCGCCGGATCCCACAACTTCCCTGCCGCCTCGGCGATCGGCACGCTGCTGCTGGCCAGCGCCGGCCCCAGCACGCCCTGGCAGACGATCTGCAGGCCGAGGTACAGCAGCACCACCAGCAGGATCGCACTGAGCGCGGCGCGCGGCACGCTGCGCGAGGGATCGCGCACTTCGCCGCCGGGAATCAGCGCCGTTTCCACGCCCGAGTAGGCGAATACCACCATCACCATCGCCGCGCCCAGCGCCGTCCATGACGGCACATCGGCGAACGCGAAGCTGATCTGCGTGGTGTCGACGAAGGCCAGCCCCACGACCACCAGCAGGAACAGCGGCACCAGCTTCAATGTGGCCAGCGCCATCACCGCGCGTGCGCCCAGCTTCACGCCGAAGGCATTGAGCGCGTAGATCGCCGCGTACACGCCCAGCAGCAACAGCGCGCGCGGCAGCGGCGCATCGAACACGGGCCACAGGCTGGCGACCTGCAGCGACAGCGCGGCGGCGACGCCGGCACTGGACGCTACGTTGCAGATCCACATCAACGCGCCGGCCAGGAAACCCGGCAGCGTGCCGAACACCGCGCTGACGTAGGTGTACGGCCCGCCGGTCGCGGAAGCGCGGCTGCCGATGGCGGCGAAGCACAGCGCCACCGGCACCATCACCAGCGCGCCGGCCAGCAACGCCAGCGGTGCGGCCGCACCGACCTGCGCCGACAGCGCGGCCGGCATCTTGAAGATGCCGCCGCCGACGATGATGTTGATGACCGCCGCCGCCAGCGCCAGGCTGCCGACCGCGCGCAGCAAGGCGGCATCACCCTGCAGTGGGCGGGAGGGAGCGGGATCGGCGTCGCGGGTCATGGGCGTGCGGGGTGGTCGGCGGCCTGCGAGCCTGCCACGCGCACGCGTCGAATGCGAGCCGCGCGCCCGCATGCGCTCATGGCGATTCGCCATTGGACGCGCGCGCCGCCCGGGCTAGCATCGGGCTCCGCCCACGCTGCGTCCCTTGCCATGTCCCATTGCCACCGACGTTCCCTGCAGGCGGCCTGCCTGCTCGCGCTCTCCACGCTGCTGGCGCCGGCCGGCCATGCCGCAGAGTCGACCGCCGTTGCAGCGCTGGAGCAGGCACAGCCCAACCTCGTGCAGTGGCGCCGCGACATCCACCAGCATCCGGAACTCGGCGAACAGGAAACGCGCACGGCGAAGCTCGTGGCCGATCACCTGCGTTCGCTCGGCCTCACCGTGCGCACCGGCGTCGGCAAGACCGGCGTGATCGCGGTGCTGAAAGGCGCCAAGCCCGGCCCGCGGATCGCGCTGCGTGCCGACATGGATGCACTGCCCGTCACCGAGCAGACCGGCCTGCCGTTCGCGTCCAAGGTCAAGGCCGAGTACCGCGGCCAGCCGGTCGGCGTGATGCACGCCTGCGGCCACGACGCGCACGTCGCCATCCTGATGGGCGTGGCGCAGGCGCTGGTCGCGGCGAAGGACGACCTGCCGGGCGAGGTGATGTTCGTGTTCCAGCCGGCCGAAGAAGGTCCGCCGGTCGCCGGCGAGGTGTTCGGTGCGGCGCTGATGCTGAAGGAAGGCGTGTTCAAGGACTTCACGCCGGACGCCGTGTTCGGCCTGCATGTATGGGCGGGCCTGCCGGTCGGCAGCGTGGGCTACCGCAGCGGCCCGCTGATGGCGGCAGCGGACGAATGGTCGCTGACCGTGCGCGGCAAGCAGACGCACGGTTCGCGGCCGTGGGACGGCGTGGACCCGATCACCTTGGGCGCGCAGATCCTGCTGGGCACGCAGAGCATGATCGCGCGCCAGATCAACATTGCCACCAGCCCCGTGGTGCTGACCGCGGGCCAGTTCCAGGCCGGCGTGCGCTTCAACATCATTCCGGACGAGGCGAAGCTCGTGGGCACGCTGCGCACCTTCGATCCAGCGGTGCGCGAGGACGTGATCGCGCGTTTCCGGCGCATCGCCACCGACTACGCGCACGCCAGCGAGGGCACCGCGGAACTGCAGGTGGTCAACAACGCACCGGCGACGATCAACCAGCCTGCCCTGACGCAGCGCGTGCGGCCGTCGCTCGAGAAGGCGGTCGGTGCGGCGAACGTGGTGGAGATGCCGCTGGTGACGGTGGCGGAGGATTTCTCGCAGTTCGCCAATACTGTGCCAGGCTTCTACTTCTTCGTCGGTTCCACGTCCAAGGGCATCGATCCGGCCACCGCGCCGATCAACCACTCGCCGCAGTTCCTGCTCGACGAACAGGCGCTGGAAACCGGCAGCAAGGCGATGCTGCAGGTGGCGCTGGATTACCTGCGCACCCCTTGATCCAGGCTGGTTGTGGGAGCGACGTGAGTCGCGAGCTTTTCCTTCGGGCAAGGGAAAAAGCATCGCGACTCACGTCGCTCCCACAACAACCGATCAAAGACCGAGCGACACCCGCAGCGGATGCTGCGGATCCGCCAGCAGGCGGATCGCCAACGCGATGGAGACGGTCACCAGCAGTGGCTTGATGATGCGGGCGCCCTGCTTCATCGCGAAGCGCGAGCCGAGTTGCGCGCCGAGGAACTGGCCTGCGCCCATCAGCAGGCCGATCTTCCACAGCACCGCGCCGTGGGCGAGGAACACCGCGAATGCACCGAGGTTGGAGCCGAAGTTGAGGAACTTGGTGTGCGCGGTGGCCTTGAGGATGCCGAAGCCGGCCAGCGCCACGAAGCCCAGCATCAGGAACGAGCCGGTACCGGGCCCGAACACGCCGTCGTAGAAGCCGATCGCCGGCACGAAGGTCAGCGCGAACACCTGCGGGCGCATGCGCTGGTGCCGATCGACGTGGCCGATGTCGGGCTTGAATCCGAAATAGAGGGCGATGCCGACCAGCAGGAACGGCAGCGCCCACTTCAGCCATTCGACCGGAATCACCGTCGCCAGCAGCGCGCCGCCAACGGCACCGAGCGCCGCGGTCAGCACCATCGGCAGCTGGCCCTTGAGATCGACATGGCCGTGCCGGGCATAGGCCCAACTCGCGGACCCGGAACCGAACAGCGACTGCAGTTTGTTGGTGCCCAGCACCTGCAGCGGCGGAATGCCGGCCAGCAGCATGGCGGGAATAGTCACCATGCCGCCGCCACCGGCGATGGCATCGATGAAGCCCGCCAGCATCGCGGCGAGGAACAGCAGCAGGAGCACCTGCAGGGCGAGGTCGGGCATGGGGGTTCCGGGGCGGTGACGATGCGTGTCCACCCAACGACCGACGGGCACGACGCGCGCTCATTCTAGTGGAGACCGGAACCGCGGGCGTCGTTCGTGGTGAGCTTCGGGCTCCGTTCGTGGTGAACCTGTCAAGCCACGCCTCGCGCGGAAAAGCGGGTCGTTCTGGTGCCTCGATTCAAAGCAAGCAGCGTGGTTCGACAGGCTCACCACGAACGGAATCCAGGCGCGTTGGCCGACGCGGTCGTTCGTGTCCGGTCGCGAGCATCGATGTACGTCCCAACCCCACAGGGCCAATGCGGTTAGCATCGCCCTATCCCGTCCGGAGTCCGACACGATGCGCCACGCACGCCTGTTTGCCGCTTCCCTGCTGACCACCGCACTGGCGGCTGCCCTTCCTGCCGCCGCACAGGACGGCGCAACCACGCAGCGTCCCGAAGTCGCCGCCGCCGGCAAGGCCGTGCAGCAGCAGGTGATCGACTGGCGCCGGCACTTCCACCAGTACCCGGAGCTGTCCAACCGCGAAGAGCAGACCGCCAAGCGCGTGGCCGAGGAGCTGCGAAAGCTGGGCCTGCAGCCGCGCACCGGCATCGCCCGGCATGGCGTCACCGCGGTGATCAAGGGCGGCAAGCCCGGCCCGCGCATCGCGCTGCGTGCGGACATGGATGCTCTGCCGGTGACCGAGCGCAACGAGCTGCCGTTCGCATCGAAGGCCACCGCCACGTACCGCGGTGAAACGGTCGGCGTGATGCACGCCTGCGGCCACGATGCGCACACCGGCATCCTGCTGGGCGTGGCGAAGGCGCTGGTCGGGATGAAGGACACCTTGCCGGGCGAAGTGCTGCTGGTGTTCCAGCCCGCCGAGGAAGGCGCGCCGGCCGGCGAAGAGGGCGGTGCGTCGCTGATGCTGGCCGAAGGCGTGTTCAAGGACTTCAAACCGGAAGCGGTGTTCGGCCTGCACGTGTTCTCGTCGATCCCGGTCGGCCAGATCGGCGTGCGTCAGGGGCCGCTGATGGCCGCGTCGGACAGCTTCACGCTGAAGGTCATCGGCCGGCAGACGCACGGCTCGCGCCCGTGGGGCGGCGTGGATCCCATCGTCGCAATGGCCGACGTGATCGGCACGACCCAGACCATCGTCAGCCGCCGCACCGACATCTCCAAGCTGCCGGCGGTGGTCAGCTTCGGCGCCATCAAGGGCGGCATCCGTTACAACATCATCCCCGACGACGTGGAAGTGGTCGGCACCATCCGCACCTTCGACGAAGGCATGCGGCAGAAGATCTTCGCCGACCTGAAGAATGTCGCCAGCCACGTCAGCGCCGCGCACGGTGCGAAGGTGGAGGCCAGCGTGCCGGACAACGACGGCAATCCCGTCACCGTCAACAACCCGGAACTCACCGCGCGCATGCTGCCCAGCCTGCAGGCCGTGGTCGGCGCCGACAACGTCATCACCCCGCCGCTGCAGATGGGCGCGGAGGACTTCTCGTTCTATGCGCGCGAAGTGCCGTCGATGTTCTTCTTCGTCGGCAGCACGGCCAAGGGCACGGATCCGGTGACCGCGCCGAGCAACCATTCGCCGGAGTTCATGCTGGACGAGGGCTCGCTCGACATCGGCCTGCGGTCGCTGCTGCAGGTGACGCTGGACTATTTGAGAGCATCGCACGGCTGACCCTCCCCGTTGCCGCAAGCAAGGCGCGCGGCGACAATGCCGCGCCCAGCCCCCTCACTTCCCGCCTCACATGAGCCCGGCCCTCACCCGCGCGTTGGCACTGTTCGACGACTGCGTGGCGATGTCGCCCGCGGAGCGGAGCGTCCTGCTGGCCGAACTCGCCCACCAGGACCCCGACACGCATCGTGCGCTGCTGAGCCTGCTGGCGTCGGACGATGCCCTGCAGAGGGCGGGGGAACACGACCTGCTACCTCGTGCGGACTTCGACGCCCTGCCCGGTCGGTCCTTCGCCATGACGGCCGACGGCGGCGACGGCCCTGCTGACGCGCGCGTCGGCAGCCGGCTAGGCCCCTGGCGGATCAAGCGGATGTTGAGTTCCGGTGGTATGGGCACGGTGTATGAAGCCTGGCGCGACGATGGCCAGTACCAGCAGCGCGTCGCACTGAAGTGCATCCGCACTGAACTGACCTCGCCGCGCCTGGTCGAGGGCTTCCGCCGCGAACGCGAGACCTTGGCTGCATTGGACCATCCCGGCATCGCGACGCTGTTCGACGGCGGCATTGAGCCCGACGGCCAACCTTGGTTTGCCATGCGCTATGTGCAGGGCGAGCAGCTCGATACCTGGTGCGACACCCGCAAGGCAGGTCTGCGCCAACGCGTGGAGTTGCTGGTGCAGGTCTGTGACGCCCTCGTTTATGCGCATCAGCGACAGGTGCTGCACCAGGATATCAAGCCTTCCAACCTGATGGTCAACGACACCGGCCAGGTGCAGGTGCTCGACTTCGGCCTGACCGCATCGCTCGTCGCCGGGGAAAGCCAGCCGCGCCTGGCCGCCTCCGATGGCTATACGGCGCCCGAAGCCCTTGCCGGGGCCATGCCCGCGGTAACCATGGATGTCTGGTCCCTGGGCATGCTGGCGTACCGCCTGCTCAGTGGCGTGCTGCCACGCGTGTCTTCCCCTTTGCTGTCGACCGTACTGGAGCGCGAGCAAGGAGACGGACCGCCGTACATGTCGAACCTCGCCGCGCGGGGCACGGCGACCGAGGCGCATCTGCGCGGGTTCGACCATGCCGAGACGCTCGCGCGCGCGCTGTCAGGCGACCTCGATGCCATCGTCGCCCGCAGCGTCGCCTTGGCGCCCGATGCGCGTTATTCCTCAGTCGCCGCGTTGCGCGAAGACCTGCTGGCATGGCTGCACACCCGACCGGTAAAGGCGCGCAACGGAGGCGTGCTCTACCGCAGCGCGCGCCTGCTGGCGCGTCATCGGCTGGTCGCCTCACTGGGAGCGTTGACGCTCGTAGTGCTGGCAAGCAGCCTGGGTGTGCTGTTTTGGCAGGAGCGCCGCGCGGCGCGGGAGACCGCGTCCAGTCTCGCGCTGTCGCAGGTGTTCGAACACATGCTGGGCACCGCCACACTGTCCGGCCTCGGCGATACCCCGATGTCCTCGCGCTCGCTGCTGCAGGACACCGAGCGCCAGGTCCGTTCCCTGCCGCTGGACGAGCATCCTGTCGTACTTGCCCGCGGCCTGTCGATGCTGGCTCGCAACTACAGCGTACTCGGGGACTACCAGCAAGCGACCCGGCTCGCGCACGAGGCCACCGTACTGCAAGGCGAGGACGCGCTGGCGCAGGCCAGCGCACAGGCCACGCTGGCCGCGCTGCTCAACCTGCAGGGCAAGTCGCGCGACGCGCAGTCCGCGGCGCGCGAGGGCCTCGCCGCGCCGGGCGGCGTGGACGACACCGCCACACGCCTCCAGCTGCTGACCGAACTGGCGCGCAGCCATTGGGACCTGGGCGACCCGGAGACCGCGCGGCGTACGCTGGACAGGGCACTGATGCTTGCCGAACGTAGCGCACTTCCGATCGCACAGGCCGAACTGCTGATCCTGCGTGGGTACTGGCGCACACGTTTGGCTCAGTTCGCCGACGCCGACGCCGACCTGCAGCGCGCGATCGCCCTGACCTTGCGGGTGTCTCCGCTGGTCGCGAACGAGGCACGCCACATCCGGGCACAGAACCTGCTGCTGCAGGAGCGCATCAAGGATGGCACTCGGGTCGCCAGTGACCTGCTCGCCGATTACCGCCGTCGGCTGGGCGATTCGCATCCGCTGGTAGGCCGTGCATGGCGGGTGGTCGCCAACCTGCAGTGCTCGGGTGGAGAACTCGATGCCTGCGCGGCATCCATCGCCCAGGCCGAACGGATTGTCCGTCTCCACTACGGTGAGACGCACCCTGAGTTCGCCGACGTGCTCCGCGTGCGTTCGCTGCTGGGTGTGTTCGGCCAGGCTAGGGCAGATGAGGGCATCACGCTGGTGCGCCGCGCGGAGGCGCTTCTCACTGCCAGCTATCCAGAGCGGCACGAAACCGTGTCGCGCATCCGCACGATGCTCGCCCGGCGCCTTATCTTCCAGCACGATGCGGCATCGCATAGGGCGGCCCTGGATGAAGCCATCGCACTGATGCAGTCGGTGCACGCAGCCCATACCGAGGGCCACCTGCCGCTGCAGCCGTTGCACCGCATTACATTGGCCCAGGCGCTGACGCGCCGCGGTGGCGAAGGCGACCAGGCACGAGCACAGCAGCTGCTGGAACAGAACGAACACGCACTGCGTGCCTATCCTCCGGCCTACAGCATGACCTTCTACAACCGCTACCTGCTGGCGCGGGCCGCTTACGTGGAAGGTGACACCACGCGTGCCGACACCCTGCTGGCCGGCATGGTCGCGCCAATGCGGCTGCACCTGGACAGCACCAACAACCGCTTCATATTGCGCGACGTGCTGATGCTGCGCGCGCGGATCGCACTCGATGGCGGCGACAAGATGGCGGCGAACGAACTTCTCACCCTGGCCGTCGCGCACATGGAGTCCACCTTCGGCCCCGACCACGTCGGTACCGTCAGGACACGCAATGCGCTAAAGGCGATGGGCGAAACCGGCACCTTCGCGCTGCTGAACTAGCGTGGGCACCCGCTTACGCTTGATCGCCGTCGAGGTAGTACCAGCGACCCTCCACCCGCACGAAACGGCTGCGCTCCTGCATGCGCACCGCACTGCCGCCGCCGATGCGATAGCGCGCCACGAATTCCACCTCGGCCGTGTCCGTGCCGGTGACGCGATGCACCTTCACGGCCAGGCCCAGCCAGGTGGTTTTCGCCGACCCCGGCGTGTCCAGGCCGAGTTCCTCCGGACGCGTGTCCGGATGCCAGCTGGCGCGCAGGTAGGCGGCATCGCCGAGGACGTAGGCGCTGTAGCGCGAGCGCATCAGCGCTTCGGCATCGGGCGCGGGCTCACCGGCGTGGTACCGGCCACAGCAGGCGGCGTAGTCGCGACCGGGGCCGCAGGGACAGGGGTTCATGGCGGGGTTGCTTCTCGTGGGAGCGACGTAAGTCGCAAAGGCGCCGCCGCGGCCGTTCATCGCGACTTACGTCGCTCCCACGACCGCGTTGCTCAACGCCTTCCGTTGCCCGTCTCGATGAAGCGCAGGAATTCCGCCCGCGTGCGCGCATCCTCGCGGAAGGTGCCCAGCATCTTGCTGGTCACCATGCTGACGCCGCGCTTGTGCACGCCGCGGGTGGTCATGCATTCGTGCGCGCCGTCGACCACGACCGCCACGCCGCGCGGGTGCAGCACGTCCTGGATGCACTGCGCGATCTGCGCGGTCATCTTCTCCTGCACCTGGAAGCGGCGCGCATACACGTCCACCACGCGGGCCAGCTTGCTGATGCCCACCACCTTGCCGTCGGGCAGGTAGCCCACGTGGGCGCGGCCGATGATCGGCGCCATGTGGTGCTCGCAGTGGCTCTCGAACTCGATGTCGCGCAGCACGATCATCTCGTCGTAACCGGCGACTTCCTCGAAGGTGCGCGCCAGGTACTCGCGCGGATCGATCTGGTAACCGCTGAACCAGTCGCGGTAGGCCTTGGCCACGCGCTTGGGCGTGTCCAGCAGACCCTCGCGCGTGGGATCCTCGCCCGCCCATTCGAGCAGCACGCGCACGGCGTCCTCGGCCTGCGCCTGGCTCACCTTGGCGGATTTGTCGTCGGACTGGCTCATCGCGTGGATTCCTGCGGGGGGCGTGGAGGATAACGCATCTGTCTCGCCGAGCCCTTACGGCGCCGCCGCAGGACTGGATGCAGTCCGCGCACGTTGCGCAACGTGGCGGGATGCGCGGCCGCGCCTCCCGCGCCGCCGCGGCACTCGCCAAGCCGGGCACGGCGGCGCAAGCTAGACAGGCCACCGCGACGGGTGCACCCGTCGTTTTCCACTGCCTGTTCCGGAGTCACTCCATGCTGCGTACGCTGTTGCTCTCCTCCGCCATCGCCGTCGCCCTGTCCGCCTGCGGCGACCGCCCCGCTGCCGAATCCGCCATGCCCGCCGACACCGCTATCCAAGACCACAATCCCCTTTACGTCGCCAGTGCCCTGCCGTTCCAGGCGCCGCCGTTCGACAGGATCAAGGACGCCCACTACCAGCCCGCGATTGAAGAAGGCATGCGGCGACATCTGGCCGAGGTACGCAAGATCGCCGACAACCCCGAGCCAGCCACGTTCGCCAACACCTTCCTCGCGCTGGAACAGAGCGGCATGCTGCTGACGCGTGCGAGCAGCGTGTTCTTCGCGATGACGGGCGCCCACACCAATCCCACGCTGCAGGCCGCCGAGGAGGCGCTGGCGCCCCAGCTGGCCGAGCACAGCGACGCCATCCACCTCGATCCCACGCTCTTCGCCCGCGTGAAGTCGGTCTACGACGCCCGCGACACGCTCGGCCTGACGCCCGAGCAGAAGACCGTGGTCGAGCACACCTATGACGGCTTCGTGCGTGCCGGCGCACAGCTGTCCGATGCCGACAAGGCCGAGCTGCGCAAGCTCAACAGCGAGGAATCCTCGCTGACCACGGCGTCCGGCACCAAGCTGCTGGCCGCGGGCAATGCGGGCGGCGTGTTCGTTAGCGACAAGGCGAAGCTCGATGGCATGGACGAGGGCGCGATCGCCGCCGCGGCCGATGCGGCCAAGGCCGCGGGCAAGGACGGCCAGTGGCTGCTGAGCCTGCAGAACACCACCCAGCAGCCGGTGCTGGCCTCGCTGAAGGACCGCGCGCTGCGCGAGCAGGTGATGGCCGCCTCGCTGGGCCGCGCCGAGAAGGGCGACGGCAACGACACCCGCGCGACCATCCAGCGCCTGGCCGAACTGCGCGCGCGCAAGGCGCAGCTGCTGGGCTTCCCGAACTACACCGCCTACAGCATCGCCGACCAGATGGCCGGCACGCCCGAGGTCGCGCTGAAGCTGCTGACCGACACCGTGCCCGCGGCCACCGCGCGTGCGCGTGCGGAACTGGCCAAGATCCAGGGCGTGGTCGACGCGCAGCGGGGCGGCTTCACCGCCGGCGCGGCCGACTGGGATTTCTATGCCGAGCAGGTCCGCAAGGCCGAGTTCGACCTGGACGAATCGCAGATCAAGCCGTACTTCGAGCTGGACCGCGTGCTGAAGGACGGCGTGTTCTTCGCCGCGCACGAGCTGTACGGCATCACCGCGAAGGAGCGCAAGGACATCCCGGTCTACCACCCGGATGTGCGCGTATTCGACATCATCGACGCCGACGGCAAGCAGCTGGCGCTGTTCTACCTGGATCCGTTCAAGCGCGAGAGCAAGCAGGGCGGCGCGTGGATGGGGAACTTCGTCGAGCAGAACGGCCTGACCGGCGACATCCCGGTGGTCTACAACGTGGAGAATTTCACCAAGCCCGCCGCCGGCCAGCCCGCGCTGCTCAGCTTCGACGACGTCACCACGCTGTTCCATGAGTTCGGCCATGCGCTGCACGGCTTCTTCTCGAAGACCCAGTATCCCAGCGTGGCCGGCACCAACGTGCCGCGCGACTTCGTCGAGTTCCCGTCGCAGTTCAACGAGCACTGGGCGCTGGACCCCAAGGTGTTCGCCCACTACGCCAAGCACCACCAGACCGGCGAGGCGATGCCGCAGGCGCTGGTCGACAAGATCGTCAAGGCGCGCACCTTCAACCAGGGCTACGCCACCACGGAATACCTGTCGGCCGCGCTGCTGGATCTCGCCTGGCATCTGCAACCGCCCGGCGCCGGCAAGCAGGACGTGGATGCGTTCGAGACGCAAGCGCTGGCGAAGTACAGGGTGGACATCGCGGCGGTGCCACCGCGCTACCGCACCAGCTACTTCAGCCACATCTGGGGCGGCGGCTACGCGGCCGGCTACTACGCCTACTTCGGCGCGGAAGTGCTCGACCACGACGCCTTCCAGTGGTTCCGCGAGCACGGTGGGCTGACCCGCGAGAACGGCCAAGTCTTCCGCGACAAGGTGCTGTCGATCGGCCACTCGCGCGACCTGGCTGCGGCCTACCGCGACTTCCGCGGCAAGGACCCCAGCGTCGAACCGCTGCTGGAGCATCGCGGGTTGAAGTAGCACCACGCCGCAATCGCAATATCGGAGAAGGCCCGCGAAAGCGGGCTTTCTGTTTGCCGACAGGCATTCACCTCAGTGAGGACGGATGGTTTGTCGTACACGGGTGTACGCACTAGAGTGCGGCGGCATCGGATAGCCGTGCTTGTCCAAGGATCACGTGATGACGGACGCATCAACCAGCAGCCTGCACGTGCCTCATCATCGTCTGCCAGGCAGCCTGATGGCGCTCGTGCTTTCCACACTCACCGCTTGCGCGGACAAGGCCTTGGAACCGGACTACGCCCGGGAGGCCGTACAGCCTGTGGTCGTGCAGGCAGCCGCTGACGGCGAGGCACGCATCCGCTTCGCCTCGCCGCCGGAAAGCCTGTACTACGCGGCCGGCGTGTCCTACCGGGCGAGGCGCGATGAACTGCAGGTCGTGATCGACCGCTGCCCCATCCGCGGCGACTGCATCACGATGGCGAAGGGGACGCGCCTCGGCGACGGGCGCACGACGGAGGTCCGCGTGCCGCTCGATGGCAGACGTCTGATCGTGATCCATGCCGACGGCGTGGAGTCCCTCGTTCCGTAACGGCATCCGAGGTGTCGACGCAGCGTGGATGCAGCGATGCGTATCCTGCACGCATGAAGCTGCTGATCATCACCTACGGTACCGAGGGCGATACGCGTCCGCTGGCGGCGCTGGGACATGCGCTGATGCAGGCAGGGCATCAGGTCGACCTGCTCGGCGATGCCAGCACGCTCGGCGTCGCGCAAACGCTGGACATACCGGCTCGCGCAGTGGCCGGCGACATCCGCGCGACGATCGCCGCCGACGGGGCGATGCGCGACATCACGCGCAACCTCGCCCGCCTCACCATCGCGCACAGTGGCGACTGGCTGGGCCAGGCCATCGAGGCCGGCCGGGGATGCGACGCGATCATCGTTTCCGGACTGGCGGGCTTGGTCGGCCTGTCGGCGGCGGAAGCGCTGCGCGTGCCGGCGATCGGCGCGATGCTGATCCCGATCTCGCCGACCGCTGCGTTCGCCTCGCCGTTCCTGCCGCTCACGCCGCCGCGCCTGTTCAATCGCGCCAGCCATCACCTGTTCGGCGAACTCAGCTGGCGCGTGTTCCGCACCGCGACCAACCGGGCACGTGCGCAGGCGGGTCTGCCGCCGCGGCGGTCACTGTGGACCGACCATCCGATGCTCTACGGTGTCTCGCCCGCGCTGGTGCCGCGCCCTGTCGACTGGCCGGACAACGCGCACGTCTGCGGGCAGTGGGTGCCGCCGCTGGCGTCGACCTTCACGCCACCCGATGACCTGCGCGCCTTCCTCGATGCCGGCGAACCGCCGGTTTACATCGGCTTCGGCAGCATGGCCGGCTTCGACAACACGCGGCTGATGAAAGCTGTGACCGGCGCCGTCGGTGACCGGCGCGCGCTGTTCAACGCGGGCTGGAGCGGCATCGACACGACGCGGTTGCCCGCCAACGTCCATGCCGTCGGCCACGTGCCGCACGACTGGCTGCTGGCACGCTGCGCGCTGGCCATCCATCACGGCGGCTCCGGCACCACGCATTCCGCCTGCCGCGCCGGCATTCCCTCGGTGATCGTGCCGTTCGCCGGCGACCAGTTCTTCTGGAACGCGCGCCTGCGCGCTGCCGGCGTGATGCACCACGCACTGAAGGGCGCCACGATCACCGCCGATGCGCTGGGCGCCGCGCTTGCCTACGCCGGCAGCGAAACCGCGCGTAACAGCGCGAAGGCGATCGGCCAGGCCATGCAGCACGAAGACGGCTGCACGACCGCTGTGCGCCTGGTGGAGCGCTACGCGACGCGGCGCTGAGCGGGCTCAGACCGCCGCCTCGTTCTCACCTGCATCTTCCAGCAGGAAATCGCGCAACAGCCGCGCACTGGGGCCGATGCGGCGGCCGTGCACCAGAAAGATCTCGAGCGGCGCGGTCTCCACCTCGGGCAGCACGCGGACCAGTTCGCCGGACGCCAGCGGTGCGGCGGCATCGTAGGCGGGCAAGCGCGCGATGCCTTCCCCGGCCAGCACGAAGGCCAACCGCGACGCCGCGCTGTCGGTGACCAGGTCGCCCTGCACCGGCACATCGACGGCGTGGCCGTTCTCGCGCACCGTCACCGAGCGCAGGCTGGGCGGATAGATCACCCAACGGTGCTGGTCCAGCTCCGCCACCGTGGCCGGTGCGCGGTAACGGCGCAGGTAGGCCGGCGCAGCGCACAGCAGGGTCGGCTCGCGCACCAGGCGACGTGCGACCAGGTCGGAATCGGCGAGCGGGCCGGCCCGCACCGCCAGCTCGATGCCCTGCTGCACCAGGTCCACGTTGGCGTCGTTCATCGCCACGTGCAGGCGGATGGCCGGATAGCGGCGTCGGAATTCCAGCAGCGCCGGCAGGATGCGCTTGTTGCCGAAGTGGTGCGAACAGGTGATGCGCACTTCGCCGCGTGGTTCGGCGCGCAGCAACTCCATCCCGCGGATACCGTCGTGCGCCTCGTCGAGCAGGCGCTCGCAATGCACGCGGAAGGCCTCGCCCGCCGGCGTCAGGCTGAAGCTGCGCGTGCTCCGCTGCGCCAGCGGCACGCCGAGTTTGGTTTCGAGCACGCGGATGTGGTGGCTGACCACCGCGCGGGTCAGCCCCAGCGCGCGGGCACCCGCGGCGAAGCTGCCGCTGCGCACGACGGTGGCGAAGACCGCCATGGCCCGCAGTTCGTCGAGGATCGGGGACGGATGATGACTCACGGCGGGATTGTCTTATCTGATGTGACAATGCGTCAATCGCGGCGGTGCTACCGGCACCGCCGGCATGCGCCTACTGTTCGTTTCACCCGGAAACCCCGGGCCTATCGAACCCCAAGGAGCGTGTCATGAGTGTCAAGCATGTCCTGTTTGTTGTGACAAACGCCGGCAAGATCGGGCCGCACGAGCGCCCGACCGGCTTCTTCTTCCCCGAGATCGCCCACCCGTTCGAGGTGCTGGACCGGGCCGGCATCGCGGTCGAATTCGCCTCGCCGCAGGGCGGCCAGACCCCACACGATGGCTTCGACGGCAGCGACCCGGCGCAAGCCACGTTCCTGGACAGCGCCGCGTTCCGCCGCCTCAACCGCAGCCGCCGACTGTCCGAGGTGGACGTGCTGGACTATGACGCGGTGTTCTTCCCCGGCGGCCTCGGCCCGATGGTCGACATCACCGGCAATCCGGAGGTGCAGGCGCTGGTCCGCCGCGCCTGGGACGCCGGCAAGATCGTCGCTGCCGTCTGCCACGGCCCGGCGGCGCTGCTCGGCGTCACGCTCGCCGACGGCACGCCGCTGGTGCGTGGTCGCCAGGTCACCGGGTTCTCCACCGCCGAAGAAGATGGCTACGCGCGCGCCGACGTGCCGTTCGACCTGGAAAGCGCGCTGCGCGAGGAAGGCGCCGTCTACGAGGCCGCCACCCCGTGGCAGCCGCACCTCAAGGTCGATGGCCGCCTGATCACGGGACAGAATCCCGCCTCGGGCACGCTGGTCGGCGAAGCCATCGTCGCGGCACTGCGGAGCGGGCGCTGATGGACACGGCTACCACGATCACCGTGCTCGCGCAGTGGCGCGTGCAGGAAGGCCGCCTCGACGACGTGCTCGCGCACGTCGCCGGGCTGCGCACCGCGTCGCTGGCCGAACCGGGCTGCCTGCACTACGCGGTCTTCCGCTCCCTGGACGCGGCCGACACGCTGCTGCTGGTCGAACGCTATCGCGACGCCGACGCGCTGGACGCGCATCGCCAGTCGGCGCATTACCGGGCGCTGGTGGTGGAACGGATCCTGCCGCTGCTGGCCGATCGCCAGGTGGATCTGCTGCAGGCCCGCTGAGCGGTCGCGGGGCAACTCACTCCGCCGCGACCGGCGCGCCCATGGTGCCCTTGCTGTACATGCCCGAGCGGTCGAAGCAGCAGGCGCGGCGCTTGCCGGACGCGAGCATGTCGCAGGCGGTGGCGATGCGCTTGGTGCGCGTCTCGGCCTTCTTGCCCGAGGTGATCCAGTGGATCCAGTCGCGACGCGCCACCGGCGTCAGGCTGGTCCACACCGCCTTGGCGGCGGGCGAGGCAGCGAGCGCCTTGTGCAGGTCGGGCGGCACCGCCGGCTCGGGTTCTTCCTTCACCGGCGCGATCACCAGGGCGACCTTGTCGCCGGCCGCGACACCGGCGGCCTCGCGCAGTGTCTTATCCACCTTCAGCCAGTGGCTGCCTTCGCCATCGGGTTCCAGCGTGGCCTGGAACGGCGCGCCCGCGAACGTGCCCTCCACCGTCGTCATGCTGCGCGCGGGCAACTTCGCGCTGGCCGCCTTCGGCAGCACCAGGAAGGTCCAGGTGGCGTTATCCGGTTCGGCGGGGCGATGCAGCACCGCCGTGAAACGAATGGATGCGGTCGGGGTCATGGCGTGATGGTAGCGCTGGACGACGGAGGGCGGCTGCGCACGGCCCGTCTTCATTATGCTCCGGGGAACACGCCCTCCAGCGCGCGCACCGACCGTACGCTGGCGCCCAGCGTCTGCGCCAGCAGCGCCAGTGCCGTACGCCGTCGCGCCGGACTGATCGCGGCAACCGCGTCCTGCGGCACGCACAGCGCGAACTCGCGCATGTTGGCGTCCTGCGCCGTGGCCAGCACGCATGAATCGGCCGACACCCCGGTCAGCACCCGCCGGCGTACGCCGAGCTTGTCCAGCAGGATCGGCAACGGCGTGGCGAGGAAACCGGAACGCTTCGGCTTCAGCACGTGGTCGTCGTGCGGGCGCGGCGGCAAGCGCCGCACGATGGCGGCCGACGCACCGCCGGCTTCATGGCAGGCCGCCAGCAGATCGTCGAAGCCGCCCTGCCAGCGCGCGACGTGTTCGTTCATGTAGATCGTCGGCTAGCGCGCGGCGTTGAAGCGTGCACGCAGCGCCGTGATCGTCGCCGCGCCCGTTCCACCTTGTGAACGTCGTGCATGCACGTTCGTCACCTCGTGTTTCCTCCCGTGCGCCTAAAAACAAGGCTCTTTTCCATCACGGAGTCCAGCCATGGCACGTTCCGGCCACGTCAACAAGGCGCAAGTCCATGAACTGCTGCTGCAGGCGCTCGAGACCGAGCGCGGCGGCATCCAGATCTACACCACCGCAATCAAGGCGGCGGTGAACAAGGACCTGAAGAAAGAGTGGGGCGAGTATCTCGACGAAACCCGCACCCATGAGCAGGTGCTCACGCGCGTGTTCGAGCAGCTCGGCATGGATACCGAAGAGGCATCCCCTGGCCGTGCCGTCGTCGCACACCAGGGCGCGTCGCTGGTGGAAGCCATCGAGATGGCCATGAAGCACGGTACACCCGAAGCGGCCGAACTGGTCGCCGCCGAGTGCGTGGTGCTGGCCGAGACCAAGGACCACCAGAACTGGGAACTGATCGGCAAGATCGCCGAACAGGGTGGCGAGCTGGCGAAGGTGCTGGAACCGGCCTACAAGGCGGTCGAAAGCGACGAGGATCACCACCTCTACCACACGATGGGCTGGTGTCGGGAACTGTGGATCCAATCGCTCGGCATGCCGGCCGTGCTGCCGCCGCCGGAAGAGGTCAAGCAGGTCGAAACCGCCATCGGCGCTTCGCGGGCCGAGCAGGCGCGCGATCAGATGCTGGGCCGCAAGCACTGACGGCCGCACGATGCCACGCCCCGATGCATCCGCCACCGGCATGCACCGCGCCACCGATGTGCCGCCCGTCGATCCCGCCCTGCTGACCTTCGGGATCGATGTTTTCCAGGCGGTGATGACCGGTGCCATGCCGGTGGCCGAGTACGACGGCGACGACCTGCCGTGCCTGGGCATGAATGCAATCACCCGGCAGGTCAGCGGTCACGGACTGACGCCGCAGGAAGAAGCGGCGCTGGTGCTGCGCGTGGTCGCATTCGGCGAACTGATCGGCCAGGCCGAACACGACCACCGCATCGCCGGTCACGTCGCCGTGGCGGGCTCGGGCTACCACATCACCCCCGCGTTCCTGCAGGCGGCGGCCGGCGCGGACATCGTGCAGCGCGCCGATGGTGGCTTCGCCTACGATCTGGAAAGCGTCGCCGCGCGGCTGGTTCACTGATCGTCGGGCGCGTCCCTGTCCTTGCGGCGGATGAAGGTGATCTCGCCGGACGACTCCAGCACCGCCAGCGCGATCTCGCCGAGCGTGGCGTAACCGGCCGAACGCCGCGCGATGGCGAAGTCGTGTTCGCTCAGCGACTGCCGCGCCAGTTCATCGCGGAACAGATGGCCATGGCGCACCAGGATGACCGGCTTGCCTTCGACCACTTCGTCGAAGCGTCGGGAGCGCGACGACAGTTTGCCGACGCCCCAGTTCAGGCCCAGCAGCGTCGCCGCCAGGATCAGCCCGCCCAGCAACGAGGTGTCCTCGCCGATCAGCGAGTTCTGCACCGCCGTGCCCAGCAGCACCACCACCAGCAGGTCGAACGGGGTGAACTGGCCGACCGTGCGCTTGCCGCTCAGCCGCACCATCACCAGCACCACGACGTACACCGCCACGGCCCGCAGTACGAACTCCCACCACGGCATTCCCAATTCGAACAGGCTGCGCACCACACCGTCCATCATCGCCACCTCGTCTGCATTCAGGGCTTGCCGGCGGGCCGCTCATCGCCGTCGGCGGTGTAGGCAGGCGGCGCGTAGAAGTTCACCGTCTTCAACGGCGTGCGGCCGGTGGCGCGGATCTCGTGGCGTTCGCCCCGCTCGATCAGCAGCAGGCTGCCGGGCCTCAGCGCGCGACGCGCACCGTCCACGATGGCGATGCCCGTCCCCTCGGCGACGAACAGCCACTGGTCCGCACCGCGATGACGGTTGTCCGGTCCGCCTTCGCTGTCGCCCGGCGCGATGACCATCTGCGCCGCCTGCACGCCGTTCGCCTCGAACAGCGGAAGAAAGCCGATGCCCATGCGGAGATGCCGGGATTTCATGATGTCGCCGATCGGAAGCCGATGAGGCGTGCAGCATCGACCGCCGCGCGTGCAGGGGCCGTCAATGCGCGCCGACCCCCGCACACGTCCGGGACCCGTAGCCCGGGCCCGTGCAGCAAACCCGGGATGGCTTTCGACGGAAGGTGTCCGAGCCCTCGGATGCGGCCGTGGGCCGTACCCGGGCTAAGGCCTGCTTCGTAGCACCCTCTCCTGGTGCGTCAGGTACAGCCGCAGATCGAACTCCAACTGGTGGTAGTCCGGCTCCATGTGCGTGCAGAGCTGGTAGAAGGCCTTGTTGTGCTCGGCTTCCTTGATGTGCGCGAGTTCGTGCACGGCGATCATCTTCAGAAAGTCGGCCGGGGCGTCGCGGAACACGGTGGCGATGCGGATCTCGCGGCTGGCCTTGAGCCTGCCGCCGTGCACGCGGGAGATCGCGGTGTGCGTGCCCAGCGCGTGCTTCATCACCTGCAGCGTGCTGTCGTAGACCACCTTGCCGAGCGGCACCGAGCGCCGCAGGTACTGCTCCTTCAGCGCCTGTACGTAGTCGTACAGCTGGCCGTCGCTGCGTACCGCGTGCGGCTGTGGGTACTTCTTCGCCAGCATCGGGCCCAGCCCGTCCTGCGCGATCAGTGCGCGGACGCGGGCCTGCAGTTCCTGCGGATAGCCGGCGAGGTACTTCAGGGGTTCCATGGGGCGCTGCGCGGACGCGGAGGGTCGGGGACGGCGGGTATGATGGACCGTCAGACCCGATCAAGAAACCGCGACATGGCAAAGGGAAATCCGCTGCAGGAACAGCTGCTCAAGGCCGGCCTGGTCAAAAAGTCCAAGCTGGCCGAAGTGGCGCGCGAGCAGAACAAGGCCCGGCACGCCAAGGGCGCGGCCGCACCCAACGAGATCCAGCGCGAAGCCGAACGCGCACGCGCCGAGAAGGCCGAGCGCGACCGCGCGCTGGAAGCCGAGCGCAAGGCGCAGGCACGCAGCGCCGAACTGCGCGCACAGGCGCGGCAGATCATCGCCGACCGCAAGGTGCCGCGCAGCGGCGAGCTGGAGTACCGCTTCACCGCGAACGGCGCCATCCGCACCCTGCTGGTCAACGAGGACCTGAAGAAGAAGCTGGCCGCGGGCACGCTGGTGATCGCGCACATCGACGACCGCTACGAACTGCTGCCGCGCGTGGCCGCCGACAAGGTGCGCGAGCGCGACGCCGCCATGATCGTGCTCGACCATGGTCAAGGGACCGACGCCACTGCGTCCACCTCCGAGGACGACGACTACTACGCCCAGTTCAAGGTCCCCGACGACCTGATGTGGTGACGGCCGGCCGCCGGGCCGGGCTTGACGGCGCCTGTAGGGTGGAATGAGAGCCCTGCGGAGACCGCCATGCAGCAGCACGAACTCGATGCCCTCTTCGACCGCCAGGCCGCCGGCTACGACGCACGTTGGGTGCGCATGTCGCCGATCCGCGAGAGCCTGCTGTTCCTGATCGAAACCGTGTTCGCGGACCTGCCGGAGGACGCTCGCCTGCTGTGCGTTGGCGCGGGAACGGGTGCGGAGATCGCGCACCTGGCACGGCGTTTCCCGCGCTGGCGCTTCCTCGCGCTGGACCCGTCCACGCAGATGATCGCCGCCTGCCGCGCGCGCGCCGAGCGCGAGGGCTTCGCCGACCGCTGCGGATTCCATGCCGGCGTGATCGACACCTTGCCGGACGCGCCGGCCTTCGATGGCGCCACCTGCCTGCTGGTCTCGCAGTTCCTGCTCGATCCGCTCGAACGCACTGCCTTCTTCGCCTCCATCGCACGCCGCCTGCATGCGGGCGGCACCCTGGCCTGGGCCGACCTGGCCTGGGACACCGACGCGCCCGACTATCCGGCGATGCTGAAACTGTGGATGGAAACCATGTCCGGCGCCGGCCTCGATGCCGACGCGCTGGAACAGATCCGCGCCAACTACGCCCGTGATGTCGCCATCCTGCCGCCCGACCGCGTCGCCGCACTCGCGCAGGCCGGTGGCTTCCTGCCGCCGCTGCGCTTCCACCAGGCCGGGATGATCCATGGCTGGTGCGCACGCACGGCGCGGTAGGCTAGGCCGACCGCCACCGCCTCGCCGTCCACGGAGATTGCATGCGCCTGACCTGCCTGTCGCTCATGTTGTCCCTTCTGGCGTCGTCCGCCTTTGCGCAGGAGGTCTCCACTGCGGTAGCGCCACCGGTGGAAGACACCGGCACGCTGGCCGACGCGCCGTACCGCATCGACATTCCGGCAGACTGGAACGGCGAGCTGGTCATGCTGGCGCACGGCTTCGAACCGGTCGGCGTGCCGCGCGAAACGCCCTGGCCGGCCGATCCCGCCACGTCCATGTTCACCTCGGCGCGCTATGCGGTGGCGCAGAGCGGCTACGCCACGCAGGGCTGGGCGGTGCGCGACGCCATCGCGGACAGCGAACGCCTGCGCGCGCATTTCGTGCAACGGCATGGGCAACCGGAAAAGACGTGGATGGTGGGCTTCTCGATGGGCGGCGGCATCGCCATCGCCACCCTGGAGCAGCAGGCCGCGTACTACGACGGCGCGCTGTCGCTGTGCGGCGCGAACCTGCCGGGTGACGTGCTCGCCAACGCATTGTTCACCTCGTTGGTTGCGTTCGATGCGCTGTTCCCGCCGCGCGAGGACGAAGCCGCGTCCCGCCTGTCCGATCCCGCCGCGCCGGTCCTGGAGCAGGGCGCGGTGATGGGGCGGATCGATGTGGCCCTGCCGCGCGATCCCGCAGCGGCGCGGCGACTGGCCGCCCACCTGGAGGTGTCCGTCGACGCGCTGCCCGGTACGCTCGGCCTGCACTACTTGGTGATCCGCGACCTGATGACGCGCAGCGGCGGCATGCCGGTGGACAACCGGTTGGTGCAGTACACCGGCTTCGGCGACGACGCGGCATTCAACCGCCGCGTACCCCGCTATGCCGGCGATGTGGCGGCGATGGAGTACGTGGCGTCGTCGCCGGCATTGTCGGGCCGACCGCAGAAGCCACTGGTGCTGCAGTACAACGCCGATGACCCGACGATCAGCCCTCGCTTCCGCCCGGTGTATGCGCGGAAGGCGCAGGGCGCAGCGGTTGCGCCGCTGACGCTGCCGGACGTGCCTGGCGACCACTGCCGGTTTTCCGAAGACCAGGTCAGGGACGCATTCCGCGTGCTCACCGACTGGGCCAGGACGGGGAAGCGACCGCCGCCACGGTGACCCGGTGGACGCGTGCGTCAGAGTCGGTGGGCACGCCTGATGATGTCCGCCGCGCGTTCGCCGACGACGACGCACGGCGCCATCGTGTTGCCGCTCGGGACGTTCGGCAGGATGGAGGCATCGGCGATACGCAGGCGGTCGATGCCGTAGACCCGCAGGTGGGCGTCGACCACCGACATGGCGTCGCGTCCCATCTTCGCCGTGCAGGCCTGGTGCCAGAAGGTCACCGCGGCGTCGCGGAGGTAGGCGTCCATCTCGGTCGGGCCCAGGTTTCCCGGCATCGCTTCGCGCTTCAGCAGCTTCCTGAAGGGTGAGGCGTGCGCCATCTCGCGGGCCAGGGCGATGGTCGCCATGGCACCGCGCACGTCGTCGGGATGCGACAGCGTGTTGGCTTGGATGCGGACGGGCGCGTCGGCATCGGCGCCGGTCAGGTGCACCGAGCCTCGGCTCTTGGGATGCGACAGCCCGGCGAAGGTCATCCAGCCATGCTCCGGCACCCCGCGATGCGCGGTTTCCGGGGTGGGCACCGGGAACTCGAGCTGGCAGTGGAAGACATCGGGCGCGGCCAGCGCGGGATCGGTCTTCCAGTACAGCGTGGCCTCCGAGCCCCCGTTGCCGACGGCGACCGGTGCGTGCGCCTCGAACAGGCAGCCGAAGGACACGTGGTCCTGGTGGTTGCGCCCGACGCCGGGCAAGGCTTGGATCACCGGGATGCCATGCGGCGCCAGTTCCTCTTCCGGGCCGATACCGGACTGCATCAGCACCTTGGGCGTATTGATCGCGCCCATCGACAGGATCACTTCGCGGTCGGCCAGAATGCGCGTGCGCTGTCCGCCCCGGATGATTTCGACGCCGGTGACGGTGGTCCCGGTGAACAGCAGTCGGCTGACCTGCGCGTGGGTCATCACCGTCAGGTTGGGCTGCCCCAGCTTGGGGAAGATGTACGAGCGGAACAGCGATGAGCGCCGTCCCGCCTTCACGATCAGGTCGTTGAGCGCGACGCCGCCTCGGCCTTCCATCATGGCGCCGTTGGGACTGTCGAACGTCGGCATGCCGAGGGCTTTCGCCGCCTCGACCATGGCGATCGCCACCGGCTGGGGATGCGCTGGCGTTTCCACGTGCACCGGTCCGCCCCTGCCGCGACGGCCGGCGTCGGGGAGACCGCGCCAGTCTTCGATGCGACGGTAGATGTCCAGCACCGCGCGGTAGCCCCAGGCGTCATCGCCGGCTTCTTCGGCAATGTGGTCCCAGTCGGCCTGGTGGCCGCGCGCCCACACCATCACGTTGATGCTGGAACTGCCGCCGAGCACCTTGCCCATGTTCAGTGGAATGGCGCGGTGGTTGAGATGCGGATTGCGCTCGGCCACGAAGGCCCAGTCGCGATCGGAGCCGAGGTTGAGCGGCCACTGCGTCGGTTCCAGGACCTCGGGCACTTCATCCGGGCCGCCCGCCTCGATCAGCAGCACGCGGACGGCGGGATTCTCGGCCAGCCGGCCGGCCAGCGCGCAGCCGGCCGGACCGGCGCCGCAGACGATGAAGTCGTAGCGCCCCGGGGGGCGGGCATCGCTTGCATGGGAAACAGGAAATGGACGGTGAGAACGGGACATGGCGGCAGGGACTCCGGGCGCAGGGGGACGGCCGGGCGGCCCGGGGTGGCCGCCCGTCGTGGGGGAGAAGATGCGAAGCGGAAACCTGCGGACGCGCCGGAGAGGCACGTCCGCGGGCGAGGCTTACCGGGCCGGCTGGCCGGCTTCCTTGGCGGCGCGATCGATCGTGTCGGCCACGACCTTCGGCTGTGTCATGAAGACCGCGTGGCTGGCAGACACCTTGGTGATGCGGGCTTCGATGCGCTCGGCCATGTGGATGAGCATGGCCTGGTCGAAGGCCTTGTCTTCGGTCGCGATCACCGCCCAGCTGGGCTTGCTGCGCCAGGCCGCGTGCGTCAGCGTAGTGCCGAAGGCCGACATGTTGATCGGCACCTGCGAATCGCGCAGGAACGCCGCATCGGCATCGGTGGTGTCGTGGGCGAAGCCCGCCTTGAACTTGGCCGGGCTGATGAAGCCGAAACCGTCGGCGCTGGTCTCGATCACGAACTCGGGCGTCGGTGCGAACCCGGTGTACTGCTGCGCCGTGGTTTCACCGGCATCCGGTGCGAGCGCCGACACATAGACCAGGCCGGCCACCTTGTCGTGCACGCCGGCTTCGGTGATGACCGTGCCGCCCCAGGAATGTCCCACCAGGATGGCCGGGCCGTCCTGGCGGTCGAGGACGCGCTTCGTCGCGTTCACATCGTCGGCCAAGGAGGTCAGCGGGTTCTGCACGATCGACACGCGGTAACCGCGCGCGGTGAGGTCGTCGTAGACCGGGCGCCAGCCGGATCCGTCGGCGAAGGCGCCATGCACCAGCACGACGTTCTTCACCCGACCGCTGTCGCGGCCGGCATCGTCGGCATGGGCGGAGGGGGACAGGCTGGTGGCCAGGGCGGCGGCGAGCAGGGCGGGGATGAGCTTGAACATGGTCGTGTCCTCGGGAAGGTGGTGGGCGGCGTGCGGAGTGCGGCGTTGGCCGGCAGGGATACTTTGCAGGCGCATCAGGAACTTTCGGTCACGAATAGTCCTGATAACTTGACTGAACGTACTTTCCCGCCGGTGCTTGCCGGGCGCGCTGCCCGCCGGATGAACGGCGGGCAGACAGGTCCGCGGAGGGCGGGGCTTACGCAGTCGGCACGGTGCCGCCGTCGATCACGTGTTCCGACCCCGAGACGGACGCCGCCCGCGGCGACACCAGGAACGCGATGAGGTCGGCGACCTCGCTCGGCTGGGCAGGCCGTCCCAGCGGAATGCCACCCAGCGCCTCCATGACCATCTGTTTGGCGCCTTCGTAATCGGTGCCCGCATTGGCCGCGATGCCGCCGAGGAAATCGACCGCGGCTTCCGTCTCGACCCAGCCCGGCGAGACGCGGACCACACGCACGCCCTTGGGCGTGACTTCCTTCGAGAGCGCCTTGCTGTAGGTCGACAGCGCGGCCTTGGCCGCGGCATAGGCGATCGTGGCGTCGTGCAGCGGCAGCACGCGCTGGATCGACGTCACGTGCAGGATCACGCCGGATCCCTGCGCGATCATCGCGGGCAGCAGTGCGCGATCCATCCGCACGGCCGACATCAGGTTCACGTCGAGCGCCTTCGCCCACTCCGCATCGTCCAGCACGGCGAAGCCGCCTGCGGGGGCGGACGAGCCGCCGACCACGTTGATCAGGATGTCGATCCCGCCGAGCCGGTGCCGAGCCGCCTCCACCGCTTTGCGCACCCCGTCGGCGGTGGCCAGGTCGGCCGCCACGTAGTGGACATTCCCGGTGGACTGTTCCGGCGTCGAGCGCGCGGTCGCCACCACCCGTGCATCGAGCCGGGACAGCAGGTCGACGACGGCCGCACCCACTCCCCGCGTACCGCCCGTGACCAGAACACGCTTGCCCGCCAGCTGGAGGTCGAAGCTCATGGCGCGATCTCCAGCGAGGCGATCTTGCCGCGTTCCAGCGTGAAGCGATAACGCAGGTCGAGCGGGCTGCCCGGGAAGTCGCCCGACACCCGGCTGGTCACGATGTAGCTGCGTCCCTGCGTCTCCAGCGTCTGGGGGGTTGCGGTGTACGTGTACTTGGACGCCGCGTCGGTTTTCCAGGCCTCGATGGCGGCGAGACCGGAATGGGTGTGGCCTTCGTCCAGGACGACACCGTCCCGGGTAAAGCAGCGGGCGACGGCTTGGCCGTCGTGGCGATCGGCGTCGAAGTAGGCCGCGATCGGCTCGGGCAGGTCCAGCGCGTTCATTGCGATGCTCCGGTTGGGGGTGTGGAGCCAGCTTGAAGCGTTCTGTCAGGTTAGAGAATCACCTATGATCCGATCAGGCTATGCAGGAATCAGTACACAATGCGCGGCTCCGAATTCGCCGAACTCAAGGCCTTCGTGGCGGTGGTCGACCGGGCCAGCTTCGCCCGCGCCGCCGACCACCTGGGGCTGTCGCGGTCGGCGCTCAGCCAGACCATTCGGCAACTGGAATCACGACTGGGCGTGCGCCTGTTGAACCGGACCACGCGCAGCGTGTCGCCGACCGAGCCGGGACGGCAGTTGCACGCGCGCATGGCCCCGCTGCTCCGCGACATGGACGAGGCCGTCGCGCAGGCCGCGGGGACGAGTGCGCGTGCCGCGGGGACGCTGCGGATCAACACGCTCAGCATGGCGGCGAAGAAAGTGATCGCCCCCCGACTGGGACGGTTCGCCCACGCGCATCCCGACGTGGTGCTCGACATCGTCATCGAGGACGGCTTGAGCGACATCGCCGGCGAGGGATTCGATGCCGGCATCCGGGTGGGCGGCCGACTGCAGAAAGACATGGTCGCGGTCCGGCTCACGCCGGACTTCGAACTGCTCGCTGTCGCATCGCCCGACTACCTTGCCCGGCATGGCGAACCGAGGACGCCCGACGATCTGGGGCGTCATGCCTGCATCAACTGGCGCTTTCCCGGCAGCGGCAAGATCGCGGGCTGGCCGTTCGCGAAGAAGGACAAGGCGGTCGAGTTCTTCGGCGAGGGCAGAGTGATCTCGAACCACCAGGACATCATCGTGCCCGCTGCGCTGCAAGGACTGGGCATCCTGTACGCGTACAACGACAGTGACATCGCCGACGCGTTGCGCGACGGACGCCTCAAGCGCGTCCTCGCCGATTGGTCGCCGACCGTGCCTGGCCTCTTCCTCTACTACTCGAGCCGGCGCTACATGCTGCCGGCGCTCCGTGCGTTCATCGACTGCCTGCTGGATCGCGATCTTTGAGGACGTGCGGGCGGTTGGCCGAGCAGATGCGGCGGCGTGGACACGCCGTCAGGACGAGAGCAGCATCTGTGCCGCGGCGACTGAACATGGAGCCGTCGCACGTACGGATGTTCTGGTGACCGTTCGCCTGTTCGTCTGGCTGGTCGTGCGCAACGTGATCCGCTGCGCCGCGTCACACGCCGAGGCAACCTGCCTGCGCGCCCGTTATCGACGGGCGGATCGTGCGCGTCCGGTGTCGTTGCCTTGCGTTGTCGCGCGGCCCTGCGCGAACTCCGGGAAGGTCTCTGCCATCGAGTCCTCGTCGGGCAGGATGTAGAACACGCCGCCACGCTCGAACGTCGGACGGATGATCTGCTCGTAGAACGTCGGCGACACATTGATGCAGCCGTGAGTGACGCGGTTGTCGTCCGGTGTCGCCGACGCAAGGCGCTCGGCGCGTTTCTCGGCCGGGACGCCGGTCGCGGTCGGGTGGATGGAAACTGCCGACTCGTAGTCCACCCACAGCACGCGTCCTGCATCGATCGACGGGCCGTAACCGCCAACGAAGCGGCCTGCGGGTGTGGTGCGATCACGCCCGGGAATCTCGCGCAGCGCGAGGCCGGCGACGCCGGGGGCGGTGTGATCGCCCTTTGCCGAGCCGAAGAGCCCGGGTGCCGCACCGCGCAGCCGTCCGTCACCGCCAAACACCAGGATCTGCGCGGCAGCCTTGTCGATGACCGCGAACGGATAGCCTTGGGTGTCCTTGGCGGCGACCACCCAGCCGGCGAGTTCGATCACCGTGGGCGACACCTCCTGCCCTTGCGGAAGTTCGTCGACGGACGCGACGGGCGGCGCGTCGACCTTCTTGTCCCTGGCGCTGGCCACGCCGATGCTGCTGCACGCAAGCGCGAGCGCCAGCGCGATGGATGCCTTTCGGATCGCAGTGTGCTTGTGCGTAAGGATGGGGCGGTTCCTTCGAAACGTGGTGAAGACAGGGAGTCCGGTGGCGGCAACGCCACCGGGTCCCGGCTCAGGCCGCCTGTCGCGGCCTGCGCTGAGCGCGGTTAACCGCGCGGCACGCGGCGCGGGGCCGTTTCGAGACGCTGGACGCGGCCTTCGATCTGATCCAGCCGCTGGTTGGCCTGCTGCGCGGACTGGTTGGCGGACTCGGCGCTCTGGGCCGCGCCCTGCACCTTGGTGTCGAGCTGGTCGAGGCGCGAGTTGATGCCGGCGAACTCGTCGTCGTACGTGGCGCAACCGGAAAAGGCGAGCGTGGCAAGCAGTGCCACGGCGAGTGTCAGGTGTTGTTTGTTCTGAAACATTCCAATCCTCCTTCGTCTGGGGGAACCGGAATATAGCGGCCTTTTCGTTGTCGCCACCAACCGCCTTCAGCTGGAATTGGCGTACGTAGAGACACTGTGAAGATGATGTTCACGCGTCGGCCGTCCGTCAGAAAGAAATCGCCTGATGCAGCGGCAGAAAGCGTGAAACCTGTTGGAAAACCGCTCGACGGATGTTGACGTCCCTCGGTGGATCAACGCGGCATTTCGTCCATCCGCTCGCCGACCCACACCTGCATGTCCAACGTCTGCAGCCAACCATGATTGGTCAGGAACGCCACGTCGGCCGCATCGCGCCCGTAGGCGACCACGATGCGGCCGCCACGGGGTGCGGACTGCGTGGGATCGAAGGTGTACCAGCGTCCGTCCAGATACGCTTCGAACCAGGCATGCAGGTCCATGGGCTCCAGTCCGTACAGATAGCCCACCACCATGCGGGCGGGAATGCGCAGGCTCCTGCACAGCGTGATGCCGACATGCGCGTAGTCGCGGCAGACGCCTGCCCCGGCCTCCATGGTGCCGAGCGCATCCGTGGTGGCGTCGCTCACGCCGTACCGGTACGCGATATGGGTGCGGATCCATTCCACGATCGCCCCGACCTGGCCGCTGCGGGGATCGGCCGCATCGATGATCGCCTGTGCCTGGTCGAACGTGCGATCGCTCGGGCAGTAGCGACTCGGCAGCAGGTACTGCAGCGTGTGATCAGGCAGCAGCGCGGCCGGCACCGGCGCGACCCACGGCGCAAGGGCGATGTCGCGCTCGGTCTCGACCTCGAGCTCGGCGCGGATCCGCATGCGTCCACGCCGCACCACGAAACGCTGGCACAGGTTGCCGAACACGTCGACGAACTCGGTCGGCCGGACGTGCGGGTCGAAGGCATAGCTTTCGCTGATCAGCCACTGCGCTTCGCCGCTGCGCGGCCGCAGCATGGCGACCACCGCACAGTCCTCGATGGATTCGACAGTCAGTTCGCATCCGGCCAGCAGGCGCATGTTCGATCCGATGGCAGAGGGGAGGTCGTGGTCGCCGTCAGTTCGAGGCATCCCGGATATCGCGGCATGCATCCTCGCACAGCTCACGCAGGTCCAGGGTGGCGTGCCACTGAAGCGTGCCGTGGGCGAACGGGGGTGCGGTGCGGGTCACGTCGCCGCGCCTGGAACGACGATCATGGAGACACGCAGGCATTCCATCGTGCGTGCGCTCCTGGCGGGCGGCTATCGGCCCGACGCCTGAGCAGAAGCGCCGGCATCCGGCCGGCGCCCCCTCACGACGCCAGCGGCGTCTGCTCGGCCACCACGCGGATCAGCGCGGCCTGGCGTTCCAGCATCCAGCGCGTGGCCCACCCGGCACCCGCGTCCAGCGACCGCACGGCGATCTGCTCCTGGCGCACGCCCTTGCCGCTGATCAGGATCTTCGCCATCCAGCCTTCGCGCTCAGGGCCGATCTCCAGGATCGGCACGCCGTGGCAGACCAACGTGCGCGTTCGCTCGCCGATATCCCAGCTGAATCCCTCCGGCAGCGGCGCGGAAATGCGTGTGTTCACGGTATGCCCCGGCGAATAAGAGGTTCAACCTCGCACACGCGTCGTGCGGGCGGCGTGACGGGCGTACCCGCGGCGTTCACGCACATGAGCGACACGCGAGGACGAAACGGACATGACACTCACGCATGAAAGCGCAGCGTGGTCCCACCTCGGCATTCGGTCGAGTGGGAGAAATTCAGATGGGCAATACCTCCGACCAGAAGCAGCCGCCGCGCAATGCGCAGAAGGATCAGCAGGGCCAGCAGGGCAAGCCGAAGGATGCCAGCCAGAAGAAGGACGCCGAGCGCGAGCCGGCACCGGCCAAGCGTGCGCAGGACCAGCAGAAACGCTGAGCCAGAAGGAACCGGCAGGAGAGCCCCGCAAGGGGCTCTCTTTTTTTGCGGCATCGCGCAGCGCGCGGAACGCCTCAGCGCCAGCTGGCCTTGCGCGACGGTGTGGGCGGCGTGGGGGCGGGATCGATGGTGGGCACCAGCAGCGACAGACGCGCCTTGGCGTAGTCGCCGCTGCCCTCGACATCCAGCTTGCCGGCGCTGTTGGGATTGATGAGGGCGGTGTCGAGGAAGACCTCTTCGCCGACCGCCACGCGGTGGCGCGCACTGCACACCTTCACCGGCACCTGCAACACGCTGATGCCATCGCGCTGCCACTTCGTTTCAGGTGCCAGGCGCCGGACGATGGAGCCGTCCACCCAGACATCCACCGAATCCGATTGCACCGACCGGCACTTGCCGATCCCGACATCAAAAGTCATGCACCCTCCTACAGGGCGGTATGCGTCAACGTGAAATGGAAACCGCGTGCTTCCAGCAGGCTGCGCATGCGCTTCTCCGCCGGGACGCGATGGAACTGCCGGCCCGCCCACAACCCGAAGCACGGCCGGCCGCTGGCGTGGTGCCCGTGAGCCGGGGGACGTCGCGAGACGGCGATGTCCATCGACTCGCACGCGGTCGCCCACATCACCCGCAGATCGTCCGGACCGATGGATTGCTGCTGCCCGAGATGGAGAATGAAAACCTGGACCTGCTGGTGGGACACATGCACCTCGTCGGCACGCGCGCGATCGCGTCGTCAGGCCGAGAGGGAGAGAGGTCAGCCCGCAGGAGGCGGCGGAGGCGACTGCCAGTCAGCCTGGACAGGTATACGCGGTTGGGGGGGTTATCGCAAACGCGTGCGCACCCGGGAGGGTCCTGGACACCCGATTCCATTTCCGCTTGAGGTGACATCTCGAGATCGACCATTCTTGCGGCGTAGCGAGCATGGTCGGAGGCCTCGTGACCGCAGACGTCGCGCGATGTACCGCCTGGTTCAGCGCAATACACCCGCGCGCAACCGCCACCCCAGCCCCGACCAGCGGCTCGCGTGCCAGGCCAGTGCTTCGCGGATGACCGCGTCGCTGCCGGCCACGTGCAGTTCGCGGCGCGCGCGGGTGATGCCGGTGTAGACCAGTTCGCGCGAGAGCACGCGGTTGCCGCGGGCGGGCAGCAGCAGCCAGACCGTGTCGAACTCGGAGCCCTGGGCCTTGTGCACGGTCATGGCGAAGGCCGATTCGTGCGCCGGCAGGGCGGCCGGATGGAACGCGCGCGGCTGGGCGGGATCTTCGCCGGGGAACCACGCCACCAGCGCACCACGGTCGTCGCGCAGGCAGATACCGATGTCGCCGTTGAACAGGCGGTGGCGATAGCTGTTCTCGGTGACGATCAGCAGCTGGCCGTGGAAGCGGCCGCCACTGCCGCGTGGCGTACCGGCCCCGGTATCGACCAGCAGGCGTTCGATGCGGGCGTTCAAGGTGCGCGCACCCTGCGGGCCTTCGCGCACTGCCGTGAGCAGGCGCAGGCGCGTGGACTGCGCTAGCGCCTCGGCCGGGGTTGCGGCATGGGCGAGTGCGCGCCAGTGTGCGAGCAAGGCCTCGCGGTGCGCGTCGAGCGGGTCTGCCAGGCCTTCGTGGAAATGCACGTTCGACAGCGTGCTGCCGCGGAGCAGGTCCAGTGCCGTGTCGGCCTCGCCCTGGCGCACGGCGGCGGCGAGCGGGGCGAGTTGCAGGGCTTCGCTCTGGCGCCAGCCGCGTTGCAGATGCACGCGCACGCCGGAGAACGTCGGGAGCAGCGTCACCGGGTCCCCGCCTTCGCGGGGATGACGGCCGGGGGATTCACCGAGCAGCGGGCGCAGCGCCGTCGCATCGTCCTGCGACAGCGTATCGTCTTCGCCGGCGGCGCCGAGGATCGCTGCCAGCACGTCGCCGGCTTCCACCGAGGGCAGCTGGTCGGGATCGCCCAGCAGCACCAGCCGCGTGCCGTCGGCGATGGCGTCGACCAGCTTGGCCATCAACGGCAGGTCGATCATCGAGGCTTCGTCGACCACCACCACGTCGAACGGCAACGGGTTGTCGTGGTCGTGGCGGAAGCGCGGCGAGTCGGAAATCGTACCGAGCAGACGATGCAGGGTGGTGCCGGTGGTCGGCAGCGCCGCCAGCAACGACGCATCCACACCGGCGGTCGCCAGCGCCCGTACCGCATGGCGCACGCTTTCGGCCATGCGCTCGGCGGCGCGACCGGTCGGCGCGGCCAGCGCGATGCGCGGCGCGGCGGCGCCCGCCTGCGCGGCCTGCGCCGCCAGCAGCACCAGCAGGCGCGCGGTGGTGGTGGTCTTGCCGGTGCCGGGACCGCCGGTAACCAGCAACAGGGCATGGCGCAGCGCGAGCGCGGCGGCGCGCGCCTGGTGGTCGTCGTGGCCGCCCTGCGGAAAGAGCCTGGCGAACAGCGGCGCCAGGGCGTCCATGTCGCCCGCCACGGGCGCGCGCGTGGCGATGCGATGCAGGCCCAGTGCCAGCGCGCGTTCGTACTCGCGATAGCGGCGCAGGTAGAGCAGGTCGCCTTCCAGCACCAGCGGCGCTTGCGGTTCGGATGCCGCCACGGCGTCGCGCGGCGTACCGACCCAGCGCGATGCCGCGAGCTGCGCGCGCCATGCCTCCTCGGCAGGCCAGGGAAGTTCGGCGCCACCCTCGAGCAGCTGCCATGGCGCCGACAGTGCGACCCCGGCGTGTCCCTCGGCCACCGCCAGCGAGGCCAGTGCGGCCGCGGCGAGCACGGCGTCGGGCGTGTCGCGGTCCAGCCGGCGCAGGCTCTGCGCCAGCGCATGGTCGAGCGTGCGCAGGTGGCCGCCCTTGTAGAGCGCATCGAGCAGGCTCATGCGGCGGCCCCCGACGATGCGCCGGCGAACAGCGCATCCAGCGCATGCACCAGTCCGGGCGAAAAGCGCTGCGCGTGCACGCCGGGCGAGGGCTGGCGCGTCAGGTCCAGGCCACGGCAGAACAGGTAGCGGATGCCGCCGACGTCGCGCGCGTAGTCGTAGGCCTCGCCCAGGCGGAAGCGCAGCCAGCGGTGCAGGGCGAGCGTGTAGATGAGCGCCTGCAGGTCGTATTCGCTGTGCGCCATCGCCTGCTGCATGGCCGCAACGTCGTAGCCGTGCAACTGGTTGGACTTATAGTCGAGCACGTACCAGCGGCCGTCGTGGACGTAGGTGAGATCGATCAGGCCGGTCATCAGCCCTTCCAGCCGCTGGCGCGCACCGAAGGCGGTGCGCTGGCGCAGCAGGCCGTGGCGGTGCAGCAGCGTGAGCAGGTCGGACACGCGGGTGGGCTGCATGGCGAAATGGAATTCGATTTCCGCACGGCGCTGCTCGACCGGCAGCTCGGCCAGGCGGAGGCCCTCGGGCATCGCGGTACCCAGCGTGTGGCCGACCAGCGGCACCAGCACGGCCAGACCCTCGGTGACTTCGGCTTCGGCATAACCACCCTCGCGCAAGGCCTCGGCGATGACGGCGTCCTGTCCCTCTGGCGCGGCGTCGCCGGGACGCCAGTCGCGCCAGGCGGCGAAGTCGGCGTGTTCCAGCGCGGCATGCATCACCACGCCGAAGCGGCTGCCGGCGAAGCGCGGATCGACGGTGGCGGCAGGCACGGTGATGTCGTCCGGCAACGCATCGACGTCGGACGCCGGCGCTTCATCCTCGCCGCCGGGATCGGCCTGGGTCGAGGCCGCCAGCGGATCACCGCCGCCGTCCGCATGCGCGAGCTGGGTGAAGCTGTACACCCACCAGTCGGGCGCGATGCGGCGCGTGGCGATGCGCGCGGGAGCGACAGCGGAGGCGCGTTCCGGTGGCAGCCGCGACGGCGGGGGTTCGGGCGGGCCTTCGACGATGCGCACGTCGGCATGCGTACCCAGCACCGCGAGGTCGGCGATGAGCGGCGCGAGCCGGCTCCTGGCGAGGTCGGCCACGTCGCCGGCGGCGATCCACAGCGCGTGTTCGGCGCGGGTCAGGCCGACGTAAAGCAGGCGTGCATCTTCGGCGATGGCCTCGCGGCGTATGGCGTCGCCGGCGGCCTTCCAGGCCGGATCGTCCTTGTCGAGCTTCCACTGCAGCACGCGCTGCGTGCCGTCGTGGACCACGCGATGGCGGCCGCTGTCGGGACGCGAGGTGCCCAGGCCCGCGAACGGCAGGTAGACCAGCGGATACTCCAGTCCCTTGCTCTTGTGCAGGGTCACGATCTGCACGCGCAGCGCGTCGGATTCCAGCCGCAGCAGCTGTGTTTCATCGTTCGCATCGGCCTCGGCCATGCGGGCCTGCAGCCAGTCCAGCAGGCCGTGCAGGCCCAGCGTCTGCGCGCTGGCTTCCTGCAGGTGTTCGCCGAGTTGCAGGTAGTTGGTCAGGCGGCGCTCGCCGTCGAGCAGCCCGAGCAGGCGTTCGGCCTGCCCGGCGCACAGTTCGGACACCAGCGCGAACGGTCCGCTGCGCTGCCAGCGTTCGCGCCAGTGCAGCAGCCGCGCCTGGTGCTGGCGCTGGGCCTCGCCGTCTTCGTCCAGCGCGGCGAGCGTGCCGGCGTCTTCGCCGAGCAGCACGGTGGCGAGCGCGGCGCGCAGGCGCCCGTTGTCGGACGGATGCAGCAACGCCAGCAGCAGCGTGCGCAGTTCGCCTGCTTCGGTACTGGCGAACAGGCTCTGCTTGCCGGCGGCCACAGCCGGCACGCCGGCACGCGCAAGAGCCTGTTGCACGCGAGTGGCTTCCTTGTGGTTGCGCACCAGCACGGCGATGTCGCCGGGTCGGACAGGATGCCCGTCGATCCGTGCGCGACCCGCACGCGCGTCGCGGAGCACGCGATGGATGTCGGCCACGCAGGCGGCGGTCGCAGCCTCGCGCGAGCCATCGGCATCGAGCGGCGCGCCATCGTCGCTGCGCAGCAGGCGCAGGGTGAGCGCGGGCGCGACCGTGTCGCCGTGGCGGTAATCGTCGTCGCCGCGCTTGCCCCCGGGTTCGACCGGCTCGAAGCGGATGTCGGGATGCGCGAACGCCTCCTGTCCCGCCGCTGCGGCACCGTCGTACAGGGCGCGCACCGCGCGCAGCACGGTCGGGCGCGAGCGGAAGTTGTGCGCCAGCCGCGGCGCTTCGTCCGCCGCGCGCCGGGCGAGCAGATAAGTGGCGACATCGCCGCCGCGGAACCCGTAGATCGCCTGCTTGGGGTCACCGATCAGGAACAGCGCGGGCGTCTCGCCCAGCGCGCGGACCTCGTCGGAATCGCCGAACACGCGCGCGAAGATCCGCCACTGGCGTTCGTCGGTGTCCTGGAATTCGTCGACCAGCGCGACGCGGTATTGCGCGCGCAGGGCCGCCACCAACGTCTGCCGGCGCGGGCCGTCGAGTGCGACGGCGACGCGTTCGATCAGGTCGTCGTAGGTCTGCACGCGGCGCGTGCGCTTGAGGTCGTCGAGCCGGCGGCGCGCTTCATCGCGCAGGCAGTGCAGCAGAGCGGCGCGCAAGCGTAGTTGCAGCTGCTGCCAGGCATCGTCGGCTTCGCACCAGTCGCGCCAGGCGTCGAACAGCGGCGAGGCGGGCACACGGGCATCGCCCGTGTCCTTGCAGAAGCCGCGCAGCGCGTCCGGCAACAGTTTCTGCACATGCGTCTTGTCGGTGCGCGGCCACTCGGCCAGCGCGGCACCGGCCTGCAGTTCCTCGAACGCCTTGTCGAAACTGGGGCGCCGCGCGCGACGACCGTCGAAGACCTTGTGGTCGAACGCAGCGGCGATCGCCGCCTGCGCGTCGGCCAGGTGCAGGCCGATCGTCTCCACCAGATGCGCGGCGCGACCAGTGCGCGTGGCCTGCACGGCGACCTGACGCTCGCTGTCGTCGCCGGACGGCGCCGGCGGCAGCAGCGGCAACGGACCGCACAGCGCAGGCAGGTCTTCCGCCAGCGCATCGGGGCTGCTCCACATGCCCACCAGCGCATCGACGGTCGCGGGATCGGCCGCATACCGGCGCCACAGGTCCGCGGCGAGTTCCGCATGCAGCGCGCGCGTATTGCCGAGCAGCTCGCCCGCGTCGAAACCCTGCCCGGCGTCGAGCGCATGTTCGCGCAGCACGCGCATGCAGAAGCCGTGGATGGTGAAGATGGCAGCGAGGTCCGTTTCCTCGGCAGCGATGCGCAGGCGGCGCGCCAGCTGCGCCGCCGTTTCGCCGCCTTGCGCGAGCTGGCGCTCGATCAGGAAGCGTGTCAGTGCGGCTTCGTGCTTCTCGTCCTCGCGCGCTGGCGTGCCGACCAGGTCGGCGGCCAGGGCCAGCCGCTCGCGGATGCGCTTGCGCAGTTCCTGCGTCGCGGCCTCGGTATAGGTCACCGCCAGCACCTGGCCCATGCGCAGGCGCTGTTCGACGATCAGGCGGGTGAACAGCGTGGCGAGGGTGTAAGTCTTGCCGGTACCGGCGCTGGCCTCGATCAGTTGCACGCCATCGAGGGCGCGCGCCAGGTACGGCTCGCGGGCAGGATCGAACGCGCTCATGCGGCATCCTCCGGACCGATGCCGACCACGGCCGCGTACACGCGCAGGCTGGTGTCGATGAAGTCCTGCATGCCGGCCGCGTCGGCGAGCGGATCGCGGCCGCGGAAGGCGAGCTGGATCGCGTCGCCGGTACTCTCGCCCCAGCGGTAATCGCCCGGATACCAGGCCTCGCGTGCGGCGGCCGCGCGCGCATCCGGCTCGGCCGTGTGGATGGCCCATCCGGTATGCGGCGCGAACGGCAGCGGCGCGCGCAGTCCGTCACGGCGAAGGCCCAGCAACACACGCAGTGCGTCCCGCGCCTCGTCGGCCGGACGCGGAGGCGTGAGGTAGGCACGGATGCCGTCCTCGCCGTCGTGGATCTGCACCAGCGGAACCGGGACGCCGCTGGCGTTGAGCAGCAGCGCATCCAGGCCATGGCGGATCGCGGCAGGCCCGTTGAGCGCACCGAGGTGCACACGTACCAGCCCATGGGGATGGAGGTCCGCGATGCGGCCATGGACACGCACGCCGTCGAGCATCACCTCGTGGCGCGCTGCGGCCGCCTCCAGGGGCACGGTATTCCCGATCCCGTCGGCGAATGCCTGCGCATACGGCGCCACATCGGCCAGGGCACGTGCCGTGGCATGTTCGCCCAGCGGACCGCTCGGTACATGGCCGCGGGCCCGCAGACGTGCGTACAGCGCGTCCGCCGTTTGCGCAGGCGGCGCAGGCGCGTGGTGGAGCAGCCAGTCGAACACCTCGCGCTGCAGCCGTGCGCGCTCGCGGCCACGCAACGAGGCGGCCAGCGGTTCCACATCTTCGACGGTCTCGATCGCTTCGGGCAGGCGCAGGCCGGGGCGGTAAGCGAGGAAGGCGCCCGCAGGATCGAGCAGGAAGCGGCGCAGCGCCTCCAGCGGCACGTCGCGCTCGTCTTCGACCGGCGCCGGCAGGGGCGCGGGTGCCCATGGTGGCAGGGCGCCACGTGCAGCGTCGACGCGGTCGGCCGCCGGACGCCAGGCGGCGCGATAGCTGAAACGCCGCGGCTCGTCGGTGCTGCCGAACGCCGCCGGCGCGAACGGCTGCAACGTGTGGCGCACGACCAGTCGCGACTTCGCTTCCGGATCGGCGTGGTAGCGCGCGGCGACATCGAGCAGCTCGCTCACCAGCACGGACGGCTCGCGCACGCTGCCGTCGCGCGGATCGGCGCCGAGGTAGCTGAGGTAGAACACGTCCTGCGCGGCGGCGAACAGCTGCAGGAACAGGAAGCGGTCGTCTTCGCGGGTGGAACGGTCGCCGGCCTTGCGTCGGCCGGCGTGCAGCTCCGCAGTCAGCTTGTTGAGGCCGGCGGCCGGATCGCGGCGCGGGAAATCGCCGTCGTTCATGCCGAGCAGGCAGATGGCGCGGAACGGCAGCAACCGCATCGGCACCATCCGGCCCACGCTGATGCCGCCGGTCAGCAAAGGCGCGCGGGTGTCGGCCTGCGACAGCTGATCGGCGAAGTGCGCACGCACGACCTCGGGCGGGACGACGCCCTCATAGCCAGCCGTTGCCGCGTCGCGGGCGAAGCGGTCGATCAGCGTGCGCAGGCGGTCCAGTGCGCGCTGCGCGCGCGGGGCGCCGGGCTGTTCCGGCAGCAGCACGGCGAGCAGGTGCAGCAGCCGTTCGCGCCATTGCGCGGGCGTGGCCGCCTCGCCGAGCACGCGGCGCTGGCGGGCGAGTTCGCGCAGCAGGCGCACCAGCGTGTCCAGCGCGTCGAGGGCGCCGCCTTCCAGATCCGGCCACGGCGCGACGCCGCCGATCATCTCGTCCGCACCGCTGGCGTGGCCCAGCAGCAGGCGATCGAGCGCGAACTGCCAGGTATAGGCATAGTCGGCCGGCGCCCCGGAGGCGGCCCGGTGGCCGGCATCCAGTCCCCAGCGCGCGCCGGCCTCGCGCAGCCAGCCATGCAGGCGATCGATCGCATCGGTGTCGAGGCCCGTCGTTTCCATCACCGGCGCACTGGCGATCAGATCCAGCACTTCGTCCAGGCCGAAGCGCGACAGCGGCAGGTCCAGCAGGCGCAGGAACACCTCGGCCAACGGCTCGCTCGCCAGCGGACTGGTGTCGGCCAGCGCCCACGGCAAGGCATCGTCGTGTCCGCTGCCGCCGAACACGGCATCCAGATACGGCACGTAGGGATCGATGTCGGGCGCGAGCACGGCGATCTCGCGCGGCTGCAGCGGCGGATCGAAGCGCGGATCCTCCAGCAGCGCGCGCAGCTGGTCGTGCAGCACCTGCAGTTCGCGCAGGCGCGTGTGGCAGGCGTGGATCTGCAGGCTGGGATCGGCCAAGTCGACGACAGCGCGCGGCGGCGGCAAGGCAGGCGCGCGACGGTGGAACAGGTCCGACTGCAGCCGGCGCAGCAGGGTATCCGCGCCGTCGGCGCCGAGCGGATCGGCGTAGACGTCGATCTCGGCGCGCGGATGCACCACTTCGTAATCGCCGAGCAACGACATGAAGTCGCGGCCGGCGGCGCCCCAGGCCTGCAGCAGCGGGTTCTCCTGCACTTCGTCGGCGAACAGGCCGGTTTCGCCTTCCCGGCGGCGCTCGCGCAGGGTCTGCAGGTCGCCCCAGTAGCCGCGCGCCGGCGTGGGCAGGTAGAAGTGCAACGTACCCACGCGAGCCTGGGTGGCCAGCACGCGCAGCACGTCGGGCGAGATGTTGAGCGTGGCGAACACCAGCAGCCGCGGCGGCAGGCCCTGCGGCAGCGGTCCGTCGTCGCGGCCGAAGCGCGCGAGGTAGGCATCGATGCGGCGCGCACGGTAATCGCGGCCGGCAGCGACGGTGCGCCACAGCCGCGCCTGCGGATCGTCGCGGTCGGCACCGGCCTCCCAGCGCAGCAGCCAGTCGCGGCGCCACGCCTGGTACTTCTCGTAGACGCCGGCCAGCTCGCCGGCCAGCCGCCAGGGCTTCAGCGGATCGCCATCGGCCATCCAATCATCGAGCGTGGCCAGGGCGGGATCGCGGCGCAGGGCCGGTGCGTCCAGCGCGCCATAAAGTCGCCATTGCAGCGAGGCGGCATCGAGATCGTCGTCGCCGGCCGGCCCGAGGTTGGCCTCGAGCGCGCGGGCGACGAATTCGCCAGGGGTGAGGAATTCCAGATTGGCGGCGATGCCGTATTCGGCCGCCAGCGTGGCCTGCAGCCAGCGGCGCATGGCGACCTGCGGAATCAGCACCAGATCCGGCGCCAGCGGCGATTGGCCCGGCACCGGTCGCCGCAACTCATCGGCCAGCAGCGCCGCCAGCAGCCCCAGCACGTTGGACGGATACAGGCGGAAGTCGGGCGTGGAGGCGGCAGGCATCACGCCATCTTGCCGCAGCCCTGTCGCGAATGCCGAGACATCGGCGACGCGGCGGCGGGCTTAAGACCTTCTTAAAGTGGTCGGTCCAGCATGCACCGGTGGCATCGCGGGCCAGGGAAGCCCGGCACCGGTCGACGGATCTGCGCACGCGCATGCGCGACGCCTCCGTGCGATGCCACAATAATCAAACTGCGCGGTACGGTTTATGTTCAGCCGCTGGCCGCGAAGCTACGTCGTTGTTTTTCCGTTAACTTCCTTGCTGGTCTGCCGACGACGCCCATGACGCCCGCCGACGCCCCTGCCGTGCACCTGTCCGGCCTCCGCCTTGATCGCGGCGGCCGCACGATCCTGCGCGGCATCGACCTGACCGTGCCGCGCGGCAGCATCGCCGCGGTGCTCGGTCCGTCCGGCAGCGGTAAGTCGACGATGCTCGCCGCGCTGACCGGCGAGCTGCCGCCGACGGCGGGCACGGTCGAGATCTTCGGCCAACCTGTGCCGCACCGCAGCCGCGCGTTGCTGGACATGCGCAAGGGCATCGGCGTGCTGCTGCAGGGAAACGGCCTGCTGACCGACCTGACCGTGGCCGACAACGTGGCGCTGCCGCTGCGCACGCACACGAAGCTGCCCGACGCACTGATCCGCCGGCTGGTCGACTTCAAGTTGAACGCGGTCGGCCTGCGCGCCGCCGCCGACGCCTATCCGCGCGAGCTGTCCGGCGGCATGGCCCGCCGCGTGGCACTGGCCCGCGCGCTGGCGCTGGACCCGCCGCTGATGATCTACGACGAACCACTGACCGGGCTGGACCCGATCGCCAGCGGCGTGATCATGAGCCTGATCCAGCGCCTCAACGACACCCTGGGGCTGACCAGCATCATCGTGACCCACCATGTGCACGAAACCCTGCCGATCGCCGACCAGGCGGTGGTGATCGCCAATGGCGGGCTGGTGTTCTCCGGCACCCCGGCCGAACTGGAAGCCAGCTCGGATCCGCTGGTGAAGCAGTTCCTGCGCGGCGAACCGGATGGGCCGATCGCGTTCGATACGGTGAAGCGCGGGGAGGCGGCGTGATGCTGTCTTGCGCGCCCCGGTTCATCCCGCTCGTCATCCCGGCGAACGCCGGGATCCATCTTGATGTCGCTCGCAAGGCCCGGAGCAATCGCAAGAGCACTATGGATTCCGGCTTTCGCCGGAATGACGGCCCAAGCGCGGTTGGGGAGGTGTGCTGATGCCCTTCGTCGCCGCCACCCGCTCGCTCGGCCGCGCCGGCCTGTTTTCGCTGTCGGTGTTCCGCGCCTCGAAGCCGACCCGCGACTTCTTCGCCGAGCTGACCCGCGAGATCTACAAGATCGGTGGGCGCTCGCTGCCCATAATCGCCGTGGGCGGCGCGTTCGTGGGCCTGGTGCTGACCCTGCAAGGCTACCGCACGCTGACCACGTTCGGCGCCAGCGATGCGCTGTCCACGCTGCTGGGCCTGTCGCTGTACCGGGAACTCGGCCCGGTGCTGACCGCGCTGCTGTTCATCGGCCGCGCCGGCAGTTCGATCGCCGCCGAGCTGGGCCTGATGCGCGCCACCGACCAGATCAAGGCGCTGGAACTGATGGCTATCGATCCGGTCGCCAAGGCGGTGGCCCCGCGCTTCTGGGCGGCGGTGCTGACGGTGCCGCTGCTGACCGGCTTCTTCTGCTCGCTGGCGATCAGCGCCAGCTACTTCGAAGCCGTGCACGTGCTCGGCCTCGACAACGGCACGTTCTGGTCGGCACTGCAGAACAGCGTGGATTTCTGGGACGACTTCGGCGTGGCCTTGCTGAAGTCGGCCGTGTTCGGCGGCACCGCCGCGCTGGTCGCCGCGTACGTGGGTTTCCACGCCGAACCGACCATCGAGGGCACGTCGGTGGCCACCACCCGCGCGGTGGTGAACGCCTCGCTGCTGGTGCTGATGTTCAATTTCGTCATGTCTGCATTGCTGTTCAGGAGCTGACCCCATGTCCGTCCGTGGACCCCGTCTTGAGTTCGCCGTCGGCGCCTTCCTGCTGCTGGCCCTGGCCTCGCTGCTGGTGCTGGCGCTGGCATCCACCAACAAGCGCTTCGGCGTGGGCGGCGGCAGCTACGAGCTGACCGCGCGCTTCTCCAACCTGGGACAGCTGCGCAAGCAGGCGCCGGTGAAGATCGGTGGCGTGGTCATCGGCCAGGTGGCCGACATCCGGCTGGACCCGGTCAAGTTCGATTCCCTGGTGACCCTGTCGATCGACAGCCAGTACAAGGACCTGCCGGCCGACACCGCCGCCGGCATCTTCACCAGCGGCCTGCTGGGCGAGAACTACATTGGCCTCTCGCCGGGCGGTGACCCGGAGGTGCTGAAGCCCGGCGCGGAGATCGCCTTCACCCAGCCAGCGGTGGACCTGCTGCAGCTGGCCGGCAAGTACATGTTCAGCGGCGGCGCCAACAATGCCGACGCAGGCTCCGGGGAATCCCCGGCCAGCGGCGAACCTGCCGCGCCCCCCGTTACGGAAGAACCCACGCCATGAAGAACCCGATCAAGCCCTCCCTCCTGTCCGTCGTGCTGTCGGCCGCGCTGCTGGCCGCCGCGCCGGTCGCCGTGTCGGCGCAGACCGCCGCACCGGCGGCCGCCACCCGGCAGGCCAGCGCCAGCCAGGTGGTACTGGGCAGCAGCACGCGCATCCTGACCACGCTGGAGCAGCGCCGCGCCGAGTTCAAGTCCAATCCCGCCGCGCTGCGCCAGTTCGTCACCAGCGAGTTCAACACGCTGTTCGACGGCGACTACGCCGCCCGCCTGGTGCTGGGTGTGCACGGCCGCGGTGCGTCCGAGGCCGACGTGAAGCTGTTCGGCCAGGCCCTGACCGAGCGCCTGCTGTCGGCCTACGGCGCGCGCCTCTCGGACTTCAACGCGCGGTTGAAAGTGCGGGTGAAGTCGGAGTCGCCGCTGCCCGGCGGCCGCGGCGTGAAGGTCGACACCGAATTCGTGCAGCCCGACCAGACCGTCACCCCGATCACCTTCTACGCGCGCAATGTCGGCGGCCAGTGGAAGGTGTTCGACGTGCTGCCGGAAGGCGTGTCCTTCGTGCAGACGTTCAAGACCCAGTTCGACACGCCGCTGCGGCAGAAGTCCATCGCCCAGGTGGCGGCGGACCTGAAGTCCGGCAGGCTGCAGGTCAACGGCAGTGCCGGCGGCAACTGACGCCGGCCTCCGCCGCGACGGCGACGCGCTCGTGTTCACGGGCGCGCTGGACCGCAGCGCCGCCGCCACGCTGTGGCCGCAGGCCTCGGCGCAGCTGGCCGGCGTGCAACGCATTGTCCTGACCAACGTCACTACCGTGGACAGCGCCGGGCTGGCACTGTTGGCCGAGCTCGCCGCCCGGCTGCGCGCCGGCGGCAGCGCGCCGCGTTTCGAAGGACAGCCCGCGGGTCTCGCCGACCTGCAGGCCGCTTACCGTTTGACGCCGGAACTGGATTTCCCGGCCTGACCCCTCCCCGCCGTTTCCCAGGAATCAGGATGACTCTGTTCCGCCTCAGCACCGTGGTCCTGCTGGCCGCCCTGACGACCGCATGCGCCTCGGCCCCGTCACCGTCGGCGAATGCGCCCGCCGAGGCGGTGGTGGTCGACAGCACGGCCACCGCGGCAGCCTCGCTGCCGCCCGAGCCGCCGATCGACCCCGCCACGATTGACGCCGCCCCCGCTATCGATGCAACCGCGGCCGGCGCCGAAGACGACTTCGCGGCGATCTATGGCCAGGGCGCCTACGACCCGGTCGCCGACCCCACCCTGCCTGCACCCGCCCAGCTGCCGACCTCGTACGACCCGTGGGAGAAGTTCAACCGCAAGGTGCATGCGTTCAACAACGTCGTCGACCGCGCGGTCGCACGCCCCCTGGCCCGTGCCTACGTGGCGGCAGTGCCGCGACCGGTGCGCTTGGGCGTGGGCAACTTCTTCGACAACCTGCGCCAGCCGCTGACGATGGTGAACCAGTTGCTGCAGGGGCGTCCGCGCGATGCCACGCAGACGTTCGGCCGCTTCCTGCTGAACTCCACGATCGGCATCGGCGGCATCTTCGACCCCGCCAGCGACCTGAAGATGAAGCGCCGCAGCGAGGATTTCGGGCAGACGCTCGGTACCTGGGGCTGGAAGCGTTCGCGCTACGTGGAGCTGCCATTCTTCGGCCCGCGCACCGTGCGCGACGTGCTCGGCCTGGCCGGCGACATGCCGCTCAGTCCGACCCGGTACGTGGAAGAGGACAAGACCCGCATCTTCCTGCAGGGCCTGAACCTGGTGGACACCCGTGCGCAGCTGCTGTCTCTGGACAGCCTGCGCGAAGGCGCGGTGGACGATTACGCGCTGGTCCGCGACTCGTGGCTGCAGCGCCGCAACTACCAGATCGAAAGCCACCGCACGCAGCAGCAGCCGGACGAGGAGCTGCCGGAATACCTGCGCGACGACGAGATCAACCCGACCGTCCCGGTGGATGCCATGCCGATGCCGGAGATCAGCGGCGGCGGTTGAGGCGGTACTTCGGACAGACAACGGAACGGCGCCCCAGGGCGCCGTTCTGCTTTGGCTGTTGTGGGAGCGACGTCAGTCGCGATGCTTTGCGCTTGCCCCAAGGAAAAGCTCGCGACTCACGTCGCTCCCACATCACTCGGTTCACTCGGCTTCGTCTTCACCCAGCAGCTTCGTGCCATCGCCGCTGGGCAGCGATTCCACCTCGCGCAGGCTGCGCTCGATGGCGCGCGTACGCACGCCGGTCTGGTCGATCTGCTTGCTGGCCTGGTCGAGCTTGGTCTTCACCGAATCCATCACGTCACCGAACTTGCCGAACTCGCGCTTGGCGTTGGCCAGGATGTTCCAGACCTCCGCCGAACGCTTCTCGATGGCCACGGTGCGGAACCCCACCTGCAAGCTGGTCAGCAGGGCCAGCAGCGTGGTGGGTCCGGCGATGGTGATGCGCAGGTCGCGTTGGATCGCCTCGAACAGGCCCGGACGGCGCAGCACTTCGGCGTACAGGCCCTCGGTGGGCAGGAACATGATCGCGAACTCGGTGGTGTGCGGCACCGAGATGTACTTGCGGATCTCCTGCGCCTGCTTGCGCACGGCGCGCTCCAGCGCGTCGCTGGCCTGCTTGACGGCATCGGCGTCCGCACGCTCCTGCGCATCGAGCAGGCGCTCGTAGTCCTCGCGCGGGAACTTGGCGTCGATCGGCAGCCACACCACCGCATCGCCAGTGGAACCGGGGAACCGCACGGCGAACTCCACGCGCTCGCCGCTGCCGGGCACGGTGGCCACATTGCCGGCGTACTGGTCGGGCGCGAACACCTGTTCCAGCAGGCCCGCCAACTGCACTTCGCCGAACACGCCGCGACTCTTCACGTTGGTCAGCACGCGTTGCAGGCCACCGACATCGGCTGCCAGCTTGTTCATGTCGCCCAGACCCTGGTGCACCTGCGCCAGCATGCGGGTGACGTTGCCGAAACTTTCCGTCAGCCGGGTTTCCAGCGTCGCGTGCAGCTTCTCATCCACCGTCGCACGCATCTGCTCGAGCTTCTGCGCGTTGTCGGCCTGCAGTTCCTTCAGGCGATCCTCCAGCGTGGCGCGCATCTCGCCGATGCGCTGCTCGTTGCGCTGGGTCAGTTCGTTGAGCCGCTGGCCCAGCGTATCGGCGAAGCGCTGCTGCGACTCGGACGCTTCCAGGCGGCCCTTGCGCGCGTCTTCGGTCAAGGTATCGCGCAGCACGTCCAGGCGCTGGTCGGTGCGGGTGCTCAGGTCGGCCAGGTTGCGGGCGAAACCGTCGATGCGCGCTTCCTGCGCGCGCGACAGGCCTTCCAGCTGCTCGCGCAGCTCGCCGCGGCCTTCGCGTTGTTCGTCGCGCAGCGCGCGCTCCAGCAGGTCGCCGATGCGCGCTTCCGGGCGGCGCAGCACCAGCACCGCCAGCAGCAGCACGGCGACGGCGACAAGGACCAGCAGGAGGATGAGCAGGGTCTGGGAATCCATGCCGACAGTGTAGCCGCTGCCGTCTCACCGCCTGCGCCAGGGGCCGCGGCGAGGGCGTCGCAACGGAAGCGCGCGCACCGTCACGGGATGCACAGGTGCGCATTGACCCGCCGGTTCCGCCAGCGCACAGTCGCGGCGCACTGACCGCTTGGGGAAAGCCGGCATGCTGCAACGCCTCCGCACACTGATGGGCGCCGCGCCCGATCCGTTGCCTGCCCTTGCGGCGGCGCGTGCGGCCGCCTTGCGCGACGCATGGGGCGAACCCGAACGCATCGACCATGACCGCGATCGCCAGCACCGCGTCGACGTGCATGTGTACCCGCGTGCGTTCCCGGAAGGCGATGGCGAGGGCTACGTGCTGGCCACCAGCGGTATGAGCGACCGTCTGATGACGCTGCCGGCCCGCTACGACGGCGACGAGTCGGCCGCGCGCGAGCTGTTCTGGTACGTGCGCGAACCGCATCCGGCCTTCATCGAGCGGCTGCGCTGGCTGGCGAAACTGCCGTTCGCCGAAGGCAGCTGGCTGGGCTACGGGCACACCGTGCCGCTGCCGGCACCGCCGCTGGACGGCTCGCCGTTCTCGACCTTCCTGCTGCTGCCGCCCGCGCTGGCCAGCGACCGGCACCTGTTCGACAACCTCCACCTGCACGGCCATGGTGTGGAAGCGCTGGTGGTGCACCTGCTGTCGGATGCCGAGTACGACCTGGTGCGTTCGGACGAAGGGCTGGACGTGTTCCTCGACCTGCTCGACGTGCACCGCTACCCGCCGGTGTTCGATCCTGCGCGCGCGTCGTATCTCTGAGTCGCACCGGCGCGGCGTGGTGCGCCGCCGATTGCCAGCGCCGGCCCGGGCCGCTTAGGCTGCGGGCGGTCGCGGGCGACACGCCGCCGACCATCCCCCGACCCGCCAGCGCTGGCACCCCGCCCGCGCGCAGTTCCGTTGACGCACCCCGAGGAGTTTCCATGACCTGGCTACGGCGCAAATCCATCGACCGGATCACCGAGCACGAAGAAGGCCGTCGACTGGTCCCCACGCTGAGCTGGCCGCACCTGGTGGCGCTGGGCATCGGTGCGATCGTCGGCACCGGCATCTACACGCTGATCGGCGTGGGCGCCGAGAAGGCCGGCCCGGCGGTGCTGATCTCCTTCGTCGTCGCCGGCGTGGTCTGTGCCTGCGCAGCGCTGGCCTATGCCGAGCTGTCGACGATGATGCCGGCCGCCGGCAGCGCCTACACCTACAGCTATGGCGTGCTGGGCGAAGCGATTGCCTGGATCGTGGGCTGGAGCCTGATCCTCGAATACTCGCTGGTCGTCAGCACGGTGGCGGTCGGCTGGTCGGGGTACTTCGTCGGCTTCCTCGAATGGGTGCAACAGAACTTCGGCTGGAACGTCACCCTGCCCGCGGCGCTGTCGGCCGGACCGCATGCCGGCGGCGTGATCAACCTGCCCGCCATCGTCATCACCTTCCTCGTCGCCGGCATGCTGATCGCCGGTACGCGCGAGAGCGCCACGCTCAATGCCGTCCTGGTGGTGCTCAAGCTGATCGCCCTGGCGGTGTTCATCGCGGTCGCACTGCCGGCCTTCAACCCGGACAACCTGCAGCCGTTCATGCCGTACGGCTTCCCGAAGTCGATCGGACCCGATGGCGTCGAACGCGGCGTGATGGCGGCGGCGGCGATCATCTTCTTCGCCTTCTACGGCTTCGATGCGATCTCCACCGCCGCCGAGGAAACGAAGAATCCCGGCCGCGACCTGTCCATCGGCATCATCGGCTCGATGGTCGGCTGCACGCTGATCTATCTGGTGGTCGCGGTGGCGGCGGTCGGTGCGCTGAGCTACACCGTGTTCGGCCAGAGCGCCGAGCCGCTGGCGTTGATCATGCGCGAACTGGGCCATGGCACCGCCGCGCTGGTGATCGGCATCGTGGCGATCGTCGCGCTGCCGACGGTGCTGCTGGCGTTCTTCTACGGGCAGAGCCGCATCTTCTTCGTGATGTCGCGCGACGGCCTGCTGCCGCGCAGCCTGTCGAAGGTCAATCCGCGCACCGGCACACCGGTGGCGATCACCGTGTTCACCGCCGTGCTGGTGGCGGCGCTCGCGGGCGTGGCGCGGCTGGACGAAATCGCTGCGCTCGCCAATGCCGGCACGCTGGCGGCGTTCGTCGCGGTCGGCGTCTGCCTGCTGGTGCTGCGTACCCGCGAGCCCAACCGTCCGCGCGTGTTCCGCACGCCGCTGGCGTGGGTGGTCGGGCCGGTGGCGATCCTCGGCTGCCTGTACCTGTTCTGGAGCCTGCCGCACCGCACGCAACTGTGGTTCCTGGTGTGGAACGTGGTCGGCATCATCGTCTACCTGGCCTACAGCCGCCGCAACAGCATGCTCGCCAAGGGCGGCGACGCCTGATCGCGTAGCGTGCGCTGCGCGCACGACCTCGGGATCTTCATTCGATCCGGGTCGTGCGCGTGGCGCACGCTACGCGTCCATACGCCTGCGTGTGCAGGCGCGGTGCTTCATTCCCGGCGCCCGCGGCACTAAGATGCCGCGCAGGCACACCATCCCCCGGGTTACCACGTTGATCATCCATCCCAAAGTCCGCGGCTTCATCTGCACTACCACTCATCCGCTCGGGTGCGAGCTCAACGTGCGTGACCAGATCGCCGCCACGCGCGCGCAGGGCGTGCGCAGCGACGGGCCGAAGAAGGTGCTGGTGATCGGCGCATCCAGCGGCTACGGCCTGGCGGCGCGCATCAGCGCGGCGTTCGGCTTCGGCGCGGATACGCTGGGCGTGTTCTTCGAGAAGCCCGGCAGCGAGAAGAAGCCGGGCACGGCCGGCTGGTACAACTCGGCCGCGTTCGACAAGTTCGCGAAGGACGCCGGCCTCTACAGCAAGTCGATCAACGGCGATGCGTTCTCCGACGAAGCACGCGCCAAGGTCATCGAGCTGATCAAGAACGAGATGGGCGGCCAGGTCGACCTGGTGGTCTATTCACTGGCCTCGCCGGTGCGCAAGCTGCCGTCGACCGGTGAAGTGAAGCGCTCGGCGCTGAAGCCGATCGGTGCGCCGTACACGTCCACCGCCATCGACACCAACAAGGACCAGATCACCCAGGCCACGATCGAACCGGCGACCGAGCAGGAGATCGCCGACACCGTCACCGTGATGGGCGGGCAGGACTGGGAACTGTGGATCGATGCGCTGGACCAGGCCGGCGTGCTGGCCGACGGCGCACGCACGGTGGCCTTCAGCTACATCGGCACCGACATCACTTGGCCGATCTACTGGCACGGCGCGCTGGGCCGCGCCAAGGTGGACCTGGACCAGACCGCACAGCGCCTGGATGCACGTCTCAAGAAGACCGGCGGCACCGCGAATGTCGCCGTGCTGAAGTCGGTGGTGACGCAGGCCAGCTCCGCAATCCCGGTGATGCCGCTGTACATCAGCATCGTCTTCAAGGTGATGAAGGAACTGGGCCTACACGAAGGCACCATCGAACAGCTGGACCGCCTGTACCGCGAGCGCATGTACCGCGCCGACGGTGCGCCGGCCGAGACCGACGACGAGAACCGCCTGCGCTTGGACGACTGGGAACTGAAGCCCGAAGTGCAAGAGAAGGCCAAGGCGCTGTGGCCGCAGGTCACCAGCGAGAACCTGTTCCAGCTGACCGACTACGCAAACTACAAGCACGAGTTCCTCAAGCTGTTCGGCTTCGAGCGCAGCGACGTGGACTACGACGCCGACGTCGACCCGGACGTGAAGTTCGACTGCATCGAACTGTCGCCGGAGAGCTGAGCTCTTCGCATGGCGCATGGAAAGGGCGGGCTTCGGCCCGCCTTTTTTCGTTGCTCTCGCATGTGGGAGCGACGTAAGTCGCGATGGCACATCTTGAACACTTCTTCGCGACTTACGTCGCTCCCACAGTAAAGCCTACGAGCACTTTGGGTCCAACGCGCGGATACGCATCTTGCGCAGGTGCACGGGGTTGCCATGGTCCTGCACGGCGAGATGCCCGCGCCGCGCCTTGGCGAATTCCGGCTGGTCGGCGAACTTGCTCGCCGCCACGCGCCGGCGCCAGTCGTCGCTGTCCAGATCGTAAGCCGCCACGCGCACGCCGTTGAGCCAGTGCTCCACGCGCGGACCGCAGGCGACGATGCGCGTTTCGTTGTACTCATCGATCGGACGCAACACGTCGCGCGCCGGTGCGATCAGGTCGTACACGGCACCGGTCCGATGGCTGGGGATGACGCGGTCCTCGGCTTCCCGGTCGTCGAGCAGTTGGTATTCCACCGCGCGCGCCCACACCGGTGACGCATCGACGGCGCGATAGAACAGGCCACTGTTGCCGCCTGCAGGCAGGCGCCATTCCAGTTCCAGTTCGAAGTCGTCATAGGCCGCGACGCTGATGATGTCGCCACCGCCGGCCGTCGTCAGCGCGAGCTCGCCGCCGCTCGCCTGCCAGCGCGCATCCAGCGTGGATGCGCCGACGCTGCGCCATTGCGCGGCATCCGCAAGCGACTGCCACGGGGCGGCCGGCGTGGAGGCACAGCCGGATAGCAGTGCGGCCAGCAGGATCGATGCGATCCGCCGGCCGCGCATGCTCAGTCCACCACGCGGCAGAACACCGCCTTCAGATAGCGCGATTCCTGCACGTGCGCCATGAACGGGTGGTCGGGACCGGCACCGGCGACCTTGAGGATCTGGATCGTGCGACCGGAGAAGTAGGCGGCGCGGCGCAGCATGTCGAGGAACTGCTCCTCGCTGACCAGGCCGGTGCACGAGAACGTGGCGAACAGGCCACCCGGCTTCACCACGCCGAGCGCCAGCTTGTTCATGTCCAGGTATTTCTTCAGCGCGGCGATCACCTGCTCGCGGTCGCGCGTCATCTTGGCCGGATCGAGGATCACCACGTCGTACTGCTCGCCGCGGTTCGCCGCGTCGCGCAGGTACGGGAAGATGTCGGCCTGGACGAACTTGGGCCGCGCGTTGTTGAGCTTGGCGTTGCCCTTGGCGATCTGGATGACGTCCTGGTCGATGTCCACGCCGACCACCTCGGCCGCGCCGCGCGCCGCGGCATACACCGCGAAGCCGCCGGTGTTGCAGCACAGGTCGAGCACGCTCTTGCCCTCGACCTGGCGGCTGAGCCACTCGCGGTTCTCGCGCTGGTCGGCGAAGAAACCCGTCTTGTGCGCGCCGGCCGGGTCGGCGCGGAACTTCACGCCGTACTCGGTGATCACCGACGCTTCGGTCGTGGTGTTGCCGTGGAACTCGAAGCTCTCCTGCTTCTGCACGTGCTCATCGGCGAAGCTGTGGAAGCGGCAACCGGGGAACTGCTCGCGCAGCGCCTCGTAGATCCATTCGCGATGGCGGAACATGCCGGCAGCGAAGAACTCCACCACGATCAGGTCGCCGTAGCGGTCGACGACCAGGCCGGACAGGCCGTCGCCTTCGGCATGCACCACGCGCCAGGCATCGCTGATGGCGTCCAGCTTCAGCACGTCGCGGCGCAGCGAGACGGCGGCGGCGATCTTGCGTGAGAACCAGCCGGCGTCGACCGGGATGTCCGGGTGGGTCTCCAGGATGCGCACGGCGATGCGCGAATGGCCGTTGTAGAAGCCGCGGCCGATCCACTCGCCATCCACGCCGACCACCTCGACCACCGTCCCCGGCTTGGGTTTGGCGGCGGGCTTCTCGACCAGTTTCTGGAAGATCCACGGGTGGCTGGAACGCCAGGCGTTCTTCAGGCGTACGGTCGGGTTGGGCGTATTCATGAACGGCATTTTACCTGCCCGGTTGACCGCGCCGGGCGCCGCCCGGACAATTCGCCGCAGAAGGGGAGTAGCTCCCAACGTGCCGGCCGTCATTTCGAGCAGCGATGCTCCGGTCCCACGGCAGCCCGACGGGCTGTGAGCGAGACCTTCGCCGCGATGGCGAAGGCATACCCCGGATCCCCGTTTCCCGGTTCCGAGATGTCCGCGCCCGCGGCTGTCCTCCACTTTTTTTCGGGAATCTCGATGGAAACGATAGGCAACCCTTGGTTGTGGGCCGGCTTCGGCGGCCTGGTGGTAATCGCGCTGCTGGTCGACCTGGTGCTGATGCGCCACGGCGGCGCGCACAAGGTGACGTTCAAGGAAGCGACCTGGTGGAGCCTGGGCTGGATCGCGCTGGCGATGGTCTTCAATGGCGCGCTTTGGTGGTACGTCAACGAGACGGCGGGGCTGGTCGAGGCCAACCGCGTGGGCCTGGAGTTCCTGACCGGCTACCTGGTCGAGAAGGCGCTGGCGGTCGACAACATCTTCGTGTTCCTGATGGTGATGACCTACTTCGCGGTGCCGGAGGAACAGCGCCAGCGCGTGCTGGTGATCGGCATCCTGGGTGCCATCGTCCTGCGCAGCATCCTGATCTTCGCCGGTGCGGCGCTGCTGGCGAAGTTCCACTGGCTGCTCTATTTCTTCGGTGCATTCCTGCTGCTGACCGGCATCAAGATGTGGTTCGCCGCCGGCAAGGAGCCGGACCTGGAGAAGAACCCCGCGCTGCGCTGGATGCGCAACCACCTGAAGCTGACCGATGGTTACCGCGGCGACAAGCTGAGCGTGCGCGAGAACGGCGTGCGCTGGTTCACCCCGCTGTTCGTGGTGCTGGTGCTGATCGGCGTGACCGACGTTATCTTCGCGGTGGACAGCATCCCGGCGATCTTCGCGATCACCTCGGACCCGTTCATCGTGCTGACCTCCAACGTGTTCGCGGTGCTGGGCCTGCGCGCCATGTTCTTCCTGCTGGCCGGCATGGCCGACCGCTTCCACCTGCTGCCGTACGGCCTGGCGGTGGTGCTGGGCTTCATCGGCACAAAGATGCTGCTGATCGACGTGTACAAGATCCCGGTGCCGTGGGCGCTGGGTACGGTGGCGGCGATCCTGGGCATCACCGTCGCGCTGAGCCTGGCGCGGCCGCAGAAGGCCGACCCGGCCGCCTGACGCGATACCGGCAGACCATCCCGCCCACGGGATGGTCTGTCCATCGTGGCCCGGACTTGCATTCGCGCCGGGCGTCGCCAGAACTGGACCATGGACCTGCACCCCGACGACCCGGCGTTCGACCCGGACACCCAGCAGCGCTACGACCGCCAGCGCCTGCTGCGCGCGCTCAACCTGAGCCTGGCCTTCGTGCTGGTGCTGGCGATGGTGTACTCCGCGCAGAACAGTTTCGACGTGCGGGCGTTCACCATCGCACCGCTGTCGGTGGAGGGCCTGCTCGGCATCCTCACCGCACCGCTGCTGCACGGCTCGCTGGAACACATCGCCGCCAACGCATCGGCGCTGCTGATCCTCGGCACGCTGGCCGGCGCGGTCTATCCAAGAGCGACGCTGTGGGCGATCCCATTGGTGTGGCTGGGGGCGGGCCTCGGCCCGTGGCTGCTGGCCGATCCGGGCACGCACACGCTCGGTGCCAGCGGCCTGACCCACGGCCTGATGTTCATGATCTTCATGCTGGGCCTGCTGCGCCGCGACCGCGCGGCGATCGCGGCCGGCATGATCGCCTTCCTGTTCTACGGCGGCATGGTGCTGACCATCCTGCCGCGCGAAGCCGGCGTGTCGTGGCAGGCGCACCTGGGCGGCGCGGTGGCGGGACTGATCGCAGCGTTCCTGTTCCGTCGTTTGGACCCGGCGTTGCCGAAAAAGAAATACAGCTGGGAGATCGAGGAAGAGGAAGCCGCCGCGCGCAGCGACGACGAGCTCGAACTGCCGGCGCCGCGTGAAGTCCCACTGCTGTGGGTGCGGCCGGAATCGCCGGAAGAAGAGCAGCGTGGCGTGGTGCTGCGATTCCCTCCTCGCGAGCCACCGACGTCATGAGCATTCCTGTGGGAGCGACGTCAGTCGCGACGGGATGCCGGTGCATCGAGGACAAAAAAGAAAAGGCAGGCCGTCATGGCCTGCCTTTCTTTGTCCGGATGATGTATGCCCCTGTCGCGACTTACGTCGCTCCCACAGGAGCGTCGTGCGTCAGAACTTCGCGCTGAACTCCACGCCCACCGTGCGCGGCTCGTTGATGAAGCCGGTCAGGTTGTTGAAGTCGATGCCGCCCACGATGCGGCGCTGGTCGGTGATGTTGCGGCCGAACAGGGCCACTTCGTAATCGCCGTAGCCCCAGCCGTAGCCGACGCGCAGGCCACCTTCCAGCGACGACTTGCCGGTGAACTCGACGGAGTCGTACAGGAAGAAGTTCACTTCGCTGCGATAGGCCCAGTCGGTATAGACATACAGTTCGCTGCCATCGCCCAGGCCGACGCTGTAGCGGGCGGTCAGGTTGTGCACCCACTTCGGCGCCTGCGGCAGCTGGTTGCCGTCGATCAGCGCCAGGCCGCCGGTGTTGCGCGGATCGGTGACGGTGCACGCGGCGCAGACCGCGACGGCCAGGTCGTTGTCCTGGATCTCGGTGTCGTTGTAGCTGCTGCCCAGCGTGAGCAGCAGGTTGTCGAGCACGTACGCCTGCATATCAAGCTCGAAGCCCTTGCCCACCGACTTCTCGGCATTGAGCAGGATGTTCGCGTTGGCGGCGCCACCGACAGCGGTCAGCTGCTGGTCCTTGACGCGGTAGTAGTACACGCCGGCGCTCAGGCGGGCGCGCTTGTCCCAGAAATCCGCCTTGACGCCGGTCTCGACCGAGGTGACGGTTTCCGGACCGGCGACGGACTTGGCGTTGAACGCGCCCGCACTCTGGATGCTGCTGCCACGGAAGCCGGTCGCGGCGCGCGCGTACAGGTTCACGTCGTCGCTGACCGCATACGTGGCGGACAGGTCCCAGTTGAATTTCTTGTCTTCCGGAGATGCGGAAAGATCGCCATCGGGTTCCAGCGCGGCCAGCTGCGCCAGCGTGCACTTGCTCGCCAGCACGCAGGCGGCGAAGCCAGTGTTCCAGTAGTCCTCGACCGTCAGCTTCTTCTCGTCGACCGTGTAGCGAAGCCCCGCGCGCAGTTCCAGCTTGTCGGTCGCCTGCCAGGTCGCCGCGCCGAACACCGCCCACGCATCGTTGGTCTGGCGGATGCGCTGGTAGCCGTCCTGCGCGCTGTTGGCGAGCGAGTCGTAGCTGAAGCTTTCGACGCGGTAGTCTTCCTTGAAATAGAACACGCCCGCCTGCCAGTTCCACGGACCGGCGTATTCGGATTCGATGCGGAATTCCTGCGTCCACTGCGAATGGTCGGGAATGCCGTCGGCGGTCTCGGAGGCGAACGGGATGACGCCCGGGCCGGAGTCCGGCAGGAAGACCGCGCCGTAGCCACCGTCGATGTCGCCGCGGTTGATCGTCTCGACGCTCTCGTAGCCAGTGATCGAGTACAGCTTGTAGTCGCCGACGTCCCAGTTGAGCCGCGCGCTGGCACCCTGCGACTCCAGCTCGGAATAGTTCAGGCCATCCTGCGAGACCTTGTCCTCGTCGAAGCCGGGGACGAAGTTGTTGGTGCCCGGGTCGATGATGTTGGCGCGGAACAGGCGCGCGGTGCCGTTGAGCTTGCGTGCATGCGCATTGAGCAGCGCCTCGAAGCCGTCGCCCTCGTACAGGAACTGCACGCGGCCGGCCGATTCGTCGTATCCCTCGAAGCCATCGTTCGGGCCGGGATAGGTGTTTTCCACCCAGTCGTCGCGGCGCTGGTAGAGCACCGACGCGCGGGCGGACCAGTTCGCGCTCAGCGCGCCACCGACGGCACCTTCGACGTTCCACATGTTGTCGCTGCCGACGCCGACCTTGCCGTAGCCGCTGGTTTCCTGCGACGGCTTGGCCGACTCGAACTTCACCACGCCGGCGGGCGTATTGCGGCCGAACAGCGAGCCCTGCGGGCCACGCAGCACTTCGACCTGCTCCAGGTCGAACAGCGGGAAGCCCTTCAGGATGGGGTTTTCCTGCACCACGTCGTCGTACACCAGCGAGACCGGCTGCGAGGTGTTGAGGCGGAAGTCGGTGTTGCCGTAGCCGCGGATGTAGAAGCGCGGGAACGCGCGGCCGAACGAGGATTCGATGTTCAGGCTGGGCACGCGGCCGGACAGGAAGCGGATGTCGGTGCCGCCTGAGGCCAGCACGCCAAGCTGCTCGCCGTTGATCGTGCTGATCGACACCGGCACGTCCTGGATGTTCTCGACCTTGCGCTGCGCGGTGACCTGCACGGTGTCGAGCGTGGCGGCGTCCTTCTCGGCCGAGGTGGCGGCATCCTGGGCGAAGGCGGTGCCGAAGGGCAGCAGCGCGGCGATGGCAAAGGCGAGGCGATGCGGCCGGACGGCGGCCGGGCGGACTGGAGACATGGTGGTGGCTTTCCGAGTGGGTGGGAGTCGGGCGCCGGGCGGCGCTAGCACGCGAATGTTGCATTACAGCAAGAGGGGGAGCAATGGCCGGAAGTCCCGCTTCCGACGAAGGCCGGGGAAGTCGCCCTGCAACCGCGGTTTTCCATACGGCCGCGGCCTCCCGGGTACGTTCGGCGCGGGGGACGTGGCGCCGGCCGCGCGGCACCGGAGCGCCTTGGGCAGTGGCCGCGGTTGGCGCTGGTTGCGACCGCGCACGGTATGCTCCGCCGCTCGTTGCCCTCCCCTGCCTCGTCCCCATGCGCCTGATCCGTCGTTCGCGTCCCTTCCTGTTCGCCTGCTGTGCCGTGCTGCTGGCCGCGTGTGGCGGCGACAACGTCAGGCCCGCGCCGCCGCCGGTCGCGGTCGCGACGTTGCCGCCCGCGCCCAAACTGAAGGTCGGCATTGCGCTGGGTGGCGGTGCGGCGAAGGGCTTCGCGCATATCGGCGTGATCAAGATGCTGGAAGCCAACGGTATCGAACCGGTCGTCGTCTCCGGCACCAGCGCCGGCAGCGTGGTCGGCGCGCTGTACGCCAGCGGCATGGACCCGTTCCAGATGCAGAAGCAGGCGTTCGCGCTGGACGAGGCGAAGATCCGCGATGTGCGCCTGTTCTCCGGCGGCCTGGTGCAGGGCCAGAAGCTGCAGGACTACGTCAACGATCTTGTCGGCAAGCGCACCATCCAGCAATTGAAGAAGCCGTTCGCCGCGGTATCCACGCAACTGGAGAACGGCGAGCGCACGGTGTTCGTGCGCGGCAACACCGGCCAGGCGGTACGCGCATCGAGCAGCATCCCGGGCGTGTTCGAGCCCGTCGTCATCGGCAAGGCCAGCTACGTGGACGGCGGGGTGGTCAGCCCGGTACCGGTGGATGCGGCGCGCCAGCTGGGCGCGGATTTCGTCATCGCGGTGGACATCTCCACCAAGGCGCCAGGCACCAAGCCCGGCAGCATGCTCGGTATCGTCAACCAGTCCATCGGCATCATGGGCCAGCGGCTGGGCGAACAGGAACTGGCGCGCGCCGACATCGTCATCCGCCCGAGGGTCAACGACATCGGCCCGGCCGACTTCGAGCAGAAGAACACCGCCATCCTCGAAGGCGAGCGCGCCGCGCTGGCGGCGATGCCGCAGATCAAGGCGAAGATGGCCGAGCTGCAACGCACCCGCACCGCCGCGCATGCGGCGAAGCACGCACCGCCGAAGCCGGACCCGCGCTGCCTGGAAGAACCCTCGCGGCTGGGCCGTCTGTTCGGCCGCGACGTGAAGTGCGACGCGGCCGGGCAGCCGGTGAAGTCGCGCTGATCCGTTTCAGCCAAGCGCCCGCAGCGCGCGCGGCATCGTCGGCAACAGCAGGACGGCGGCCAAGCCGAAACGCAGGCACGCGCCAATGAGCGAGGCGTCGCCTAACAGCCAGAGCACGGCCGCTGCCGCGATCGCGGCGGCCAACAGTCCGCCTGCTGCGGCGAGCGTGGTCACGAGGCCCACGGCACGCTCGCCACGCGTGGTCGGAGCGGGATCGTTCCGCGGTTCGCGCATGCGCTGGACCAGCTGCACGGCCGCGACGGGCGCCAGGACCGTCATCGCGACAACGCGCGCAGCGGCATGTCCGCAGGCCACCGCCGCGAGCAGCAGGCAGGCGCCATAAACCGCCGCCCCTTCCAGCCCGGGCGCGGATGCATGCCCTGCCCAAGCCCCGAGCACCAGCGCACCCGCGCCCTGCACCGCGAGGGCCATCCCATCGCCCCGCGTCATGCCGTTACCCGGTGCAGGTTGTTGCGTGCCCTGGCCTCCAGCGCGTCGTGGAAGTGCGGTGTGCAGTAGATCGCGGGCCGGTCGAGGAAGCCCTTCAATATCTCGCGCCGCTTGCGTCGGAACAGGAAGCCAGGCACGTACGCGTACTCCTTCCGGATCTGCTGTTCGTACTCATCGAAACGGGCCCGCTCCGCACCGAGGATGGACAGGTCGACATCGACCAGCAGTTGCTCGTCGCGACCCGCGGGCACGGCGGTATGCCGCGTGGCCATCACCAGCGCGTGCACGCGATCGGCGATGTCCGCCACAACGCCGGCGTCGACCAGCGCGGTGCGCGCCAAGTCGGCACTACGCTGCTCGTTGTCATGTCCTTTGATGTCGTAGATCGCATCGTGGAACCACAGCGCGACTTCGACTTCGTCCGGGCGCTCGGCCAGCGCCCGCGCAGCGTCAAACGCCGACAGGCATTCACCGAGGTGCTGCTGCGTGTGGTAGTGGCGCTGCGGCTCGGCATACGCCGCCATCAGCCGCGCGAACAATGCGTTGCCCTCGCCCACCGCGCCGATGCCGGTCCATGCGCGTTGCCAGGAGCGTGAGAGAAGATCCATGCGGCAGTCTAGGCCGAGCGCGGCACAAATGGCGTTTGTGGGAGCGACGTCAGTCGCGAAAACAGATCCGCGATGGTTCATCGCGACTGACGTCGCTCCCACAACGACGCTGCGTCCTCTCACTGCGGAGACTGCAGCCCCTGCCCGCCCACCGGTACGGTCTCGATGTGGCTATCGAAGCCGGCGATCATCGGCCGTGCCTTCGCGATGGCCTGCTGCACGGCGGGCAGCGACAGCGAGGCCTTGTGGCTGGCGGCATCGGTCCAGACTTCGGTGATCCAGATCGCGTCGGCGTCCGCGGGGTCCTGCGCGATGACGTAGCTCAGGCAGCCGGGCATGGCGTCGGTGCCGTCCAGCAGGATCGCGAGCAGGGCGTCGCGCTGGCCGGGCGTGGCGCGCATCTTGCCGATCAGTCCGTACATGGGGGATCTCCGAAAGGGGCGGACGCGTTGTAGCACGCGTTGCGGACAGCCGGTGTCCGCGTCAGGCCTTCGGCAGCGGCAGACCGGCGTCGGTCTTGACCGCGCGCAGCACGAAGCTGGAGTTCACGTCGGCCACGCCGCTGGCGTTGAGCAGGTTGTCCAGCAGGAAGCGCGAGAAGTGCTCCAGGTCCTGCACCACCACGTGCAGCAGGTAGTCCATGTCGCCGGTCAGGGCGTAGCACGCAACCACCTCGTCCCAGGCCCGCACGCTGTCGCCGAAGTGCTGGACGCTGGCCGGGTCGTGCTTCTCCAGCTGCACGCGGACGAAGGCCTGCAGGCCCATGCCGATGGCCTGGGGGTCGACGCGGGCCGCATAGCCGGCAATCACGCCGGTCGCCTCCAGCCGCTGGATGCGGCGCAGGCAGGCCGACGGCGACAGGTTCACCTGGGCGGCGATGTCGGCGTTGGTGGCGCGGCCGTCGCGCTGCAGCAGGGCCAGCAGGCGCAGGTCGGTACGGTCGAGGGCGGTCGATTCGGCCATTTGCTGCGCAGGATAACCTGTTCATGCACGATCATTGCGCCATCAGCCGGCACAGGCGCAATTTTGCAAGCCTGTTGCGCGGCAGTGGCGCTAGCATCGTTGCTTCACCAGTCCGTCCGGGGGAACCGCCATGAACGAGCCGCGCCGCGTCGAGCACCAGCAGACCGACAAGGGCTACGTGCCGGTCTACACGACCGCGATCGTCGACCAGCCGGCGGATTACCCGGCCGACGACCATGCCACCTGGGGGGCGCTGTACGAACGCCAGCGCGCGCTGCTGGTGGGTCGCGCCTGCGACGAGTTCCTGCGGGCGCAGGACGCCATGGGCATGACGCCGGACCGCATCCCGCGCTTCGATGCGCTGAACGAGGTGCTGCGCGCCACCACGGGCTGGACGCTGGTGGGCGTGGAAGGCCTGCTGCCGGAGCTGGAGTTCTTCGACCATCTGGCCAACCGCCGCTTTCCGGTGACCTGGTGGATCCGCCGCCCCGACCAGATCGACTACATCGCCGAACCGGACCTGTTCCACGACCTGTTCGGCCACGTGCCGCTGCTGATGAATCCGGTGTTCGCCGACTACATGGAGGCCTACGGCAAGGGCGGAGTGAAGGCGCACGGCATCGGCCCCGAGGCGTTGCAGCACCTGACCCGTCTGTACTGGTACACGGTGGAGTTCGGCCTGATCGATACGCCCGACGGCCTGCGCATCTACGGCGCCGGCATCGTGTCCTCCAAAGGCGAATCGCTGTACTCGCTGGAATCGGACGCACCCAACCGCGTCGGCTTCGACCTGGAGCGGATCATGCGCACGCGCTACCGCATCGATACCTTCCAGAAGACCTACTTCGTCATCGACAGCTTCGAGCAGTTGATGAACGCCACCGCGCCGGACTTCACGCCCATCTATGCGCGCCTGGAAAGCCAGGACGCGATTCCCGCCGGCAACGTGCTCCAGGGCGACACGGTCTACACCCGCGGCACCGGCGAGGGCTGGGCCGAGGGCGGCGACGTCTGACGGGTGTGCCATCGTAGAGCGGAGCTTGCTCCGCTGCTTCTGCCCGCTGCCTCGAGCGTGATCGATTCCGGAAGGGATTCACCCTCATGGCCCGGGATGGAAGCGCAGCCGAGCAGGCTCGGCTCTACAATCCGCCGTCCCTCCTTCGCACGTCCTGCCATGCCCCGAGCGCTTTCGTTTTTCGCCCTGCTGGCGTTCTCGTTCGTGACTGTCCCGGCTCTCGCCCGCAACTGCGTGGTGACGATCGAGGCGACGGACATGATGACCTTCGACCTGAAGACCATCCGCGTGCCCGGCGACTGTGCTCAACTGCGGGTGGTGCTGAAGCACACGGGTCGCATGCCGGCGCAAGCGATGGGGCACAACTGGGTGCTGACAGAGACGCGCCACCACCGCGAGGTCGGGCTGGCCGGTGGGCGAATGACGCTGGCCGACGCTTACGTGCCGCGCAACGGTGTGCGCGTGCTGGCCCATACGCCGGTGATCGGCGGCGGGCAGACGACCGAGGTGGTGTTGCCGATGTCGCGCCTGCGCAAGGGCGGCGACTACACCTTCTTCTGCTCGTTCCCCGGCCACTGGAACATGATGAAGGGCAAGCTCATCGTCGAGTGAACGGAGCATGTTGATGGTCTCCGTCAACGCTTCGCCGGTTTCTGCCCAGCGGCGCGCGCCTCTCGCGGTCGCGGTCACGTGCCTCCGGTAGCATGTCGGCATGCGCCAGGCCTGCATCGCGCGCACCCTGTTCACAGCCGACGGCACGCCATGAATACCGACTACCGCACCCCGCTCCCGGGCACGACGCTCGACTACTACGACGCGCGCGCCGCCGTCGATGCCCTGCAGGCCGGCGCCTGGGCCACGCTGTCGTACACGGCGCGCGTGCATGCCGAGAACATCGTGCGCCGCGCCGATCCCGCGCGCCGCGACGACTATCTGCGCCAGCTCATCGAGTGCCGCCGCGACCTGGATTTCCCGTGGTTCCCGGTGCGTGTGGTCTGCCACGACATCCTCGGGCAGACGGCGCTGGTGGACCTGGCTGGCCTGCGCGACGCGATCGCCGACATGGGCGGCGATCCGGCGCAGGTGAATCCGGTGGTGCCGGTGCAGCTGATCGTCGACCACTCGCTGGCGGTGGAGTGCGGCGGCTACGATCCGGATGCGTTTGCGAAGAACCGCGCCATCGAGGACCGTCGCAACGAGGACCGCTTCCATTTCATCGACTGGACCAAGCAGGCGTTCAAGAACGTCGACGTGATTCCGCCGGGCAACGGGATCATGCACCAGATCAACTTGGAGAAGATGTCGCCGGTCGTCTACGTGCAGGACGGCGTGGCCTTCCCCGACACCTGCGTCGGCACCGACAGCCACACGCCGCATGTCGACGCGCTGGGCGTCATCGCCGTCGGCGTGGGCGGCCTGGAAGCGGAGAACGTGATGCTTGGCCGCGCCTCGTGGATGCGCACGCCGGACATCGTGGGCGTCGAACTCAGCGGCCGACCGCAGCCCGGCATCACCGCGACCGACGTGGTGCTGGCGCTGACCGAATTCCTGCGCCAGTCGAAGGTGGTCGGTGCCTATCTCGAATTCCGTGGCGAAGGCGCAGCGGCACTGACCATCGGCGACCGCGCGACCATCTCGAACATGGCGCCGGAGTACGGCGCGACCGCCGCGATGTTCTTCATCGACGACAACACGCTGGACTACCTGCGCCTGACCGGTCGCAGCGACGAACAGGTCGCGCTGGTCGAAACCTATGCGAAGACCGCCGGTCTGTGGGCCGACGACCTGACGACCGCGCAGTACGAACGCACCCTGCACTTCGACCTGTCCACCGTCGTGCGCAACATGGCCGGCCCGTCCAACCCGCACAAGCGTCTGCCGACCAGCGCACTGGCCGAACGCGGCATCGCCGACGAGACCAAACTGGCCTCGGGTCGGGTGGAAGAAGCGCAGGGCCTGATGCCGGACGGCGCGGTGATCATCGCTGCGATCACCTCGTGCACCAATACCAGCAATCCTCGCAACGTCATCGCCGCCGCGCTGCTGGCGCGCAACGCCAATACGAAGGGCCTGGTGCGCAAGCCGTGGGTGAAGAGCTCGCTCGCACCGGGCTCCAAGGCCGTGCAGCTGTACCTCGAAGAGTCGGGCCTGCTGCCCGAGCTGGAGACGCTGGGCTTCGGCATCGTCGCGTTCGCGTGCACCACCTGCAACGGCATGAGCGGCGCGCTGGATCCGAAGATCCAGCAGGAAATCATCGACCGCGACCTGTACGCCACCGCCGTGCTGTCGGGCAACCGCAACTTCGACGGCCGCATCCACCCGTATGCAAAGCAGGCGTTCCTTGCGTCGCCGCCGCTGGTGATCGCCTACGCCATCGCCGGCACCGTGCGTTTCGACATCGAGAAGGATGCACTGGGCTTCGATGCCGATGGCAACGCGATCACGCTGAAGGACCTCTGGCCGAGCGACGAGGAGATCGACGCCGTGGTCAAGGCCAGCGTCAAGCCGGAGCAGTACCGCGCCGTCTACAACCCCATGTTCAACGTCCGCGTCGAACATGGCGGGAAGGTCGAGCCGCTGTACGCATGGCGTCCGCAGAGCACCTACATCCGCCGTCCGCCGTATTGGGAAGGCGCGCTGGCCGGTGAACGCACGCTGCGCGGCATGCGGCCGCTGGCGGTGCTGGGCGACAACATCACCACTGACCATCTGTCGCCGTCCAACGCGATCCTCGCGTCCAGCGCGGCCGGCGAGTATCTGGCGAAGATGGGCCTGCCGGAAGAGGACTTCAATTCCTACGCCACGCACCGCGGCGACCATCTGACCGCGCAGCGTGCGACCTTCGCGAATCCGCAGCTCGTCAACGAGATGGCGGTGATCGACGGCGAGGTCAAGAAAGGCTCGCTGGCGCGCATCGAACCTGACGGGCAGGTGGTGCGCATGTGGGAAGCCATCGAGACGTACATGGAGCGCAAGCAGCCGCTGGTGATCATCGCCGGCGCCGACTACGGTCAGGGCAGCTCGCGCGACTGGGCGGCGAAGGGCGTGCGGCTGGCCGGCGTGGAAGCGATCGTCGCCGAGGGCTTCGAGCGCATCCACCGCACCAACCTGATCGGCATGGGCGTGCTGCCGCTGGAGTTCAAGGCTGGCGAGACGCGCAAGACCTACGGGATCGACGGCACCGAGACCGTCGATGTGGTCGGCGAGCGCAGGCCACGCGCCGAGCTGACGGTGGTGATCCACCGCGCCAACGGCGAGACCGTGCAGGTGCCGGTGACCTGCCGGCTGGACTCGGACGAGGAAGTGTCGATCTACGAGGCGGGCGGCGTCCTGCAGCGGTTCGCGCAGGATTTCCTCGACGCGTCGAAAGCGGCCTGACCCGTTCGTCGTACCGGTACATCCACGAACAGGAGTCCGATCATGTCCGAGAACGCCCCAGGTACCGTCCGCCTGCATCGCGTGCTGCGCGCGCCCCCGTCGCGCGTCTACCGCGCCTTCCTCGACCCGGACGCGATGGTGAAGTGGCTGCCGCCGCACGGCTTCACCGGCAAGGTCCATTCGATGGACGCCCGCGTGGGCGGCGGCTACACCATGTCGTTCACCAACTTCGGCACCGGTTCCAGCCACTCCTTCGGCGGCACCTACGTGGAGCTGGTGGAGAACGAACTGCTGCGCTACACCGATCAGTTCGACAACCCCGGCCTGCCGGGCCAGATGCAGGTCACGGTCACGCTGACGCAGAGCGTCGTCGGCACCGAGCTTAACGTCATGCAGGAAGGTATCCCCGCCGCCATCCCGGTCGACTTCTGCTACCAGGGCTGGCAAGAGTCGCTGGAGCTGCTGGCGAAGCTGGTGGAGCCGGAGATTCCTGACGGGACTTGATCCTTCTCCCATGAAGAAACCTGCACAACCGCGCCTTTTCCTCGCGTCTCTTCCGTCACTAGCGTGGCGGAAGCATGCACTTGCTAAGCTCGACCAGCTCGGTGTCACTGACAAGTTGGGCAGCAGGCTGTTCCGTCCCGGAAACTGGCATCAATCTCTCTCGGAAAGGTTTTTCGATCCGACGCAGGACGAGTGCGACGCGCTTCTTAGAGTGGGTGATCAGCTCTCGGCACATGCATGCACGCTGGATTTCAATCGAGTGGAAGGTCCGGATCTCGCAGTAGGCAGGAAACATTGCACGTTGCGGGCTTTCGGGACGCCCAAGGGTTTCTCTCGTCTGTTACTGCAGGTGAAGAATCAGCTGGTCTCTAACGACTTAGGTCAGATTGCGACCGGGGTGACACCCCACATCACCTTGAGTTACAACGCCGATCGCTCCTTTTCCAACACGCTCGTTGATCCCACTATCCCGTGGACGATTGATGAGTTATGCCTCGTGATAGGCGGCGGCGATCCCTACGGTTACGAAGTCATCGGGCGCTGGCCATTACTGCCAGAACTTGATCCGCCGGTTACGCAACCACTGCTGTTTTGATCAGCCATCCTAAGCAGAGAACGGAAGATTCCTATGTCGTCCAAGTCCCAGATCCGCATCCCCGCCACCTACCTGCGCGGCGGCACGTCGAAAGGCGTGTTCTTCCGCCTGCAGGACCTGCCCGAACGCGCGCAGGTGCCGGGACCGGCGCGCGATGCGCTGCTGTGCCGCGTGATCGGTTCACCCGATCCCTATGGCAAACACACCGACGGCATGGGCGGGGCGACATCGAGCACCAGCAAGGTGGTCATCATCTCGGCCAGCTCGCAGCCCGGGCATGACGTGGATTATCTGTACGGGCAGGTGCCGATCGACCAGGCCTTCATCGACTGGAGCGGCAACTGCGGCAACCTGTCGTCGGCGGTGGGCCCGTTCGCGATCGCCAACGGCTTCATCGACGCGGCGCGCATTCCCGACAACGGCGTGGTGACCGTCCGCATTTGGCAGGCCAACATCCGCAAGACCATCGTCGCCCATGTCCCGGTGACGAACCGGGAAGTGCAGGAAACCGGCGACTTCGAGCTGGACGGCGTGACCTTCCCCGCCGCGGAAGTGCAGCTGGAATTCATCGATCCGGCAGACGAGGGCGATGGCGACGGCGGTGGCGCGATGTTCCCGACCGGAAACCTTGTCGACGATCTTCACGTGCCCGGCGTGGGCGTGTTCAAGGCCACGATGATCAATGCCGGCGTACCGGTGGTGTTCGTCGAGGCGGCGGCGCTGGGCTACGACGGCACTGAGCTGCAGGGCGCGATCAACGAGGACAAAGCGGCGCTGGAGAAGCTCGACGCGATCCGCGCGCAGGGTGCGGTCCGCATGGGCTTGGTCGCCGATGTCGCGGCCGCGGCCAAGCGTCCGCTGACGCCGAAGGTTGCCTTCGTCGCACCGCCGAAGGACTACGTGTCGTCGAGCGGCAAGCCCGTGCACGCGGCGGACATCGATCTGCTGGCGCGCGCGATGTCGATGGGCAAGCTGCACCACGCGATGATGGGTACGGCCTCGGTGGCCATCGCGACCGCCGCCGCCGTGCCGGGCACCGTGGTCAATGCCGCGGCCGGTGGCGGCACGCGCGAGGTGCTGGTGTTCGGGCATCCCTCCGGCACGCTGCGCGTCGGTGCCGACGTCAAGCAGGTGGACGGCACCTGGGTGGTGACCAAGGCGGTGATGAGCCGCAGCGCGCGCGTGTTGATGGAAGGCACCGTGCGCGTGCCGGGCGACGCGTTCTGACGACATCCAGCTGACCTGCCGGAAGTCACCACTTGCGGCGAAGCCATTGCCTCGGCGCGGGGCAGGCGACAGCATGGGCGCATGTGGACCGCCCTGACCCGACTTCGCGAACCCATGACGCTCGCCGGCGTGTTCACGCTCGCGGCCGTTGCCTTGGGACTGCGCTTCATGCCGGACGACGTGCTGCCGCTCGCGGTGGCGGCGTGGGCGGGTTATGCCGCCGCATTCCTGTTCCTGGCCACCGGGCCGGAGGCATGGCGCCCCGCCAAGCTGGCATCGCTGTGCGTGATGGCGCTGCTGGCGCTGTCGCTGGCCGCGCTGACGCCGCGCATCGGCACGGCCCAGGTGCTGCTGGTCATCTGGGTTGCGTGCGCCGTGAACCTGCTGGGGCCGCGCTGGGTGATCGGCGCGACGCTGGTGTTGAACCTGGCGTTCTACCTGCTCATGGCGCAGAACGATTTCGGTGCGCCGCTGACGGTGACACTGATCAACATGGGTTTCCAGGCGCTCGCCGGGCTGTGCGTGCATTATGCGCGCCGTGCGGAGGATTCCCGGGATGCACTCGCCCGCGTCAACGCGGACCTGCTGGCCACGCGCGCCCTGCTGGCCGACAGCGCGCGCGATGCCGAGCGACTGCGCGTGGCGCGCGAACTGCACGACGTGGCCGGCCACAAGCTCACTGCGATGAAACTCAACCTGCGCGCGCTGGCCAGCGACCCCGTGTTCGCCGCGCGCGACGAGGTCCGCGTGGCCCAGCAACTGTCCACCGAACTGCTGGACGACATCCGCAACGTGGTGCAGGCCCTGCGCGATGCGCGCGGGCTGGACCTGCAGACGGCGATCCGCGCGTTGGCAGCGCCGTTGCCGCGCCCCGCGCTGGCGTTGAACATCCAGGAAGGCGTGAAGGTCGATGACCCCGCCGTTGCCGAAACGCTGTTGCGCATCGTGCAGGAGTGCCTGACGAACGCGGCACGCCATGCCGGTGCGCAGACGCTGACCGTGTCATTGAAGAAGGAGAACGCAGGCATGCACCTGCAGATCGAAGACGATGGCCGCATGAAAGGCTGCATGCGCGAAGGCAATGGCGTGTCGGGCATCCGCGAACGCGTTGCTGGGCTGGGTGGTGAGCTGCAGTTCGGCAGCAGCGCGAGCGGCGGCCTGCGCCTGGACGTGAGGCTGCCCGTATGAGCGTGCGCGTCGCCCTGGCGGACGACCAGGCGCTGGTGCGCGCCGGCCTGCGCGCGCTGCTGAAGGCGCAACAGGTGGAGGTGGTGTTCGAAGCCGATGACGGCGCCGACCTGCTGGCAAAGCTGGCATCGCAACCGGTGGACGTGGTGCTCAGCGACATCCGCATGCCCGGCGTGGACGGCATCGATGCCCTGATCACGCTGCGCGAACGCGGCGACCGCACGCCGGTGCTGCTGCTCACCACCTTCGACGACAGCGACCTGCTGCTCCGGGCCACCGAAGCGGGTGCGCAGGGCTTCCTGCTGAAGGACGCCGCGCCGGAAGACCTGCACGACGCCATCCGGCGCGTGGCCGCCGGCGACACGCTGCTGCAGCCGGTCAGCACCGATCCGGTCCGCGCGCGCTACCGCTTCCACGACGAGGCCGCGCCCACCGACACCTTCAGCGAGCGCGAGGTTGCGATCCTGCGCCTGCTCGCCGGCGGTTACTCGAACAAGGAAATCGCCCGCACGCTGTTCCTCGCCGAAGGCACGGTGAAGAACTACGTCTCCACCATCCTCGACAAGCTCGGCACCCGCGACCGCACCCGCGCCGTGCTGAAGGCGATCACGCTGCGGATCATCTGAGGGCGCCGGCTTCGGGGTGCCTGCTGTGGGTTCTTGATGCCTCCTGTGGGAGCGACGTCGGTCGCGATGCTTTTCCAGCGGATGGCTGATCGCGACTGACGTCGCTCCCACACCCACCATCACCCGCACCCTAGAACACCCACACCATCGCCGCACCCGCCGCCAGCGCGGCCATCAGGCCTGCGGAGACACGCATGCCGTACGCCGCGCCGCCACTGACCCAGGCGATCACCGACTTGGCGATCAGGCTCGCCGCCAGCAACGCCAGCATCCACCAGCGCGCCTCGTCCGCTGCGAGTCCGCCCCGTGCGAACTGGGTGGCCAGCGTGGCCACCGCGGCGTGCAGCTCCGCCATCGCCGACATCGCGGCTGCGGCCATCGCACCGCGCGGGCCGATCCAGGCGGCTAGTGCCGCCGCGACGAAGGTCAGCGCCGCCACCAGCAGCGCGAACCCCAGCGCCTGGCCGAAGCGGAACATGCGGCTTTCCGACGTCGGTGGCTTCACCGCGTCGTCTTCGCTGCGATGCAGGCCCAGCAGGCCGCCGGCCAGCAGCACCGCGCCGATCGCGCCCAGTTCCGGCAGCAGGTCGCGCACCAGCGGCGGCGACACCGTCCACAGGATCGGCACGCACAGCGTCAGCGAGGCGAGGTTGGACAGCAGCGCGGCCGCCACCGCCGAGCGCAGCAGCGCCGGCGTCTCCTTCGCACGTTGCCCGAAGCCGATGGTCGCCGCGGTCGACGACACGTAGCCGGCGAAGAAGCCGGCGGCCGCCAGTCCCCAGCGATTGCCGACCAGCCGCAGCACGATATGGCCCAGCGCGCTGACCGCCATCACCAGCACCACCAGCGTCCAGATCGTCGCCAGGTTGATCGCGTCGAACGGACCGATCGGGCGGTCCGGCAGGATCGGCAGGATCACCAGGGCCGACGCCAGCAGCAGCAGGCCGTCGAAGACCTCGCGCTCGCTGAAGGTGTCGCGGGTGAGTTCGTGCAGCGGCTGCTTGGCGTACAGCAGCACGGCGACGACCACCGCGAGCGCGGTCGCCAGCGCCGGTGTGCGCATCGCCAGGGCGCCGAGCAGGAAGGTCACCACCAGCGTCACCTCGCTGGTCAGACCCGGGTCGTCGCGGCGGGTCGCACGGTAGCCCATGGCCGCCAGCAGACCGGTCACCGCCAGGGCGACCAGCACCACCGGCTGCCCGAGCGATGCAGCGACGGCGGCACCCAGTGCCACCAGCGCATGCGTGCGCAACCCGGCAATGCCGTGCGCACGACCGGGGCTGCGCTCGCGCACCAGCCCGATCAACAGGCCCAGCCCGAGCGCCGAGGACAGGGCCAGCCAGGTGCCGGGAGTCGCTTCGTCCATCCTGCCTTCCTCGTCCAGGGCCGCCAGCATAGCGAGTGGTCTTGCATTGGTCTCGTCAACCCGGACAATGCGCGCACCTTCGCCGTGGACCCCATCATGCCCGCTCCCGCTCCGTCCGCCGTCTCACTGAGCCGCTACCTGATCGAGGAGCAGCGCGCCGGCCGCATCAGCGCCGACCTGCGCCAGCTCATCGCGGTGGTCGCCCGCGCCTGCACCAGCATCTCCATCGCGGTCAGCAAGGGTGCGCTGGGCGGCGTGCTGGGCGACGCCGGCACCGGCAACGTGCAGGGCGAGGCGCAGAAGAAGCTGGATGTGCTGAGCAACGACATCCTGCTGGAGGCCAATGCCTGGGGCGGCCACCTGGCTGCGTGCGCGTCGGAGGAAATGGACCACAGCCAGCCGATCCCGGACGCCTACCCGCGCGGCGGCTTCCTGCTGCTGTTCGATCCGCTGGACGGCAGCTCCAATATCGACGTCAACGTCTCGGTCGGCACCATCTTCTCGGTACTGCGCTGTCCGGACGGCGTGACCACCCCGGGCGACGAGCACTTCCTGCAGCCCGGCCGCGAGCAGGTCGCCGCCGGCTACTGCATCTACGGGCCCAGCACGATGCTGGTGCTGACCACCGGCAACGGCACGCACGCCTTCACCCTGGACCGCGAACAGGGCGCGTTCGTGCTGACCCAGCGCGACATGCGCATCCCGGAGGAGACGAAGGAGTTCGCCATCAACCTGTCCAACCAGCGCCACTGGGAAACCCCGATGCAGGGCTACGTCAGCGACCTGCTCGCCGGCAGGGACGGCCCGCGCGGCAAGGACTTCAACATGCGCTGGATCGCCAGCATGGTGGCCGACGTGCACCGCATCCTGACCCGCGGCGGCATCTTCATCTATCCCTGGGACCGCAAGGAGCCGGGCAAGGCCGGCAAGCTGCGCCTGATGTACGAGGCCAACCCGATGGGCATGCTGGTCGAACAGGCCGGCGGCGCCGCCAGCACCGGGCGCGAGGACATCCTGTCGCTGCAACCCACGCAATTGCACCAGCGCGTGCCGGTATTCCTGGGCTCGAAGCAGGAGGTCGAAGCGGCCGTCGGCTATCACCGGGCGCACGACGCGGCGGCGGCGTGACGGCAATGCGCGGGGCGGCGGCTAGAATCCGGGCATGACGCCAAGCCCCGATCCGTCCGACTTCATCGAGGTCTACCCCGACGCGCTGGACGCGGACACCTGCCGCGCCATCGTGGCGCGTTTCGACGCCAGCGGGCAGGACCAGCCGGGGCGGGTCGGCGGCGGCCTCTATCCGGACCTGAAACATAGCCGCGACATCAGCATCAGCGGTGTCGCCGAGTGGCGCGACGTGGAACAGCGCCTCAACCTGGCAGTGCTGGCCGGGCTGCAGCAGTACCTGCGCAACTACCCCTTCAGTCTGATCGCACCGCTGATGCTGCAGCAGCCGGATGCGGACGGCACGCTGCGGCGGCTGCGCCACGACGACATTGCGGGCATGGACGATGCCGCGCTGATGAAGCTGGTGATGAAGGTGTTCGTCCCGGGAAAGATCAACCTGCAACGCTATGCCGCCGGCGAAGGCGGTTATCCGTACTGGCACTGCGAGCTGTTTCCGAAGGCCGCCGATGCCGAGACGCTGCATCGCCATGTGCTGTGGACGCTCTATCTCAACGATGGCTTCGAGGCCGGTGAAACCGAGTTCTTCCACCAAGGCCGCAAGATCGTGCCGCGCACCGGCAGCCTGCTGATCGCGCCGACCGCCTTCACCCACACGCACCGCGGCAACCGTCCGCTCGGCGGCGACAAGTACATCGCCACCAGCTGGGTGCTGTTCCAGCGCGCGGAACGGCTGTACGGCGGCGGCTGAAGCGGGTTGGCGGCGGTAGGTCGCTGAGCCGCACGCGCGTCAGAACAGTTCGCCCTGCGGCGAGGGTGCGCGCGGCGGCACGAAGCGCGTCACGTCGAACGGCGGATGCCGCCGCCCCGCGAAGCCATACCGCTTCAGCGCCAGCGCGAAGCGTCGCGCCAGCAGGTCGGCATAGACACCTTCGCCGCGCAGCCGCGTGCCGAAGCGACTGTCGTAATCCTTGCCGCCGCGCAATTGCTGGACCGTGCTCATCACGTGCGCCGCACGATCCGGAAGGTGCGTCTGCAGCCAATCGCGGAACAGCGGCGCCACTTCATGCGGCAGGCGCAGCAGCACGTAGCCGGCGGCGGTCGCGCCGGCCTCGCGCGCCGCCTCGAGCACGGCTTCCAGTTCATGGTCGTTCACCCACGGAATCACCGGCGCGAACATCACGCCGACCGGCACGCCCGCTTCGCTGAGCCGCTTCACCGCCCGCAGCCGGCTGTGAGGCGCGGACGCGCGCGGTTCCAGCCGCGAGGACAGCGTGTTGTCCAGCGTGGTGATCGAGAAGTACACGTGCACCAGCCGCTCGCGCGCCATCGGCGCCAGCAGGTCCAGGTCGCGCTCGACCAGCGCGTTCTTGGTGATCAGCGAAAAGGGATGCTTCGTTTCCGCCAGCACCTCGATGATGCGGCGGGTCAGCTGCAGTTTCCGTTCGGCCGGCTGGTAGGCATCGGTATTGATGCCCAGCGAGATCGGACGCGGTTCGTAACCGCGCTTGGCCAGCTCACGCCGCAGGATCTCCGGTGCATTGGTCTTGGCGAAGATCTTCGTTTCGAAGTCCAGCCCGGGCGAGAGATCGAGGTAGGCGTGCGACGGACGGGCGAAGCAGTAACTGCACCAGCATTTTATGGAACCTCCAAATTTTGTTCACTTGCTCGAGGGAGCCTGGAACGGGGATCTGGAGTGCCATTCGGTCAAAGTGCGCGAGATTGGCCGAGCTTGCGGCTAGCCTAGAGGTCCCATGGGGGACGCGTAAGGTAGGTTGGGGGGGGATTTGAGATTGCCCCGAAGCTGCGGCCGGATGAATCAGCTGCACTTGCGAAAAGCAGGTTTCTGATGAGGTAGCCGCATTGTCTCTAGGCAACGGCCAGGCCTAGGCCATGATTACCTAGCCATCGCGCGGCACATGAACAGTGGGATGGCCACACGAAACCTCGGCAGAATGGAAACTCCCACCAGCCGCACTGATCTAGCAATGCAAGACCTGCCAAGACCGAAGCTCGCTCACCCGACTCGCGAGTTCATGGCTTCCCTACCGCCCTTCGCCGGGCTGGACGCAGGGAGTGTCCATTGGATTGAAAGCGAGCAGGCTGCTGCAGCCGCGCTCCAAGTCCTCAAGCTTGAACGAACGCTCGGGTTCGACACGGAGACTAAGCCGACCTTTGTGGCCGGTGAAGTCAGGACTGGACCTCACCTGATCCAACTTGCCACTTCCGATAGCGCCTACTGCATTCCTGCGGAGGGCGTGTGGACGAGGGAGCTTTTGGCGCCACTCCTTGAGTCCGAAGGCATTCTCAAAGTTGGATTTGGCCTAGCAAATGATCGGAGGCCGCTCTACGGTAAGTACAAGATCAAGCTAAGGGGGTCCTTAGATCTTGCTCCCGTCGTGCGCAAGCTTGGCTACCGACAGCGCGTGGGCCTTCAGGCCTCCGTGGCTATCGTCTTGGGACAACGCCTTGGGAAATCCAAGTCCGTTCAACTGTCCAATTGGAGCGCGCGGCCCCTTAGACCAGCCCAACTTGTCTACGCCGCCAATGACGCTTTTGCATCCCACTGCGTGTTTATTGAACTTCAGCGCCGTCATCCGAGCCTGCTGGTAGGAGGTCATCCTTGACCGGCTGGAAGCACCAGCTTCATTGCACGGGCTGGGCTAAACCCGAGCGCTGAAGTGAGCTCGAAGAACTCGATCACGTCCAGCCTGCGGGCCCCCGCCTCGACGGCAGAGATCCGCTGCTGGGGCCACCCCAGCTGGCGAGCTAGCTCGCCCTGCGACAGCCCCAGCTCCTCGCGGCGCCCTCTCAGACTCTCGACCAGCCGTCGATACTCCTCCCGATAGATTGTCTTTGATGCCATGGTCGCCGCCAGTCCTGGACGACTGGGGAATCTATGGCGCACCTACCGATTACATGAAAATTGTGTAGAAAACTCGCCCGCCCACTGATAAGCTCCCCGACTACCCGCGAGAGGTGCAATGGCATGTGTCCGCACCCAATCGACTCTGCTGCCCGCCGCTCGCGACCTCGTGCCATTTGCACAGTCGCTAGGATTGCTGCGGCTTGGTGCGTGGTACGCGCTTGAGCTATCGACGACAGTCGAGGCTCCTTTCAGCACTGGGACGGCGCTAAGCCAGAAGCTCTTCCGGCTGTTGGAGGAAAGTCAGGTTCTGCGTCCTGCGTCAGGACAGGAGTCCGGCATCCGTCGCGCGCTCTATGAACCCCTGGGATGGTGCTACCTCACCGATTGGGGTGAGCGAAACCATCTCCAAGCCACGCTGCAGACAGTGATGCTAGATCTGGCATCCCATCAGGACTCTGTGCGACCGACCCTTGAGCTCTGGGAAGCATTGTCAGCGGCCGAGATTGAGACATACCTAGCGCACCTGCTACGTCGCCACACCTTGGATCCGGCAAGCGCCCCCTTCATCGTGCATGCCCTTGAAGATGACTGGTCGGATTTGAGTTTGGCTCGTAAGCGCTACCTGGCTTGGCATGCGGCGCGCGGCGCGGCCTCAACCCTTCTTCGCACTGGGATGGACCAGGATGCGGCTCGCGCCGCAATGCTTGAGGAGATGCGTCGTCGATCGCGCTGGCTTGCCTCCAGGTCGGCCAACAATGAGCTGTCTGCCGAGGAGTACCAGTTTGTACCTGATCCTCAGTGGAAGAAGCCTATCCTCTTGAACGTTTTCCTCTCATCCCTATTGCCTGTCGGATTCTCCTACTGGACAGACCGGCCTGGACGATCAGCTGATGCACTGGGACAAAGCAAAGCGGCAGGCAAGGCCTGACGCCGGCCGCCTCGCGATATCGCTAAGCATGCTTGCAGAAGGCGACCCTTTTCGGCTGTTTCCACTGCGCTTCCAAGTGCGGAAGAGATCTCTATGACCATGCCAATTGAACGAACCCGACACCTCATCCAAACAGGTGCTTTTCTTCGCGACCTTGCCGCCAACATGGCCCTTCCCAAGCAGGTACGCACGGAAGCGTATCGATTGCTCAGACACTTCCCGTCGATATCGGATGTTGAAGCGATCGCCGCCAACGAGGCACGCTTGCAGGAGGTCACTAAGTCACCGCTTCGTCCGAACCTACTTGTGACCGAGTTCGATCCGGAATGGCTGCGCGGCTATACGCATGGTCCACACGTTGGGGGTTAAGAGATGTCCACCGTAAGCGAGGGCGAGCTGGAACACTGGTTCGAGCAAGGGATGCAGAGCTATACCAACGAGTCGCGCTTCTTCTCTTGCCTCATTCGCGCCATGGTTTACGCCTATGTGCCCGTCTCCGATGACTCCAAGAATGTGAGGCTGATCCAGTTTCGGCACCCGGATGGCTACGACGCGATTCCCTTCTTCACCTCGGCTCAACGCGCCGCGCGATCTAGCTTCAATGGCTTGCGGACTATCAGGCTTCCTTGCACAACGCTGTTTGAGCAGACGCGAGGGGCCACCTTGATGGTCAACCCTAACGACGGTGGCGCTGTGCTGTTTCCCGAGGAGGTGGCCACGTTGCTGCAGTCAGGGACGCTAGAGACGTTCGAAAAAGTCAGTTTGGGCGAGGGGCCCGTTGATGTACGCCCCGCCACGTCCGCGCCTGACAACTTGATCAGAGCGCTAGACGGGAACGTACCTTTGCCTCCCTTCATCAGGGAGATCTATCTCCTTGAGAAGCGCGCAGTGGATGGGAGGTCAAGCCGACCAAGTCTGCTCATCTATGCGGGCGTGGAAGCTCGCCAGATGGAGCGCGGAGCACGGCATCTTGTCTCTGTTGTTCAGGCATTGGATCCACGGCCAGAGGACATTGTCGACGTGGCGGTGTTTGACATCGCGCAGGCCAAGCCGGGCTTTTTGGATGAGATTGGTGCCATGCCGGTGTTCGCTTCCGGGGTCTAGGCCTACGAATCCGCTATGGGCTTGGAGGGCGAGCTGAGCCGGGATCGTGCGCTTGAGACATGGACTATCAGCTACCCGTGGCCACTGCTGACTCCGACGGACCGTCTGATACACCAGGAAACGTATTGATCAGCAGGCCGACGGCCAGTCCAGCCATTACCAAGGTAGCAACGAGCTGCGAGGCCTCAACGAGCTGCGCCAGAAGCGAGTAGATGAACATCACTAGTGCTGAACTGGCAGCGGGATCATAGAGTGCGAACGTCTTGATCACGAGGCCAAAGAGTGAGTGCGTGAGGATGCTCATCACGATGACGGACAGGCTGAAGACCACACGCATGCGCTTGGTCGTACCGATCTGCTTGAGGTACATCAGGGTGAGCACCAGCATCGAGACGGCTAGGGCGAACATGCAGCACCAAAATGCGCCGTCCAGGACTCCGCGGATCACTGGAGCCATGATGGACTCCACGATCACTACACCCAGAATGATCAAAGCCAGCCCTAGCGCCCCACCTACGTGTACCGCTTCCCTTCTGAAGGTCATCGAGTGCTCCTTTGCGTTGCGATCTTCAAAGGTATCGGCGATGTCGGCCAACACATTAGGCTCTGATTCTGCCCTCGGCATTGTTGAAGCAGACCGTGACGAACCCTAGCCTGTCGGCTGCGCTGGGCAGCACTCTTATCGAACCAGCTTTCTGGTCGAGATCACGCTAGCTGTGCGCGTAGGCTCGTTCAAACTCATCTGGCAAGGTACCAAGTCGGCAGGGGGTGGCGGTGCAATCGCGCCGACAGAGCAGTAAGCACGCTCCAGGGCTGCGCATACCAACCTAGTTGTGTTGGGTCTGCTGCACCCTCTGGAATGCGTAGAGATGCCTGAAGCTCCGAAGAAGTATCTTCTCCTAACCCTGCAATCACCCTCGAGACGCTAATCGCATCTAGACCGCGGTTTGAGCCGGTAAAGGTCTCAATGCCAGAGGTGTGGTACCAGCGCTCAAGGGTAACTCCGGACAGGTGGGGCGTGAGACTTCGCAGAAGCGTCAATCCTGCTTCGTCTTGCATTACCGAAAAGATGGTCGCCAGCAAGGGCACGAGCGTCGTCGTCTTGAAGAAGTCGCGGTCACCCGCGTCGCGGGTGAAATGCACCGCCACGGCGTCTTCAAGCAAATCTGTATCGACCGGCAAGCGCTCATTCGTCGTCAAGGACCGCTTCAAGAGCTGCGTAACCCCCATTGCCAGATTCTGCACAGACTGGATAGCGCCTTCTTTCAACAGTGCCGTAAACACAAGACTCAGGTCGATGCCCTGACCGTCCAACAAGGGCCTTGCAACAATGCTATTGGCATTGATTACCTTCACGATGTCCTGATGCACCTGGCGCCGTCTATCTTCAGCCCCTTCGACGCGCTGGAGAAGCAGTAGCAGTGTCGCAAGCCGGCCCAGCTCATCGAAGACGAGATCCGCATAGAAAACTGGGTTGGGTCGGTGCCGTGCGATTGCTCGTGCGTTTCCTAGGGCTGGCAGTGTCTTGTCGAAATAGGTCGACAAGGTGTGAACGTGAAGTTCGATCGTTGCATTCAGACGTCGCAGAAACTCGGAATCACCCGTTAACCCAAGGCTGACCGATGCGGACCACATCCTTAGCGCAAGGTACTCGCCCGCCACGACAGCCGGCTTCAAGTTGTTCTCTGCGCCACCCCACACCACCAGCACACCATGGCCCATGGCCGCAGCTGCACAACGACGTAGGAATTTGCGGCGCGCTGGCGCTGGGCTATCGTCAGCCTCATTCGCAGGCGCGGTCATGACCTTCTCAATGAAGTGTACGAAGCGCTGGATCGAAGCACTCGAGTCACTCAGCCCAGCCAGGGCCGCGCGGAGATCGGACTGTGCGTGCCCCAGAAGCAGTGACTCGTCGAAAACGTGCTTCTCAATCAGGGGCGTGAGCTGGTCAATACCCCAGAAGCCAAAGGTAAAGCCGGGACGGGCATTGACCTCGTCCGCGAGTCCCGCGAATCCAGTTGCAGCCTCTTGCTTAACGACCCCACTTGAGACGACCACAACGTGCTTGGTCAGCGCTCGTTGAGCCTCTGTTAGGCGATTGCGCGCGAAGTCGGTGCACGCCTCACGCGCGGATGGCTCGATGGCCTGTTGGCCGGTGAAGAGATCTTCTCGACGGATGTCACCGAACTTGATGATGAACAGGTACAGCTCTTCCCTACCTTCAGAATTTCGAAAGCTCGACAGAACGTCGACCCCTGCCTGCGGAACACCGGTCTGCGGACGACTTAGTACCGAATGACCCATCGCAGTTAGTAGCTCTGGTAGAAGAGCGTCTAGCTCGTTCCGCTCTCTCAGACTGCTTATGTAGTTCTGGAGGACGAGCTGCAGGCTCATGGACTGGTACTCCGCCAAAGTTGGTTGCGCCGTACGAGTCCGAGTACGGGATCCGTAAGCTCAGAAAGCGGAAGCTCGACCCTAAGCTCGTGCGATGACATGGGCAAAGCCATCTCTTCCGTACCGAACTCGTTCCGGACTTCAATGACGGGTCGAGTAGCGTACTTGAGCCTCACTTCATGCAACAGTCCGCGAAATGCAGAGGATTCCTCTGCACGGCGATGGATTTCTCGGTGCTCACTTCGCTTGAGCGAAGAATGCAAGAGACGCATGTCCGCCGTCATCTCCAGTTCCCGAAGTCGCGGTAGGTCATCTAGGACCCGCTGCATGTCGCGCGCCTTACGAAGCGCCTCAGTTGAGACATCAAGGTCCAGGAAGCTCGATTCTTCGGCGGCCAGAAGCTCAACCGTGCTGACCAGCAACTGTTCCACGTGGTAGTTGAGCAGCTCAATCGCGCGATTGCGAACTTCAGTACTGTCGGGAAAGTCACGCGCCATGCTTAATGTCCATCCGAGCGACACCGAAGGTGCGGCTGTTAGCGCGCATAAGCGCCTTGCCGTTGTAATTGCATCGTCCTCCGGCACCCGGGTCAGGTCGTATGGCTGGGGAAAATGCTGATCGAGATGGGTGATGTTTGCATGGTTTAAGAGCGCCTTGCCCAGTCGGACATCAGCGTCGGTCGTCAGCCAGCGCGAAAGCGCGGTGGGGAACAGCAGGGGCGACTGCACGATGGCATGGAGGCTATTGTCGATATCGATGGTGCCGTACTGACCCGATTCGCCATTAGGCTCTGTTTCACGAGCGAGTTGGGACAGACGGGCAAGCAACAGAACGTCTCGGTCGTAGTCCCGGTCGTGAGCGGCCAACTGCAGGTAGATGTCTAATCCCTCGGCGTCTCGCACAACGGCCTCCAAACTGTTAGCTGGAACAACAATCTAGGACACCCAGAGTTAGGCCGAGGTACGAAGCGGCTTTGGCTTGAATGAATTTTAGGCGCGTAGGCAGCGCATTCTCACGGCCATCCCCATGGCAAGTAGATCCGCTTGTCGGGGTCGACCTCTCTAGCTTGACGCTGCCAATCATCGTGCTGAGACATGTAAGTTCTCGGGTCTATTGCCCCGGACATAACCGCCCTGTTGGCGCCAAGAATGGCGTCATACAAAGAGTTGACCGTATCGCCAGCCGACCGGTGGCCGAGTCCATAGAGGTCACTCGCGATTAGCGCCAAGGAGCTCAGATTGGCTGGTTCCTGCACCGTCATCTGCATGTCGTCGCCGATGTAGCTGATCGACCTAACGATCCGAAGTGCTTCTCTGCGAAGCTCAGAGAACCTCGCATACTTGGTCACAATTAGGCTGGAATACAGCCCGCTGACGATGCCGATAGGCAGCGAAAGTATCAATGCAAATAGGGAGTCATTGGTCATGGGCGCAAACGCCTGAATTGAAACGCGCCGTGAAGCGTCGTCGGCTCGTATGAATTGTTAGACCGCACTCGACCTCCCGAAGGTGTTGAAGGGGTCAATGTAGGAGATGCCCGAGATCAGATCGGATTGCGCGGACATGAAGTAGTCGCTGTTCATGTCAAGTGCGCCTCGCCAATGGTGAACGCCGTCCTTGAACTCGATGATTCCATACACGGTGAAATCGTTGTTGTGAAGCGTTCCGTACTGGATGTTTCCCCCAACCGATTCTATCGACTCATCATCGATCATGTCGCGAAGTACCGAGAGATAGTCTCTGTTCCGAACTAGGGCGGCCTTCGGATCCACGTGTGCTGCTCCAGATCCTAGGAACTCGTGATTTGACGAAACGAGCACCTCATCAAGCGAGTGCACATTGTTGCTGTTGGTCGAGAACTTGAACGCTCTCAGCAGGCTGGTGGATGGACATTGACCACACACAATGAAGCTTGCGATTCCTTTAGGGCCTGCTGCGGTTTTGCAGATCTCAATGGAGATTAGTTTGTAAGCTTTGAAGATGAACTCGCATATCCCCTTCAGACTCACGTCCGTGTAGCCTGGCGCATACTGAAGATCCTGCAGCACTGCGGCAACGGACTCTTTGATCATCAGCGAATTTACCGCGCTACCGGCAAAGCACATCCCGAGCCGCCCCTGGTAAGCCACATTCCTAGCTCTTGACGGATCCGGATGTGCCGGCTGAAGGATTCTGTAGGGAAGGGCTAGTACCTTGATGCCAACGTCAGCGTAAGAATTTGTAGCGATCGTCAGCCGCGAGTCCGCAGCTAAGTGAATTGCATTGTCCTGCTTCCATGCGATGCAAAGAGTCATTGAGCACTCCGAATGCCGTATCACGCCTAAACTTGGCCGATCCGCCGAGCGGGTTCGGCTTGAATGATTTGCTAAGTGCCCGGCCGACCGGGCCACACCTTATCGACAAGCTCTCCAACCTCCATCGGCCCGTCATGCCCTTGCATGGCGTCTGTCCACTCTTGCGGGCTGGTGAAAGTAGATGATGCGGGGCCTCCCCAAAGAGATGAGTTGAGCGCAATAACAACCACGCCGTTCTGTGCCTCAAAAGCCGGAACGGCCAAGATGGCGGCGCGCAGCTTGGCTGCAGTTGGGGCAGGCAGCGCAGGCTTGAAGTCCAGCCAGACCATCGATTGGCCGCCGGGACGGACGGCCAGCACAAGATAGCCACCGGTTGGACTTGGTGCCTGCCCCGACAGAGCCTGGTCAGAAGTGGCCTGAACCGCCTTGATGTAGTTGGCTAGCGCATCCACCGAGGGAACTGGTTCTTGGAGAACTGAGTCCGGCTGGAGCAGCATGACGCTCTCGGAGTGATACGGGGTCGCAGCGGTGGCAGTGAAGGTCAGGCAGGCTGCTGATAGAGCTACGAGACGCTTCATGTGGCACCTTCCGCCTGAATTAGTCCGCGCTGCGAAGCGGCGTCGGTTTGAGTGAGTTGTTTGAGCTACCCACGATAGCCCCTGCCGCGAACCGGATCTACAGGGAAATTTTTGTTGCAGGCCGCGCACCAGAAGTCCCCGTTTGGCTGTTTCATATCCTGAAGCGGAGAAATCTTGCGGCTCTCATAACATGTTGGACAGGCGTAGTGCCGTGGTTCTCCAGAGTACTGATACACAACAGCTCTTCCCGGAGCTTGCACCAGCTTGTACTCGCAGGCGCGATCCTCCCAAGCGGAAGTCGCAGCAAGCTCTTTGCGCAAGGCCTCATTTGTCTGCTGCAGAGCAAGTAGCTGCTGCTGCGTATGGAACAAGCCATCTTGAAGTTGCGTGATCTGATCCATTGCCGCATGGATTTTTGCTCGAGCTTCCTCATCGATCTTGGCGTTCAAGGCTAGGGACATTGAGTCCCGCATGAACTGGAGAGCGGTATATGCGCTTGTGATTGCAGAAAGATCCAAAGAACTCTCCTGGTAGACCTAACGCCTGAACTAAGCCGCGCCGTGATTCGGCGCCGGCTTGAATGAGTTGTTAGGCCTATGAAAGCGCCCCTTCGAGCATAAAGAGATTGAGCTCAACGCTAGCTAGTTTCTTGAGTTCACCAAAGATTCCTGCACTGACAGAGTTTGAATTGATCGCTAGCGCTGGTGCTTCATCGATTGTCGCGTGCGGCCCAAAGAATCCAAGTACTATGAAATCTTTACCCTTGATACGTGGGCAAACAACATCAATTAAGAATCTAATCTGTGCAATTGAAAGATACGTGCCGGCTGATTTCGCACAGATTGCAACTGTCGTAGGGATGGCGTCCTCGTCAATCTCGTACGACTGAGCCTCGTACCGATCCATTTGGTCCAGGATCTCAAGGTTCACACCTAGATTGATTGCCGCAGCGACAAATTGATTGTGCTCCAACATCTCAAATCCACATGAGCATATGACGTTGAAGTTATGTGGGTTCTGCACGACATCTCCTTGCATCGACCAAGATGGGCCCAGCTAACTAGTAGCCGGACCCATGGGCCCACCTATACGACTAATCCAAGTCCGCCGTAGGGCCGACTATCCCCTTGAGACGGCTCGATCTTAGGGTGGCTGGGTCCGGCTAACAAGCCGACGTTTAGCCGGCCCCAGCGACAATGCTGACGGCAGTACGCTGGCCTGAATGGGCCCCAGGAGCAACTCTCCTAGCCATCAGAGCGCACGTTCTCCAGTGTCCGCTCTGGGTCGCAGACACTACCCTTCAGCAGTCAATCAGACGGAAGTGCGGAGAAGGTGCCGGTGGGTGGCGCTGTGCACAGCACACCCACCGGCGATGCCCGGTGCCACCAATCCCAGGGATGGCGCTTAACGTGGCGGGACGAGTGCTGTACTAGCCCATGCTGGGCATGACCAGCATGCGCCGGCGCCTGATCCGCGAATAGTCGGCGTGTGGCGCGAATGCTTGTAGGGGTTCCCCTACGTCCGCGATGGAATCGAAGTCGTCGGGCAGGACGTTGTCCACCTTGATGATCCTGGAGGAAAGACCCCCGCCCGCCGGCCGAGTCTGCTGCCACAGAAGGCGGGCGGCGTCATCGGCCTTCTTGGACTGAGGAGCGGACGCTGCACGGGAGCGCGCCCGCAATCGCGCGCACTCGCGGGCCCGCTCGCTGGACTGGGCTAGCAGCCATCGTTCGACATAAGCGCTTACCCTGCGCAACGCTCGCCGCCTTCGAGTGGATCTCTCGCTTGTCCCAGAGCTTGATCCGGGTCGACCCGTCTGCAGCAATGCTCGCCACGAAACCGTAGTTCCAGTACAGCTGGCTGCTGCCATCTGCGCTGTCGGACCATCGATAGGCATCGGGGAGGGGCATGCAGCCATCGTACGAGCCGCCATCCCACGGATTGAGACCGCCGGTCGTGTCGCAGCCGGTGAGACGGCCGGCCGAAGAATGGGGCCCATGCCTACCTACCTGACGCCCTCCGAAGCCAACGTCCTGGTCGACGCCATTCAGGCCAGCCTTCCCGGCATGTACGCCACGATCGCGCCATCTGATAGGCAGGAGGCATTCGCCGCGGAGGCGAATGCCATCCTGGAGCTGGTGGAGCCCCAGCACCACATGGCGCTGTTCGAACGCCTGGAGTCGATCGTCCTGCTGACCGGTGGCTTTGAGCGTCCGCTGGCTGCAAACGGCTAACAGGGTCGGCGGTATATTCGGGCCGACTGCCGAGGACTGTGCCTATGTGCTACTCCGCGATGATCCAGGCCGACTACGAGAAGTATGTTCGTCACTACGGCGCGACGATGAGCCTCGAGGACTTCGTCATGAACGTGTGGTCGGCACCCGATCGGGCGAAGAAGAGGCGCCGGCCGAAGGCCATGGAGGACTGGTTCCGCAACTTGGGGGACCCGAAGGCGCAGGAGATCTGGCACGAGATCCAGCACCAGCGCGCCGAGCGCGAGACAGAGCTGCAGCAGGAGCTGTTCAAGCAGAAGAAGCGCCAGGCCGATGCCGAGCGCGCCCTGCAGACCAAGGTCACCAAGAAGGCGCAGGAGGACTTGCGCATATCGACGGACAAGATCAGCAAGCTCAAGTTGGACCTAGATGACCTGCAGCGAGTCGAGCCGCTGGCGCGTGATAGGCGCTTCTATCCCGGCAACTATGCGCCTGTCATCGTCATGGAGAACGGGAGAAAGGTGATCAAGCCGATGCGGTATCGATGCAGACTCCCTGGCTGGACTGCCGAAGTCGAGCGGAAGTACGACACGACCTACAACGCTCGCAGAGACAAGATTGAGACAAGCTGGCAAGCGCTCTTCGGGCATCGCCATGCAGTCATCGTGGTCAGCGCGTTCTACGAGAACGTCGAGCGCCACAACATGGAGCACCGCGCGCTAGCAGAGGGCGAGAAGTCGGAGAACGTGGTGCTGGAGTTTCGGCCGAAGCCCGAGCAAGACATGGTGATTGCCTGCCTGTGGAACGAGTCGCCTGACGGAGATGAGGCGCTGTTGTCGTTCGCTGCCATCACCGATGACCCTGCTCCCGAGGTTGCCGCCGCGGGTCATGATCGCACCATCATCCAGATCAAGCCTGAGCACATTGAGGCCTGGCTGACTCCTGAGGGCCGATCCGCTGAAGAGCTACAGGCAATTCTCGATGACCGACCGCAGGCCTATTACGAACACCAAGTGGCGAAGGCAGCATGATGAATATGGATGAGGCGATTGACCGGATTCATGCGCTTGATCGGTGGGTGTGCCTTTACCCGCGCTCAAACACCTTCGCTCAGTTCCACGCCGACTACGCGGCACAGGATCCTGAGCTTGAGGCCTTCCTCAATGCCACCGAGCATGAGGACTGTCCGCAAGACCTGAGCGATGCCCTCAACAGCCTCGGTGAATCCATCGACATGGGCCAGTTCCTAGAAAGCCAGGACAAGCCGTGGCGTCGAATTTCGCACGGCCCTAGCTACTCCCGTGACACGACCATGGACGAGCTGTATGCCCAGCTCCCCGCCGACTACCAGGTGTCCGAGGCTATCACTGAGGTGTTCGAGCCGATCAAGGCGAGGCTGCATTCGAAGGAGTGGGTCGGCAAGCCGCGGCGGGAGCAATTGGACTGGCTCGATGACGAACTCCAAAGCCTGATCAGCCGAATACAGAATCCAGAGAGTGCCGCGGTTGTGCACGCCTATCTGTTTGAGTTCATAGACCGATACGACGTGGAGGGTGCCGATCTGGATGTCCGCATCGAGGCCACGCCCCCGCCATGCCTCGGTTAGCTGACTCCGAGCTAGTTCGATCCTAGAAGCGGGTCTGGCTTGGATCCACTGTTAGGCTTCGCCAAAAGTCTCTTTGCATGCCGGGCAGCTATGGCTCCCGAATACGGTGAACCCTTCCGTGAGCTTGGTGAGGCGAATGGTCTTGGTCGCGCCGTCGTAGCAGCCAGGGCAAAACGGCCCATCACCCGACTCAGAGTAGTAGGCGAAGTCCTTGAACTCCAGGGCGATGGCTTGCCTCTGCGCGAGTTGCCGCCTAAGTTGGTCGTTCTCCCCAAGGAGACCAGCGACCTTGATCTTGAGTTCTGATAGCTCAATAGCGAGGTCAGCTAGAGCGTTTGAAAACTCGGCATTTTCTACGTTCTTGTTGATCTCGCGCAGACGGCCAACTAGTTGAATCGCGGTAGATGCTGCAGCTATCAGGTCACTCATGAAGTCTCCTTGTGAGATCTAACACGTAAGCTTGCCGCGACGGAGTGAACCAGCTATTGCCACTCCGCCAAGCTTAGCCGAACGCCAGCTTGTGCGCCCATGCTGGTGAGCATCGCTATAGTCAGCGCTAAGCCAAATGGACCTGGATCATGGCCGGACGTCGACATCACTACTTGCCTCGCTTCCTGCAGCGGCCGTTCGCTTTTCATCAGAAGGGAAAGCATTTCTACGTCCACGCCCACCATAGGACCCACGGCAGCTTTGGAACCAATGTGATGGAGCTTGGCCAGGAGGTCGACTTCTACGGAGGCCCCGACGATCCGTCATTGGATGACAAGATAACGGCAGGTGAAAGACAGCTTTCGATAACGGTCAATAAGCTCAATCAGGGCGAGCAAGTCACTTCCGCGGAGATGGCAACGCTTGTATGTGCTCTTGGCATTCGCACGAAGGCGATGAGATCGGCGCTCACAACAATGGTTCCTGCACTCATTGCGGGCATTCGGGCCAAAATTCAGAAGGAAAGGTATGTCCAACGTGAACTTATCAGGAGCCTCCATGACCCAGCGAAGCGTCGGCAACTAATCTACGAGAAGCTTCGCAAGGATCATGGTCATCTGAGTCGGGAACTGCAGGCAAGGCTCTATTCGCAGATGGTTCCTAGATGGAAATCCTTTGTTCTTGAACAGGAGCATAAGTTCATCGAGGAGGCAGAGCACCTACTCGAGCTCTTTATGGATCGACTTGAGTCCGAGTCAGAGAAGATAGCGAGCAAAGCCTTTCTCGGAGCTCTGTCGAAGGGCCCCGAAAGCCCATTGAGGGTTCAGAAGATGATGGCTGAGATGACTTTCGAGGTCTTAGAGTCCGGACCGGATGAACGTTTTATCCTTGGCGATTGCGGTCCGGTCGCTACCTTCAGTGATGGTAAGTCGCGACTTGCTCTAGGTGCGATCGAGGAAGGTGTCGATAGGTCAATGATCTACCTACCGATCTCACCGACTCGCTGTGTTTTAGCTCGCCGTTCGCGAGAGACTACCCCGCTATCCCTAGCCAGCATCAACCAAATGAGCGCTGAGCTCTCACACGAGTTCTTTATAGCAATCGAAAGTGACGGAGCCAGCTTGGCGACCCTTCGGCAGGCGATTGGGTCACTAGTACCAATAGCCTCGCATTCGGACATTACTCGACTGATAGCGGACGACAGGTGATCGTACGTAGTCTGCTCAACCGGGAATAAAGCTCCTGCCCACCGGGCGAGATGCGCTCAAGTTCCACATGGGAGCGCCGCCATCTCGGACTGACTCCAGCAGATTGGGCTGTAGTGACATGCCTGACAGCAGGTTCTGCTATCGATCGCGGCTATGTGACAACGCTCGTCCCTCACATCGATGACATGTTGATGCGCGCAGTGGTGCGGCTGGTTGTCGGTGAAGAAGGATCTGGGCGATGTTGCAACCCTGGACGCGATCGAGTTGGCGCCACATCCTTGTCCTACTTGGTGGCATGCGCTCCAAGCATGAAATCTGCACTCTTGGGCGGGCGTTGGACGTAGGTAGTGCCTTGAGCTGCCGGTCACCATTACCCACTCATTCGGCTCTGGAAGATCGTTTACTAGCACGCGATCAGGCGCCGCAACTTCTACCCTTCGAGGTCTTACTGGAAAGCCTGGAAACTGAGTTAGGGGTGCGGCCTGGAGCTCGAGTCCGAGCATTTCCCCGCATCGATGAAGTAGCTGCTCAGCAGCGTCACTCACTTCGCCTAAGTGATCTACGATCGAGTCCTGGCGCTCGTCGAGTGGAACCTCAGCATCCTCAATTGCCAGTAGCAGTGTGTTGTCTGTTCGCTGGAGGACTACCACCGGATAGACGAGTATTCGCGGCTTTGGCGCAAACCTAGATGATCCGGCCGCTTCGTATTTCACGTGTATCGCGTGAAATGCTGCTGACAACGTATCGGGCCCGATGTAACCACGGAGCTGGCTTGGCCTAAGAAAGGACTGACTGTCTCCGGCAAGCACTCGCCGTGCAAGCAAATCCAGTATCGTCCTCGCTTCTGCGAGGTAGTCTTCCTTCCTCAGAACAATGATCTGTTCTTCGTCCACGGCCGCGGGGCCCAGAAACGTCTTGGTAGGGCAGACGAATATCACCATCCACTGACCGCTGGTGAGTACGACTCGCGGAACGTCGTGCCCGTGGCGATCTCTCAACTCACGGACATATCCGGCAATCTGTTCCACAAAGTCGTACCAAGCCAGTGCTGCGGGGCAGTCTTCTCTTGCGCTGCCGGCTTTGAAATGCTCAATAGTGAGTATCACGAGATCGACTTCGCGCCTGACGACGCGACCTGGACCTCGACTACTGATGAGCGGCACGTCCCAAGCCTTTGCTTCCACAACCAGTAGCGGAGTCCTGACGTCAGGATGCACGCCCATGTAGTCGATGTAGAGGGTGGTGTCAGCGCGTACCCGCGCCTCCTCAGGCATATCTCCTCTGACTCCCAGACTCCACCCAAGCTCTGTCAACAGGCCGTCGAGGAACAGTCTTCGCGTCACATGTTCAAGAACGCCAGGCTCTGCCGCTCCGTCGTAGGAATTTGTGCCACGATCCGACGTCTCGTCCTCCATGTTGTCAAGAAGGGCCGCGAGAGCGTTTCGAAAGTCCGACCTCTCTCTTGAGCCGTTCATTGGACTAGTTCAGGAAGGCGGTATAGCAGCCGGCGCGCGGAGGGCCAGCCAGCTTCCATGAAGACCTCGAGACACTGTACGAGTGCAAGCCGGCGACGTTCGTCCTCGAAGACTTCCTTATAGTCGGCTAAGTACACACCAATCAGACGAACCAGAAGATCTGCCCCCATCGGCTCATACTGGTATCCGAAGCGACGACCGCCCGCGAGCAGTGAGGCTGCTATGAGATCGAACACTCTTCCAGCGTCGAACGGGATGAACTTCTCCAACAGCTGCAATAGGTAGTAGATGGTATGTGGGGTCCCTACCTCTCCAATGAGACTCAGAGTCTCCTGGATCTCATCCAAGAGAGTGTCCAGAGACACAGAACTTGCACCATCTTCGCCAAGAGATTCCGCTGCAAAGTACAGCTGCATGCAGGCGCAATCGATGATGCGAATGTACCTGCCGACTGTTTCGTGTAGCTCCGAAGGCTCAGGTGATGCTAGAGCTTCAATCACCAAGGAATGTAGGTGTCCAACGATCTCATGGAGCAGGGCCTGCGCGCGGTGTCTAATCTCTAATGCGTTCTCCTCTCCCTGCCCGTCCAATCCGTATACGTAGATCTGCCGAAGGTCTGTGATGGCAGTGCGGAGCTCTTTTCGATTCTCTTCGGGACGCTGGATCCAACCTCTAATGACTTGTTGAGCTTCGAGTCGGCCATAGCCCACCCAAGCGTGGGTGAGTACTGTAGCCACTGACTCCCTGACCTTTGCGTCACTGTTTGATTCATCCTGGTAGCGGGCAAGCAGGCGGAGGGCGAGCTCCTCCGTGAGCGCAACGTCTGCATTAAGCACACGAGTAAGTACATCGCAAACACCTTGACGGATCACCGTTGGGTTTCGCTCACGGTCTACCCGGTCACGCAACAGACTCCACATCGCATCACGATCGATGCTCCAGAGGTTTGTAAGACGCCCGATGGCCTGGAGACGGACAGCGGGATGCCTATCACCGAGCAAGATCTCGATGTGCGCGCGTAGCCGTTGATAGAGAGCAGGATAGCCCTCTATCAGATCAAAGATAGCCACTGCCGCATCAACGCGTGGAGCTGGTGATCCCCATGCGGCAGACTCCGCAAACTGTTTCTCAGTGTCCTCGTCCGACTCTGGATAAGGTGAGCCGGCAATCCATACGATCAGATCTAGTAGTGCTTGGGAGGCTGCCTCTTCATCCGAGGTCTTGCTCGCACGTTCTGCCAGCTTGGCTATCGCCTCGCCAACAGTACCCGTTGCATGCTGCTTGAGACCTTGGTGAGCATCAGCTGATGAGTCGACCAGCTCTCGAAGGACGTGAATCTGACGAACACCTTCACTCAACGTGAGGCCATCAGTGGCGGTACTGCCGCGATCCAGCCCAAAAGCTGACTTGAATGCTTCAATGGCCGTGATTAGGGCGGCATTGGCTGGGCTAGCCTGTTCTAGGTCTTCTAGCCAATGATATGGCGACGGCTTAGCCCAAGTCGCCATTGTTGAGAATAGTCGCGCATTGGACTCCTGTTCGGGGCCTGTGGCTTTCGCTCCCAAGGCTTCCCTAGCTTCTTGAGTTAGGAGATTCTCTTTACCGATAGCACCGAAGAGCCGCGCGAGGATGGTGGCGCGTGCCGCCGTTGAATCGGAGAACTTGGAGAATCGAATGCTCAAAGCCCTGTGCTCGAACTCGATTCTTTCAGTCGTTGACCGCTCCCGATAGATTGACGAGATCAGATCTACAGCATCCTTCCTGGTCTCACTCGCGAGGATGAAGGCCTCTTCGGTAGCGAACGGCCAGAGTAGGTGCGCAACCGCGTCCTTTCGCTCTGCGGCAATCATGAACATTCTGGCCCATAGCAGAGCGAGGCTACTGACGCTCAACAGCTCATTGATGACCAACATGGCATCTTCCTGCGATGCCTCTCGGAGATAGGGCAGGAGCTTCGCTACCAGTGAGTCCGCATCTTGAGCGTGCTTTCCTTCTGGATCATGGGCCCAGATGTGGCTGTAATCCTCCTGAAGTCGCACCAGTTGGCCGTTGACAACCATCTCATGAGGTACCAACTCTGTTGATGTCGCGTGTTCGCGCGCAACGAAACCCTCAAGCGCACTAGAGAGGGCACTTGCCGCCACATCAGGTTGGGCTCGGAGGAACTTGGGAAAGAACTGAGCCAAACCATATCGAGCAAGCTCATAGTCTTGCCTTGCACTCGAGCGAAGCGGAAGAATCTGGCTATTACCAATGTTTGTAGCGTGATCCCTCTCTACGTCTCTTTTGTATGTTTGCTCGTAGACGAAGCGGGCGAGCTCCGGGTCGCTTTTTGTGAGAGTTTCGATCTTTCTCGCTACTGCCGGCACGCTGCTCCATCCCGTCGCGCCGAAGTTGGCCGGACTGAAGAGTTTCAGGATGAGATCTCGAGACTCTTCTGGGTTGGTGTCATAGGTGTCTATTACGAAGCCGATCGAAGATTCGATCAGGTACTCGTCCGAACGCGGAGAAAGGGAGAAGCCAAGCAGCTTTCGCGACACTTCCCCTAAGTCGCTACGTCCTTCAGGTGAGTCAGTGCGGCTGATCAGGAGATCGCACAGGAGTCGAGCCACACGCGCTAGGTTCGGTAGCCGTGAAGAGATGGCGAGAGATATGGAGATCCAGGGATCTACCGATACGATCTCTTTATCATCAAGGCGAACGGCTAACGCCCCGACGAAGTGCTGAACCGCCTTCTCGGAATTGGCTTCGCCCAAGGCAAGCATCTTTCCGATTGTTGCCACGTCTTGTTTTGAGGCTGCCAGCTCTGTTGGCATCCAACTGGCCACACTTCTGATAACGGGGTCTGTCTCCTCATCGGCTACCAGGCGTGTCACGACGTTCCAGAATTCCTGCCGATTGGCCTCCGTCGACCACAGCTCCTGTAGACAGAAGGACACTGCCGGAGCGAGCATCAGACCGAGCCCCTGCAGTCCCTTGGCGGCATTGTCGTGACTGGACAAGAGCGGTCTCAGGTACACACGACTAGTCACATAGTCGAACAACAGGTGGTGCCTGAATTGTATCCAGCGTTCGGACTCGGTCTCGATCAGAACACCTTCTTGGACCAACAACTGCAGCGCCTGAGGATGGGCGTCAATGAGATCTAGTCTCGAAGCGCGCAACGCCCGGGCCTCCATCATCTGCCCAACAACGCGTTTCAGGCAGGCTTCGGCTTCGTAGCCGTGACGTGATATGCGGTGATCCCAGTACACACCTAGAAGTTGCGCTTGCGTCTGAACTTCCGACAGTTCGGCGCTGAATATCCCGTCCTCGAGCAGCTCACCAATAAGCCGCGTATTGAATGGCACAACTGCCAGCTCTCGAAGGCGAGTAGAGGCATGTGCTAGAAGCGCCTTGATGGGCGGTGCTTGCTCAAGCAAGTCCTCCAACTCATTCTCAGACCAAGGCGGCACTCTTAGATGCCTAACTCCGCGAAACTCGGGCTCACTTAGATCCGCTGAGGGAGGGGCGCCCTTGAAGATCTCGCGAAACGTGCGACCCATTCTTAAGTCAAAAGTACGGATCGAAGCAACAACCCTCCAGCGGCCGTCCAGGGCTACTACGCGTTCTATGAGGGTTCTGAATGCTCCCTCCCCTTTTCCGCCCCTTGTGGCGTCGAGTGCATCTACTACTAGCCATCCTGGTTCTGCCCCATCCCAGGCTGCGATCACGTCCAAGAGTGCGTGACTCAAGCCCAACTCAGATGCAATGCCTTCAAGCGTCTCTACGGAGAACTGATCCACTGCGAGCTCAATTACGTCCCCGCCTTTGTTGGCTAGACTCCGTGCTAGTGCATTAAGCACACCGCTTTTTCCAGCGCCGGGTTCTCCGATTATGAGCAGTGAGCCGGACTCTGCTGCCGCTTCAACTCTGGCCTGGCAGTCCCGCCGAATGGCAACGAGCTTTCCATCGCCTGACTTGATCCTTTCATATCGCTCAAGTTGAGTGCGTACCGCTGAGCTATGTGCCCGGAGCTTTGCGATATCTGATCGGAACTCGGGGGCCGATGGGAGATCAGCACCGCGAGTAATGAGCGCGCGTCTCAATAGACTATTGTCGAAGCCTCCCCGCTTCGACATTTCTTCGCCGCAGTAGACTTCGAGGATGGCTGAAAGGTTCAGTGCGTTTGTGCGGTTGGTGAATGCCGCGAGATTGCTCACGACCTCCTTTTCGCTTGGGTCGACCGTGACGACCGATATGAGCTCCGAGAGCTCACCGAGTAGACGCTCAGGAAGCTGTTCGGTTCTTGCATTGCTCCAAGAGCGCCTAACGCACACTTCGAAGTCGTCGAGAGCTGCTCGCTGCCCACTGTTCTTCGGGCCACCTCCTCCAGTCGATAGCGACCGAAGCGCATTCGGGAGATCGACGCGTACTTTCTCTGAAGCCTTCGTCCCAACAGCGATGACGAGTCGGTCCTTACTGGGATCCAGAGGACGATTCCACTCCATGCTCCCATCGCCATCGCGGCATGCGAGCCAATGCCTAACTAGCTGATCCACCGTCTTTGCGTAGGTGGTGCTTGGCTCGGAAGATGATGAAAGGGTCGTCTTAACCTGAAATGCCAGGTATCCACCGTCTGAGGTTGCGACCAGAATGTCGTCAACAGGTGCCTCGGTTTCGAACCTCAGCCAGATTGGGCGGGCATTTCCTAGCTCGTAGATGCGATCGAGAGGGGCGCCCGAGAGCATCCAGGTTGAGACCAGAGCACCTACGTGCTGTTGAAAGACAATGCCCGCTGCAGCTGCAGCCCCTCCGCTATTGGCTCGAGGTTTAGAGGGGCCAGTTTTATCAGTAGACACGCCAGTAATTCCTTGTTAGGCAACGCTAGAGTAATGCTTCTACGCCTTCGCCGCGCTTTCCTGCGGAGCCGCTCCTAGAAGAGTGAACCCTGCGGGGAACCAACTACCGGCCGGATGAAGCGACTGCAGTCCAGCGCGGGCATTCGGCCATAGTCAAGTCGTCGATGGGCCTTTTCAAATCGCGCCTGTATGAGCATAGCGAAGGACCCTTCCCCTCTCATTCTCGCGCCAAACCGACTGTCGTAATCCTTTCCCCCACGCATTTGCTGTATCAAGCTCATGACGTGTTTGGCCCGATCGGGATAGTGCAGCTCAAGCCACTCCCGCCAGATCTGGGTCAGTTCATGCGGTAGCCGCAGCAGAACGAATCCAGCAGATTGTGCACCTTGCTCTCGCGCAGCTTGTAGGATCTGCTCCAGTTCGTGATCGTTGATCATGGGGATAACCGGGGCCACCAGCACCCCTACCGGCACGCCAGCGTTGCTAAGCGCTTTCATGGCGCGTAGGCGGGCATGAGGGGCGGCGGCCCGCGGCTCCATCTTGGCCGAGAGATGATTGTCGAGCGTGGTGACCGAGAAGTGCACCGACACCAGACCTTCCTTTGCCATTTCTTGATAGATATCCAGGTCGCGCTCGATCAGCGCCGACTTGGTCACTACGCTGACCGGGTGCTTGGTTTCCGCTAGCAACTCCAGACATGCCCTGGAGATGCCATAGCGCCGCTCTGTCGGCTGATAGGCATCGGTATTGATCCCCAAGGCAATCGGGGAGCATTGGTAGGACCGCTTGGACAGCTCGGCTCGAAGGAGTTCGGCCGCGTTGGGCTTAGCGAAGATCTTGGTCTCGAAGTCCAAGCCTGGGGAGAGATCCAGGTACGCATGGGACGGACGGGCGAAGCAGTAAACGCACCCGTGCTCACAGCCTTTGTAGGGGTTCACTGATTGGGAAAAGCCAATATCAGGCGAATCGTTCCGGCTGATGATGGTTCTAGCCCGCTCCTCGGTCACCGTGGTCTGTGGACGCCCTGGCTGGTCCTCGTAGACCGAACCCCAGCCATCGTCCACACCCACCGCCGCTGTCGATGCAAAGCGTCCGGTTACATAGGACGCGGCGCCCCTTCCTTTTATGGGGGCGGTCGGCCTCAGGGCATTGGACTCCTCGCTATCCCAAGTCACAGCAAGCTCCATCCTCTGTTAGCATTAATACTAACAGAGGATGGCTGTGTGATCCCTCTAATGGGCCCCTATTGGGTGCGCGTGGGATGATGCGCCTTGGTCCGCAAGGTTCAGACGACGTGTGAGCGATCCGACCGAAAAGAAGCTCTCTCAGGCCCTGCAGAGGCTCATCGAGGGCTCTCCCACCCATCCAAAGGTTCGCGCGAAGCTTGAGAAGCGGCAGGCTGCGGGCAAGCCCTACGGCTTGGTGTCCTTCTCCAACGTCGCTTTGGAGGCTGGTGTCAGCCGCACCCTGATCGGGCACGTCGACTGTGCCTACCCTAAAGTGCGCAACGCGATCCTCAAGGCCAAGAAGGCCTCTCCGGCTGCCGAGACGGTCCGCGCGCTCAGGCGAGAGATTGCCGAGCTGAAGAACACACAGGCCCAGCTGATCACGGTGTGCGCTTCATTGCGGACTGAGCTCGATCGCGCCAAGGCGCGATTGGTCGATTTGGGTGGCGATCCGACCGTCAAACGGATAGGAGTCAACTTCCGTGCGCGGCCCCCTAAGAAGCCAAATGCTTGACCATGGCTTCGGCCTGTCTTTGTCTCTTTTGAACAATTGCGAGCGTCGTCTGGTCGTTGGCACGCTTCGCCTGCTCCACTAGAAGCGCATTCTGATCGCGCCTCTCGATCCAGTACGCCGCGTGTTCGGTACTGATCTCAAGGCAACTGCAGCCGGCACAAAGTTCGACATGGGCAATGGCCAGATTTGGACTGGTCGATGCCAAGACCGAGGCTCCTGCCCGTTGGTTGCATAGACTCTTGGTCGGCAGCTGGGACGACCAGCACCTCCCGTATGACGTGTTCCAAATCACAATCTCCTCTTCGCTCACATAACGAAGGGCCCCCTGCTCGTCGAACTTAGCTTGCTCATCCACCAGATGAAGCTTGAGCTCTTTCCTCATCTCATCGACGTAACGAGAAAAGCCGCCTACCACAGGCGCGCCTTTGAAGGTGATTGATCGTAGAACCTGGACGGCTGCCATGGTCTGAGCATCGTCACAGGCGGCCAGAAATGTCGGATCGTTGCCGATATAGTACTTGGAGGTAATCGCATCACTCACGTGCTTGAAATGCTCACTGATGGCCTTGAGCATCGTGGGATTGGTTCGAAATACAAACGTGGCAAAGGTCGGACGCCACTGGTGGGGCCTGAGCTTGCCCTGCTTGTAGCCTTCGTGGTCCGGTGAGCTCAGCTCACTGAGATCCACCCAGTTCAGCACGAAGGCACGCTGAAACCGAGCGAGGTATCCGTTGGTCATGGGAGTGACTGAAGTCCCTGCGGCAGGCAGTCCGCCGTTAGTCTTAAGTACGACAAACAGGTCACTGATCTCACCGAGCTCACGGAACATTGCCAGGAGCCGCGTTACCGCGAGAACTGCACGTACCGTCGGTGGCAGGTAACTGGATCCAACGGGACGTGCGCCCACAATCCATTCGGCCGTACGTGGCTTGCCGCGCTTTGAGGTGACGGCCTCCACATAGAAGAGCTCGATCATCCCATCACGGCTCACTCTTCTTGAGAGGCAGGATGGCCAACCGTCGTCCTTGACGGGCAGTGCTTTCAGGCTCAAGAGTTCATGGCTCCTCAGGCCTGTTCCTGCCTGAAGGACGATAGAACATGCCGCCACACACGATGTAAGCAAGTACCGAAGGACCACTAGCGGACTATCCAGGACGAACTCACGACCGTCAGCGTCTACTTTTGTGACTTGCTGACTCAAAGGAAACTCGGCTTCAACACCATTGGGCATCGGCACGCTCAGCTTTGTTGCGAGCTCGTTGAGCTCGGCATACAAAGCCATTCGATCTGCCGGCCTGATTTGTTCCCAATCCTTGGCAAAGCCGCGGATCGCCAGCAGTGCTTCCATAGCCGTAATCAGACCATCGGCAGACTCGTCGATCATTCTGATGGCGGTATTGAGGATAGGAATGGCGACCTGGTCAGGAATCGGCGAGATGGTAGTGGAGCTTCGCTTGAGGCCAAGGTCTTTAGTGACGACACTGAATGGCTTGTCCCCACCATAGGGAGCCATCTTCAACGACTTGCCACCCAACTTCGCTATAGCCCGCCGCTGCCGATAGATCAGGGTCAGGATGTTGACCGAGCGAATGACGCCGGCATGAGTGGGTGCACGTGTTCGACCTGCATGATCACCATCTCTACTACCCTCCTGATGAAGCTCCACCACCTGCTCTGCAAACGCCCACGTGTCATTAGGTTGAATATCGTCGAGGTCTTCGATTCCCTGATCCGTGAGGAAGCAGGCAAGATCACGAATCGCCGCCGAAAGTGAACCAATTCCTCCAGCCGTAGTTGCAGCTGACTCCTGTGGGTCGTATACCAGCGACCAGACAAAGCACTTGAGGGAGAATTGGAGTGCCCTGTGCTGCAGGTTGGTAAGTGACTCTCCATTGCTCAGCGGCTTCGCCCACTGAATTGTCGCGTATGGCTTCACCTGGCCTGGCGTTTCGTTCTTGATCACCCATGTGTCTGCGTCGAAGTCGACTTCAGCAAACTTCAGGGAAGCATTGTTCTCAGCCTTCTTGGCCACAGCTCACTCCAGCTCGGGGATAGGGTTTAGGTTGAGGCGGCCAATGCGGGCCAAGTCGGAGTCGGTGAGACGCAGTAACGAAGCGTTGAGTGCCTCGGATGCCGGACCGTAGCGTTGGTTGAAGCGCGCGGAGCCCATTGTCAGTGCGGCCTGCTTGTACCTTTGCTGGAGCTGGATCCTCCGGGCCCAAGACACATCATCCAGCCGCATCACTTTTGTTGGGCAGACCGGACAGAACCCATAAGCGGTGCACATCCGGCCAGGAACTTGTCCAACAATTGGACTCTGAAACGGATCCAGACAGTCGTAACCAGGTGTAGCGGCAGAGCGATCTTCATAGTGACCTCGAGGGTCGATCTTGCCGGCGCTGTCCTGATGGCGTTCCTTCATCGCCATAGCACCGGCCAAGGCCACTTCGTCATGGCGCTGCGCCTCACTGGATCGGTAGTTCCCGTCCGTCGTAGTCACACTGCTGTGGCTAAGCAAGATCCTCACCTTCTCTGAGTCCTTCAGAAGGTCCCTCAGGTGGTCAGAACCAGCTTGCCTCAGCGCATTGGCACCCGCCGGCTCAAGTCCACGTTCTTGGAAGAACTTGAGCTTGCGGTCAAGCGATAGGGTGTACAGTGCTCCCAATGGTTGCGCCAACGATCTGACCGCCTCTACCTTCCTGTTCTTAAATTTGCTTGCATAGAGGAAGAGGTCGTGTTTGATGCGCTCCGGAGCAGACCGTCGCATGTGCTTTGTCCAGCGCTCAATGAAGTCGACGACATTGCAAGGATTGAAGACCTCATCGCCCTTTGCAAAGGATCGGAAGACCATCTTGTTCGCACGTACTTTGTGCGATGAGAGCTTGTACTTGTTGTGAAGCACTCCGGCATTCTTGTCGATGTCGGTGATCCTCAGGCAGCACAAGGGCTGCTCGTTCCAGTGCGTGAAGCACTGCAGAATGATGAATGCCGGAATGAGATCATTCACCTGAGGATTGATGATGCGTGCGAAGCCGGTATAGCCGAACCCTTCAATCGCTTCGAATAGCTTGTTGTCTTTCTTCTTCAACCACTCCCTCTCCGGGAGCATGCCGTCATAGCGCTCGATTATCACGGCGGACAGCCCTTCGACCGTATCGAACTCCTTCTGCCCTGTTTCGAGAAGCGCGGCGACCTTCTTGTCTACCTTTGTGAGTAGGGGATCGATCTCCTTGACCTGCTCCTCGTAGGCTTTGATGGCCGCCGCGAGCAGGTCCACAAACTGCTCGAACGGAATGGTTTCTTTTCCCTTGCCTCGTTGTGTGTTTTGCCCCGACCATGAGTTCACCGGAATCTCGTGATCTACTCCTAGCGCGGAGAGCTTTGGCGAGAGGCGCCCGATCAGCTTCTTGAGTGAGCTCAGCTTGTGCAGCTTGTCGAAGTAGCTGCGCTTTGGTTTTCCGTCGGGACCGGGCGAATCAAGCCACTTCACGAAGTCGCGAAACAGCTCTGCACAGAGATCCTTGAGTTCAGCCTGGGGTTTCACCTCATTGAGAAAGGCAATAAAGCCGTAGCGCAAGTCACGATGAGTTGCGGTCCTGGTCGTCTGTTTCTCGCTGGACATCACCGCAACGGTCGCCTCGGTGAGCTGCTCGCCGAGTGCCGGCAGGCTCAACCAAGGATCAAGCAGATACCACCTGTCGTCTTCAGGGTTAGGATTCTCAGACCTTAGGTAAATTTTTCCGCGTCGCGGCTGGCGGATGAAGGTAACCTTGAGCTTTCCCTCTTCCGGGGGTGCGCTTTGTCCACCCTCACTGCCGCCCGAGGTGTTGTCGAACCTGCTCTTCCTCACAGTCCACGCTCGCTAAGGATTTTCGTGAGGTGGCTTTGGTCTGCTTCGGAGAGCGCCTCTTCGAGGACGACGCTTGCGTTGAGGTAGATCTTGTCTGTGGTTGCCTTGTCTCGGTGGCCAAGCAGTGCCTGGACGGTCTTGCCGGGATCCGGATTACCGTTGAGCTTCTCCGCCGCGTAGTTGAACAACGCAAACGAATGCCTGCAGCTGTGCGGACTCGGGACAGATTGGCTGCCCAACCGCTTTGCCGCCTTTAGCGCAGCACGTCGAAAGATCTTTCTGAAATTTGCGGCAGACAGAGGAGAACCCGCACCGCGATGGGCATGCTGGTGATTCACGAATATCCTGTCGTGAACTTGATCCGGTGGAAGCTTCGCGACGGCTGCCGCTCGCTCGGTCCTTATGTAGAGATCTAGCTCTTCCAGCAGCCAGATCGGCAGCCGTACGTTGCGCTGATGGCCGCCCTTTGCTTTGACCTTGATAAAGGAAGCCGTGAGCGGATCCTTCTTTCCAATTTGCCACAGGGGAAGGTCACTGCATCTGCCGGCCAAGCCTTCGCTGATGCGACAACCCGTGTTGGCGAGATAGGTGAAGAGAAGCCTGTCCCTACTCAGTCCATTACCCTCCTCGCTCGGCATGCGCCCCAGCGTCACTGCCATTTCGTCAAATAGGGCTGGCGGAATGTGCTTCACCAAGGCATCGACGGCGGGTGCTTTGGGCAACTTCACACGTGGAGCAAATAGCAACTGGGATCCGGCCTTCACTACGACGTGCCGCACTTCGATGCGGTTCTTCAATCTCCCTTGGTTCTGGAGGTACTCCAAGGATCTCTTGGCGGTTGAAACGCGCTTGAGAATGGTCGCGGCTGAGTAGACCTTCTGAGTCTGAGGACTGATGGTTTCCGACATGCTGTCGGCGTAACCCTGGATCAATTCCTCTGTAAAGTCCGTAAGAGGAACGCGAATGCTGTTGGCGTAGAGCAGCAGGTCCACGAGATCTTCAGCATTGGCCTTGCTGGTGGTCTCTTGATTGCGGAGCTGTGGCTTGCCGATTGGGCTGACGCTTTCTGCCAGCAGGAAGTCAAAGGCGTCTTGTATCGGCTCAAGAGTTCGTCGGTCGACTATGAAGTGAAAGCCCGCGGGGAGGATTGCGGACTTTCCGAGTAGCTGGGCTGCTTGGCCTTTTCCGTGAATAGGAATGGCCTTGATGACCTTCGGTTGGTAGATGTCCAAGTGGTGTCCCTGATTACGACCGTGATGGAAAAAATCACAGCTCGTTGTCGGGTGCAATTCGCAGCGATGGTCTAAAGCTGCGAAGTGAACACGTTCGAACGAGAAGCAGGGCGGGAAGCTATTTTGTTCAGCCTCATTCTGTCAAGAATGTACCAATTAGGCGATGACGTATTGATTAAGTAGTACAGTATTGACTGAACATTTCAGTAGAGAACCATACCGTGCTCGCACCCCCGGTAGGGATTCAACGACTGGTCGAACGGAATGTCCGGCGACTGGTTGCGGGTGATGACGCTGCGCGCGAACTCCTCGATCACCTGCGTGTGCGGCGCGGACGCAATGTCGCCCTCGGTGTCGGCGTCGTGCCAGCCATCGTCGATCGCATCCGGCGTGGTCACGGCGAACCGGCCCGGCAGGTAGCCGGTGGACCCGCGTCCCTTGATGCCGGCTCGCCCCTTCGTCGTCATGCGGGGAGCATACGCCGCGTCCGTCGCAGGTGACGCGACAGCGCATAGAATCCTCCCATGTACGACATGCTCGGCGCCTTGCGCGACTACTTTTCCTCCCTACCCCATCTCGCGGCGTGGGTGACCTTGGCGTGGCTGCTGTATCTGGTGCCGCTGTGCGCATGGATCGTCCTGCAGAAACGCGAGCCGGTGGCCACCCTCAGCTGGCTGTTGTCGCTGGCGCTGCTGCCCTACGTGGGCTACCTGATCTATTTCCTGCTCGGCCCGCAGCGCATCAAGCGCCACCAGCTGCGCCGCACGCGCTCACGCGAGGGCGTGGAGAGTTACGAGGTGTTCGCGCCCAGCGACGGCAACAGCGCCGAGCTGCCGATGCTGGCGCAGAAGACGACCGGGCTGCCGCCCGCCACCGCCACGTCGGTACAGCAACTGGTCGACGGCTGTGCCACCTACCGCGCCATCCTCGACGCCATCGCGCTGGCCGAGAACCACATCCATCTGGAGTACTACATCTTCAACGGCGACCGCACCGGCCAGCGCATCCTCGAAGCGCTCGCGGTGAAGGCGCGCGAGGGGGTGAAGGTGCGGCTGCTGCTGGACGCCGTGGGCTCGAACCGGTTGAAGAGCCGGGCGCTGCGTGCGCTGATCGACGCGGGCGGCGAGCACGCCTGGTTCCATCCCACGCGCTTCCGACCCTTCACCCGTCCCTGGCTGAACCTGCGTACGCACCGCAAGATCGTGGTGGTGGACGGACGCATCGCGTTCACCGGTGGCATCAACGTCACCGACGAGGAAGACGAGTCGCTGCGCGACGACGCCTTCCGCGATCTGCACCTGCGCCTGGAAGGCGAGATCGTGCGCAGCATCCAGCAGGTGTTCGTCGAGGACTGGGTGTATGCGACGGGGCAGCAGCGCAAGGACTTCCAGGGCACGCGCCTGTGGAGCGCGGAGGACGCGAACGTGCGCGGCGGCATTGCGGTGCAGGCGCTGGTCTCCGGCCCGGACTCGGCATGGGAGCCGATCCATCGTGCCAAGGTGGCCGCGATCCACGAAGCGAAACAGCGCGTGTGGCTGGTGACGCCCTACTTCGTGCCCGGCGAAGCGGCGCGCATGGCGCTGACCTCGGCGGCGCTCGGCGGCCTGGACGTGCGCCTGGTGGTACCCAAGGTCAGCGATTCACGGCTGGCCACGCTGGCGGCGCGTTCCTACTTCGACGAGCTGCTGGCGGCCGGCGTGAAGGTCTACGAGTACGGTCCGCGGATGATGCACAGCAAGGCATTGCTGTGCGACGACGCGCTGGCGATCGTCGGCAGCGCCAATTTCGACCACCGCAGTTTCCGGCTCAACTTCGAGATCTCCATGATGTTCCGCGACCGCGGCGTCGCCGGCACCCTGGCGCAATGGATGGAAGGCGAGATCGCGGCCAGCCAGGTCGTGCGGATGCAGCGTGGCCGCGCGCTCTGGCGGCACCGGCTGCCCGAGGCACTGGCCCGGCTGATGTCGCCGCTGCTGTGAAGCACGGCCGTTTTTGATGCCGGAGGGAAGCGGTAAGATGCGGCCACCAAGCTGCGGGGGTGGATGATGCACTGGCTTTTCCTGTTGATGGCCATCGGCTGCATGTTCATGGCCGTGCGCACCACGTCGATGCCGCTGATGGTCGTGCTGATGCTGGTGTCGCTCGGCCTGTTCGTCGCATGGATCCTGGGCCGGCATGCGCGTCGCCTGGGCGAGACCAGCCGCGACCCGTCGATGATGATCGACCCAGTCGAACTGCGCCGCCTGCGCGAGCTGGCCGAGGCGCGCCGCCAGGCGCCGCCACCGACGGAGCCGCCGGCCCCGTGACCCTGCTCAGCGTCAACGTCAACAAAATCGCGGTACTCCGGAATTCCCGCGGCGGCAGCGAGCCGGACGTGGTCCGCGCCGCACGCACCTGCCTGGCGGCCGGCGCGCACGGCATCACCGTGCATCCGCGGCCGGACCAGCGCCACATCCGCCCCGACGATGTCCGCGCCCTGTCGCTACTGACCCGCGCGCAAGGTGTGGAACTGAATATCGAAGGCAATCCGTTCGCGCCGCCGAGAGCGGGCTATCCCGGCTTCCTCGCCCTCTGCGACGAGGTGCGGCCGGCACAGGCGACTCTGGTGCCGGACGGCGACGGGCAGATCACGTCCGACCACGGCTTCGACTTCGCCCGCGACAGCGAGCGCCTGCGCCCGCTGGTGGCTGGCCTGAAGGCCATGGGATGCCGGGTCAGTCTGTTCGTCGACGCCGGCTGCGAAGGGCTGGAGCAGGCGGCACAGCTCGGGGCGGACCGCATCGAGATCTACACCGGCCCCTACGCCGAAGCGGCCGTACGGGGCGAGCCCGCCGGGGAACTCGACCGCTGTGTCGCCACTGCGCGCCAGGCGCAGGCGCTGGGCCTGGGCGTCAATGCCGGACACGATCTGAGCCAGGAAAACCTGGGCCGTTTCCTGGCCTCGGTACCCGACGTGCTGGAAGTGTCCATCGGCCATGCCCTGATCGGCGAGGCGCTTTACGCCGGCCTGGACGCGACGGTGCACCGTTACCTGTCCATCTTGGACACCGCTGCCGGCCGGCACTGACGCCGGTCCCGGCGTCGCGGGCGGCTCAGTTCCTCATGGCGATGTTGCCGATCCCGCTGGCTTCGGCCTGGGCCAAGGCACTGACCAGCTGCTGGTAGTCGGCGTCATCGGCCGCTTCCACCTGCAGCACGGTGCGGGGATCGGCGATGCGGGCATCCTCCAGCCGCACGCGCAGTTCCGACAGCGTCACCGGCCGGTCGTCCAGCGTGTAGTGGCCGGCCATGCCGACCTCGAGCACCAGGTCGTTGGGCGGCTCGATCCGCGTCACCGGTGGTGTGGCCTGCGGCAGCATCGCCTCAATCGGCCGCGACAGCATGGGCGCGGTGACCATGAATATCACCAGGAGGACCAGCATCACGTCCACCAACGGGGTGATGTTGATCTCGGCCAGTTCGGAACGGCTTGCGGGAGCGGAGAACGCCATGGCACACCTCCTTCTGTCGGGACCGTAAGCCGGACGCTACGCCCGTCGCCGGAACGCCGCAAGAGGGTTTCGCTTCGACCAAACAAAAAAGCCGCCCCGAAGGGCGGCGTTCAAAACTGCGTTGCGCGTCAGGATTACTGCACGAAACCGATCTTCAGCATCTGCGCATTCTTGGCGGCGGCCAGGACCCTGGCCATCACTTCGTAGTGCGCTTCCGAGTTGGCTTCGATGCGCAGCTCGGGCTGGTTGGTCGGATCACGCTGGACTTCGTTTTCCATGCGGGTCTGCAGGTCCGCCACGTTCACCGGACTGTTGTTCCAGTAGATCGTGCCGTCGGCGTTGATCCGCAGGTCGATCGGCGGCGGCGGTTCCTTGATCTGCGGCGGCGGGTTGATCACACGCTGCGGCAGAGCCACTTCGATCGGGTACGTCATGATCGGGGCGGTCACGATGAAGATGATCAGGAGCACCAGCATCACGTCCACCAGGGGCGTGACGTTGATGTCGGCCATGGGGCCCTTGCTTCCACCACTGCTGAATGCCATGGCTTACTGCCCCTTCTCTTTCGTGGCCACGTAGCCGATGTCCAGCATGCCCTGACCCTGCGCGATCTTGGTGACGTCGGCAATGACGCCCATCTTGGTCGTCTTGTCGCCACGCAGGTTGAGCTTCGGCTGCGGCTGCAGCTGGGCGGCGCTGGACAGGCGCGACTCGAGGATTTCCTTGCTGACCGGCTCGTCGCCCCAGTACAGGTCACCGTTTTCTTTCACGGAGATGGTGATCGGCGGGGTCTTCGGACCGTCCTCGTCGTCCTTCGCGATCTGGGGAGTTTCGGGCAGGTCGATCTTCACCTTGTGCGACATCAGCGGCGCCGTGATGATGAAGATGATCAGCAGCACCAACATCACGTCCACGAGGGGCGTGACGTTGATCTCGGCCATGGGGCCACCGCTATTACCACTACTGAAAGCCATGACGGGCTCCGTCTAGAACGTTGCGTTGACTGCTTGTACCGCCGGCTCAGCGAACGCGCGAGCCGGTGGCGAAGAAGTCGTGCAGGTCGTGCGCGAACGTGTCGAACTTGGCGATGACCGCGGCGTTCGTCTTGCTGAAGAAGTTGTAGGCGAACACGGCCGGGATGGCGACGAACAGACCGATGGCGGTCATGATCAGCGCCTCACCCACCGGGCCGGCAACCGCGTCGATCGACGCCTGGCCGGTCGCACCGATGCGGATCAGGGCGCCGTAGATGCCCCACACCGTACCCAGCAGACCCACGAACGGCGCGGTCGCACCGACGGTGGCGAGCAGCGTCATGCCGCCCTGCAGGTTGGTGCTTTCGCGGGTCACGGCCTGGCGCAGGGCGCGGTCCACGAACTCCGAGCGGCTCAGGGTTTCGCCCGAACCTTCCGAACGCTGGTGGTGGGCGGCGGCCTGGGCGGCGTCGAGCGCGATCTTGGAGAACGGCTCGTTCTTCGGCTGTTCTTCCATCAGGCGGATGGCGTCCTGCGCGTTCGGGGTTTCCCAGAAGGCGCTGGTGACGCGGTCGGCCTGACCCTTGAGGCGGCCGCTGCGCAGCACGTTGATGACGGTCCAGTACCAGGACATGGCCGACATGATGACCAGGGTGAGCAGCACGACCCAGGAGACGATGAACTCGCCAGGCTTGCTGACCATCTCGGAGATCATGTGCTCGAAGCCCATCTGCGACAGGGCATTCGCGGCGTTGTTGCCCCCGGCGGCGGCGGCGAAAAGGGTTTCCTGCAGCATGACGCTTACCTTTATATAAGTGTTGATTGAGAGTGTTGCGGGTTACGTTGAACTTTGTCGATGCCCGATGGCATCAGCCGCCCATGTTGAAGTCCACCGGCACGCGGACGCGGCCTGCAGCCTTCTGGCCATTGACGACGGAAGCATTGAAGCGCCACTTGCGTGCGGCGTCCATGGCGGCGCGATCGAGATCGCGGTTGCGGCTGGACTTCTCCACCGACACGTTGGTCACGTTGCCGTTCGCATCGACGTCGATGATCAGGATGACCGTGCCTTCGATACCGGCACGCGCGGCGGCGGGCGGGTAACGCGGCGGGTTCATGTTCTTCGACGAGATATCGACGCTGGCGCCGATGTCCGGCGTCGGCGCCGGCGGGGCCGGCGGCGACGGCGGCGTCACGATGTCGGTCGGACGCGGCTCGGCGATATCGACCGGCGGCGCCTCGGGCGGCGGCGGCAGCGGCGTGGTCTTCGGCGGCGCCAGGTTCTTGACCGGCGGCGGCGGCGTATCCTGCGGCGGCGGCGGCGGCGGCGGCGGGGGAGGCGGCGGCGGGGCGTCGACGATCACGACCGACGTGCGGCGCTCCTTGTCCTTCTCCGCCGGCGGGGCGACCGCCGGAATCAACAGCGCAAGCAGGGCCGCTGCATGCAATGCGATCACGAAGGCAATGCCGATGATACGGGGCCAGTTGAGGCTGTTGTCCTCTTCCTCTTCCCGGTACCTGTTGATGACCAGTTGTTCAGCCATGCGCCAATTAACTCAAGGTTGATACGGGCACCGAGGCGCCTCGTTGATTCTGGGCCCTGCCAGTGATTTTCACCGGCGGAACCCCCAGCTTATACCAATCCGACGCTCCGGTGCCATCATCCGTATGGATTATTGGCCTTCGGTGTCAGTCGATCCCGTTACGGCAGCGCAATGATCTTCTTCGCGTCTTCCGGCTTCTTCAAACCCTTCTCCAGCGCGGCGCGCGCGGCGGTCTTGGCTTCCGGGATGCGGTCCTCCTGCCACAGCACGCGCGCGAGGTTCAGGTAGGTGTCGCCGTTGGGCGCCAGCGGAGCGGCCTTCTGCCAGGCCTCGATGGCCTGCGGAATCTGCTCCGAGTAGTAGTACGCCTGCGCCAAGGCCAGCTGGGTCTGGTAGTCCGGCTTCAGCGCGCCCTTCTGCAGGCCCTCGTTGACGACGGAAATGACGTCCTTCTCGCGACCGTCCATGTTGGCGTAGGTCACGTAGAGCTGGCGGTATTCCTTATCTTCGGTGAGCTGGCCGGCAGCGCGCATCTTCTCGAGCGCCGCAGCGGCCTTGTCGAACTGGTCGGCCTGCTGGTAGGTGGCGACCAGGTTGAGCTGGGCCTTCTTGTCCGTCGGCGCCTTGGCGGCCATCTGCTCGGCGATCTTCACCGCGTCGGCCGGGCGGTCGGCGCCGACCAGCGAGGCCAGCAGCAGGCTGTACCAGCTGTCCTTGGGCTCCGGCGTCGCGGCGATGGCCTTCTCCAGCACCGGGATGGCGTCGGCGTACTTCTCCATCTGGTACAGCGCCTGGCCCTTCTGGATCAGATCTTCCGGACGGTTGGACTTGGTCTCGGCCAGGTAACGGTCGAGATTGGCCATGCCGGGTTCGAACTCGTCGTCCTGCAGCTGCAGCTGCGCGAGCATCAGCAGCGACTGGTAGTGGCTGTTGTTGTCCAGTGCATTGAGGTCGACCACTTGCTGCAGCAGCTGCTTGGCCGTCGCCATGTCGTCGAGGTTGTATGCAGCCTGCCCGCCCAGTTGCGCGGCCATCGCCTTGTCGTACTCGTTCGCGTTCGGCTCGGCCAGCAGCTCCTTGGCCAGGGCCAGCGTCTCGGCGTCGTTGTCTTCTTTCTCGTAGGCCTTGAAGAGCTTGCTCAGCTTGCCCTGCATCTTGCTGGACGCCTTGACCTTCGGCTCCTCACGCGTGGCGTCGGGGTAACGCACTTCGGGCTTGGCGCTGCTCTTGCGGCCACCGCGATCGGCGGAGCGGGCGTCGTACGCCACGGCATCGGCCACCACGGCGCCGCCGAACGCTGCCAGCAGCATCAGGCTGAGAAGGGTTTTCTTGGACGTGCGTTGCTTCATGTCTAAACCTCGTGGGGCCATGCAGCGGAGGAATGATCCGTACCGTCTGCGTGCGGGGCCGGCAAAGCTATCAGAAACCGGGGGAGGGCGGATACCGTTTCAGGTGTTGCGGAGCAGCAATACCGGAGCGTGTGTCAGCCGCATTTCGGCGCGTTTCCGGCCTTCCTGGCCGCCTCGTACGTGGGGACGAGGGACGGTGCATCGCGTTCCAACTCGCGGATGCGGTTGGCGGGATCGGGGTGGGTGGACAACCACTGCGGCGAACGGCCGCCGCTGGCCGCCATCATGTTCTGCCACAGGCCGACGGCCTGGCGCGGATCGAAGCCCGCCTGCGCCATCAGGCGCTGGCCGACGACATCGGCTTCGCTTTCCTGTTCGCGCGAGCCCGGGAGCAGGAACACGGTTTGTGCGGTCATTCCACCGATCTGACTTGCCGTATTGGCTGCGCCTTGACCATAGCGTGCGCCCAACAGTGCGCTTACCAGGCCGACTCCCGTCTGCGCGCCCATCTGCCGCGTGATGCGCTCTTCATGATGCCGCGCGATCACATGGCCGATCTCGTGCCCGAGCACCGCCGCCAGCTGATCCTGGTTCTTGGCAACGGTGAAAATCCCGGTGTTCACGCCCACCTTGCCACCCGGCAGCGCGAACGCGTTCGGTTCCTTGTCGGTGAAGACCGCCGTTTCCCAGGCCACGCCGCGTTGCGCCGGCGGAAGCTGCCGCACCAGCGCGTTGACCACGCAGGTGACATAGGCGTTCTGCCGCGCATCGCGGTTGAGGGTTTCCTTGGCCTTGGTCTCAGCGAAGGCCTGCGCGCCCAGCTGGTCCAGCTGCGCCTGCGAGACGCCGCCCACCATCTGGGTGCGCCCGGTGGGCGAGGTGGTGGTGGCGCAGGCGGTCAGCCCCAACACCATGGCGGTTCCGAGGATCCGGAGTTTCATGCTCGCCCCCTGCAACATTACGTGACACCCGAGTCTGGGCAAGCGCGTCTTAAACTTTCGTCAATCACATTAAGCCGATACGTCGCCGTACACCTGCATCACCGCCAGCGCTATCGCATTGTTCAGGATGTGGGCTGCGATCGGCGCCCACAGCGTCCCGGTCCGGCGGTAGACCCAGGCGAAGATCCCGCCCATGCCGGTGTAGACCAGGATCAGGAACAAGGTGCTGTCCGCCGGCTTGCCATTGAGCCCGGGCAGTTCGTGCACCAGTGCGAACACCATGCTGCTGAGGATCAGGCCCAGCACCGGCCAGCCCGCCTCCCACAGGCGTCCGAACAGCACGCGCCGGAACAGCAGCTCTTCGTACAGCGGCGCCAGCACGACGGCAAACAGCGTCAGAAACACCGGAAACCGGGCGAATCCGTCCTTGATCAGGTCAAGGTTGCTGGGCTGCAGGTCCAGCCCCAGCGCGCGACCACCCGCACTCATCAGGGTGCTGAACAGAAACGTCGCCAGTCCCGCCACCAGCGCCCAGCCCCACGTGCGGGGCAGGCGCAGGCGATCGAGGGATGCACGTCGTTCGGCGGGCGCCGCACGGCGTCGCCACAGGTACAACACCAGCGCCGTTCCGCCCGTGCCGACCAGCGTCATCACGATCAGGAAAAGGACCGGCGGCGTGCCGAGCCGGGCCTGTACTGCCGCCGCATCCAGCGTCCCGCCAGACTGCTGTGCCAGCTGGACGCCGCGCCACGCCGCCCAGCCGAACAGGCCGAGCATCAGCGTGGAAAACGACAGCGTGACGGCGAGCACCACGTCGAGCACGAACGCCGGCAGCACGCGGCGCAAGGGCAGGGCGGGCGGCGTCGATGCCGTGGGATCGGGCAGGGTGCGCACGTCGCTCACTCGCACCGCCTCAGACGTCGAGGTTGGCGACCTTCAGCGCGTTGTCTTCGATGAACTCGCGGCGCGGCTCGACCACGTCACCCATCAACGTGCTGAAGATCTGGTCGGCCGCGACCGCGTCTTCGATGCGCACCTGCAACAGGCGGCGCGTTTCGGGATTGACCGTGGTGTCCCACAGCTGCTCCGGGTTCATTTCACCCAGGCCCTTGAAGCGCTGGATGCTGCGGCCCTTCTTGGCTTCTTCCAGCAACCACGCCTGCGCGTCGGCGAACGTGGCCACCGGCTGCGCCTTGTTGCCGCGGACCACCTGCGCACCCTCGCGCACCAGCCCATGCAGCAGCGCGGCGGCTTCACGCAGCGGACGCAGTTCGCCGGTTTCGAACGCCGACAGCGACAACACCTGCAACAGTTCCTCACCCATGTGCCGGCGCGTGGACAGCAGCGCGGCCGGCCGCTGCTCGGTGGCCGGCTGCAGCGTCAACGCATAGCGCGCACTGCCGATGCTGCCGCGGTTGAGCTTGGCTTCCAGCGCGTCGAGCTCGTGGCGCTCGTCGATATTTTGCTGCAGGTGCGCGGCATCCAGCGGGGTGAAGTCGATCAACGACTCCAGCAGCACCGGATCGTAGCGATGCGCGTTGCGTGCGATCGCATCGCGCGCCGTGGTGAACACGAGCAGCAGTTTCTCCAGCGCTTCGCCGGAAATCGGCGGCTCGCCATCGGCGGGAATCAGCGAGGCGCCTTCCACGGCGTTGTTCGCCAGGTACACGTTGAGCGCCGCGTCGTCCTTCAGGTACAGCTCCTGCTTGCCCTGCTTGAGCTTGTACAGCGGCGGCAGGCCGATGTAGATGTGGCCGCGCTCGATCAGCTCCGGCATCTGCCGGTAGAAGAACGTCAGCAGCAGCGTGCGGATGTGCGAACCGTCGACGTCGGCGTCGGTCATGATGATGATGCGGTGGTAGCGCAGCTTGTCCGGGTTGTACTCGTCCTTGCCGATGCCGGTGCCGAGCGCGGTGATCAGCGTGCCGACTTCGGCGCTGGCGAGCATGCGGTCGAAGCGCGCGCGTTCCACGTTGAGGATCTTGCCGCGCAACGGCAGCACGGCCTGGTTCTTGCGGTTGCGGCCCTGCTTGGCCGAGCCGCCGGCCGAGTCGCCCTCGACGATGAAGAGCTCGGACAGCGCCGGATCCTTCTCCTGGCAGTCGGCCAGCTTGCCGGGCAGGCCGGCGATATCCAGCGCGCCCTTGCGACGGGTCAGGTCGCGGGCCTTGCGCGCGGCTTCGCGGGCGCGGGCGGCGTCGACGATCTTGCCGGCGATGGCGCGGGCCTCGTTGGGGTGTTCCTGCAGGAACTCCTCCAAACGTGCGCCGAACGTGCTCTCAACAACCGGCCTAACGTCGGAACTGACCAGCTTCTCCTTGGTCTGCGAGGAGAAACTGGGATCCGGCACCTTCACCGACAGCACGGCGATCATGCCTTCGCGCATGTCGTCGCCGGACAGATTGACCTTGGCCTGTTTGGCGATGCCGTTCTGTTCGATGTAATTGGTCAGCGTGCGGGTCAGCGCCGCACGGAAGCCGATCAGGTGAGTGCCGCCGTCCTTCTGCGGGATGTTGTTGGTGAAGCAGAACATCGTTTCCTGATAGGCGTCGGTCCACTGCAGGGCGACCTCGACCGTGATGCCGTTCTGCTCGCCGCTTACCGAGATCACGTTCGGATGCAGCGGCGTCTTCAGGTGCGCCAGATGCTCCACGAAGCTGCGGATGCCGCCCTCGTAGTGGAAATCGTCGCGACGGCCTTCGCCCCGCTCGTCGAGCAGCACGATCTTGACGCCGGAATTGAGGAACGACAGCTCGCGCAGGCGGCGGGCCAGGATGTCGTAGTGGAACTCGACATTCCCGTGGAACGCGGTCACCGACGGCCAGAAGCGCAGCGTGGTGCCGCGCTTGGTGGAGCTTTCGATCTGGGTCAGCGGCACCAGGGCCGCACCGTTGCTGTATTCCTGGCGGTAGTGGGCACCGCCCTGGAAGATGTCCAGCTGCAGCTTCTCGGACAGGGCGTTGACCACGCTGACACCCACGCCGTGCAGGCCGCCGGACACTTTGTAGCTGTTGTCGTCGAACTTGCCGCCTGCGTGGAGGACGGTCATGACGACTTCGGCCGCCGAGACCTCGCGCCCCAGCTTGGCGCTCATCTGCGCATGCTTGCCGACCGGAATGCCGCGGCCGTTGTCGGACACCGAGACCGAGCCATCTTCATGGATCGTGACCGCCACGTGGTCGGCATGGCCGGCCAGCGCCTCGTCGATGGAGTTGTCGACGACTTCGAACACCATGTGGTGCAGGCCCGTGCCGTCGTGCACGTCGCCGATGTACATGCCGGGGCGCTTGCGGACCGCTTCCAGACCTTCCAGTGCGGTGATGCTGTTGGCGTCGTACGTGTTGCCGTTCGGTGCAGAAGAGGTCGTTTCGTCGGTCATTCGCTTCGTGTCGGCTGCAAGGCCGGCGCCGCGCCACCGGGTCGGTGGGCGCAATGCGCGGGCCAAGGGATCAATGCGGAATTATAGCACTGGTGCGCACTTAGCCTCGGCTCAAGGCATCGGGGCAGGCTGCACGGCACCGTGTTCCACGTGGAACCGCGTGCCTGGGTGGGTGCCTTCCTGCAGGCCAACCGGGAGTTCCGTGCCGGTGATGAAGACCTGCGCGCCACTGGCGAGCAGGCGATCCAGCAGGCGCCGTTGGTGATGACGGTCCAGCTCCGAGGCCAGGTCATCCAGCCCCACCACCGGCCATTCCCCGCGCCGACGGGCAAAGTCCTGCGCCTGCGCCAGCAGGCAGGACAACGCGGTGAGCTTGGCTTGGCCGCGGGACAGGGTTTCGCGGTCGGGGAACTGGGAGTATTCGATCCGCCAGTCCGCCCGGTGCGGTCCCACGGTGGTGTACCCCGCTGCGCGATCCCGGTCCCGTGCCAGCAGCAACGCATCGCCGAGCGACAGCTCCTGCCGGCGCCAGCCGGGGAGGAACACCAGCGTGGCGGCGCCCAGCGACGGCGCCAGCTCGGCCACCACGTCGGCAAGATCCTGCTGCAGGGCGTCGAGATAACGCTGGCGATGGTCGGTGAGGGGCTCGCCCGCATCGGCGAGCTCATGATCCCAGGCGTCCAGCTGCGCACCCGCCATACCGGCCTTCAGCAAGGCATTGCGCTGCTTGAGGGCGCGGGCATAACGGCGCCACAAGGGGAGGAACCCTCCGTCGCGTCCCTGTTCCACGTGGAACAAGCCCCAATCCATGAAACGCCGCCGGGGCTCACCGCCACCGGTCACCAACGCGTGGCTGCCCGGCTCGAAGCTGACCACGGCCAGTGCGGCGCACAGATCACCCAGCTGGGCAACGTTCTCGCCATCCAGGCGTCCGGTCCACGCTTGTCCGGTGTGCCGCAGTCCCGCGCGGCGCACGCGCGACTGGGCCGCTTCCCGCCATTCGACGAAGACTTCCACGGCATCGGAACGGGTCCGCACGAGTCCATCGCGCACACGGCCCCGGAAACTGCGGCCATAGGCCATCAGGTGCAGCGCCTCCAGCAGGCTGGTCTTGCCCGCGCCGTTGTCGCCCGTGATCAGGTTGAGGCCGGGTTCCGGCGCCAGCGCCACATGCTCGAAACGCCTGAGGCCGCTGGCCTCGAGTCGGGTCACCTGCATCGGGGCGCCACCGCCGCCGGTTCGATGGCCCCGGAACCGGCGACCGGAAGCGGATGACGGACGGCGGAGCCTGAGAAGAGGGTGGGCATGGGGTCATTGTAGCTTGCGGCGGCCAGGCGCCCGATCCGTCCGTTGCGGCACGCTTGCGGGCAGACGGGCAGGCTCGAAATCATGGCTTCTCGCGCACTATCGGTGTCCACAAACGACATCGCCCGGCTCGGGGCCGGGCGATGGTCGTGTTCCACGTGGAACAGGATCGGTCAGAGGCGCAGCGGCATCACCACGTGGCGAGACTTCTCGCTGCTGGCTTCGCGGACCAGGGCCGACGAATTGGCGTCGCGCAGCTGCAGGACGATGTGCTCGTCGCGCAATGCCGACAGCGCGTCCAGCAGATAGTTGACGTTGAAGCCGATCGCCAGGCCATCGACCTTGGTGTCGGCCTCGATCTCTTCCTGGGCTTCTTCCTGCTCGGGATTGTGTGCGCTGATCTTCAGCTGGCCGGGCGACACTTCGACGCGCACGCCGCGGTACTTCTCGTTGGACAGGATGGCGGCACGCTGCAGCGCGGCCCGCAGCACTTCGCGGTCCAGCAGCACTTCGCGGTCGGCGCCGATCGGAATCACCGCTGCGTAATCCGGGAAGCGGCCGTCGATCAGCTTGGAGGTGAAGGTGACATCGTCGCGCTTCACGCGGATATGGCTGCGGCCGACTTCCAGTTCCAGCGACCGGTCGCCGCCTTCCAGCAGGCGTTGCAGCTCGGTCACGCCCTTGCGCGGAACGATGATTTGGCGCTTGCCCACCGCAGCGCCTTCCAGCTGCGACTCGCACATGGCCAGACGATGTCCGTCAGTGGCCACGCAACGCAGGGTCCGCTCGCTGAGGTCGAACAGCAGGCCGTTGAGGTAATAGCGCACGTCCTGCTGGGCCATGGCGAACGAAGTCCGTTCGATGAGCTCCTTCAGCGTCGCTTCCGGCACCTCGATCCGCTCGGTCGCCTCGACCTCGTCCACCGACGGGAAATCGTTCGCGGGCAGAGTGGCGAGCGTGAAGCGGCTGCGCCCGGCCTGCACAGTGACCTTGTCGCCGGTCTGGCTGACGGTCACCTTGCTGCCGTCGGGGAGGGCGCGAATGATGTCGAACAGCTTGCGGGCCGGAATGGTGGTCTCGCCGTCCTGCGCGTCATCGACGGCACTGCGGGAAATCATCTCCACTTCCAGATCGGTACCCGTCAGCGACAGCTGGCCGTTCTGTACCTGCACCAGGAAATTAGCCAGGACCGGCAGCGTCTGCCGGCGTTCGACCACGTTGACCACCTGGGCCAAGGGCTTGAGGAATGCTTCGCGCTGCAGACTGAAACGCATGAGTGTTGGAGCCCCTTCGCTTTGGATTTTTAAGACTAAAAGCTTAAAAGCTGGTGGTGGTGGTAGGCCTGAAAAGCCGGGAAAACCTACCTAACCCCATGAATATATTCTGTTTTTTGTTCCTGCAACCCGGTGGACAGGGGTGCCTGCGCCTGTGGTGGAACCTGTGGACAACTTTTGGCCGGGAATCCATGCACATCTTATCCACAGATGCCCCGCCCACTTGCCCACCACGTTGTCCGTTGCTGGCCGTTTCCGCCTTGCTTACAGTGCCAGCCACGCCGGGAGGTGATGGCTCGTGGCGCCCGCATTGACAGGATCACCCGCCTCCACGACGACCCGCCGCCCAGCCCCTCCGATCCCGACACCGCCACTGCTTACGCCCGACCCGCAACCGTCGCCGCCATTCGTGCTTGCGTGCGACGGAGATGTTGCCTTCACTCGCTGAGCTTGCGGATCAGCTTGTCCCAGTCCTCGCGCAGCTTGCCGTCCGCTTCCATCAGGGTGCGGATCTGTCGGCAGGCGTGCAGCACGGTCGTGTGGTCGCGACCGGCGAACGCGTCGCCGATTTCCGGCAGGCTGTGTTCGGTCAGTTCCTTGGCCAAGGCCATCGCCACCTGCCGCGGGCGCGCGAGTGAACGCGTGCGCCGCTTGGACAGCAGGTCCTTGATTTGCAGACCGTAGTAGTCTGCCACGGTCTTCTGGATATTGGGGATGCTGATGGCCTGCTGCTGCGCGCGCAGCAGGTCGCGCAGGGTTTCCTGGGCGAACTCGGTGGTGATGGCGCGGCCGGTGAAGTTGGCGCGTGCGGCCAGGGTGTTGAGCGCGCCTTCCAGGTCGCGCACGTTGCTGCGCATCTTCTTGGCCAGCAGGAACGCCACGTCGTCGGGGATCTGCGCGCCACGCTCATGGGCCTTGGCCAGCACGATCGCCGCACGCGTCTCGAAGTCCGGCGGGTCGATGGCCACGCTCAGGCCCCACGCCAGCCGCGATTTCAGGCGCGGCTCCAGGCCTTCCACCTCGCGCGGATACCGGTCGCAGGTGAGGATGATCTGCTGGCGGCCGTCGAACAGCGCGTTGAAGGTGTGGAAGAACTCTTCCTGCGTGCGGTCCTTGCCGGCGAAGAACTGGATGTCGTCGATCAGCAGCGCGTCGACCTGCTGGAAGCGGCGCTTGAACTGGTCCATCGACTTTTCGATCAACGCCTTGGTCATGGCGCTGAAGAACTGCTCGCTGCGCAGGTACAGCACGCGCGCATTCGGACTCTGCCGGCGCATCTCGTTGCCGGCGGCGAACATCAGGTGGGTCTTGCCCAGGCCGGTGCCGCCGTAGAGCAGCAGGGGGTTATGGGCGCGGTCGCCCGGCTTCTGCGCGGCCTGCCAAGCGGCGGCGCGGCCGAGCTGGTTGCTGCGCCCTTCGACGAAGTTGTCGAATGTGTAGTGCAGGTCCATGTTGCCGGCGAACGGTTCGACCGCCGCTGCCGCGTGGGTGCTGCCCAGAGACGGCATCGCCGCCGGCATGTCCGCCACCCGGCTGCGCGAACCGATTTCCAGCGACACGTCGTCGTGGCCGGCGAAGTAGTCCAGCAGCTCGCGGATGCGGCCCAGATAACGTTCGCGGACCTGTTCCACGATGAAGGCATTGGGTGCGTACAGCACCATGGCGTTGCTGCGCTGCTCGGCCTGCAAGGGCTTCAGCCAGGTGTGTACATCCTCGGCCGGCAGTTCGGCTTCCAGGCGTTCGAGGCAACGGGGCCAGGCATCCATCAGGTGGAACAACTCGCGAGTGGGGGCGGAACAGGCCAGCCCGCGTTGCCGGGGGCAGCGCGGGGCGGAATCCATGGGGTCGGCCAGACTACCACCGGCGCCGGAACCCGCCAACGATCCTGTGCATAAGATGTGGATGAAGGAACGAACGGACGCCGGGACCGCGATCCTGACACGCCACGTCCATCGAAAGCATGAAGGGAGTTGACCGTAAGCCGGCGGTTCCTATAGAATTTCCGGTTCTTTCCACCCGAACACGCACGAGGGCCCCATGGCCACCAAGCGCACTTACCAACCCAGCAACCTCAAGCGCAAGCGCGACCATGGCTTCCGGGCCCGTATGGCCACGGCCGATGGCCGCAAGATCCTGGCCCGTCGCCGCGCCAAGGGCCGCAAGCGCCTGACCGCCTGATGGCTTGGCCGTCGCTCGACGGCCGGCACCCATGCTGTCCCTGCATCAAAAGGAGCCCGCCCGTCCACGAGCGGGCTTCTTGCTGATATGACCACGAGTTTCCCGCGCAGCGCGCGGGTACGCGCCAGCGCCGAATACGCGCGCGTGTTCGAGCAGGCACGCCGCACCTCCGATCCGCTGATGAGCCTGCACTGGTTGCCGGGCGAGGGCGCCGCGCGCCTGGGCCTGGCGGTGTCGCGCAAGGTCGATACGCGGGCCGTCGGCCGCAATCGCATCAAGCGCCAGCTGCGCGAACATTTCCGTCGTCTCCGCGGCGCACTCCCGGGTGGCGACTATGTCGTGGTCGCCCGTCCGCCTGCGGCGAAAGCCGATCCCGGCCAGTTGCGCGCGACCTTCGAGCGCGTGCTGACGCGGGCCGGCGCATTGCCGGCACCGGCAGCGGGCGGCACAATGCCGCCGGGCTTGAATTCCCCCGCGCCGCCTCCCACTCCTTCTTCTCCGACCAAACCGGTTTCCGACGCCGGTTGAGACTGCCTGCCTGATGAACCAGACCCGTGTATTCCTGATCTTCGCCTGGCTGATGGTGGCGACCCTGCTATGGCTGGAATGGAGCAAGGACAAGGCAGCCCCCGCCGTCCCCGCCGTTGCCGCGCACACGACGACCGCGCCCGGCAGCACCGTGCCCGCCGCGATCGCGCCGAGCGCCACGACCTCCGGCACGGTGCCCAGTGCGCCGACCGTCGCCCCCATGCCGGCCGCCAGCGCCACGGGTGCGGCCGCACCTCGGGTCACCGTGAGCACCGATGTGCTGCGCCTGGTGCTGGATGGCGGCAGCGTGCTGGAAGCCGACCTGCTGCACTACCCGCAGAGCAAGACCCCGGGCAGTGGCCCGGTCCGCCTCTTCAGCCAGGAACCGCAGCACTTCTATACCGCCGAAAGCGGCTGGGTGAGCAGCGGATCGAAAGCGCCCGACCACCACGCCTTCGTGCCGGAGAACGGCACCGGTGCGGTGGCCCTGGCCACCGGCGCCGACAGCGTCAGCGTGCCCTTCATCTGGCAGGGTCCGGACGGCGTGACCATCCGCCGTACCTACACCTTCAAGCGCGCCAGCTACGAAATCGACGTGCGCGACCAGGTCATCAATGCCGGCGCCGGTACGTGGCAGGGCACGGTCTACCGGCAGTTGCTGCGCACGCCGCCGGTGGTCAAGAGTGGCATGACCAATCCGGAGTCCTTCAGCTTCAACGGCGCCACCTGGTGGGACGGCAGCTACCAGCGCCGCAAGTTCGACGAGGACTACCTGGAAGACGGCCGCGTCAACGCGCAGGTGAAGGGCGGCTGGATCGCCATCCCGCAGCACCACTTCTTCAGTGCGTGGATCCCGCAGGCGGACGACACCACCACCATCTCGCTCGACAATCCCGACAACGGCACGCGCGCGCTGATCCGCGAAATGGGCCCGGGCGTCAACGTCGGTCCCGGCCAGCAGGCCACCACCACCGCGCGCCTGTGGGTGGGCCCAAAGCTGGTCGACAAGATCCACGCGATCAACGCTCAGGGTATCGACCGTGTGGTCGACTACAGCCAGTTCCTCATCCTTGCCATGCTCGGCCAGGGGCTGTTCTGGGTGCTGAACTTCCTGCACGGCTTCATCGGCAACTGGGGCTGGTCGATCATCGGCCTGGTGATCCTGGTCAAGCTGGCGCTTTATCCCCTGTCCGCCGCGCAGTACAAGAGCTTCGCCAAGATGCGCAAGTTCCAGCCGCGCATCCAGCAGCTGAAGGAGCGCTACGGCGACGACAAGCAGAAGTTCCAGGTCGCCATGATGGAGCTGTACAAGAAAGAGAAGATCAATCCGATGGGCGGCTGCCTGCCGATCCTCGTGCAGATGCCGGTGTTCCTGGCGCTGTACTGGGTGCTGGTGGAAACCGTCGAGCTGCGCCAGGCGCCGTGGTTCGCCTGGATCCAGGACCTGACCGCACGCGACCCGTACTTCATCCTGCCGGTACTCAACATGCTGGTGATGTGGCTGACGCAGAAGCTGACGCCGGCGCCGGGCATGGACCCGATGCAGCAGAAGATGATGCAGTTCATGCCGCTGGTGTTCGGCGTGATGATGGCCTTCTTCCCGTCCGGCCTGGTGCTGTACTGGGTCACCAACGGCGCGCTGGGCCTGCTGCAGCAGTGGTGGATGACCAAGCGCCACGGCGAGTCGGCCACGCCGCCGAAGACCGCCGTCGCCAAGTAATCCGCGCCCGCCGCGACGCCACGAAGCCCGCCCTCCGGCGGGCTTCGTGTTTCCGCTACGCTGAAACCTCATCCGCCGAGTCCGCCGCATGACGCACACCCAGGACACCATCGTCGCCATCGCCACGGCCCCCGGTGCGGGCGGCGTGGGCATCGTGCGCCTGTCGGGGCCGGCGTCGCAGGCGATCGCGAAGAACCTCTGCGCACGCGTGCTGTCGCCGCGCCGCGCCCATCACGTGCGCTTCCGCGACGCCGACGGCAGCACGCTCGACGACGGCATCGCGCTGTCGTTTCCCGGTCCGGCGAGTTTCACCGGCGAGGATGTGGTGGAACTGCAGGCGCACGGCAGTCCCGTGGTGCTGCAGCAACTGGTCGCGCGCGCCTGCGTGCTGGGAGCGCGGATGGCGCGTCCCGGCGAATTCTCCGAACGCGCCTTCCTCAACCACAAGCTCGACCTTGCCCAGGCCGAAGCCATCGCCGACCTGATCGCCGCCGCCGATGCGCGCGCCGCCCGCGCGGCGCGGCGTTCGCTCGACGGTGTGTTCTCCCAACGTGTCGACGACATCGGCCAGTCGCTGCTGGCGTTGCGCGTGCATGTGGAAGCCGCCATCGACTTCGCCGACGAATCCATCGATACCCTGGGCGGTGACCAGGTCCGCGCGCGCCTGGGCAAGGCGCGGCAGCAGCTGGAGGCGCTGATCTCCGACGCCGAACGCGGACGCAAGCTGCGCGACGGCGTGCATGCGGTGATCGTCGGGCCGCCGAACGCCGGCAAGAGTTCGCTGCTCAATGCGCTGGCCGGCAGCGACCGCGCCATCGTCACCGATGTCGCCGGCACCACCCGCGATACGCTGCGCGAGACGATCCGCCTCGACGGACTGGAACTGCACCTGGTGGACACCGCCGGTCTTCGCGACGGCGGCGATGCGATCGAACGCGAAGGCATGCGCCGCGCACGCGCGGAACTCGCGCGCGCCGATGTGGCGCTGGCGGTGATCGATGCGCGCGAACCCGACGCCGGCCGCGCGGCGATCGCCGACAGCATCGACGCTGTCGCCACCGTGCTGTGGATCCACAACAAGGCCGACCTGCTGGCCAGCGTGCCGCCGGATGACGGCGATCGCGTGTTCGTATCCGCTGCGCAGGGCATCGGCCTTGAGCGGCTGCACGTGCGCCTGCGAGCGCTCGCCGGTGGACCGGCCAGCGAGGGTGGCGACGGCGAGTTTTCGGCCCGCGCGCGCCACGTGGAGGCGCTGCTGCGTGCGGCCACCCATGCCGCCGCCGCGGCCGATCAACTGCGGCACGAGCAGCTGGAACTGGCCGCGGAGGAGCTGCGTCTGGCCCACGATGCGCTCGGCGACATCACCGGCCGTGTCAGTGCCGACGCCATGCTGGGCCACATCTTTTCGACGTTCTGCATCGGCAAATGACCGCACCGGGTCGCAGCCCGCCAAAAATGTGACCGCCATCAAGTGTTGCATTCGATGCGCCGACGTACTCTGGCGTCCGGGTAGGGGTACCCGGATGGCTTCGTGCCGTTGCCGGCCCATACGGGCCCGGACGATGGCGGGCCCGCGCTGATTCGCGACCTCCGGCTCTGCGTTCCTGCGCGGGTCGCCGGCCGTGTCGACACCATTAGAAACGTATTGGGGGAGTTGAAACGATGTCCTTGATCCAGACCACCGGGCGCCTGCGCTACGCCGCGCCGCTGCTGCTCATCGTCGCGCTGGCGGCGTGCTCCAAGCAGGACGAGGCCGCCGCACCGGCGGCGACACCGGCCGCCGCGCCCGCCGCACCGCCGCCGCCGGCGGTGTCCGCGCAGGTCCAGGCGATGGACGCCGACACGCTGCGCGAATCCGCCACCAAGGCGCTGCGCGAGAACCGCATCTACGCGCCCGGCGGCGACAACGCCATGGAGTACTACCTGGCCCTGCGCGACAAGCTGCCCAACGACCCGGGCGTGACCAGCGCGCTGACCGACCTGATGCCGTACACGCTGATCGCCGCCGAGCAGAGCATCGCGCGCGAAGAGTTCACCGAAGCGCAGCGCCTGTCGGCGATCATCGAGAAGGCCGATCCGAAGGCGCCCGCACTGCCACGTCTGCAGCAGAGCATCGCCGCGGCCCAGCAGGCGGTCGCCCAGCGTGCCGTCACCGACGAGGCCACCAAGACCAAGGCCGAAGAAGACGCCCGCCTTAGGGAACAGCAGCGCCTGACCCAGCAGGCCGAGCAGCAGCGCGCCAACGAGGCCGCGGCTGCCCAGCAGCTGGCCCAGCAGCAGGAAGCGGCCCGCGCCGAAGCGGCCCGCCAGGAAACCGAGCGCCAGGCCGCGGCCCAGCGCGAAGCCGCCGAGCGCCAGTCGGCGGCGGCCCGTGCCGCGGTTCCCGCCGCCGCGCAGGCGCAATCGTTGCGCGCGGTCAGCACGCCGGCCCCGCGCTACCCGCCGGAAGCGCTGCGTTCGGGCACCAGCGGCGAAGTGCTGGTGGAGATCACCGTGGGCACCGACGGCTCGGTGACCAACGCCCGCGTGGTACGCGCCACGCCGGCGCGCGTGTTCGATCGCGAAGCGCTCAACGCCGTGCGCCGCTGGCGCTTCGAACCGGTCGATGCACCGGTCACCACGCGTCGCACGATCGGCTTCAGCCCGGGCTGATCGACGCCACCTCGGCACCCAGCGAAACGCCGGCCGCGTGCCGGCGTTTTCGTGTGCGCGCTCTTCTCGTCTAACAAAAGACGATCAGCACTGGACGGAAGCAGGGGCGACGCTTACTGTGCCGCCGCCCGCATGACGGGCGAACATCACAACAACACGGAAGGATTCCATGAAGCGATTCACTGTTGCCGGCGCGGTTGCGCTGGCGTGCCTCACCCTCTCCTCCACCGCCGCCGCCACGCAGGCCGGCCAGTGGTACGGACGCCTCGAGATCGGACACAGCGAGCTGGAGCTCGAGGTCGACGACCTGAGCGCCGACGACACCGACACGGCCTACGGCCTGCGCATCGGCCACTACTTCACTCCGAACTTCGCGGTCGAAGGCTTCTATTCAATTCTCGGCGACCGCTCCATCGAGGGCGTTTCGTTCGACGTGGATGCGGTGGGTGCGGGCGTCGTGGGCAAGAAGGCGTTCGGCGCCGACAACACCGGCTTCTTCATCGCCGGACGCGCGGGCGTGCAGAGCGTCAACAGCAAGCTCTCGACCGAAGGTCTTTCGCTGCGCGAGCGTTCCACCAAGCCGTATGTGGGCGTGGGCGTGGGCTACGACTTCGACCACAACAACGGCCTCAGCCTGAACTACGACTACAACAAGGGCGACCTGTTCAACGCCGATGTCACCGCGCAGACGCTGACGCTGGGCTACGAATACCGCTTCTGAGTTCCGCAAGAAGAACGGCCACCGCGAGGTGGCCGTTTCCGTTTCAATGCATCGCCTGCGTCAGCCGGCGATGGCCAGCTTCTCCTGATGGTAGCGGCGTACCGCCGCGTACCACAGCAGCGCCGCCACGCCGAACGCCGCAGCGATGTAGATGCCCCAGGTCTGCGGTCCGATGTACTCGTTGCGGATGACCTTCAGCAGCAACTGGTTCTGCGCCAGGAACGGCACGGCGAACTGCCACGGCTGGCTCTTCAGCGGATTGGCCATCAGCGCGAACGTCGGGATCATGGGGAGCAGCATCAGCCAGGTCATGTGGCTCTGCGCTTCCTTCATGCTCTTGGCCGACGCAGCGAGATAGGTCAGCAGCGACGTGCCGATGAACAGCATCGGCAGCAGGATCAGCAGCATCTTGCCCATCGACAGGAACGACACGTTCAACTGCCGTCCCAGCGTGCCGGCGAACTGCGCGCTGAACTTGAACGCCAGCAGCGTGAGCAGCAGGGTGGTCAGGCCGATCACGCAGGCGGCGGCGATCTTGCCGCTGACCACCGCGCTGCGTGGTGCCGGCGTGGCCAGCAGCGGCTCCAGCGATTGCCGTTCGCGTTCGCCGGCGGTGGCATCGAGGATCAGGTAAGCGCCACCGATGAACGAGGTGAGGATCAGCAGGTAGGGCAGCAGCACCGACAGCAGCATGCCCTGCTTGGCCTCGGGCGTGGCCAGGTCCTGCATGCCGACGTTCACCGGCCGCGCGACCGACGCATCCACGCCGCGCGCGAGCAGGCGGAGGGCGCCGACCTGCTGGCTGTACGCGGAGAGCGCGGCGTTGACGCGCTGGGTGGGGATATCCGCGTCGCGTCGCGTGCTGTCGCGGATGATCTCCACTAGCGCGGGACGACCGTTGCGCCAGTCCTCCGCGTAGTCGGGACTGATGCGCAGTGCCACGTCGATCTCCTGCGTGCGGATCGCAGTGTCGAGGTTGGCCGGTGCCTTGCCGGCGGTGATGCCGTTGGTGGCGAGGAACTTCACCAGGTTGGGCGCGTGTTCCGCACCCACCATCGGAATCTCCAGGGTCTTGTCGACCTGGGTGCGGATGCGGTTCTCGGTCAGGTAGCCCATGCCCAGCATCAGTGCGGGATACAGCAGCGGGCCGAGGAACAGCGCCAGCGCCAGCGTGCGGCGGTCGCGCGAGAGGTCGCGCAGTTCCTTGCGCATCACCGTAAAGACGGTACGGAACATGTTCATGCCAGCAGGCCCTCCTCCGAACCGATCACTTTGACGAACGCATCCTCCAGGTTGTCCTCGCCGGCCTGCGCGCGCAGTTCGTCGGCGGTGCCAGCGGCGACCACCGTGCCCTTGGCGATGATGACGATGCGGTCGCAGAGCGCGGCGACCTCCTGCATGATGTGGCTGGAGAAGATCACGCAGCGTCCCTCGTCGCGCAGCTGGCGCAGGAAGCCGCGCATCGCGCGCGTGGTCATCACGTCCAGGCCGTTGGTGGGCTCGTCGAGGATGACATTGCGCGGGTCGTGCACCAGCGCACGCGCGATCGCGGTCTTGGTGCGCTGGCCCTGGCTGAAGCCCTCGGTCTGGCGGTCGAGAATGTCGCCCATGTCCAGCGCTTCGGACAGCGCCTTCGTGCGCTCGGCGATCTGCTTCGACGACAGCCCGTGCAGCTCGCCGAAGTAGGCGATGTTCTCGCGCGCGGTCAGGCGCTTGTACACGCCGCGGGCGTCGGGCAGCACGCCCAGCGCGCGGCGTACCGTGACGGGATCGCGCGCGGTGTCGATGCCGTCCACCTTCACTTCGCCGCGGTCGGGCGTCATCAGCGTGTACAGCATTCGCATGGTGGTGGTCTTGCCGGCGCCGTTGGGGCCGAGCAGGCCGGTGATCTGGCCGTCGTGGGCGGTGAAGCTGACGCCGTCCACGGCGGTGACCGTGCCGGTCTTGGTCTTGAAGGATTTGTGCAGGTCGTTGGCGATGATCATTCGGTCATGTCCATTGAAGGTGGCGGGCGCACAAGGCGCGGCTCACGGCTCCCAGCCGTTGAAGCTGGTGAAGGGCGGCACGTAGTCCAGGCTGTCCAGGCAGGTGGCGTCCAAGTCCTTGGCATTCGCCGTTTCCAGGAAACGTCCCAGCAGCTTGGGCATGCAGCCGACGGCGAACGTGCCGTGGCCCTGGCCCTTCAGCGTCAGATGGCGGCCGTTCGACAACGTGCGCAGCACCTGCTCGCCGTAGCGCGGCGGGGTGACCGGGTCCAGTTCGCCGGAGGTGATCAGCGTGGGAATGTCGGACGTCCAGGCGGTGTGGAAGTCGGCCGGCCGCTTGCCCGTGGGCCATGCCGTGCACTGCGTCTTCAGCGTGTCGCCCAGCAGGCTGCCCAGCACGGTATCGGCGTCGGCCGGGTCGGCCTTCAGCAGGTCCGCATCTTCGGCGCAGATCACCGACAGCTGCATGCCGTGCATGAACTGGTCGCCGACCTGGCTTTCCAGCAGTTTCGACAGCGACATCAGCGAGCCGTAGCGGCCCTGCTGCGCCTCGTTCAACACCAGCGGCAGCAGAGCGGCGCCCTGCGGGTAGTACGAGTACATGCGGGTGATGCCGGCGACGGTGCCGGCGGTGACCTCGCCGGTGACCAGTTCGCCGGTCGACGGATCGCGATACTCGGTGCTCACCGGTGTGGCCGCGAGCCGCGTCATCAACGTACGCAACTGGCCGCGCAGGTCGTCGCCGAAACGGTCCTTGCAGGTCGGCGTGGCCTGGCAGCGCTGGAACTGCAGCGCCAGTGCCGCGTCCAGGTTGCGTGCGTGTTCGCTGCCCAGCACCAGGTCGTTCGGCACCACGCCGTCGATCACCACGCTGCGCGTGCTGTCGGGGTGGCGCATGGCGTACTGCTGCGCCACGCGCGTGCCGTAGGAGCCGCCGACCAGGTTGATCCTGGCCGCGCCCAGCGCCTTGCGCACGCTGTCCAGGTCGCGCACAGCGTCGGTGGTGGTGTAGAAGCGCGGATCGGCCTGCAGCGATGCCGCGCAGGCGCGGGCGAAGGCGATGGCCGCCGCGTCGCTCAGGTCGTCCGGATCGGTGTAGGCGTTGCGACCCTCGCCGTCCTTGCAGGCCAGCGGATTGGACTTGCCGGTGCCGCGCTGGTCGACCAGCACGATGTGCCGCGACTTGCGCACATCGCGGAAGGCGGCGTCGATGGCCGGCCACACCTGCACCGCCGACTGTCCGGGGCCGCCGGCGAGGAAGAACACCGGATCGTCCGTCGCCGCGCCTTCGTTGGTCGCGGGCAGCCACGCGATGTTCAACGCCACCTTGCGGCCTTCCGGCTTGGCCGGGTCCTCGGCCACCTCGTAGGTCGCGCATTGCGCTTCCACCGTGGTGGTCAGGTAGGGCGCGGTCAGGGTGCAGGGCTTGAAGGCGATGTCGCCGTAGTGGCGCACGGCCTGCTGGTCGGGGCCGGCAGCGCTGCCGCTGCAGCCGGCCAGCAGCGCGCCAGCCAAGGCGAGGGCGAGTGATCGATGAAGAAGTGCCATGTATCAGTTCCGTTGGAGGCGGGTCCCAGCATGCCATGACGCTGCGGCGGGACGGATGTGACCAACGGACGGGACGGGCGGGCGTCGGCCCTATTTGCTGCTGACGTACTTCTCGCGCCGTATCTGCGGGATCGGCAGGCCGTGTCCCTTCAGCGCCTCGAAGCAGGCATCGACCATGTCCGGATTGCCGCACAGGTAGGCGATGTCGCGCGCGGCGTCGGGTGCGAACTCGGCCAGGTGCTGCTGCACGTAGCCCTGGCGCACGTCGGCATGCGGCTCGGCCGGCAGCTCGCGCGACAGGCAGGGCACGTAGCGGAAACCGGGGTGCGCGTCGGCGAAGGCGCGGAAGTCGTCGCCGTACAGCAGCTCGGCCGGCGTGCGCGCGCCCTGCAACAGCACGACCTCCACGCCACGTTCGGCCATCAGCGCTTCCAGCTGCGGCAGCATCGAGCGGTAGGGCGTCACGCCGGTACCGGTGGCGATCAGCAGATAGCGCGCATTGTGGTCGCCGGGCATCAGGCAGAAGCGGCCGAACGGTCCGCTGGCCTCGACGTGACCGCCCTCCGGCAGGCCCTCGAACAGCGCGGTCGCCGCGCCACCGGGCACGTAGCTGACCGCGATCTCCACCGCTTCGCCCGGGCCGATCGCATGGTCATGGATGGTCGCCAGCGAATAGCTGCGCTTGGTGGCGGTGCCGTCGGCGTAGTGGAAATGCACCTGGATGAACTGGCCGGGGATGAAATCCAGCGGCAGCCCGTCGTCGCGGACGAAGCTGTAGTGGCCCACGCTGGGCGCCAGCATGCGGCGTCCGACGAGCTTCAACGGGAAATGCGCGATCGCCAAGGCGGCTGGAACACTGTGTGGCCCGGGGCGGCCCCGGCGGGACGCCTATAATAAGCGCTCGCATCCCCCCAGGCGCCGTCGCCGCGCCACAAGGTATCCCATGGCCTCCACGACAACGGCTCCCGCGGCAGTTCCCGCGCTGGCCATCACCGACCTGCGCAAGGTCTACGACACCGGCGTGCAGGCCCTCAAGGGCGTGTCGCTGCAGGTCGAGCCCGGCGATTTCTTCGCCCTGCTCGGGCCCAACGGCGCCGGCAAGTCCACGCTGATCGGCGTGGTCAGTTCGCTGGTCAACAAGAGCAGCGGCCAGGTCGGCGTGTTCGGCGTGGACATCGATCGCGACCGCGACGGCGCCATGCGCCTGCTGGGCCTGGTGCCGCAGGAAATCAACTTCAACATGTTCGAGAAGCCGCTGGACATCTGCGTGAACTACGCCGGCTTCTACGGTATCCCGCGCGCCGAGGCGCTGGTGCGTGCCGAGGAGGAACTCAAGCGCGCGCAGCTGTGGGAGAAGGCCCACGTCATGAGCCGCACGCTGTCCGGCGGCATGAAGCGCCGGCTGATGATCGCCCGCGCCATGATGACCCGGCCCAGGCTGCTGATCCTCGACGAACCCACCGCCGGCGTCGACATCGAGATCCGCCGCGGCATGTGGAAGACGCTGAAGGACATCAACGAGGCCGGCACCACCATCATCCTGACCACGCACTACCTGGAAGAGGCCGAGAGCCTCTGCCGCAACCTCGCCATCATCGACCGCGGCGTCATCGTCGAGCAGGGACCGATGCGCGCCCTGCTGGCCAAGCTGGACGTGGAGGGCTTCCTGTTCGACATCGACGGCGAACTGCCGGCGCAACTGCCGGTGATCGAAGGCACCACGCTGTCCGCCACCGACAGCCACACCCTGGACCTGGACATGCCGCGCGCGATGGACCTCAACCGTGTCTTCACCGCGCTGGGCGACGCCGGCATCCGCGTGCGCTCCATGCGCACCAAGAGCAACCGGCTGGAGGAGCTGTTCGTGCGCCTGACCGGCGACGAAGCCGCCGCCAAGCGGGAGCAGGCCGCATGAGCGCCACCGAGATGCCGCCAGCCGCCGACAGCACGCCGTTCCGCAAGAACCTGGTGGCGCTGGGCACCATCGTCCGCCGCGAAGTGAACCGCATCCTGCGCATCTGGGGCCAGACCCTGGTGCCGCCGGCCATCACCATGACGCTGTACTTCCTGATCTTCGGCGGCCTGATCGGCAGCCGCATCGGCGACATGGGCGGCTACAGCTACATGGAGTTCATCGTGCCGGGCCTGGTGATGATGAGCATCATCCAGAACAGCTACGGCAACATCAGCTCCAGTTTCTTCGGCGCCAAGTTCGGACGCCACGTGGAGGAACTGCTGGTCAGCCCGATGCCGAACTGGGTGATCCTGCTCGGCTACGTCGCCGGTGCGGTGCTGCGCGGCCTGATGGTCGGTGCCATCGTGCTGATCATCGCGATGTTCTTCACGAAGGTGCGGGTGCCGCATCCGCTGGTCACCATCACTACCGTGCTGCTGGGCGCGACGATCTTCTCCCTGGCCGGGTTCGTCAACGCGGCGTATGCGAAGAAGTTCGACGACATCGCCATCGTGCCGACCTTCATCCTCACCCCGCTGACTTACCTGGGCGGCGTGTTCTACTCGGTCAAGCTGCTGCCGCCCTGGGCCGAAGCGCTGACCCACGCCAACCCGATCTTCTACATGGTCAACGCGTTCCGCTACGGCCTGCTCGGCACCAGCGACGTGCCCCTGTGGATCGCCTACGCGCTGATGCTGGCGTTCGTGGTCGGCCTGGCCGCGCTCGGCCTGTGGTTGCTGAAGAAGGGCGTGGGGCTGCGCAGCTGATGCGGTTGCTCGTGCTGGGCGCCGGCGGGACCGGCGGTTATTTCGGGGGTCGGCTCGCACAGGCGGGCATCGACGTGAGTTTCCTGGTGCGGCCTGCACGCGCAGCGCTGTTGCGCGAGCGCGGTCTGCGCATCCGCAGCCCGCTGGGCGATGCCGACGTGCCCGTGCAGGTGCTGACGGCGGACGCGTTGGCGGAGGCCGCGCCGTTCGACCTGGTGCTGCTCAGCTGCAAGGCCTACGACCTGGACAGCGCGATGGACGCCATCGCGCCCGCGGTCGATGCAGGCGCCCGCGTGCTGCCGCTGCTCAACGGCCTGCGGCATTACGCAGCACTGGATGCGCATTTCGGCTTCGGGCGCGTCCTGGGCGGCCTGTGCTTCATCAGCGCAACGCTGGGCGACGATGGCGAGGTCCTGCATCTGGGCAAGCCGGCATCGATGACGTTCGGCGAACGCGCAGGCCAGGCGCCGGACAGCCGCCTGCAGGCGCTCGCCGCCGCGTGCGCGCAGGCCGGCATCGACCACGCGCACACGCCGGACATCGCCCAGGCGCAGTGGGCGAAGTACAGCTTCCTCACCGCGCTGGCTGCCGGCACATGCGTGATGCGTGCGCCGATCGGCACCATCGTGGCGGGCGAGGGCGGCGTGGATTTCATGGCGGCGTTGCATGAGGAATGCCTGGCCGTAGCGGCCGCGTGCGGCCAGCCGGTGCCGGCGTCTGCGCAAGCGACCGCACGCGAGACCCTGACCGCCGCCGGCTCGCCGATGAAAGCCTCCATGCTGCGCGACCTGGAAGCCGGGCAACGCGTCGAAGCCGCGCACATCGTCGGCGACATGGTCCATCGCGCCGGCCTGTACGGCATCGCCGCTCCCCGCCTGCACACCGCATGGGTGCACCTGCAGGCCTACGAGCGACTGCGCACCTCATGATGCCTCCCGCGCCTCCGCCGTGGCTGCGGCGGCTGGTCGTGCTGGGCATGGGCTACACCGGGACCCGTCTGGTCGAGCGCCTGCGCGTGCACGGCGTGGAGTGCATCGGCACGTCGCGCACGGCGGAGGCGGGCGACGCGACGCGGCTCCGCTTCACCGCCGACGCGCTACTCAATCCGCCATTGCACACGGCGCTTGCGCAGGCGGATGCGATCCTGGGCTCCGTTCCGCCGGATGCGGAAGGCGATCCCGCGCTGCGTACCGTCGCCGATGCGCTGGCTCGGCTATCTCTCTTCCACGGGCGTCTACGCGGACCGCCAAGGGGGCGTGGTGGACGCGGCGTCCCCCGCGGACGGAATCGACCCGACCGCCGCGGCGCGACGCCGGGCGGAGGCGCAGTGGCACGCGCTGGCCCAGCATCGCGGCATCGCCTGCGGCGTGTTCCGGTTGGCGGGCATCTACGGGCCGGGCCGCAACCTGCTGCGACAGCTGGCCGAAGGCACGGCGCGCCACGTGGTGAGGCCGGGCCTGGTGTTCAACCGCATCCACGTCGACGATGCCTGCGATGCGGTGGTCGCTTCGCTGCATCGGACGCGCGCCTCCGATGCGATCTACCTGGTGGCCGACACGCAGCCGGCGCCTCCGCAGGAGGTGCTGGGCCACGCTGCAGCCGTCAGTGGTCTGCCGCTGCCACCCGCTGAAGCGTATGACCCTGCGCATGCGTCACCGGCGCAACGGCGCTTCTACGGCAGCTGCAAGCGCATCGACGCATGCGCGACCTATGAGGCCCTGCACTGGCAGCCCCGTTATCCGGACTACCGCCAAGGGCTGGAAGCGCTCTGGCAGGCCGGCGAAGGTCGCAGCCGCAGCGCCTGACTCAGCCACGTGCCGTCTCCGGCAACCGGAAGAACGCCCGTGCCGTCGCCGTCGTCGTGGCAGCGGTTAGTTCGATGTCCTCGCCACGGTCGCGCGCCAGCTCGGCGACGATGTGGGCGAGATACATCGGTTCGTTGCGACGGTGCGAGGGTTGCGGCTTCACCGTGCGCGGCAGCAGGTAGGGCGCATCGGTCTCGATCATCAGCCGGTCGGCCGGGATGTTCTTCACCAGCTCGCGCAGGTGCAGGCCGCGGCGCTCGTCGCACAGCCAGCCGGTGATGCCGATATGCCAGTCCTGGTCCAGGCAGTCGAACAGCTCCTTCCGGGTGCCGGTGAAGCAGTGCACCACCGCCGGACCGAGCTTGCCGTCGAAGTTCTTCATCATCGCGACGAAGTCGTCGTGCGCGTCGCGCTGGTGAAGGAACAGCGGCTTGCCGGTGTCGACGGCGATCTGCAACTGGCGCTCGAACGCCTTGCGCTGGGCCGGGCGCGGCGAAAAATCGCGGAAGTAATCCAGCCCGCATTCGCCTACCGCCACCACCTCCGGGTGTGCATGCAGGGCACGCATCTCGGCATCGCATTCGTCCGTGTACTCGCTGGCGTGGTGCGGATGCACGCCGGCGGTGGCGAACAGCTCGCCCGGATGCGCCTGCGCCAGGCGCAGCGCGGTCGGCGAATGCTCGCGGCTGGCGCCGGTAACCACCTGCTGCACCACGCCGGCCTGGCGCGCACGCTGCAGCACCGCGTTGCGGTCGTGGTCGAAGCTCTCGTGGGTGAGGTTGGCGCCGATGTCGATGAGGTCCATGGCGGGTATTTTAGTCGGTGGAAGCGATGCGTTGTGGTTGTGGGAGCGACGTAAGTCGCGATAGGCCCCCCGGTAAAAGCCATCGCGACTTACGTCGCTCCCACAGAACAGCCTCAGTGATTCGGGCGGGAAAGCCTTATCCTCTCCGCCGCATGCCGTCGCCCACCTTCCCCATCACGCCGCTGCTGCCGGACATCCTCCGCAGCCTGTCCGAGCACCCGCGCCTGGTGCTGGAAGCGCCGCCCGGCGCGGGCAAGACCACGCAGGTGCCGCTGGCGCTGCTGGATGAGCCGTGGTTGCAGGGTCGCAAGATCGTGATGCTGGAACCGCGGCGCGTGGCCGCGCGCGCCGCCGCCGGTTTCATGGCGAAGCAGCACGGCGAAGCGGTGGGCGGCACGGTCGGCTACCGCATCCGCTTCGAGAACAAGGTCGGTCCCGATACGCGGATCGAAGTGGTCACCGAAGGCATCCTGACGCGCATGATCCAGGACGATCCTATGCTGGAAGACATCGGCGCGATCCTGTTCGACGAATTCCACGAGCGCCACCTCGCCGGCGACCTCGGCCTCGCGCTGGCGCTCGACGTCCAGGCGCAGCTGCGCGAAGACCTGCGCCTGGTGGTGATGTCGGCCACGCTCGATGGCGAGAAGCTGGCGCGCTTCCTGGATGCGCCACGGTTGAGCAGCGAAGGTCGTGGCTTTCCGGTGGACGTGGCGCACTTCGCGGCCCGTCGCGATGAGTCGCTCGAAAGCCAGGTGCGCCGCGCCGTCGAACAGGCGGTCCAGTCGCATCCCGGCGACGTGCTGGTGTTCCTCCCTGGCCAGCGCGAGATCGCGCGGGTGCAGACGATGCTGAGCCCCTCTCCCGCCGGGAGAGGCATTGGGGAGAGGGCCAACGAGGGCAATGAGGTTTCCGGCAACGCAGCTGCGCGCCCCCCACGCCCTGAGCCTGTCGAAGGGCGCGCCGGGCCCCTTCTCCCGAGGGGAGAAGGGAAAGACGATGTCATCGTGCTGGCGCTGCACGGTGAACTGCCGGTCGAGAAGCAGTCCGAAGCCCTGCAGCCCGATCCGCAAGGCCGGCGTCGTGTCGTGCTGGCGACCAACGTGGCCGAGTCGTCGGTGACCTTGCCCGGCGTGCGCGTGGTGATCGACAGCGGCTTGGCGCGCGAGCCGTCGTACGATCCCAACAGCGGCTTCTCGCGGCTGGAGGTCACCACCATCTCGCAGGCGTCCGCCGACCAGCGCGCGGGGCGTGCCGGCCGCGTCGCCGAGGGATGGGCGTACCGCTTGTGGCCGCAATCGCAGCGGCTGGATCCGCAGCGACGCCCGGAGATCGCGCTGGTCGAACTGGGCGCGCTGGCGCTGGAACTGGCGGCGTGGGGCAGCGAGGCGCTGCGCTTCGTCGATGCGCCACCGCCCGGCGCGATGAATGCCGCGCGCGACCTGCTGCGCCGGCTGGGCGCTTTGACCTCGTCGAACGCGATCACGCCGCTGGGCAAGCGCATGCTGGCGTTGGGCACGCATCCGCGGCTGGCGGCGATGCTGTTGTCGGCGGGCGGGGGTGAGGATCGCCCGCTGGCGTGCGACCTCGCCGCGCTGGTCGAAGCGCGCGATCCGCTGCGCATGGGCGGCGATGCACTGGCCGCGCGCTGGCGTGCACTGGCCGCGTTCCGCACCGGGCGCGCACCGGGCGACGCCAACCGTTCCGGCTTGGCGGCCATCGACGCCGCGGCGAAGCAATGGCGTCGCCGCCTGCGCGAGAACGCGTCGCCGCCGTCGTCGGTCGAAGCCCACTGCCTGGGCGATGTGCTGATGCATGCCTTCCCCGACCGGATCGGCTTCCGGCATCCGCAGGACGCGCGGCGCTATCTGCTGGCGAACGGGCGCAGTGCGCGGCTTTTCGATGACAGCGCGCTGGTCGGCGAACCGTGGATCGTGGTCAGCGAGTTGCGCCATGAGAACCGCGATGCCCTGGTGCAGCGTGGCGCGCCGGTGGACGAGCAGCGTCTGCGTCGCGATTTCGCCGACCGCTTCGTCACCGAAGACACGGTGCGCTGGGATGCCGCGCGTCGCGCGCTGGCTGCGCAGCGGGAATCGCGCTTCGACCAGATCGTGTTCGATGCCCGCCCCGCCGGCCGCGTCGATCCCGCGCTCGCCGCCGCTGCGTTGACCGACGCGGTCCGTGATCTCGGCCTGGACGCGCTGTCGTGGCCGGAGTCGCTGCAGCAGTGGCGCGAACGCGTGCGCTGCCTGCGCGAGTGGATGCCGGACCTCGGCCTGCCCGACCTGTCTGACGACGCACTGATGGCCACGCTGGACGACTGGCTGACGCCTGCGTTCGCGGGCAAGACGCGGCTCGATGCGCTGGGCGAGGACGAGCTGGCGCATGCGCTGAAGTCCGGCATGGACTGGTCGCTGCGGCAGCGCATCGACCAGCTCGCGCCCGTGCGCATCACCGTGCCGTCCGGGATGGAGCGCCGCATCGAATACACGTACGGTCAGCCACCCGTACTGGCGGTGAAGCTGCAGGAGCTGTTCGGCCTGGCCGACACCCCGCGCGTGGCCAACGGCCGCGTGCCGCTGCTGCTGCACCTGCTGTCGCCCGGCGGCAAACCGCTGCAGGTCACCGCCGACCTGCGCAACTTCTGGAACGCCACCTACGCCGAGGTGAAGAAGGAGATGAAGGGGCGGTACCCGAAGCATCCGTGGCCGGACGACCCGTGGAGTGCACAGGCGACGCATCGGGCCAAGCCGCGCGGTACGTAGCGTGCGCTGTGCGCAAGACCGCATGACGCCGTCCCGCGCGTCCATCGGCAGGTCGCCCGGATCCACATCGCGCGGTCGTGCGCATGGCGCACGCTACGTCTCCGTTCAGGCGGCGGCGGCCGAACTAACGCCACGTAAACATCCACGGCCGGACACTGACTTCCTACCCATCTCCAACCAGGGAAGATTCCATGAGCAAGCTGACCACCATCACCGACCGCGCCCTCGAGCTGGCCAGCCAGGCGGGCACCAGCCTCAAGCATGCCGTGCCGAGCGCGGACAAGTTGCTGCAGACGGGCGCGGCACTGGGCGTCGCCAAGACGGGCGGCAGGTTGGCAGTGAGCTTCGTGCGCCGCAATCCTGCGGTCGCCGTGGCCACGGGCATCGGCGTCGGCCTGCTCGCGCTGGTGGCCTACCGCAAGCGCAAGCAGGACCAGGCCACGGGTGCCATCGAAGGCAAGTCGCGCCGTGTCGAAGCGCGCAAGGTCAACGGTTCGGCCAAAACCTCGACCGCACGCAAGACCGGTGCGCCGCGCAAGCCGCGCAGCACCACGCGCTCCACCGAAAGCTGATTTCCCGGGTCCCGCGTCGCCTCAGAGCGCCCGCCACGCGCCGGGCGCCAGATCGCCCAGCGGTGTGTCGCCCATGGCGGCACGCACCAGCCGCAGGGTCGGAAGTCCGACGGCGGCGGTCATGCGGCGGACCTGACGGTTGCGGCCTTCGGTGATCGTCACCGACAGCCAGGCGTCGGGCACCGTCTTGCGGACGCGCACCGGCGGATCGCGCGGCCATAGCGTCGGCGCCGGATCGAGCCTTTCGACCCGCGCCGGCCGCGTCGGTCCATCGTTCAACACCACGCCGCGCCGCAGCGCCTCCAGCTGCTCTTCCGCCGGCGTGCCTTCCACCTGCACCCAGTAGGTCTTCGGCTGCTTGTGGCGCGGATCGGTCAGCCGGTTCGCCAGCGCGCCGTCATCCGTCAGCAGCAACAGCCCCTCGCTGTCGTAGTCCAGCCGGCCCGCGGCGTACACGGCGGGCGGCAGCCCGAATTCCGCCAGCGTCCGCCGCGGTGGATCGCTGCGGTCGGTGAACTGGCAGAGCACGTTGAAGGGCTTGTTGAACGCAATCAGCACAGGGAACGTCCGCAAGGTCGGCAGGCCGCATTGCAACCGCATCGGCGTGCCGCGTCCAGCGCATGTTTCCCGTCAGGATTCCGGTGGCGTGCCGGGATCCGGCTCGGCCGTCGTCATCGTCGTGCCGGACCGTCCTCGTGCCATCGCCTCGAACACGCCGTCGCGCCGCACCCAGGCATGATGCAGCGCCGCCGCCGCGTGCAGCAGGATCAGCGCGAACAGCGCATAGCCCACCCACCCGTGCGCCTGCCGCAACAGGCTGTACAGCGCGGGATCCTGCGGCAGGAGCGGCGGCAGCGAGAACGTCGAGGTCATGCGCACCGGATAACCGCCCGCCGACAGCATCGCCCAGCCGAGCAGCGGCATCGCCAGCAGGGCGGCATACAGCGCCACGTGCGAGGCCTTGGCCGCGAACGCCTGCGCACGCGGCAGCGACGCGGGCAGCGGCGGAGGCGGGCTGCGCCAGCGGTGCAGCAGGCGGATCACCGCCAGCACCAGCAGCGCCATGCCAAGCGGGCGGTGCAGGTCGATCAGCACCGGGCGCAGCGACAGCGACGCCACCATGCCCACGCCGACGAACAGCATCGCCAGGATCAGGATCGCCATGCTCCAGTGCAGTGCGCGGGCGAACGCATCGAAATGGCCGTGCCGGTTCATCGTTTTGCCTCCTGTCCCGACGGCGTGGCGGGAGACGCGATGTCGCCGCGCGCGGTCTCGCGCTCGCGCCGGTTGAACGAGACGCTGTAGGCCGCCGCGCGCGCCGCCAGGATGGGATCGTTGGACAGCGCGACGCCGTCCGGCACCACCGTGGGATCGTAGTTCACGTCCCGGCAGGCGCCGGTAGCCTGCGCCTCGCTGCGCTCGATCACCAACGTGCCGACGACATGCTGCGGGCGCTCCGCCGGCCACGGCTGCGACGGATCATCGACCGGATCGCCCTCGACCGCCTCGGTGACCACCAGGTCCCAGCGCAGCGGGCCCTGCGCGAGCCGTTGCCGTACCTCCTCTTGCAGATAGTCCGCCTCGGCCTGCTGGCGCGTGGCCTCCGGCAGCGGCTGGAACGGCGCCTGAGGTCGCATCGACCAGCGCACGAACCGCGACCGGCCCTGCGCATCGATGAAGCGGAACGTGTTCACGCCGTTGTACTCGGTGTTGGCCCAGCTGTTCGACCACGGCGCGGATTTCGCCCAGGCCTGGAAGCGAGCCGCTTCCGGATACTGCGCCAGGAACGCCGCCATCTTCGCCGGGTCGGGCTTGCCGGTGGCCGGGTCCGGGCGCGAGGCCAGCATCTGCGCGTGGAAACCCGCCGTCGTGGCGACGGCGAAGAACGGGAAACTGTTCATCGCCATCCGCCACTCCTGCCCGTCGTCCGTGCGCAGCGACAGCGCCAGGCTGCGCACGCGCGCCTGCGCCTCGGCACCGAACGGGTCGGCGCCGCCGATCGACAACCGTCCCAGCACCGGCGTGCTGGCCTGCCGGAACACCTGTGCACGCGACAGCGCTGCGCCCTGCGCAGTGGGCGCGAAATGGCCGGCCACGCAGACACCTTTGCTATGCGCACGGCGGAACCCCGGATAGGGCTTGCCGTTCTCGATGTCATCGACCAGCCGCGGTGCGGTGAGTCGCCCCGCCGGACCGATCCATCCCGCCGTCCAGGCGAAGGCCAGGCCCGCGGCCAACACCAGGCAGGCGATGGTGGCCAAGGGGCGCCAGGGACGGGGCGCGGGCGGAGATGGATCGTCGGGGAGGGTCGGCATGGCGGGTTCCTGCGTCGTGGATGCCGGTGGGACGCCCGGACGCCGGATTTATTCCCGCGTCGCGCGGATCCCTCCGGCGGAGGGCCGCGACGGGGAATAATCCCCGCGTTCGCGCGTCACACCCTTATCCCCGCCAAGACCGGCCCATGCCCGCCCGCCCCCCTCCGCTGGATGACGAGACCCTGCACGCGGTGATCCCGCGCCTGCGCCGGTTTGCGCGCTCGCTGGCGTCCGATGCGTCCGCCGCCGACGACCTGGTCCAGGCCACGCTGGAGCGCGCGCTGATGCGAGGCACCGAGGTGCGCGATCCCGCGGCGCTGCAGGCCTGGCTGTTCTCTGTGCTGTACCGCGCTTTCGTGGACGAACATCGGCGCGCGGCACGCTGGAAGCGCATCGCGCGGCTGTTCTTGGCCGAGGACGACGCGTCTCCGCCGACGCCCGACCAGGTGTTCGACGCGCGCACCTCGTTGGCCGGCTTCGCCTGCCTGACGTCCGAGCAGCGCGCGCTGCTGATGCTGGTGAGCGTGGAGGGGCTGGCCTATCGCGAGGCCGCCGACGCGCTGGGCATCCCGGTGGGCACGGTGATGTCGCGCCTGTCGCGCGCGCGCCAAGCGTTGCGCGCGAGGCAGGAGGACACGCCGCCCACGTCCACCCTGAAGGCCTTCCGATGAACATCAAGCTCCTGCGCGAAGCACCTGCGGACGACGAACTGCACGCCTATGTCGACGGCCGGCTCGATCCCGCGCGCCGCGCCGCGGTTGCCGCGTGGCTGGAGGCGCATCCCGAACAGGCGGCCCAGGTGGAAGGCTGGAAGCGCGATGCCGAACGCCTGCGTGCGCTGGCCGCGAATCCCGAGCGCTGGCCGGCGAACGCGACGCTGGCGCCAGCACAGGTCCGGCGCGGCCTGCAGGCGCGCCGGCGCCGGCGTCTGGGCATCGCCGCCTCCTGGGTGTTCGCCTTCGTGATCGGCGGCGGTGCCGGCTGGCAGCTGCGCGAGCTGCGCCCCGCGCCGTCGGCGCTGCCGATGGCGGATGCCGTGGCCGCCTACCGCCAGTTCGCCGAGGCCGATGCGCCGCCGATGGAATTCGATACGGCCCGCGCGGACGACCTGCAACGCTGGCTGCGGCGCCACTTCGGCGAGGCAGGACGGGTGCCCGATCTCAGCCAGGCAGGTTACCGGTTGATGGGCGGCCGCCTGCTGTCCACCGAACAGGGCGCCGCCGCCATGCTGGTCTACCAGGACGGGTCGGGTGCTCGGGTGGGGTTCTACCTGCGGCCGCGTGGCCGTCTGGCGCGCGACGGGCAACGCCGCGATGGCGATCTGCTGGCGCAGTACTGGTCGCATCGCGACACCAGCTTCGCCCTGGTCAGCGACGCCGCCGACGCTGCGGCGCGCGCGCTGCCGCGCCTGCTGGAAAACGGGTGATCGCAGGTGCGGCCCCGGTCGGGCCGCACCCGCCGGGACTCAACGCGGCTTCACGAACCGCAGCGTCATGCGGTCGCTCTCACCGATGGCCTGGTACTTCGCGCGGTCGGCTTCCGGATGGTTGTTGGATGGCGGCAGCGTCCACACGCCGTTCGGATGGTCCTTGGTGTCCTTCGGATTGGCGTTGACCTCGCTCTTGGCGTCGAGGCGGAAACCGGCGGCTTCCGCCAGCGCGATCACCTGCGCCTCGCTGATGTAGCCGCTCTTGTCGTCGGCCGGCACATCCTGGTTCGCGCGGTGTTCCACCACGCCCAGTACGCCGCCCGGCTTGAGGGCGGTGAAGAAGCCCTTGAACATGCCCTCGGCCTGGCCGGCGCTGCGCCAGTTGTGCACGTTGCGGAAGGTCAGCACGACGTCGGCGGAGTTGGCTGCACCGAACTCCGGCTTCGTCGGGTTGTACTTCACCACGGAGGCCTTGTCGAACTGTGCGGGAGCGTCGGCGAACTTCTTCTGCAGACCATCCAGTCCGCGCTGGTAGTAGCCGCGGCTCTTCTCCGACGCGGACGCCGGATCCACCACCGCGGCCACGTACTGGCCGCCGTTCTTCAGATAGGGCGCGAGCACTTCGGAATACCAGCCACCGCCGGGGGTGATCTCGACCACCGTCTGCGTGGGCGTCACACCGAAAAACGACAGGGTCTCCTTCGGATGGCGGTACATATCGCGCGCTGCGTTCTTCGGATCGCGCCAGTCGCCTTTCAGGGCGGCATCGAGTGCGGCGGCGTCCGCCGCGGTCAGTGCGTGAGCGGTGCCGGCCGGTTTGGCAGGCGAGGCGGCGAACGAAGGCGTGGCGGCAGCGAATGCAGCCATCAGCGCCAGGGACAGCGGAACAATGCGGATCGTCATGCGTCAGCCCTCCAGAAAGGTGGGCGGAGCCTAGCACGCAGCATGTTCAGGGGGCATGGCGGTCACCGCACGCCGCGCACGCTTCATCGCATCCGCACGCGCGGTCGCTAGACTGCAGGCATCGTCGATACCGGAGCCGCGACATGGCCGACCACGAGGCTGACCGCAACACCCGCATCGTGCTGGCCGCGCGCCCGCGGGGCGAGCCGATCGCGGACGACTTCCGCCTCGAACACGCGCCCCTGCCCGAGCCTGCAGAAGGTCAGGTGCTGCTGCGCAACCACTACCTGTCGCTGGACCCCTACATGCGCGGGCGGATGAATGCCGGGCGCTCGTACGCCAAGCCGGTCGAGATCGGCGAGGTGATGGACGGCGGCACGGTATCGGAGGTCATCGCCTCGCGGCATCCCGATCTGCATGTCGGCGACATGGTGCTGGCGCACGGGGGTTGGCAAACGCACGCAGTGGCCGACGGCAAGCTGCTGAAGCGAAAGCTGGACGCTAAGGTCGCGCCACTGACCACCGCGCTGGGTGTCTACGGCATGCCGGGCTTCACCGCGTACGTCGGCCTGCACGAAATCGGCAAGCCGCAGCCCGGCGAGACCGTTGTGGTCGCCGCTGCCAGCGGCCCGGTCGGCGCCACCGTCGGCCAGATCGCGAAGCTGCAGGGCGCGCGTGCGGTGGGCATCGCCGGAGGCGAGGCCAAGCGCGTCTACCTGCGCGACGAACTCGGCTTCGACGTCGCGCTCGACCATCGCGCGCCCGACTTCGCCGACCAGCTGCGCGCCGCGTGTCCGGACGGCATCGATGTGTACTTCGAGAACGTCGGCGGTGCGGTGTTCGACGCCGTCCTGCCACTGCTCAACGATTTCGCCCGCATCCCGGTCTGCGGACTGGTCGCGCATTACAACGACACCGCGCTGCCGGCCGGGCCCGACCGCATGCCGATGCTGATGAGCCACATCCTCACCCGCCACCTGACCGTGCGCGGCTTCATCCAGCACGACTTCATCGCGCTGTACCCGCAGTTCCTGCGCGAGATGGGTGGCTGGCTCACCGAAGGAAAGATCCGCTACCGCGAGGACATCGTGGAGGGCCTGGAAAACGCACCGCGTGCGCTGATCGGCCTGCTGCGTGGCGAGAATTTCGGCAAGGTGGTGGTGAAGCTGTAGCGCGCTGCGACTCAGCGCTCGATGCCGTTATCGGCCTCGTAGGTCTGCATCGTCGCGATGGCATCCAGCATGTACGCGTACCAGGCTTCTTCGATTTCTTCGATCGGTCCGATCAGGCGCTCGAAGTCGGGTGTCGACGCGCCGCGAGCGAGCAGTTGCTTGTAGGCGGCTGCATACCTGCCGTTCTCGTAGTGGAAGAGGAAGTGCGTCAGGTCCCAGTAGTGGAGGTAGTACAGATTGACGTGCCGGTCGATGCCCGGGCCCCGACCCTCCAGCAGGTCGCGCAACCGAATGAAGCGGGCGGCGGCCGCATCCTCCTGCAGGCTTCCCGTCAGTCCCATGCGCGACAGCCACCAGATCGGATAGGTCGCCGGATCGCTGCGACCCGGCGTCAGCACGCCGTCCTCCAGCCAGCTCGCGCCCAGGTAGCCGGCGACACCTTCGTTGGCCCACGCGGGCAGCCGCCAGCCGGCGACCTCGGTGTTCAACTGATGCACCGCCTCATGCAGCATCCAGTGATGCGGGTTCTCCCTGCCGCCACCGTAATAGGCGTAGCAGGCCGGCCGCAGATAGTAGGCCTCGGCCCAGGGCCGGCTGCGATTGTTGCGCTGGAACTCCTCGCGATCGGCGTACAGCACGAGCGTGAGTGGTCGAGTCGAGGCGCGGACATGGTCGCCGAACAGTGCCATGTATGCCGCATGCAAACTCTCGACCGCTTCCGCCACCTGCTGCGTCTGCGCTGGCGTAGCGGTGCTATGGACACGGTAATGCGGCGTCTGCAGCAGCGTCGACGCTTCCGGAATACGCGCAGCCGGTACGGGGGCGGACAAGACGCGGGGCGCGGGACGCGTGCGCTGCCATACGCTGATCCCGATAGCCAGCGCCAGCAGCGCCACCGATACCGCAACGAGCGTGGCACGGCGCGTCATGCCGGCACCGGCAGGCTGACAAGCATCAGCGTGGGATCCTCCGGGTCCAGCTTCACGCGAAAGCCCAGGCTTTCGCACATGGCCAGCATGGTGCGGTTCTCGCGCAGCACCTGGCCTTCGATGAGCTTCAGGCCCTGCCACTGCGCGTACTCGATCATGATCTGCATCAGCTTCCAGCCGATGCCGTGGCCCTTGAGGTCCGAGCGCACGAGGATGCCGTACTCCCCCTTCTCGTAGTTGGCGTCGGCGTGCAGGCGCACCGCGCCGAGCATCTCGTGCGTGTCGGGATGGATCGCCACCAGCGCGATCGAGCGGGCGTAGTCCAGCTGGGTCAGGCGGGCGATGAATTCATGGCTGAAGTGGCGCACCGACTGGAAGAACCGCAGACGCAGGTCTTCATCGGTGACGTGGGTGAAGAAGGCGCGGAACATCGCATCGTCTTCCGGCCGCACCGGCCGTACCAGCGCAGCCCGGCCATCGGCGAGCGGGATCGTGCGTTCCCATTCGGTCGGATACGGGAAGATCGCGAAGCGCGGATGGCCGCGACCCTTGTGCAGCGCACGGCCGCGCGCCACCGCGATGCGTGCGTCCACGGCGACCACGCCGTCGCGGTCGGCCAGCAGCGGGTTGATGTCGAGCTGGTGGATCTCGGGGATGTCGGCGGCCAGCTGCGCCAGTTTCACCAGCACCAGGGCGACGGCGCGCTCGTCGGCGGCCGGCACGTCGCGGTAGGCCTTCAGCACGCGCGACACGCGGGTGCGTGCGATCAGTTCGTGCGCCAGGCGCAGGTCCAGCGGCGGCAAGGCGACCGCCTGGTCGTTGATCACTTCCACCGCTGTGCCGCCACGACCGAAGGCGATGACCGGCCCGAACACCGGATCGTCGGCGATGCCGGCGATCAGTTCGCGCGCTTTCGGCCGCAGCACCGTGGGCTGCACCATTACGCCCTCGATCCGCGCGTCCGGTCGGCGTTCGCGCGCGCGCTGCAGGATGCCGGCCGCCGCTTCGCGCACGGCATTCGCATGGGGAAGATTGAGGCGCACGCCGTCGACGTCGGACTTGTGCGGAATGTCGGGCGACAGGATCTTCACCGCCACGGTGACCCCCTCCGCCAGCAATGGCGCCGCGATACGGGCCGCGTCCTCCGCATCGGTCGCGCGCCAGACGGGCGCCATCGGGATGCCGTAGGCGGCGAGCAGCTGCGTGGTCGCGAGCGGATCCAGCCAGGCCTGGCCGGCATCCAGTGCGGTATCGACGAGCGCGCGAGCAGCGCCGACATCGGGGCTGAAATCCTCCGGCAGGCTGGGCGGCGTTTCCATCAATGCCGCCTGCACCTCGCGGTGGCGCACCAGGTGCATGAAGCCGGCCACGGCATCCGACTCGTTCGGATAGCGCGGGATCTGCGCGGCATCGAGCAGCGCTTCGGCCTGCGGGTCGTTGCCCAGCCAGACGGTGAACACCGGTTTGTGCGGGCCCTGTGCCGGACGCTGCGACAGCACGCGGGTGACCGCATGCGCGGCCTCAGACGATGACGACAGCACGGTCGGCACGTTGACCGCGAGCAGCGCATCGTTTTCCGGGTCGGCGATCAGCGCCTCGATCGTGGCGGCGTAGCGGTCGGCATCGATGTCGGTCAGCAGGTCGACCGGATTGGTGCGCGACCAGCCGACGGGCAGGATGCGGTCGAGCGCATCGCGCGTGGCATCGGACAGCGTGGCCAGCGTGCCGCCCTGTTCGTACAGATGATCGACCGACAGCGCGCCCACGCCGCCGCCGTTGGTCAGGATCGCCAGCCGGCGGCCGCGGAACGGACGCACCTGCCCCAGCGTGCGCGCGGCGGCGAACAGTTCGTGCAGCGAGCGCACGCGCAGCAGGCCGGCACGGCGGAACGCGGCGCCGTACACCGCATTCGGGCGTGCCAGGTTCTGCGTATGCGTGCTGCCGGCGGGCGTGACCTGGGCGCGGCCGCTGTGCCCGGACTTCACCACGACGACCGGTTTGGTACGCGCGGCGGCGCGCGCGGCCGACATGAACTTGCGCGCGTCGCGGATCGCTTCCACGTACAGCAGGATCGCGCGGGTACGGTGATCGGTGGCGAAGTAGTCCAGCAGGTCGGCGAAGTCCACGTCCAGCGCATCGCCCAGCGACACCACGGCGGAGAAGCCGACCGGCTGGCTCATGCTCCACTCGACCAGCCCACCGGAGATCGCACCCGATTGCGAAATCAGCGCGAGGTCGCCGGCCTTCGGGAAGCGGCTGGCCAGACTGGCGTTGAGGCGCGCGTGCGGCGCGATCACGCCCAGGCAGTTCGGGCCGAGCACGCGCAAGCCTTTCTCGCGCGTGAGCGCTTCGAGCTGCCCGGCGGGCGAGCCGGGTCCGCTGCCCATCGCCGCGGTCAGCACCACCACCGCACCGGCACCTTTCTCCGCCGCCTCGGCTGCCAGTTGCGGCACCGTTGCCGCCGGCGTGGCAATCACTACCAGGTCCGGCGTCCACGGCAGGTCGCGCAGATGTCGCACCGTCGCCACGCCCTCCATCGGCGTCGGATGCTTGTTCACCAGCCCGATCTGGCCCTCGAAGCCACCGGCGCGCAGGTTCTCGATCACCGCACGGCCCACCGAGCGCGGCCGCGACTGGCTGCCCACCACCGCCACGGCGCGCGGTCGGAAGATCGAATCGAGGCGGTAGGTGCTCATGGCGGGACGGCGTTCTCCGGGTGCCGTCAAGGGTAGCGCGGAGCGTGTTGCGCGCGCGTGCGGGGGGTCACGCCAGCTTCAAGGCGTCCGGGTACGGCGCAGTATCCGGATAATCGCCGGCGGCGAGATGCGACTGGAGGTCGCGCCACCACGCCGGACGGAACAGTTCGCCATGCGCGGCCTTCAACGCCTTCGCCTGCGCCTCCGGCAGGCCGAGGAATTGCGGAAAGCGCTCGGGAAAGACATCGCCGGCATCGACGTGGAACCACGGGCCATCCGCCATCTGTTCCTCGTACGTCGTCGCCTGCGGCCAGTCGCGGAAGCGGCAGTCGGTCACCAGCCGCAGTTCGTCGTAGTCGTAGAACACCACGCGCCCATGCCGCGATACGCCGAAGTTCTTCAGCAGCATGTCGCCGGGAAAGATGTTGTTGCGCGCCATGTCCTTGATGGCCTGGCCGTAGTCGAGCGCGGCGGTGCGGGCGGCGTCGGCCTTCTGCTCGCGCAGGTACAGGTTCAGCGGCCGCAGCCGGCGCTGCACGTAGCACAGGTGGATGACCAGGTCCTCGCCGTCCTCGCTGAGGCTCTGGCCGCAGCTTTCGCGCAGCTCATGCAGGAGTTCCGGCGCGAAGCGCGCGCGCGGGAAGCGCAGGAAGCGGAACGCCTGCGTGTCCAGCAGCCGGCCCACGCGGTCGAGGTGGAACACCAGGTCGTACTTGTCCTCCACGTCCTGCCGGCTCATCGCCTTGGGATAGGCGAAGCGGTCGCGGATCACCTTGAATACCAGCGGATAGCTGGGCAGCGTGAACACGGCCATCACCATGCCGGGCGTGCCTTCGGCATGCACCAGGCGCTCGTCCGGGTGCGCGGCGAAGTGGTGGAAGAAGGTGCGGTAGCGCTCGGTCTTGCCCTGCTTGGCGCGGCCGAGCACGGTGTAGATCTCGTCGATCGGCTTGCCCGGCAGCAGCGAACGCAGGAACACCACCGCATCGCCGACCGTTGCCAGGTCGGCATGGAAGTAGCTGCGCGACGTGCCGAACAGGTGCGCCACGTCGCCGCGATGGGTCAGCACGGCCTCGGCCTTCAGCTGCCCGCCGTCGTTGACCAGCGCAATGACACAGGGCGAGAAGCGGTGTTCGCCGTAGACGCGACCGACCAGGTAGGCGCGCCGTTCGCGGTAGAACACGGTGTCCAGCAGCTCGATGCCACGCACGGGATGGGCGCCCCAGTGCGCCAGGTCGTCCTGCAGGCGCACGGCAATCGCCGCAGCGCAGCGCGTGCGGTGGGCGTAGGGCACGTCGAACCCGTAGTCGCCGAGCACGCGCGCGAACGTATCGGTCGGCCGTTGTTCGGACACGGCATAACTGTGGCGCGCGACCGGATGGGTGATGGCGTCGGTCGGCTCCACGTCCAGCGCCACGAACTCCAGCGACGGATCGACGCCGCGCGTGCGGAAGAACCGCCGGCTCAGCGTGTTGTAGAAGGTCTTGTAGAGCTCGCGGTCGATCTGGCCGGCGACCATCCGCTCGAAAGCGGCGCGCGCCGCGATCCAGGGCGTGCGCTCGTGCGCGCGTCCCAGCAGCGTGGACTGCAGCCGCAACGCACACTCGGCAATGCACTGGTCGTACAGTTCGATGCGTTCGACCGCATCGGCGCGCGCGCCGGCCCAGTCCATCGTCTCGAACCGGATTTTCGCGCGCCGGGTGATCGCCGCGAACCGCGCGTGGTAGTCCGCGAACGCGTCGTGGATCAGGCGGGCGATGGCATCGTCGTGGACCATGCGTGCGATGTTAGCCGGCGCCCGCTGGAGTCATCGCTCCACCGCAATGCCCGCCTGCTCCAGCAGCCAGCCGCGCACCTTGCGGAAGCCCGGATGCGCCAGGCTGCGCTCCGGATAGACCAGGTAATGCGCGAAGTCCGCCTGCAGCCGCTTCTTCGTCAGCGTCACCAGCCGGCCCGCCTTCACCAGCGGCTCGGCCAATGTCCAGCGCGCCAGCGCCACGCCGACCCCTTGCGCCGCGGCCTGGTGCAACGTCTCGGTGTCGTCGAACTGCGCCACGTAGCGCGTGGGCGGCTGCCCGCCGAAATGCTCGAACCAGTCCTTCCAGCGGTTGGCCGGATCGCCGAGCAGCGGCAGCTTCGCCATCTGGTCAGGCGCCGGCTTGCCGTGCTTCCTGGCCAGCGCCGGGCTGGCCACCGGCGTGATCCATTCGTGGAACAGGAACTCGGCGTGCACGGTCGGCCAGCGGCCGTTGCCGAGGCGAAGCGCAAGGTCGACGGGTTCGCGCTCGAAATCGACCACGTGCGTGCTCGACTGCAGGTTGAGCCCGAGTTCCGGATGCGCGGCGAGGAAGGCGGGCAGGCGTGGCACCAGCCACGCGGTGGCCATCGACGGGATCAGGCTGAGCGTGACGGTGTGGTCGTTGCGCAGCGTCGCGCGACGCAGGGCATGGTCGATGGTGTCGAGCGGGCCGGAGATCGCATCGAACAGCCGTTGACCGTCCGGCGTCAGCTCCACGCCGCGTGGCCCACGTGCCAGCAGCTTGTGGCCCAGCCGCTGTTCCAGCAGCCGCATGCGATGGCTCAGCGCGCTGACGGTCAGGTGCATGGCTTCCGCCGCGCGGGTCAGGTTGCGCAGGCGGGCGGCGGTGACGAAGGCCTCCACCTGGTCCAGGGGCAGCCTGCTCATCTTGAATCTCCCTCAAGGCTGGGTTGCGGAGCTTTCGCTTTTTCGGGACCGATCATGCGCCTAGCTTGGTAAGCCTTCAAGCCGGAGACCGGCGACTCGGAGCGATGTCATGCAGTCGGATACGAAAAAGCAGTGGTGGCAGCAGCTGGGCGGCATGAGTCAGGGCATGCTGTTTTTGCAGGGGCATGTCGTCCCGACGGATTCGCCGCCGCCGGCCTCCGCGCCCCGGCACCACGTGCACGACGCGGCAGGTCAGGCAAGGCATCGCGAAGCTCTCCAGCGGCTGACCGCGCGGCGCCTGCGCGCGATGACCTCGCTGTCGCTGTTCCGCTGAGCGTATTCTCTTGTGGGAGCGACGTCAGTCGCGATGGGCTACCGCGACGTTCCATCGCGACTGACGTCGCTCCCACACCGATTGCCATGTAGCACTCACGCCTTCACGTAGGCCCAGGCATCACGGCCGGACTTCAGGCGCACCTGCACGCGCCGGTAATCCGCGACCTCGTAACGATCGGCGGCGGCGAGTTCATCGGCGCTGATGCGGAAGACCGTGCCGGCGACGTCATCGGCCGGATTCCCGCTGGGGCTGACGATGGGATGGAAGCGCTCGCCGCTTGCTGCCAGCACGGCCGGATCGGTGATCTCCACCATCGTCCGCGCATAGCCCGTCATCGCATCCGGCTCGCCGTCGAGGCGACGGCCGAACGAGGACAGCTGCACACTCTCCAGCTGCAAGGTGCCGTAGGAGAACAGCAGGATGTCGCGGGTGTCGTCCATCGTGTCGATACCGGTGCCTAACAAGGGGGGGGCGGAAACACGACGCCCGGCGAAGTGCCGGGCGTCGGATGCCGCCGCCGTGCGCCTGGCGTCAGGCCGACAGCGTCGCGAGTGCGTCGTTGAACGTCTCGCTGGGACGCATCGCGGCGGCGGTCTTCGCCAGGTCCGGATGGTAATAGCCGCCAATGTCGATCGCCTTGCCCTGCGCGCCGTTCAACTCGGCGAGGATGGTCGCTTCGTTGTCGGCCAGCGCCTGCGCGAGCGGGGCGAACGTCGCCTTCAGTTCGGCGTTCTCGTCCTGCGCGGCCAGCGCCTGCGCCCAGTACAGGGCCAGGTAGAAGTGGCTGCCGCGGTTGTCGAGTTCGCCGACCTTGCGCGCGGGCGAGCGGTTCTCGTCGAGGATGCGGCCGTTGGCCACGTCCAGCGCGTTGGCCAGCACCTTGGCCGGCGTGTTGAGGTAGCGCTGGCCCAGGTGTTCCAGCGACGCCGCCAGCGCCAGGAACTCGCCCAGCGAGTCCCAGCGCAGGTAGTCCTCTTCCACGAACTGCTGCACGTGCTTCGGCGCGGAGCCGCCGGCGCCGGTCTCGAACAGGCCGCCCCCGGCCATCAGCGGCACGATCGAGAGCATCTTGGCGCTGGTGCCCAGCTCCATGATCGGGAACAGGTCGGTCAGGTAGTCGCGCAGCACGTTGCCGGTCACCGAGATGGTGTCCTCGCCCTTGCGCGTGCGCTCCAGCGACACCTTCATGGCCTCGACCGGCGGCAGGATGCGGATGTCGAGCGTGTCGATGGTGTAGTCCTTCAGGTACTGCTCGACCTTGGCGATCACCTGCGCGTCGTGCGCGCGGTCCTTGTCCAGCCAGAAGATCGCGGGGGTCTTGCTCAGACGCGCGCGACCGACGGCCAGCTTCACCCAGTCCTGGATCGGCGCGTCCTTGGTCTGGCACATGCGCCAGATGTCGCCCGCGTCCACCTTCATGTCGAACACCACCTTGCCGGCGTCGTCGGTAACGCGCACGCGGCCGTCGGCGGGAATCTGGAACGTCTTGTCGTGGCTGCCGTATTCCTCGGCCTTCTGCGCCATCAGGCCGACGTTGGGCACGCTGCCCATCGTGGCGGGGTCGAACGCGCCGTGGGCACGGCAGTCGTCGATGACGGCCTGGTAGATGCCGGCGTAGCAGCGGTCCGGGATCACCGCCTTGGTGTCCTGCAGCTTGCCGTCGGCGTTCCACATCTTGCCGGAGTCGCGGATCATCGCCGGCATCGAGGCGTCGACGATCACGTCGCTGGGCACGTGCAGGTTGGTGATCCCCTTGTCGGAGTTCACCATCGCCAGCGCGGCGCTGTCGGCATAGACGGCCTGCAGGTCGGCCCTGATCGCCTCCTGCTGGTCGGCGGGCAGCGTACCCAGGCGCGCGTACAGGTCGCCGATGCCGTTGTTGGCGTCGAAGCCGATCTGATCCAGCACCGCGGCATGCTTGGCCAGCGCGGCCTTGTAGAACTCGTTGACCACCACGCCGAACATGATGGGGTCGGAGACCTTCATCATCGTGGCCTTGAGGTGCAGCGAGAACAGCACGCCCTTGGCCTTGGCATCGGCGATCTCGGCGGCGACGAACGTGGCCAGCGCCTTGCGGCTCATCGACGCGGCATCGACGATCTCGCCGGCCTTCACCTTCACCTTGTCCTTCAGCACGGTCACCGTGCCGTCGGTGGCGACCAGTTCGATCTTCAGCGCGCCATCGGCGGCCAGCGTGGCGGACTGCTCGCTGCCGAAGAAGTCGCCGGCCGTCATGTGCGCGACGTGCGACTTCGAATCGGCGCTCCACGCGCCCATGCGGTGCGGGTGCTTGCGGGCGAAGTTCTTCACCGACAGCGGCGCGCGGCGGTCCGAGTTGCCCTCGCGCAGCACGGGGTTCACCGCGCTGCCCTTGACCTTGTCGTAGCGCGCCTTGGCGTCCTTTTCCTTGTCGTCCTTCGGCTCGTCGGGATAGTCCGGCAGCGGATAGCCCTGCGACTGCAGTTCCTTGATCGCGCCCTTCAGCTGCGGCACCGAGGCGCTGATGTTGGGCAGCTTGATGATGTTGGCTTCCGGCTGCGTGGCCAGCTGGCCCAGCTCGGCCAAGTCGTCGCTGATCTTCTGCGCGTCGCTCAGGTATTCGGGGAACTGCGACAGCAGGCGGCCGGCCAGCGAGATGTCGCGGGTCTCCACGGCGATGCCGGCGGGGGCGGTGAACGCCTCGACGATCGGCAGCAGCGACTGGGTGGCGAGGAACGGGGCTTCATCGGTGAGGGTGTAGATGATGCGGGGCGTATCCGACATGGGGATCAGGACTCTCGACAAGGGGCGACGGGGAATTCAGCGCGCCATTGTCGCGCGCCATCGCACGCAGGGCAAAACGAAGGGGTATGGATGCCGGCGCTGGCGCCATGCGTGTCCCGGGACAGCCGCGGCGGGCCTGCGGCGCGCGTGGACGGAGTGGCCCGCCCGCGGATGACGCGCAAAAAAAGCGGGCGTGGATTTCTCCACGCCCGAGCTTGCCCCACACACACGTGGGAGAGAGACGGATACCGCGATTACTTGACCTCGATTTCCTGGGTCATACCGACCGGCTGACCGTTCAAGGTCACGTCGACCTTGTACTTGCCGGCGGGCCAGGCATTGGTGTTGGAGAATTCGATGTTGGTCGTGTCCACGCCACCTGCCACGACAGTGGCCGTCTGCTGGCCGGCCACCTGACCGTCCTGGAACGTCAACTTTGCGTCGATCGCAGCGTTGGCCGGCGTCGCCGCATCGGTCTTCACCGACACGATGATCTTGTCCTTCACGCCAAACATGCCAACGGCGGCGACCGACTTGTCCGCGGCAGCGGTGTTGCCGACGGTGACGCTGGTGGCGCTGACCGGCATCGGGGCGGGAGCGGGCTCGGCCGGTGCCGGAGCGGGCTCGACAGCGGCCGGCGGCGCGACGACGGGTTCTTCCTTCTTCTTGCAGCCGGCGACGGCGATGGTGCCGACCAGCGCGATGGCCAGGGCGTAGGAAATACGGGTCTGCTTCATGGGTTCGATCCTTGTGGATGAAGGGGAGTGGCGATCAGGCTTCGGCGGGCTTGGGCGGCAGCTTGATGACCTGTCCGGGGAAAATGCGGTCCGGATCCTCGATGGTGTCGCGGTTGGCTTCGAAGATCTGCTTCCACGCATTCGCGCTGCCGAGATGTTCCTTCGCGATCTTGGAGAGCGTGTCGCCTTTCTCGATGGTGTAGGTCTGCTCCCCCACGATTTCGGCAGTGCTGTCCACGCGAGCCGTTACGCCGGAGAAATCAGCTTTCTCAACTTGTGGAGCCGTGCTGTCCACACCGGCGGTGACGCCAGAGAAGTCGGCCTTCTTTTCTGTGCTCATTGCAACCACCCTTCCTGGCGGGCTGTAGGATGCGCAAGCCTTGCACGCGCTCTGTTAAGAATCCATAGCGCGAATGTGAAAACAGCTCTATTGTTACGTGAGTAACTTTACTGTCGTAGGTCGCGCTGCATCGGCGGCGCTTCCAGATCCGCCGTCGCGCGCCACGGATTGATGTCCAGACCGCCGCGGCGTGTGTAACGCGCTTCGACCGACAGCGACGCGGGACGGCAGTGCGCCAGCACGTCGTGAAAAATCCGTTCGACGCACTGCTCGTGGAACTCGGCGTGGTCGCGGAAGCTCACCAGGTAACGCAGCAGTTCGACACGGTCGATGCGTGGGCCGCGATAACGGATCACCACCGTGGCCCAGTCGGGCTGGCCGGTGACCGGGCAGTTCGACTTCAGCAGTTCGGACGACAGCGTTTCCTCGACCTGCACCTCTGGATCCGCGGCCAGGAACTCGGCGCGCGGCGGACCGTAATGATCGATCTCGACATCCAGTCCATCGATCGATTCGCCCTCCGGCGCATTGGCCATCGGGGGAAGTCCGGACACCACCTGCACGTCCGCCCCCGCGCGCGCGGACAGGTCGGTGGCGATGCGTTCCAGCACGGCGGCATCACTGTTGAAGCGGGTGCTGTTGAGCGAGTTGAGGTAAAGCTTGAGCGACTTCGATTCGATCAGGCACGGCGATGTGCACGGCACGGTCAAGGTGGCCGTGGCGACGCGCGGCTTGCCGCGGGCATCGAGCCAGCTGAGTTCGTAGCCATGCCAGCGGTCGTGGCCGACGAAGGGCAAGGCGTCGGCGGTGATGCCGATCTCGTCCCGCGCGGCCTGGCGCGGGATCGAGAACAGCAGGGTGGGGTCGTAGTGCGCGGGATACGCGACTTCGCGACCCAGCGAGGAATCCTGGGGGGTGTTGTTCATGCGGTCATTTTACGGACGGGCCCTAAAGCCGAGGTGTATAACGGCGGCGTTTCCCGAAAGGACACGACCATGCGATCACTGCTGCTGACCGGCCTGTGCGTGCTGCTGTGCGCCTGCGCCAGTGGGCCCGCCATCGGCAGCGGTCCGCCGCCGGGTGCGCTGCCGGATGACGGGCTGGTCCGTCCACAAGGAGACGCCCCGGTGTCGATGCGGGTGGGCCAGGTGTTCGAGATTGCCCTGATGGCCAATGCCAGCACCGGCTACCAGTGGGAATTCACGTCGGACGGGGCACCCGTGCTGGCCCGGACCACCGGCCCGGCCACGCCGCCGCCGATGGACACGCAACCGCCGATGCCCGGAGCGCCCGCGCTCGCGCGCTGGTGGCTGCGCGCGGAGAAGCCGGGCGAGGCCACCGTGCGGATGGTCTACCGGCGGCCGTGGGAGACGGTGCCGCCGGTGGAGGTGGTGGAATACGTTGTCGTGGTCGAATGAACCTGCGGGCCGTTGCCATGGCCAGCCTGTTGCGGAACGGCAAGGTGGTCGGATGAGTCGCTCGATGATTTCTCACTCGTCAGTGTGGTGCCCCCAGGACGGAAGAATCCTCGAACACTATGCTGGCGAGTACGAGGCGGTGTACGTCGCGCTTTCGCCCTTCATCAGGCCGGTGTCCATCTCCCTTGAGCTGTTCTGTCCGGAGACTTATCCGGACCACCCGACGATTGTGGCAGCGTGCGCACCGGTCACGTGGGCCGAGGTCCAGAAGCTTGGAGGCTTTGCGTCGATCGAGGAGATCGACATTGCGCTGAGGACATCCATTCTTGGCCTTCGCGATCACCTTCTGAGGAAGGACCTGGCGCAAAAACTGGCATCCTGCGTTGAGGATGCCGGCATCGTCCCTCCTGCCGAGGGACATCACCCCGAGCTCATGTTCGCGACGGTAATGCGGATGTTCGAAGACAAGGCGGGGTCCCCGGTTGTCGTAGTGACGGATGAGTTCGGGGAGGAGTCCAAGACTTGCACGATCAGTGAACTGCTTGCCGGCAAGGCGAGGCTGCCCTCCCACTGCAACATCCACACGCCCGACCGGAGCCTGCTGTGGACGGTCCACTGGGATAGCCATTTCACGCTCCTCTGTTCGTCGACGGAAACCTTGCACGATCTGAAGGTGCATGAAGTGCTGGAGGGCTTCTATTGCTCCCCGGAAACGGAGATCTACTGGAGTCTCCCTCCTCGCTGATCATGGGCGGACGCTCCGTCTTTACGCGAGGGTGCTCCGCGTGGCGCGGATTCGGCGCGTTGATTCTGGCTTGGCTTCCTCGTCGGCTCGGGGCAAAGTGGTGCTTCCCCACAGTCAAGGAGCCCGCGATGAGGCTCAGTCCGTTGTCCCTGTTGTTCTCCATGGCGATGGCCTTGCCGGCTGTCGCGCAGACGACGGAACCCCCTGTGTCCGTTCCAGTCGCCGAGGCGACGGCGCCTAGGGCCAACCCCGTCTTCACCACCTGCATGAGCAGCCTGCGCAGCGCTGCCGAGAAGCAGGGCATCACGACGGCCAGCTTCGATACCTACACGAACGACCTGGCCGCCGACATGAGCGTGCTCGACCTGCTGGATGCGCAGCCGGAGTTCACCACGCCGTTGTGGGACTACCTGGCCGCGTTGGTCGACGACCAGCGCGTGGCGGACGGGCAGGCGATGCTGGCGACGCATGCGGAACTGCTGGGCCGCGTGTCGCAGGCCTATGGCGTGGACCCCGCCACTGTCGTCGCCGTGTGGGGCGTGGAAAGTGACTACGGCCGCGTGTTCGGCAAGCGCCCGCTGCTGGTGTCGCTGTCCACGCTGTCGTGCTTCGGCCGGCGGCAGGCGTTCTTCCGTGGCGAATTCCTGACCACGCTGAAACTGCTGCAGGCCGGCGACGTGCGGGTCGACGGATTGAACGGCTCCTGGGCCGGCGCGTTCGGGCATACGCAGTTCATGCCCAGCACCTACGAACGCATTGCGGTCGACTTCGATGGCGACGGCCGGCGCAACCTGATCGACAGCATCCCGGACGCGTTGGCGTCCACGGCAAACTACCTGGTGAAGTCCGGCTGGCGCACCGGCGAGCCGTGGGGCTACGAAGTGACGCTGCCGGCCAGCTTCGACCTTGCCCAGGCCGGCCGTACGAACCGCAAACCGCTGACGCAGTGGGTGGCGCAGGGCATTGCCCGCATCGATGGCCAGCCGTTGCCGGCCGACGACCGCAACGCCGCCGTGCTCGTGCCGACCGGCGCCGCGGGCCCGGCCTTCGTCGTGTTCAAGAACTACGACGCGATCTATTCGTACAACGCCGCGGAAAGCTACGCGCTGGCCATCGCGCTGCTGGCCGATCGCCTGCGCGGCGGCAGCGGACTGGTGGCCCGCTGGCCGACCGACGATCCGGGGATCGGCCGACCGCAACGGCGTGAGCTGCAGACGCTGCTGCTCGCGCGCGGCCATGCCATCGGCGCCGTGGATGGCATGATCGGCACGCAGACGCGGCGCGCCATCGTCATCGAACAGCAGCGCCTGGGCCTGCAGCCGGCGGACGGTCGGGCGGGCACGAAGATCCTGGCGGCGCTGAAGGCCGACGGCCCGCCGGTCGCGTTGCCGGAGACGTCGCCGCCATGAACGCCCTTCCCGAAGGCGTGACCCGCGAGACCTGGCGCGACCTCGACGTACTGCGCGTGGAGACGCCGTTCTCCGTGGCGCGCATCAGCCTGCACGGCGGACAGCTGCTGTCGTTCGTGCCGACCGGCTTCGACGATCTGTTGTGGGTGTCTCCCAACACCGCGTTGCCGCCGAAGGCGATCCGCGGCGGCGTGCCGGTGTGCTGGCCGTACTTCGGCAGGCAGGGACAGGTGGACGACGCGGTCCAGCATGGCCATGCACGCATCTCGCGCTGGCCGTTGACCGAGGTGAAGCGCGAGACGGACGGCGTTGTCGTGCTGAAGCTCGCGCTGCCGCTGCGCGATGGCGTGCCGCTGGAACTGCAGATGTCGGTCCATGTCGGACGCGAGCTGCGGCAGAGCATCGACACCCTGCATCGCGGCGATGCGCCTTATCGGCTGACGCAGGCGCTGCATACGTACTTCCGCGTGGCCGATGCGGCGCAGGTGACGGTTACCGGACTCGATGGCCTGCGTTACGACGACAAGTACGATGGCGGCACGCACCTGCAGGCGGGGGACTGGTCGCTGCACGATCCGCGCGACCCCGGCCGCAGCGACCGCATCTATGCCGGCACCGGCCACCGCTTCGACCTGCTCGATCCCGCCGGTGGCCGCCGCATCCGGCTGGATACCTTCGGCAGCCGCTCGCTGGTGGTCTGGAATCCGGGCGACGCCGGCGCACGCGCCATCGCCGACATGCCGGACGATGGCTGGCGCAGCTTCGTCTGCCTGGAAGCCGCGAATGCCAGCAGCGATGCGATCGAACTGGAGCCGGGCCAGCGCCATCGCCTGAGCCACGTGATCTCGGCGGCCGTCCTGTAGAACCGACCTGTGGGAGCGACGTCAGTCGCGATTGAATGCTCACCGCTATGCACGTCGCCAACGATGAGATAGGGCTTCCAGAAATCGGCCGTCAGGGACGGCCATGGGTTGCGATCGCGACTGACGTCGCTCCCACAAGAAGCCTCCACCACGGCCGGTGGCATGCCCTACACTTGCGCACCTCTCGCCGGTGCCGTCCGTGAACGCCGAAGCTCCTGCCCACGCCGGCCGTCGTGCCGCCCTGATCTTCATCTTCATTACGGTGCTGATCGACATCCTGTCGTTCGGGGTGATCATTCCGGTGTTGCCGGACCTGGTGAAGCAGTTCACCGGCGGCGATGCGGCCCGCGCGGCGCTGTGGGTGGGCGTGTTCGGCACCGTCTTCTATGCCATCCAGTTCATCAGCTCGCCGATCCAGGGTGCGCTGTCGGATCGCTACGGGCGCAGGCCGGTGATCCTATTCTCCTGCCTGGGCCTGGGCGTGGACTTCGTGCTGATGGCGGTCGCCGGGACGCTGCCGTTGCTGCTGCTCGCGCGGGTGTTCTCGGGCATGTTCTCGGCCAGCTTCACCACGGCCAATGCCTACATCGCCGACGTCACGCCCCCGGAGAAGCGCGCGCAGGCGTTCGGCATGATCGGCGCCGCGTTCGGCGTGGGCTTCGTGATCGGGCCGCTGATCGGCGGCGCGCTGGGCGAAATCGATCTGCGTCTGCCCTTCTGGTTCTCGGCGGCACTGGCGCTGCTGAACTTCCTCTACGGCTGGTTCGTGTTGCCGGAATCCTTGGCACCGGAGAAGCGGACCGTCCGCATCGACTGGCGGCATGCCAACCCGTTCGGTTCACTGGTGCTGTTGAAACGCTACCCGCAGGTGCTTGGCCTGGTCGCGGTGGTGTTCATCGCCAATCTGGCGCACTTCGTCTATCCCAGCGTGTTCGTGCTGTTCGCCGGCTACCGCTTCCAGTGGGGACCGAAGGAAGTGGGCTGGGTGCTGGCGGCGGTGGGTGTGCTGAGCGTGATCGTCAATGCCCTGCTGGTCGGGCGCGTGGTCAGGAGGCTCGGCGAACGCCGCACCCTGCTGCTCGGGCTGGCGTGCGGCGCCCTTGGCTTCGTCGTCTATGGGTGGGCACCGGTGGGTGCGGCGTTCCTGATCGGATTGCCGATCAGCGCGCTGTGGGCGCTGGCAACGCCGGCCACGCAGGCGCTGATCACCCGTGAAGTGGACGAGCGCGAACAGGGACGCATGCAGGGCGCGCTGATGAGTCTGGCCAGCCTGGCGGGCGTGATCGGACCGCTGCTGTTCGCCGGCACCTTCGCAGTCTTCATCGGTGCGGACGCGCCGGCGCATATTCCGGGCGCGCCCTGGTATCTGGCCGCCGCGCTGCTGGCCTGCGCCATGCTGGTGGGCTGGCGCTTCGCCCGCCCGGCGCGGTCGGCGACACCCTGACAAGAGAAGGCCGCCCGAGGGCGGCCTTCTTCATGGCGATGGCGGGTGCCGGTCAATCGTTCTCGACGTGGATGATCTCGCCGGTGTTGGCGGCCAGGTGGATTTCCACATCGTTGCCGTCGGCGCGTTCGGCCTCGGCCTTCCAGACGCCGTCGTCGAAGTCGACGTCGTGGATCTTGGAATAACCGGCGGCGGCCAGCTTGGCCTTGACGTCGTTCTCGCTGAGGTTGGACACCAGCTTCTCGGCGACCACGTCACCGGACGCTGGGTTGATGCGCACATCGACGCGGTCGCCGTTGGCGCTGGTGGCGTCGGTTTCCCACTGGCCGTCCTCGAAGTCGAGGTCATCGATGTTGGTGTAGCCCTTCTCGGTCAGCAGCGCGCGCACCTGCGGTTCCTTCATCGCATCCTTGCCGGCGGTGGGTGCGGGCGCCTGGGCGAACGCGGCGCCCGACAGGGCGGCCAAGCTGGCGAGGGTCAACAGACGATGGCGAAGGTGGATGGTCCGCATGGGAATCTCCTGAAAGGATGGAGCGGAGATCCTGCCCACGCCCGCATCAGCCGCAGGTGAATTCGACACCGCGGAACTGAACACTCCACGCCACGTTCACCTGCATGAGCCGAACGCGAACGCGGCTCAGCGACGGCGCAGTACCAGCAGCGTGACCACGCCCGCCACCAGACCCCAGAACGCGGCACCGATGCCGCCCAGCGACAATCCCGAGGCCGTCACCAGGAACGTCACCAGGGCCGGCTCGCGATCGCCTTCTTCGCGCAGCGCAGCGGCAAGACTGTTGCCGATCGTGCCGAGCAGGGCAATGCCGGCAATGGCCAGGATCAGTTCCTTCGGAAATGCCGCGAACAGCGCCGCCACCGTCGCACCGAACAGGCCGACCACCACATAGAACACGCCGGCGGCGATGGCGGCGACGTAGCGGCGCGACGCGTCCTCATGCGCCTCGCGGCCCATGCAGATCGCTGCGGTGATCGCGGCGAGGTTCAACGCGAATGCACCGAACGGTGCGAGCAGCAGGTTGGCGACGCCGGTCCAGCCCACCACCGGCGAGATCGGGATTGGATAGCCGGAGGCGCGGATCACCGCCACGCCGGGCACGTTCTGCGACGCCATGGTCACGATGAACAACGGCAGCGCGATACCGACCACGGCCGCGAACGAGAACGTCGGTGCGATGAAGATCGGCGTCGCCAGCTGCAGCGACAGCCCATCCACGTGCAGCAGGCCAAGGCCCGCGGCGAAGGCGATGCCGACCAGCAGCGTGAGGATCACCGCGTAGCGCGGCAGCAGGCGACGCGCGAGCAGGTAGACGGCGAACATCGTCAGCACCATGCCCAGCTGTGTCTTCATCGCCGCGAACGCATCGATGCCGAAACGCAGCAGCACGCCCGCCAGCATGCCCGACGCCAGCGACACCGGGATGCGGCTGATCATCCGCTCGAAGAAACCGGAAAAGCCGCACACCGCGATCAGCAGCGCCGACAGCAGGAACGCACCGATCGCATCGGACAGCGGCAAGCCGGCGGCGCTGCTGATCAGCATGGCGGCGCCAGGCGTGGACCACGCCGTCACCACCGGCATGCGGTAGCGCAGCGACAGCCCGATGCAGGTCAGGCCCATGCCCAGGCCGAGCGCCCACATCCACGAACTGATTTCCGCCGGCGACGCACCCAGCGATTGCGCCGCCTGGAACACGATCACCGCCGAACTCGCGAAACCGACCAGCACGGTGACGAAGCCGGCGGCGATGGCGGAGAGGGAGAGGTCTTTCAGCAGGTGGCGGGGTGGGGTGGAGTCCATGGAGCCGTTCCTCATGTGGGAGCGACGTAAGTCGCGAACGCTTTCTCAACCAACACCGATCGTCATTCCCACGATGCACTACATGTGGACACCGACTTGCCTCGTGCTTTCGCGACTTACGTCGCTCCCACAACAGCGAGTCGGCGCTTCGTCACCGCCTCGCACCACCGCTTGGCTACCGTCAGCGAGGTGGTGCACACCGCTTCATCGGTGACGGTGGTCACTGCGCGCTCCAGCAGCTGGATGTCGGCCTCGTGCTGGCGCGCGACGTGCGGGTCCTCGAAGAAGATCACCCGCTGGCAGCGGCGCTCCAGCACGCGGTCGGCGATCTGCGCGTCGCCGCCGAGCGGGCCGCTCTGGAAGCGCTCCACCCACGGCGTGTCCTGCGGCCAGCCGCGGCTCCATGCCAGTTCGTTGAGACGCTGGCCGGTGGTGCCGGTGGCCATGCGGTGGCCGAAGCGCGACAGCACATCGAAGTACGTATCGGCGAAGGCGAGCATCTGCGGTTTCATCGCATCGTGTGCGATCAGCGCCAGCGTCTGCGATGCCAGGTCATGGAAACGGTCCGCACCGCGGTCCGGTGCGAAACCGGCGTGGATGCGTTCCATCTCGATCCAGTCGCGCGCCGAGGCCACCGTGGACAGGAACGGCTTGCCGTGGATCACGCACTGCCGCTTCAGCGCGATGGCTTCGGGAAAGATCGAGGACGGATCGACGGGATCGATGAAATAGATCGCGCCGTCGAGGTGACGTTCGGCGCCTTCCAGGCCGACGACTTCCGCCACCAGCTTCATCAGTCCGCCATCGCGGCCGTAGGGATAGCGTTTCAGCGCCGCGTAGCCGCGCAGCATGCCGGCCGCGGCAATGGCGTCGTGCGTGCGGCCCACCACGTGCAGTCCCAGGCCCAGCTCGCGTATACCGGGTTCGCTGGCACGCAGCCAGCGGAACAACGCAGCGTCCTCGGTGTGGTGGTGCAGGCGGTTGGCGGCAAGACCGAGGCGCATGTTCGATCGGATGAGGGCGGAGCGACGAGTCTAGCGTAGAGCCGAGCTCGCTCGGCTCGTGGGGATCGCCGAATCAAACGCAGCGGAGCAAGCTCCGCTCTACGGCAACAACAGCGTCGCGATGCTGCCCGCGGCGTCGCGGCCTTCCGCCACCGCGGTGACGACGAGATCCGCACCCCGCACCGCGTCGCCGCCGGCGAACAGCCTGGGGTGGGTCGTCTGGAAGGCGAGGCGGTCGCCGCCACCGACCACGATGCGGCCGTTCGGCGTACCTTCCACGCCGAGCTCGGCCAGCCACGCAGGCACGCTGGGCGAGAAGCCGAACGCGATGATCACCACGTCCGCGTCCAGCAGCGACTCGCTGCCTTCGATCGGCACCGCGCTTTGGCGGCCGCGCTCATCCGGCTCGCCGAGCGTCGTTTCCACCACCTGCACGCCGGCCACGCGGCCGTCGTCGCCCGCCACGATGGCGAGCGGCTGGCGGTTGAACAGGAAGCGCACGCCTTCCTCGCGCGCATTGGCGACTTCGCGCGCGGAACCGGGCATGTTGGCTTCGTCGCGCCGATACGCGCAGGTGACCTTCGCCGCGCCCAGGCGGATCGCACTGCGCACGCAGTCCATGCCGGTGTCGCCACCGCCCAGAACGACCACGCGCTTGCCGTGCAGGTCGGGCAAGGCCAACTTGTCTTCCCAGCCGGCGATCGGTCGACCCCACGGATCGCTGCCGCCGACGATGCGGCCGTTCTGCACCAGGAAGGGCAGGGCAGGCAGCACGCCGTCCAGGTCCTGGCCCGGCAGCCCGCCATCGGTGTAGCGATAGGCGCCGGTGCCGAGGAAGACGGCGTCGTAGTCGTCCAACAACTGCGCCAGGGCGACGTCGCGACCGACGTCCACGCCCAGGCGGAACTCCACGCCCATGCCCTCCAGCACCTCGCGGCGGGTGGCGATGACGCTTTTGTCGAGCTTGAAGCTGGGAATGCCGAACTGCAGCAGGCCGCCGATCTGTTCGTAGCGGTCATACACGACCGCCTGGATGCCGGCGCGCGCCAGACGATCCGCGCAACCGAGGCCCGCCGGTCCTGCGCCGATCACCGCCACCCGCTTGCCGGTCGGCTGCACGTCGCTCAGGTCGGGTCGCCAGCCGTTGGCCAGCGCGGTGTCGACGATGTACTTCTCCGCCGCACCGATGGTGACCGCGCCGAATTCCTCCAGCGTGCAGCTGCCCTCGCACAGACGGTCCTGCGGACACACGCGACCGCAGACCTCGGGCAGCGGATTGGTGGAATGGCAGAGCTCGGCGGCTTCCTCGATGCGGTTCTCCTGCAGCAGCTGCAGCCACTGCGGGATGGCGTTGTGCACCGGGCACTTCCAGCTGCAGTAGGGATTGCCGCAGTCCAGGCAACGGCCGGCCTGGTACTGCGCTTCCTCCTTGCCGAACCTGCCGTACAGCTCGCCCCAGTCGCCGCCCGTGCGCAGTTCCAGCGGAATCCGCTGCGGCATGGTCCGCGGCAGGTCGAGGAACTGGAATACCTGCTTCTTGCTCATGGGGTGCGGCTCTTCATCGCGATATACCCGTCGTCATCCCAGCGCACGCTGGGATCCATCCTGCTTCCATCTGCCGCCGTCACATGCAACAGCAACATGGATTCCGGCTTTCGCCGGAATGACGGCCCTGGGCCCATCACGCAGCCCTCCGCAGAGTCTCGGTCAGCGAATCGATGCTCGCGGCCTTCGGCTTCACCAGCCAGAACTTGCCCACGTAGTCGCGGAACTCGTCGAGGATCTGCTGCGCCCAGATGCTGCCGGTCAGTTCGCGGTGGCGGCTGACCAGGGTGTGCAGATGCTGGCGGTGGCTCTCGAAGCCTTCGGGACTGATGCGGTGGATGTCGATCAGTTCGTGGTTGTAGCGGTCGACGAAGTCGCGGTCCAGGTCGAGCACGTAGGCCAGGCCGCCGGTGAAGCCGGCACCGAAGTTCAGGCCCACCTTGCCCAGCACCAGCACGATGCCGTCGGTCATGTACTCGCAGCAGTGGTCGCCGGCGCCTTCGATGACGGCCAGTGCGCCGGAGTTGCGCACGCCGAAGCGCTCGCCCGCGCGTCCCGCGGCGAACAGCTCGCCACCCGTCGCGCCGTACAGGCAGGTGTTGCCGATGATCGGCGTGTTGCGTGCCTCGAAGCGCGCACCGCGCGGCGGACGCACCACCAGCCGGCCGCCGGCCATGCCCTTGCCCACGTAGTCGTTGGCTTCGCCTTCCAGTTCCATCTGCAGGCCACCGGCGTTGAACGCACCGAAGCTCTGTCCGGCGGTACCGCGGAAGCGGAGCGTGATCGGCGCGTCGGCCATGCCGTGGTTGCCATGCACGCGGGCGATGGTGCCGGACAAGCGCGTCCCGATGCTGCGGTCGGTGTTGTGGATCAGGAAGCGATGGTCGCCGCCGCGCTTCCTGCGGATCGGCTCGGCCAGCAGGCCGTCGAGCTGGGTCGCCAGGCTGTCCGGCGATTCATACAGGCGCTGCGCCGCGCAGCTGCCGTTGTCGACCTGCGCGCCCTTCAGCAGGCGCGACAGGTCGATGTTCACGCCCTCGCGCGGCGCCGCCTCGATCTGTTGCAGCAGGTCGGTGCGGCCGACGATCTCGTCCAGCGAACGCGCGCCCAGATACGACAGCCACTGCCGCACTTCTTCGCTGAGCAGGCGGAAGAAGTTCTCCACGCGCTCGGGCAGGCCGGTGAAGTACTGCGTGCGCAGGCGCTCGTCCTGCGTGGCTACACCGGTGGCGCAGTTGTTGAGGTGGCAGATGCGCAGGTACTTGCAGCCCAGTACGATCATCGGGCCGGTGCCGAAGCCGAAGCTGTCGGCACCGAGCAGCGCCGCCTTCACCACGTCCAGGCCGGTCTTCAGGCCGCCGTCGGTCTGCAGCACGGTGCGGTCGCGCAGCTGGTTGACCACCAGTGCGTGATGCGCCTCGGCCACGCCGAGTTCCCACGGTACGCCGGCGTAGCGGATCGAACTGACCGGGCTGGCGCCGGTGCCGCCGTCGTGGCCGGAGATGGTGATCAGGTCCGCGCCGGCCTTCACCACGCCCGCGGCGATGGTGCCCACGCCGGCATGGCTGACCAGCTTCACCGACACCAGCGCGGTCGGGTTGACCTGCTTGAGGTCGTAGATCAGCTGCGCGAGGTCTTCGATGGAATAGATGTCGTGGTGCGGCGGCGGCGAGATCAGGCCGATGCCGGGCCGGGCGTAGCGCAGCCGCGCGATCAGTTCGTTGACCTTGTGGCCGGGCAGCTGGCCTCCTTCGCCGGGCTTGGCGCCCTGCGCGACCTTGATCTGCAGCACTTCGGCATTGACCAGGTATTCCGGGGTCACGCCGAAGCGGCCGGACGCGACCTGCTTGATCTTGCTGCGCTTCTCGGTGCCGTAGCGGGCGGGATCTTCGCCGCCTTCGCCGGAGTTGCTGCGGCCGCCCAGGCGGTTCATCGCGATGGCCAACGCTTCGTGCGCTTCCGGCGACAGCGCACCGAGACTGATCGCTGCGGTGTCGAACCGGCGCAGCAGGTCGGACGCACCGGCGACCTCGTCCATCGGCGTCGCCGTATCGGCCTTCTTCAGCTGCAGCAGGTCGCGCAGCGCGGAGGGCGGACGCGTGTTCACCGCATCCGCATACGCCTGCCAGTCGCGGGCGTCGCCGGTGCGCGTGGCACGTTGCAGCGTCATCACCACATCCGGGTTGTACATGTGGTATTCGCCACCGTGCACGTACTTCAACAGGCCGCCGACCTCGGGCGATTCGCGGTCGTTCCACGCGCGCGCGTCGAGCTGGCGCGCTTCCAGGTCGAGCCGCTCGAAGCCGACGCCGCCGATGCGCGAAGGCGTTTCGGCGAAGCACAGGTCCACCACGTCCGGATCCAGGCCGACGATCTCGAACAGCTGCGCGCCGCGATAGCTGCTGATCGTGCAGATGCCCATCTTCGAGATGATCTTGGACAGGCCCTTGTAGACGCCCTTGCGGTAGCTGCGGCCGATCTGCGCCTGCTCGCCGCCCTTCTTGATCTGCAGGATGCCGCGTCGGCCCAGGTCGAACAGCGTCTGGTAGGCCAGGTACGGATAGACCGCGGTGGCACCCACGCCGATCAGGCAGGCCATGTGGTGCGGATCGCGCGCGGTGCCGGTTTCGACGATCAGGTTGGCATCGCAGCGCAGACCCACGCGACAGAGGTGGTGATGCACCGCGCCGGTGGCGAGCAGCGCATGCGCCATCGGCCTGCCAGGCTGCGGATAGCGGTCCGACAACAGCAGCATGATGTCGCCGTCGCGCGCGGCCTGCTCGGCTTCGCGGCAGATCCGTTCCAGTCCGGCCTTCAGGCCTTCCTCGGGTGAGTACGACAGGTCGATCAGGCGGTTCTTCTCGACGTATTGCGGCATCTTCAGCAGCTGCCGCAGCTTGCGCTGGCTCAGCACCGGGGAATTGAGGATGACGTGGTTCACCGTCTCCGCGCCGGCGTGGAAGATGTTGGTCTCCCGGCCCAGCTGGGTGGTCAGCGACATCACGCAGTCTTCTCGCAGCGGATCGATCGGCGGATTGGTGACCTGCGCGAACGCCTGGCGGAAGTAGTCGTACAGCGGCCGCGTCTGCCGGCTCAACACGGCCATCGGCGTGTCGTCGCCCATCGAGCCGGTGGCTTCCTGCTCGGTTTCGGCGAGCGGGCGCAGTACGCCTTCGACTTCCTCCGAGGTCAGCTGGAACAGCTTGTGGTAGCCGCGCAGCGTCTTCTCATCGAACGGCTCCTCGACCAGCGACGGATCGATCAGCTCGGTCTGCAGGTAGGTGACGCCCTGCTGCAGCCACTGCTTGTACGGGGCGCGACCGCGATTGATGCGGTCCACCGCTTCGCTGTCGAGCAGGTCGCCGCGGCGCAGGTCGATGGCCATCATCTCGCCCGGGCCCAGCTTGCCCTTGCGGGTGACGCGCTCGGCCGGCACTTCCCACACGCCGGCTTCGCTGGCGACGATGAAGTGGCGGTCGCTGGTCAGCATCCAGCGCGCCGGTCGCAGGCCGTTGCGGTCCAGCGTGCAGGCGGCGTAGCGCGCGTCCATCGAGACGATGCCGGCCGGCCCGTCCCACGGTTCGGTGTTCAGGCCGTAGAACTCGTAGAACGCGGCGAGGTCGGCGTCCTTGAACTCCAGCGACTGCGTGGCCGGCGGTACCAGGATGCGCAGCGCCTGGATCAGCTCCATGCCGCCGGCGACCAGCAGCTCCAGCATGTTGTCCAGGCTCTGCGAGTCGGAGCCGTGCATGGAGATGACGGGGTCGAACTCGCCGATGTCGAACCACGGCGTCTTCCACACCTTGCTGCGCGCCTGCGCCCAGCGGCGGTTGCCCTCGATGGTGTTGATCTCGCCGTTGTGCGCCAGCAGGCGGAACGGATGCGCCAGCGGCCAGCGCGGCAGCGTGTTGGTGGAGAAGCGCTGGTGGAACACCACCGCGCTGCTGGCCAGTTCCGCGCGTCGCAGGTCCGGGTAGAACGCGGCCAGCTTGTCCGGCAGCACCATGCCCTTGTAGCCGATGGCATGCGGCGACAGCGTGACCACGTAGAAATCGGACACGGCCGTGCGCAGCTGCTGTTCGGCGCGGCGGCGCGCGAGGAACAGCGCCAGCGAGAACGCTTCGTCCTTCTGGCCGTCGTCGGCCTCGACGTAGAGCTGCTCGATGCGCGGCAGCGTGTCCTTCGCCAGCTGGCCGCAGACGCTGTCGTTGGTCGGCGGCACGCGCCAGCCCTTCACCGCCACGCCGGCACGGAACAGTTCGGCTTCCAGCGTGGCGCGGCACTGTGCGGCCTGCGCGTCGTCGTGCGGCAGGAACACCAGGCCGGACGCGAAGCGCGCGCCCAGCGCGATGCCGGCTTCGCTCGCCAGCGCGCGCAGGAAAGCGTCCGGTTTGCGGATCAGCAGGCCGCAGCCGTCGCCGGTCAGCCCGTCGGCGGCGACGCCGCCACGATGGGTCATGCGCGACAGCGCGGCGATGGCGGTATCCACCAGCGCACGCGAGGGCTGATCGTCGAGTTGCGCGATCATGCCGAAGCCGCAGGCATCGCGCTCGTCGTTCGGGTCGTACAGACCGTGGTCGAAGCCGCCTTGGCGATTGCGAGGGGCCATGTGTTGCCTCAAACCGGAGTGACGGCGACACCGTGCCCTGCCCGCGCAGCGGCACTTCGAAATGTCACCGGAAACCCGACTAAATCACAGTTGTTGCGATGCCGCAACAACACCTCTGACACACCACTTGTTGGTTGCAACGGCAACTTTTTGCTGGACGTGCAAGCGTGTTCATCGCGCATGAAAAAGCCGCCTGTGCGGACACAGGCGGCTCGCCGGCCAAACGCGTCGCTGGGAATCTCAGCCGCAGTTGACCGAGGTCGCCGCGCCCTTGTCGTCGAGGATGATGTTCAGGCGGTTCGGGTTGAAGTCCATCGTCGCGGCATCGCCGGGCTTGAGCGCGCGCACGGCCTCCGACTTGCTGTCGGTCTTGGCCTGCTCGATCTCCTGGTCGGTCGGCGTCTTGCCGATGATCCACTGCGCCTGGGTGTCGTCGCAGGTGCCGGCGAGTTCCGTGGGTGCAGGTTGCGCGGGCGCCGGCTCCGCGGCTTCGCTGGCGGCGGCCTGGGACTGCTCGGCGGCGGCGGTCTGCTCGTCGGATTCGGGCGCGCTGCACGCGGCCAGCGAGAGGGTCAGCAGCAGGGCGGGGATCGCCGTTCGGATCATGCGGAGCTCCGGAGAATGGGTCTGAAGGAGAGATTACGCATACGACATTCGCTAGTCGTTAAGCACGGTCCGAGCGGTTCCGTCGATCGGCCGTGGACACCTTACGAGCGGACCGGAACCTCGGACCTTTTCAGCCCGCCGCGGGACGCCGCCGCTCCAGCCACCAAAGCAGGCCGCTTGCGAACAGCCAGCCGAGGAACCAGGGCCATGCCGGCCCGCGAGCGCCTTCCGTTCTCGACGAGGCCGCGACGCTGGACGGCGCGCGCGATGCCAGTTGCCGTGTGTGTTCGCGTACCGCCATCGCATGCAGCTGGGGTGCATCGTCCGCCGCGCGCACGTGGAACGGTGCGGTCGCATCGCCCAGGGTCAGCTGGTGCCAGCCGGCCATGCGTGGCCAGAAGCCGCCACAGCCCGCGGCGCCGGTGGCCGGGTCGCGCTGCAGGCGGGTGACAGTGCCATCCGGTGCGCTCACCTGCGCGCCGCCGGCGAGAGCGCACAGCGCCACGCGCTGCGGGACGCGGGCGTCGTCAGGTGCCGACAGCGCCATCTCTGTGCCCGTCCGGGACAGCGTTCCCAGCGCCTGAGACCACAGCACGGCATGCGTATCGGCATGGCCGGTCAGGGCCAGGGTGTAGGTGTCGGTCGGCGTCCACGCGCCGATGCGGCCGCGCCCTTCCGCACGCCACCACGCGACCGCCGTGCCGTCGGCCGCGCGCAGCAGCGGGATCGCGTCCGGCGATGTCGTGCGCAGCGCCTGTCGCGTCAGCGTCGACAGGCCGGCCGGTATCGCATCGGCATCGACCGGTGCGTCCGCCGTGCCGGCGCCGCGGCGAGCGCGCCAGGCGTCGTCGTCGGGCGCAGGACGCGGCAGCTGGAATTCCGCGTCATCGCGGCCGGTCAGCGCCAGGCCGAGCATGCGTTGCACGCCTGGTGCCAGTGCGCCATCGGCACGCACCAGCACGCCGAGGCCGTCACGGACCGCCGCCACGAGGGCTGCACGTTGTCCGTCACCGAGCGCGGCGGCGCTGCGCGCGTCCAGCAGCACCAGGTCGAAGCGGCGCAGCGTGTCGGCCGTCATCGGCAGCGGCGCATCGCCCAGCTGCAGGCCGCCGCCCAGGCTGATCTGCAGATGCAGCGGAATGCCGGCGTCGGCGGCCCAGCGGCGCAGGTACTTCCATTCCGCGTTCGGTGCGCCGGCCAAGGCCCAGACGCGCGGCGCCGAGGCGGGCTGGGTCCATACCGGCACGGTGGCGGTGTCGATGACCGCACGCTTCGCATCCAACACCTCGATGCGGAACTGCGCTGGCCCCGACAAACGGCTCAGCCCGTCGAGGCGAAAGCCCCCCTGCGCATCGACCGTCGTCGCATCGACCCGCTGGCCGGCCGGATCGCGCAGGACCACCGTCGCCTGCGGAATGCCGTGCACGCGGCCGCTGGCGACGAAGCCGGCGCCCGTCGCGACCGGTGCGATGGGTGAGAGCTGCACGATGCCGCGCGGCAACGGCGCCGCGGAGAAGGCCAGTGCGCGTCCATCCACCGCATCGCGGTCGCGCGGCTCCAGGCCGGCGCCGACGATGTACAGCGCACGGACCTCCGGACGACGGCGCAGTGCGGTGCCGAGGTCGGGGACGCGTTCGGCGTCGAGACCGGCCGGTGCTTCCGGCAGCGCGACGCGCGGCTGGCCGTCCAGCGATGCGGGCAGAGCGACGCGATCCGCCTGTGCGGTCATCACCACCAGCGTGCCGGTGGTCGTGGTCTGTCGTGGCGGCAGCAGGGTGACGTAGAGCAGCAGCGCGACCACGGGTTGCAGCAGGCACAGCAACGCGAAGCGCGTCGGCGAACCGCGACGGTCATGCGGTGCGCCGTGACGCCACAACGCGAGGCGCAGCCACGCCATCACGACGGCCAGCGTCAGCAGACCGGCCAGCAGCAGCGACAGGGACATGGCGTTCATCGCGCCGGCTCCTGCCGCAGGGCATCCAGGTAGCGACGCCCCACGTCGTCGGTCGCGCCGCGTCGCGGCACCTGCGCGGGCGGCTGTGCCGAGGCGGACCACAGCAGCGACCGCAGCCGCTGCCGGCAGGGCGCGCAATCCGGATCGCCACGCACTTCGTCGATGGCCGCGAACAGGTCCAGCGCATCCGGCACGCGCGCTTCGTTGTTGCGCAGCCAGGCCTGCAACGCGTCAAGGTCGGCGGCATCCGCGGGCACGCGGTCGTTCGCGAGCGCGGCCCAGGCACGCGCGGGTGCCGGTGCATCGTCGTCCTGCTGGCGCGCGAGCGGTCCCAGCGCGCGCGGCGCGATGCCGGTGCGGTCGCCACCCATCCTGCGCGTCTCGTCGATCGGCGGCAGTTCCGGCCCCACCCGCGCCAGGTAGATGCGGGTCGCCTGCTGTACCTGCTTGATGTACTCCAGCGCCTTGTAGGCGAACGGCAGCGCCTGGTCCGGATGGCCCTGGCGCAGGTGAAGTTCCGATTGCCACATCTGGTCCAGCGCCTTCTTCAGGGTGGCGCGCGTCTCCGGATCGAGCAGGGTCGCGGCTTCGGCATGGTCGTGGGTGTGGCCGTACGCCTCCAGCACGTCGGCTTCGCGGCCGAAGCTGGCGCCGGTCGCGCTGGTGACCTCGCCATGCCCGTGGCCGTCGTCGGCCTGTGCGGATTCGCCAGCGTGGTCGTGGCCGTCGCCGTCCGCATGCGCTTCCTCGGCATCATTCGTCGGCGGCGGTTGCGGCTCGCCTTCGGCTTCCTCGCCGAGGAACTGGCCGTAACGCAGGCGCAGGATGCGCTGGTCCACGCCGATCGCATCCGAGCGGGTGACGAACGTATCGGCTGCCAGGCTGCGCTTCTGCTTCTGCAGCGCTTCGGCGTCGATGATGATCTGGCGCTGGCTGCGGAAGTAGGCCGGCATCACCTTCTTCACCATCCCTTCCAGCCCTGTGCTCTCCTGGCCAAGGTCGGCCGGCCAGCGCAGGATCAGGCCGGGACTCTGCGCGCGCTGCGGCGCGGGCGAACGCGTGTCCTGCACGGTGAGCTGCGCGATCAGGTCGTCCCCCACCGCCATGCCCAGCGCCTTCAGGTCCAGCGAGGCGGTGAAGCGGCGTGCCGTCGCCGGACCGGTGCCACGCAGCGTCATCACCTGTTCCTTGAAGGCGATGTTCTCGCCGCTGCCCTGCGCGAGCGTCAGCTTCAGCGTCGCGCTCGGCGCGATGCCGTAGTCGTCGCGCGCCTCGAAGGCCAGCGGCCACCGCGTCTGCCCGACCGTCACCAGACTGAGACCGCGGTCCGGCGCGAGGACCTTCACCTCCGGCACACGGTCGGGAATCGCATCCAGCCGGCGCAGCTTCGTCGGCGGCTGGCCTTCGGTGCCGGCCGCGACCACGCGGTACAGCGTCGACTTCGCCAGCACGTGCGTCGCCTGCCAGGTGTCGCCCGTGCGGCGCAGTCCGATGCGCTGGCCGTCGTGGAAGACCAGCGCCGCCGTGGACGGTTGCGGCTCGAAGCGCAGCGTCCATGCCAGCCGCGAGCCGGCGGGCGCCTTGGTGTCGAGCGAGGCCTCGTCGCGCGCGGCGAGGCCGGTGTAGGCGGGCGGCACCACGTGCAGGCGTTGCGCGACGAGGTGCGGGATGCCGGGCGCGGTGGGGACCGGCTCGTCGGAAGGCTGGAGCGCGCCGGGTCCGGTCGCGCGACCGGGCCATAACAGCGCCGTCGCCATCACGACGGCGGCCGCGATCCACAGTGCGACGATGCGTGCCCACGGCCACGGCGTGCGAAGGTCCGGCGCGGGCTGCGCGCGCAGGCGTTCGCGCACGCGCGCCTGCTGCAACTGCTGCAGGGGCGTCAACGACGCGGGTGGCGTCAGCAGCAGGTCGGTGCTGTCGTCGAGATCGGCGCGCCGCGCATCCAGTTGCCGCACCAGCCAGCGCGTGTCGAACGCACGCGTCCGTCGCCACGCGAGGATCGCGAGCAGCGAGAAACCGATGACGGCGATCATCATCGCGAGGCCCGGCGACGTTAGCCGCCACAGCACACCGCCCACCGCCACCGGGATCGCCGCGCCCAGCAGCAGCTGGCCTAGCAGCGCATGCCGGCGCGCCTGCCCCAGACGGTCGCTTGCGGACGGCGTCATGGCGCCACGCCTCGTATGCGGCGCGTCGCCATCCAGCGCTCCACCAGCACCAGCAGGACGATCAGCAGCGCCAGCCATGGCTGCAGGTCGCGCGGTGCGACCGGATACGTCGCGCCCCCGGTCGCCGGCGCGTAGTCGGTCGCCAGCACGCGAGTTGGGGCAGCGCCAGGCGCATGGAACAACGCGCGCAGGTGTTGCGGGAAGTCGGCCTCGACCAGTTCAGGCATCGCATCCGCCCGCAGCGGACGGGTGAAGCGCAGCACGCGGCCCTTGCCGCGTCTGGCCGCTTCGACCAGCGCGGCGCCATCGGCATCGCGCCACGGCGTCGTGTCGGCGGTGAAACCGTCGAGCGCGCTGTCGTTCGCCAGCAGCAACGTGCCGCCGGACACGATCCACTGCACGACGGTTGCCGGCACCGGGCCGGGTACCAGCCAGACCAGCGGCATCGTGGTGGCAGGCAGGGGTTCGTCAGCCGTTCCGACCTGCAGCGACGACGACGTCGAGGACGCGGGTTGCCAGGCCAGCGCAGCGGCGCGCAGATAGCGCAGCCCCGTGTCGTTGCCTGCCGTGTGGCGCACCGCGAGCGTGGGCGGCGGCGAGACGAACGCGGGGGGTGCCGCCATTGCGCCCTCGACCACGGTCCAGGTCACTGCGCGCGACAGCAGCGGGCGTTCCGCGTCCGCGCCTTGCAGCGTCGCCGGCACGATGACGGTCAGCGGCGCCCCCGGCGGCAGCTCTGCATCCAGTTGGCGCAACAGGCTGCCGATGGCGGGCGTGCCGGCGGGTGCGGCTTGCTCCAGCGAAGGAAAGCCGGGCGCCAACCAGTGCAGGCGGGCCTCGGCATCGGGTGCCTGCCTGCGCACGCCCGCAACGTCCACGCCAGGGATAGCTATGATCCATGGACGCGTGTCGTCCGCGCCGGACAGCACGGGCTTGGCCAACCACAGCGCCAGCAGTGTCAGCAGCAGCAGGCGCACCAGCAGCAGCGGCCATTCGTCGAAGCGGATGCGGTGGCGGGGCTTGGGTTTCTGCCGCAGCCAGCGCAGCGCAGCGAAGTCGGTCGGCGTCTGTTCGTGGCGGCGCGCCAGGTGCAGGAGCAATGGCAGCAGCAACGCGGCGAGCGCGGCCAGTCCGGCGGGCAGCAGCAGTGACAGGCTCATGCGTACTCCGCCGCGTCGCGCGCGCCGAACAGCCGCCGCAGCGGCAGGTCCAGCGGCTGATCGGTGTAGTAGCGCGCATGGCGGATGCCGCTGGCATCCAGTCGCGCATCGAGCAGGCGCTGCGCCTCGGCGAAACGCTGCAGATAGTCGGCGCGCAGCGCGGCGGCATCGCCCAGCAGTTCCTCGGCGGTCTCCGGATCGCGGAAGCGATGGCCGCCGGTGAACGGGAAGTCGCGCTCGTCCGCCGTCAGCAGCTGGATCGCCAGCACCTCGCGGCGGGCGGCGGCCAGGCGTTCGATCAGCGCGATCATCGCCTCGTCGAACCCATCGCTCAGCGCCATCACCAGATCGCCGGCACCGATCCGTTCCCACACCGGCGCGAGGTTGTCGGCCGCGGGAAACGTCCCGCCCGCGCTCAGCCCGTGCAGCGCCAGCAGCAGCTGGTCGCGCTGGCGCGCGCCATTGCCCGGGGACACCAGGCGCACGCCATCGCCGTGCAACACGAGCAGGCCGAAGCGGTCGCCCTGGCGCAGCGCCAGCTCGGCGATGCAGGCGGCCAGTCGCCGCGCGGCATCGAAGCGGGTGCCGCGTTCGCCATCGCGTTGCGTCATCGAGGCGGTCGCGTCCAGCACAATCCACACCGTCAGCGGACTCTCGCGTTCGGCCTCACGCACGAAGAAGCGGTCCGAGCGTGCGTACAGCTTCCAGTCGATCTGGCGCAGCTCGTCGCCCGGTTCGTAGGCGCGGTACTGCGCGAACTCCAGCCCGGCACCGCGGCTGCGGCTGTGGTGCACGCCGATCCCCTGCGCGCCGATCGCGCGGCGCGCGGTCAGCCGCAGCTCCTTCAACCGGCTGCGGACGTCGGCGGGGATCAGGTCGTGCGCCATGGAAGCCCGATCAGGCGGCGAGCGGCACGCCGCGCAGCAGCGCGGCGATCACATCGTCGGCACTGACCTGTTCGGCTTCGGCCGCGAACGACAGCAGCAGGCGGTGCCGCATCACCGGCTGCGCCAGGGCGATGATGTCCTCGCGCGTGGCGGCCAGGCGGCCGTGCAGCAGCGCGCGCGCCTTGGCGGCGAGCACCAGCGACTGGCCGGCGCGCGGACCTGCGCCCCAGCGCACGTACTTGCGGACCTCGTCGGGCACGCCGTCGCCGGGCCGGCTGGCGCGCACCAGCCGGGTGATCCAGCGCAACAGGTCGTCGCTGACGTGCACGTCGCGGACATGCTTCTGCAGCGCGAGCACGGCCTCGCCCTCCATCACCCGCGGCACGTCGCCGCCGGCACGGCCGGTGGTCTGCGCCAGGATGTCGTGTTCTTCCTGCTCGCTCGGGTACTCCACGCGGATGTGCAGCAGGAAGCGGTCCAGCTGCGCTTCCGGCAACGGGTAGGTGCCGGCCTGTTCCAGCGGATTCTGCGTGGCCAGCACGAAGAACGGCGAGGGCAGTTCATGCGTGGTGCCGGCATAGCTGACGGTGCGCTCCTGCATCGCTTCCAGCAGCGCGGCCTGCGTCTTCGGCGGCGTGCGGTTCAGTTCGTCGGCGAGCAGCAGGTGGGTGAAGATCGGCCCGGGCTGGAAGCGGAAGTGGCGGTGGCCGGTGCCATGGTCCTCCTCCAGCAGTTCGGTGCCCAGGATGTCGCTGGGCATCAGGTCGGGCGTGAACTGCACGCGGCGGAACTGCAGGTGCAGCGCCTGGCCCAGCGAGCGCACCAGCAGCGTCTTGCCGAGCCCGGGCACGCCTTCGAGCAGGCAGTGGCCGCCGGCGAGCAGGCCGATCAGCAGTTGCTCGACGACATCCTGCTGCCCGACGATGGCCTGGCCGATGGCGGCGCGGAGTTCGCCGAGTTTCGCGAGTTGCTGCTGGAGGTCGGATTCGGTGAGGGCGGCGGTCATGGGGTTTCCTTGCTGCTTTCAATGCAGCGGGTTGCAGTGAGGAGCAACGTCATCCCAGCGTTCGCTGGGATGACGCCGGAAACAGTGCGGTGGGCGAACAGGGTCATGTCGTCAACGCATAGATCACGAGGTTGACACCGAACTTCGTGTTGTCCTCGGCCAGGAAGCGCTTGTTGCGCCAGTCGTAGTCCCACTCGCAGCCGTAGTCCTTGTTGCTGTAGAGCACACCGAGGCGGCCGTTGATCTCGATGCCCTGCAGGTACTCGTGCACCAGGTCGTCGCCCCAGCCGTTGAGCTCGAAGCTGGTGGCGGGCGGACCGTCGAACGTGAAGAACGAGGAGTAGATCGCGTGCGTGTTGGGCAGCTTCTTCATTGTCTTTGCGCCGAAGATCGCGGCCATCTGCGCCTCGAACGACTTGGCGAACAGGCCGTCGATGTCGTGGTTGCAGTCGTCGACGAAGACGAAGCCGCCGTTGCGCACGTAGCGCTCGAAGTTGCGCTTCTCCGCCGGGTTGAAATCCACCAGCTTGTGCCCCGCCAGGTAGCAGAACGGCGCGGCTAGCATGCGCGGGTCGGCCAGCGCCAGCACGTGTTCCTTCGGGTCCACGCGCAGGCTGGTGTAGTCGATCAGCGAGGTGATGAGGTTGGACGGCATGCGCGCGTCCACGTCCCAGTCGCCGGAGTCGTACTTCAGGCGGGTGAAGCGGAAGTCGTAGTTGCCCGCCGCACGTGCGCTGCGCGATGCGCCGGCCAGCAGCGCGCCGGCGAGGCCGCCGGCCATGAGCTTCAGGAACTCGGCGCGGGTCATGGGGGAGGAGTGAGGTAAGAGGAGTGAGGAGTGAGCGCTGCCCCCACCGCCCCACGATCCATCTCGCTTCTACTCACTCCTCACTCCTCTCCACTCGCTTCTCGCCGTTACACCGCGTCCGACAGCGAGGTGAAGGTGAAATCGCGCAGTTTCATCGGCGGGATCATCATCACGAAGCTGGACTCGTCGCCGGCCACGCGCACCGGCCGGCCCAGTTCCTCGATGTTGTTGAGCATGATCACCGGCGACTCGTTGAAGCGGAAGTTCTTCACCGGGTACTTGATCTGGCCGTTCTCGATGTAGAACGTGCCGTCGCGGGTCAGGCCGGTCAGCAGCACGGTCTGCGGATCGACCATGCGGATGTACCAGGTGCGGGTGACCAGGATGCCCTTCTGCGTGCCGGCGACCAGCTCGGCGGTGGACTTGGTGCCGCCGGCGACCAGCAGGTTGCCCGGCGAACCGACCGCGCGCTTGCCCTGCTTCTGCGCCCAGAAGCGCGAGTACTCCAGGTTGACCACCTTGCCGTTCTCGACGATGGCCATCTTCTCGCGCGGCAGGCCTTCGTTGTCCCACGGCATCACTTCCGCGCCGGGGTGCCACGGGTCGGCGCTGATGTTGACGCGCGGATCGTAGACCTGCTCGCCCAGCTTGTTGCCGCCGCCCTTCTTGGACAGGAAGCTGCGGCCTTCGTCGGCCTGGCGCGCGTCGAAGAAGTTCATCATGAACGAGATCAGGCCCGCGGCTGCGGCCGGTTCCAGGATGACCGTGTACTTGCCCGGCTCCAGCGCCTTGGCTTCGGCCGATTCGCTGGCCTTGCGCATCGCGGTGCGGATATCGCTGTCGGCCTTGAACGCGTTGGCATCCTTCAGGTTGCGGCCGACCCAGCCGGAACCGCGGCCGTCTTCGGTGCGCACGGTGCAGGTGTAGTTGAACGCGGTGGCCTTCTGGTAGCCGAAGTTGCCCTTGCTGTTGGCGAAGGCGACGAAGCTCTGGCCGTCTTCCAGGAAGCCGGCGGCGATCAGCTTCTCGGCCTTGCAGGGCGCGATGGAATCGGCCGCGACCTGCGCACGGAATTCCGGCGTGATGGCGGCGGTCGATTCGCTGAAGGTGGGCGAGGGCTTGTAGGTCTGCTTCTCGACGGCCGGCATGAACTCGGGGTTTTCCGGCGCCAGGCGGGCGAGGTCTTCGGCGCGGCGGACCACGCGCTCCAGCGCGGCGTCGTCGAACTCGTTGATGGTCGCCACGCCGGTGCGCTTGCCGAAGGCCACCTGCACGGCCAGGTCGGTGTTGCTGACGATGCCGCTGGTGGAGACGTTGTTCAGCGCGAAACGGATGTTGCCGTCGACGGAGCCGGTGAGGGACGCGGTGCACTCGTCGGCCTTGGACAGCGCCAGGACCTTGTCGAGGATGGCCTTGGCCTGCGCTTCGGTGAGGATGCTCATGTTCTGGTGATCTCCTTAAGCGCCGGTCAGCCGAGCGAGCGGGCGGTGTTGATGACGTTCATGCCGTTGAAGCGCGCGGTGGACGACCCGTGCGAGACCGCGGACACCTGGCCGGGCTGGCCCTTGCCGTCGAAGAACGAGCCGCCCAGGCGGTAGTCGCTCTCGTCGCAGATCGCGGTGCAGGCGTTCCAGAATTCCGGCGTGCGGATCTGGTAGGCCACGTCCTCGAGCTGCTGGGTGATCTTGCCGTTCTTGATCTCGTAGAACAGCTGGCCGCCGAACTGGGCGTTGTAGCGCTGCTGGTCGATCGAGAACGAACCGTCGCCGATGATGTAGATGCCGTTCTCGACGTCCTTGATCATGTCGGCCACCGACAGCTTGTCCTTGCCGGGCGCCAGCGACACGTTGGCCATGCGCTGGAATTGCACGCTGCTCCACGAATCGGCGTAGCAGCAGCCGTCGGAGGCGTCCTTGCCCAGGATGTGGGCCTGGTCGCGGATGGTCTGGTAGTCGACCAGCTTGCCTTCCTTCACCAGGTCCCAGCGCTTGGTCTTGACACCTTCGTCGTCGTAGCCCACCGCGCCCAGGCTGCCCGGCTGCACCTTGTCGGCAAACAGGTTGACGATGCCGCTGCCGTACTGGAATGCCTCGTTGCGCTTGTCCAGCGTGGCGAAGCTGGTGCCGGCGTAGTTGGCCTCGTAGCCGAGCACGCGGTCCAGCTCCAGCGGATGGCCGACGTTTTCGTGGATGGTCAGCCAGGTGTGCGACGGATCCAGGACCAGGTCGTACTTGCCCGGCTTGACCGACGGCGCGGTCAGCTTGGCGCGCGCCTGCTTGGCGGACGCGATGGCGTCCTCCTTCATGTCGTAGGACAGGCCGTAATTGATGACCCCATTCGGCGTGGTGTACTTCTGCGAGGCATCGCCATCGAGATACTCGTAACCCATGCCGACCGGCGAGGACAGGCCGTCGCGGGTGCGGAACTTGCCCGTCGCCTTGTCGATCGCGGTGACCGTCATCGGCACCCAGAGGCGGTGCACGTCCTGGTCGATGTAGGAGCCGTCGGTGCTGGCAAAGTACTTCTGCTCGTTCACCAGGAACATCATCGAGTTGACGAAGTCGGCCCCGGCGTTGATCGCGGCGGCGTTGACGCCCAGCAGCAGGTCGACCTTGTCCTTGATCGGCACCTCCATCGCGTTCTTCTTGATCGGCGTCTTCCACGCCACCTCGCCGAAGCCCGGCGCCTTGGCCAGCTGCACCGGCGCGGTCTGGGTCTTGCTGTTGGCCTTGGCGATGGCGGCGGCCTGGCGCGCGGCACTGGCCACGCCTTCGGCGGTCAGCGTGTTGGTGGCGGCGAAGCCCCAGGCGCCGTTGGCGATCACGCGGATGCCGGCGCCGGCGGACTCGGTGTTCACCACGTTCTGCACCTTGTCCTCGCGGGTGATCACGAACTGGCGCAGGTAGCGGCCGATGCGCACGTCGCAGTAGGTCGCCCCGGCCTGCTTGGCCGCGGCCAGCGCGGCGTCGGCCAGGCGCTTCTTCAGCGCGACATCGAGGGTGGACTGGAGTTGCTCGGCGGCGATCGCCTTGCCGAAGTAGGACGGCACCATCAGGCCGCCCACGGTCAGGCCGGTCAGGGCCAGGAAGTCACGACGTTGCAAGGCTGTTCTCCACCATGGGGCCTGCGCAGGCAGGCGGGGACTGCGACGGACGCGTTGAGCCCCGCGCCATGTCCACCGCGCGGGTCAGCCCCGATTCTTGCGCCGGGGTGGAGACAGCGTCAAATGACTTTAGGCATAGATGAAGCCCGTCAACGTGATCGAACGCACCCTCCTGGGTTCGCGCGCGCACCTCGAACCGTCATCCCAGCGCACGCTGGGATCCATTTGGGTTTGATCTTCCAGTCTGATTCGGAGCAAAGAGCAAGATGGATCCCAGCCCACGCTGGGATGACGGCAACCCATCACCCCAGCGATCGCGCCGTATTGATGATGTTGATGCCGTTGAAGCGCGTGGTCGCCGACCCGTGCGAGACTGCCGAGACCTGGCTGGGCTGGCCCTTGCCGTCGAAGAACGAGCCGCCCAGGCGGAAGTCGCGCGCATCGCAGATGGCGGTGCAGGCGTTCCAGAACTCCGGCGTGCGGATCTGGTAGGCGGCGTCCTCGACCTGGCGGGTCACTGCGCCGTTCCTGATCTCGAAGTACAGCTGGCCGCCGAACTGGGCGTTGTAGCGCTGCTGGTCGATGGAATACGAACCGCGACCGTGGATGTAGAGGCCGTTCTCCACGTCCTTCACCATTTCCGCCACGGTCAGCGGCGTCTTACCCGGCGCCAGCGACACGTTGGCCATGCGCTGGAACTGCACGCTGCTCCACGAATCGGCGTAGCTGCAGCCGTGCGAGGCGTCTTCTCCGAGGAGATGCACCTCGTCGCGCGTGGCCTGGTAGTTGACCAGCACGCCGTCCTTCACCAGGTCCCAGCGGCGGGTCTTCACGCCTTCGTCGTCGTAGCCGACGGCACCGAGACTGCGCGGCTCGATCTTGTCGGCGGTGAAGGTGACGATCGGGCTGCCCCACTGGAAGCGCTGCTCGCGCTTGTCCAGCGTGGCGAAGCTGGTGCCGGCGTAGTTGGCCTCGTAGCCGAGCACGCGGTCCAGCTCCAGCGGATGGCCGACGTTCTCGTGGATGGTCAGGAACAGGTTGGACGGGTCCAGCACCAGGTCGCACTTGCCGGGTTTGACCGACGGCGCGGTCAGCTTGGCGCGCGCCTGCCTGGCCGCCGCCACGATGTCCTCGCGCAGGTCGTACGACGCGCCGTACGCGACCACGCCGCCGGGCAGCGCGATCTTGTCGGCGGGATTCGCGTCCAGGTACTCGTAGCCCATGCCCATCGGCGCGGACAGGCCATCGCGGGTCTTGAACTTGCCGGTCGCCTTGTCCACCACCGTCACCGTGAAGGGCACCCAGATGCGGTGCACGTCCTGGTCGATGTAGGAGCCGTCGGTGCTGGCGAAATACTTCTGCTCGTTGATGACGAACATGCGCGAGGCGGCGAAGCTGGCGCCGGCCGACAACGCGGTGGCGTTGGCGCCCAGCAGCAAGTCCACCTTCTCCTCCACCGGCACCGCCATCGCGTTCTTCACGATCGGGGTGCGCCACGCTACCTCGCCCACGCCCTTCAAGGGCGCCAGCTGTACCGGCTTGCCCTGGATGCGCGCATTGGCGCGGGCGATGGCCACGGCCTGGCGTGCCGCCGCGGCCACGCCGTCGGGCGTCTGCTCGTGGGTCGCCGCGAAGCCCCACGCGCCCTGTGCGATCACGCGCACGCCGACGCCGGAGGATTCGGTGTTCACCACGTTCTGCACCTTGTCCTCGCGCGTGATCAGCGACTGCCGCAGGTAGCGGCCGATGCGCACGTCGGCGTAGGTCGCGCCCGCGGCCGTTGCGGCGGCGAGCGCGGCGTCGGCCAGACGCTTCTTCTTTGCCGCGTCACCCGGTTCCAGCAGGGCCTCGGCGGCGATCACGCGCGTGCCGGGCAGGGCCAGCCCGGCGATAGTCAGGCCGCCGAAGGCAAGGAAGTCGCGTCGCTGCATGGATCGGGTCCGGAAACGGAAGCCCCCGGACTGTCGTCGGCACGCGCCGCAAGGTCAAGTGACGCCGGTCATGCCATGGAGACGTGGTGCACAATGCGGCTCTTCCCGCACAGGAATCGCCCCGCATGAAATCGCGCCCGCTCGGACGGCCTGAGAACGACGAAGAGCAGCCACGGCTGGCGGTGCTGATCGATGCCGACAACGCCCAGCCGGCCGTCATCGAAGGCCTGCTGGCGGAGGTGGCCAAGTACGGCGTGGCCAGCGTCAAGCGTATCTACGGCGACTTCACCAGCACCCGCATGACGCAGTGGAAGCAGGCGCTGCTGAAGCATTCGATCAACCCGGTGCAGCAGTTCGCCTACACCAGCGGCAAGAACGCCACCGACAGTTCGCTGATCATCGATGCGATGGACCTGATGTACACGCGCCGCTTCGATGGCGTCTGCCTGGTCTCCAGCGACAGCGATTTCACCCGCCTGGCCCAGCGCCTGCGCGAGGAGGGGCTGACCGTCTACGGCTTCGGCGAGCGCAAGACGCCGGATGCCTTCGTGCAGGCCTGCGACAAGTTCATCTATGTGGAAGTGCTGCGCAGCGAAGTGCCGGCATCGTCTGCGCCGCCCCCGCCGCAGAAACCGGCGAAGAAGACGGCCAGGCCCGCAGCGAAGAAGCCGGCCGCACAGGCCGAGCCGACCGCCGCGCCGGTGGTGGAGCAGGGCAAGCACGAATCGCTGCCGCTGCGGCTGATCCGTCAGGCCATCGAGGAGGCCAGCGATGACCAGGGCTGGGCCTTCCTGGGCAGCGTCGGCAGCTATCTCAGCAAGGTGCGTCCCGATTTCGACACCCGGCTGTACGGCCACAAGAAGCTCAGCGACCTGATGAAGGCGCATCCGCGCCACTTCACCGTCGAGGAGCGGGCGGGCGAGGGCGGCGCGAAGCGCTTCTATGTACGGGCCGCGTAGCGTGCGCCACGCGCACGACACCGGGGTGCCGGAAGAATCGAGAGGTCGTGCGCGCGGCGCACGCTACGTCGCATGAGCAAGCCGTTCGCGCCGTCCTGCGAGCGCAACCAGGGACCGATCCTGGAGGTGTTGCAACGCCACGTCGGCGACAGCCGGCGCGTGCTCGAAGTCGGCAGCGGCACCGGCCAGCATGCGGTGCACTTCGCCGTGGCGATGCCGTGGCTGATCTGGCAGTGCAGCGACCGGGCGGACAACCTGCCCGGCATCGCGCTGTGGCTCGACGAAGCCGCGTTGGGGAATACGCCGGCCGCCCTGGAACTGGATGTCGACGGCCGCTGGCCCGCCGCGACCTTCGATACCGTCTTCACCGCCAACAGCCTGCACATCATGGGCTGGCCGCAGGTCGAGGCGTTCTTCGCCGGCGTCGGCAAGGTGCTCCAGGAAGACGGCCCGCTGATCGTCTACGGCCCCTTCAACTACGGCGGCGACTTCACCAGCGACAGCAACCGCGCCTTCGAGCAGTGGCTGAAAGACCGCGATCCTGCGTCGGGCATCCGCGACGTCGAGGCCGTCGATGCGCTGGCGCGCGAGATCGGCCTGGTGCTCGTCGAGGACAACGCCATGCCGGCCAACAACCGCTGTCTGGTCTGGCGCCGGCGGAAATTCCTGTAGGAGCGAGGTGAGTCGCGACCGCGGATCGGACGCCTTCATTCGACACGAATAAAGGCGAAAGAAGCGGATCGAAAACGAACGCACTCAACGTGCTTGATCGGCATTTGTCCGCTCTGATCCGTGTCGAAAGGTTTCTGCAGGGTAGCGTTCGCGACTGACGTCGCTCCCACGGACTCCAGAAAGTGTCTGGGCATTGTGCGCATGGCGCACGCTACGCAAACAAAAACCCCGCCGGAGCGGGGTTTTGTTGTTATGCCGCCTGCACGATGTGCAGCGACTTCGGGTTGCGCCACAGACCGAGCAGTTCCGCCTCGCGCGCCTTGGCGGCGTGCAGGTGCTTCTCCTTGACGTGGCCGTAGCCGCGGATATGCTCGGGGATGCTGGCGATCTCCACCGCCAGACCCAGCTTGTCCGCATCCAGCGCGGCCAGCAGCTCATCGATGGTGTTGGCGTAGTCGGCGATCAGCTGGCGCTCGCCCTTACGCTCGTCGGTGTAGCCGAACACGTCGAAGGTGCCGCCGCGCAGGAAGCGCAGCTTCGCCAGCAGGCCGAAGGCCTTGAACATCCACGGGCCGTATTCCTTCTTCATCAGGCGGCCGTGCGCGTCCTTCTTGGCGAACAGCGGCGGTGCCAAGTGGAAGTGCACCTGGTAGTCGCCGTCGAACTGCTGCTGCAGGCGGCGCTGGAAGTCGCCGCTGGTGTACAGGCGCGCCACTTCGTACTCGTCCTTGTACGCCATCAGCTTGAAGAAGTAGCGGGCCACCGCCTCGGTCAGGGCGGTCGAGCCGGGTGCCTTGATGTTCTCGGCCGAGCGCACCTTCGCCACCAGGTCGGTGTAGCGGCGCGCGTAGGCGGCGTCCTGGTACTCGGTGAGGAAGGCCGAGCGGCGCGCGACCAGTTCGTCCAGCGAGCGCGACAGCCGCAGGTCGTCCAGTGGCAGGAAGGCGACGTTGTCGCCGCTGCCCGCACCGTTGTCCGGCAGGCCGCGCAGCTCGCTCTCGTTGCCCGGGTTGCGCGGCGCGGCATTGGCGCCCCACTCGGTGCTTTCCCACTCGCCCGGCGGCAGGATCTGCAGGGTGCCCGGGGTGCGCTCGCTCTCGGTCTGCGTGTTGTGGATCAGGCCGGCGGCCTCCTGCACGGCGAGCGGATTCACCACCGCCAGACGACCCCAGGCGAAGGCGGTCTTGTTCATCTCGATGGCGGCGCCGTTGAGCTCGACCGCGCGCATGATGGCGTCGTAGGAGATCGGTACCAGGCCCTGCTGCCAGGCGTAGCCGAGCATGAAGAGGTTGCTGGCGATCGCGTCGCCCATCAGCGCGGTCGCCACCTGGGTGGCGTCGACCAGCATCGGTTCGCGGCCGCCGAGGGCGACCTTCACGCCGGCGACGATGTCGTTGGCCGGGAACTGCATGTCCGGATGGGTGGTGAACGTGCCCGGCATGGCCTCGTAGGTGTTCAGCACCACCTGCGAGCGCTCGCCGCGCACCTTCGACAGCACCCAGTAGTCGTTGACCACCACCATGTCGCAGCCCAGCACCAGGTCGGCCTCGCCGGCGGCGATGCGCACGGCGTGGATGTCTTCCGGCGTGCGCGCGATGCGGATGTGCGTGGTCACCGCGCCGCCCTTCTGCGCCAGGCCGGTCTGGTCGAGCACGCTGGCGCCCTTGCCCTCCAGGTGGCCAGCCATGCCGAGCAGCGCGCCGATGGTCACCACGCCGGTACCGCCGACGCCGGTGATCAGGATGTTCCAGGGCTGGTCGAGGTTGGACTTGAACGTCGGCGCCGGCAGCGCGGCCAGCAGGTCGGCGGCGTTCGCCTTCTTGCCCTTGCGCGGCGTGCCGCCGTGCACGGTGACGAAGCTGGGGCAGAAGCCGTCGACGCAGCGGAAGTCCTTGTTGCAGTTCGACTGGTCGATCTCGCGCTTGCGGCCGAACTCGGTTTCCTTCGGCAGCACCGACACGCAGAAGCTCTTCACGCCGCAGTCGCCGCAGCCTTCGCAGACCAGCGTGTTGACCATCGTGCGCTTGGCCGGATCCGGCAGCTTGCCGCGCTTGCGGCGGCGGCGCTTCTCGGTGGCGCAGACCTGGTCGTAGATCAGGATGGAGACGCCCCTCACCTCGCGCAGGCGGCGCTGCACGTCGTCCAGCTCTGCGCGGTCGAAGAATTCCACGCCGCTGGGGAACAGCTCGCGCTTGCTCCACTTGCGCACGTCGTCGCTGACCACGACGATCGTGTCCACGCCTTCCGACCGCATCATGTGCGCGATCTGCGGCACCGACAGCGTACCGTCCACCGGCTGGCCGCCGGTCATCGCCACCGCGTCGTTGTAGAGGATCTTGTAGGTGATGTTCACCCCGGTGGCCACCGACTGGCGCACCGCCAGCGAGCCCGAGTGGAAGAACGTGCCGTCGCCCAGGTTCTGGAAGACGTGTTCGGTCTCGGTGAACGGTGCCTGCCCCGACCACGTCACGCCTTCGCCGCCCATGTGGGTGAAGGTGTCGGTGTTGCGGTCCATCCACGTGACCATGTAGTGGCAACCGATGCCGCCGAGCGCGCGCGAACCTTCCGGCACCACCGTTGAGGTGTTGTGCGGGCAGCCGCTGCAGTAGTGCGGCACGCGCGGGAAGTTGGCGCGCGGCAGCGCCATTTCGGCTTCCTTCTCCTCCATCCAGCGCAGGCGCTGTTCGATGGATTCCGTCGTGAAGAAGCGCTGGATGCGGCGCCCGATCACGCCGGCGATCGTCGCCGGGGTCAGCTCGCCGGTGGACGGCAGGATCCACTCGCCGGCCTCGTCGTACTTGCCGACGATGGACGGGCGCGTGCCCGCATTCGCCGGCCAGTTGTAGAAGTACTCCTTCATCTGCCGCTCGATGAAGGCCCGCTTCTCCTCCACCACGACGATGTCTTCCAGGCCCTTGGCGAACTCGGTGATGCCCACCGGTTCCAGCGGCCAGGTCATGCCCACCTTGTAGACGCGGATGCCGATGTCGGCGCAGGCCTGTTCGTCCAGGCCCAGGTATTCCAGCGCCTGCAGCACGTCCAGATAGCTCTTGCCGGTGGTGACGATACCCAGCCGTGCACGCGGCGAATCCAGCACGATCCGGTCAACGCCGTTGGCGCGCGCAAACGCCTGCGCCGCCGCCACCGCGTATTTGTGCAGGCGCATTTCCTGGTCGAGCGGCGGATTCGGCCAGCGGATGTTGAGGCCGCCGGCCGGCATGGCGAAATCTTCCGGCATCACGATCTGCCGCGCGAACGGATCCACCTGCACGGACGCCGACGACTCCACCGTCTCGGCGATCGTCTTGAAGCCGATCCATCGGCCGGTGTAGCGGCTCATCGCCCAGCCCACCAGGCCCAGGTCGAGGATGTCCTGCACGCCGGCCGGGTTCAGCACCGGCATCATCGCGCTGACGAATTCGTCTTCCGAGCCATGCGGCAGCGTCGAGCTGCGGCAGTTGTGGTCGTCCGCCGCCAGCGCCAGCACGCCGCCGAACTTCGAGGTGCCGGCCGCGTTGCCGTGCTTGAACACGTCGCCGCAGCGGTCCACGCCGGGACCCTTGCCGTACCACATGGAATACACGCCATCGACCTTGGCGCCGGGAAAGAGGTTGGTCTGCTGCGTGCCCCACACCATGGTCGCGCCCAGGTCCTCGTTGAGGCCCGGGGTGAACTTCACGCCCGCCGACTCGAGATGCTTGCGTGCGCGCCACAGCTCCAGGTCGAAGCCGCCCAGCGGCGAGCCGCGGTAGCCGCTGATGAAGCCGGCGGTGTTGAGGCCTGCGGCCTGGTCGCGCAGGCGCTGCATCAGCGGCAACCGCACCAGCGCCTGCACGCCGCTGAGGTAGATGCGGCCGTCGGTGCGGGTGTATTTGTGTTCCAGCGTGTAGTCGCTGTCGATCACCCCGATCTGCGGCATGTTGGCGGAAGAGGGCGAGGTGAGTTCGGCGGTGCTGGTCATGGCGGGCCCAAAGCGGCTGGCGTGGCCCGAAAACCCCTCGGGCGTGAAGGCGCGCATTGTAACAGCGGCTTTTTCTGTGACCGTCATCACTCCGCCGTTGTGCGTTGCAGCGGTTAGGATGGGCGCCGGGGGTTATCGGTAGTCTGGGGGACGTACGTGAAATCCGGTAAGTGCATGCTGCTGGCCGCTGTGCTGGCATCCGTGGTGTTTTCCGCGCAGGCGCAGACTGTGCCGAAGCCCAAGGAGTTCTATTTCGACGAGGACCGCGCGGCCGTGCCCGTGGTCGCCGTGAGCGGGGTCGAGGGCGATGCCCTGGTCGACCAGTTGGTGAAGGCGCGCGAACGGGGTCGCAAGACCATCGAAGCGACCGCGCAGCTGGCGCACATCGCGCTGACCGATGGTCGCGTCGATCTTGGCCGCCAGCTCTACCAGCAGGCGCTGGGCAGCGCCCAGACCGGCGGCACCCAGTGGCGTTCGGTCAGTTGGAACTATGGGTGGGACCTGTATCGCCTGGGCGAATACCCGGCCGCGCTGCAGCAGTGGACGCCGTTGATCGCGGTGGTGGGCGGGGCCTCGTGGGTGCCGCCGACGCTGGCACTGGTGTTGTGGAAGATGGGGCGCAAGGACGAGGCCGTACAGTGGTACGGCGCGGCCGTGCGTACCGAGCCCCTGCTGTGGACCGACGCACGCAACTACGCCACGTTGCTGCCCGGGTGGCGTCAGGAAGACCGCGACACGCTGGCCGAAGTGCTCGGCGCCTGGCAGACGAATCCGCCGGTCTGGCCGTAACGCGTAATATCGGCGGGTGAAGGCGCGCACCGCGCGCCATTCCCTGTCCACGATGCGCACCCTTGCTTCGCTGTGCCTGGCGACGGCGTTGACCGCCGCCGCCGGTATTCCCGCTTCCGCCGCCGACCGCATCACCGGTCGCGCCTTCGCCACCCGCTCGGATGTCATCGCCCCGCACGCGATGGCGGCCACCTCGCACCCGCTGGCCACGCAGATCGCGCTGGACGTGATGAAGCAGGGCGGCACCGCGATGGATGCGGCCATCGCCGCCAACGCCGCGCTCGGCTTGATGGAACCTACCGGCAACGGCATCGGCGGCGACCTGTTCGCGATCGTCTGGGACCCGAAGACGAAACAGCTGCATGGCTACAACGGCTCCGGCCGTTCGCCGAAGTCGCTGACCCTGGAGCATTTCAAGCAGCAGGGCATTACCGACATTCCCGCGCACGGTCCGCTGCCGGTCAGCGTGCCGGGCACGGTCGATGGCTGGTTCGCGCTGCACGGTCGCTTCGGCAAGCTGCCGATGCGCGATGTGCTGGCGCCCACCATCCGCTACGCGCGCGAAGGCCACCCGGTCCACCAGACCATCGCCTACTACTGGGAGCGATCGGTGCCGCGGCTGTCGAAGTTCCCCGGCTTCAAGGAGCAGTTCACCAGCGATGGCCGCGCGCCGCGCACCGGCGAGATGTGGAAGAATCCGTACCTCGCCGACACATTGCAGAAAATCGCCGACGGCGGCCGCGACGCGTTCTACAAGGGTGATATCGCGCGCACGATCGACGCGTACTTCAAGGCCAACGGCGGCTTCCTGGCGTACGAGGACATGGCCGCGCACCAGGGCGAGTGGGTCACGCCCGTCAGCACGAACTATCGCGGCGTCGACGTGTGGGAACTGCCGCCGAACGGGCAGGGCATCGCCGCGCTGCAGATGCTCAACGTGCTGGAAGGCTACGACTTCAGCAGGATTCCCTTCGGCAGCCCCGAGCATGTGCACCTGCTGGTGGAAGCCAAGAAGCTCGCCTTCGCCGACCGCGCGCGCTGGTATGCCGATCCCGCCTTCCAGCCTGCACCGGTCGCGCGGCTGATCTCCAAGCCGTACGCACGCGACCGAGCGAAACTGATCTCGCCCGACAAGGTGCTGCGCGAAGTGCAGCCCGGCACGCCGAAGGAGCTGGACGAGGGCGACACCATCTACATGACCGTCGCCGACAAGGACGGCATGATGGTGTCGCTGATCCAGTCCAACTACCGCGGCATGGGCAGCGGCATGGCGCCGACCGGCCTGGGCTTCATCCTGCAGGACCGTGGCGAGATGTTCGTGCTCAACGGTTGCGACGGTGCCACGCCGCATCCCAACTGCTACGCGCCGGGCAAGCGCCCGTTCCAGACCATCATCCCGGCCTTCATCACCAAGGACGGCAAGCCGTGGGTCAGCTTCGGTGTGATGGGCGGCGCCATGCAGCCGCAGGGCCACGTGCAGATCGTGATGAACCTGGTCGACTTCGGCATGACACTGCAGGAAGCCGGCGACGCCCCGCGCGTGCAGCACGACGGCTCCACCGAACCGGTCGGCAGCGCGAAGGCGATGACCGACGGCGGCGTGGTGCAGCTGGAGTCCGGCTTCCCGTACGAGACCGTGCGCGCGCTGATGGACAAGGGCCACCACGTGGAATGGGCACTCGGCCCGTACGGCGGCTACCAGGCGATCATGCGCGACCCGAAGACGGGGGTGTATTACGGCGCCAGCGAGAGCCGCAAGGATGGGCAGGCGGCGGGGTATTGAGCGGTTGCGCGAGTGTTTTTATAGGTTTAGGGGAACGGAGTGAACCCCAACGCCCGTGATGCTGAGGGGTCCACAGATTGGGGTGCGTGACCTCACCCCAACCTATCGCGAAGAACGCAGTGGAGCCCCGGGAGTCGCCGCAGTGCGATGCGATGGACGAGGTTGCCACACGCAGGAGAACGGAATGCGTGTCCGGATCGTGGGAAGGCTGATCGTCTCGTTGGCCGGGATACTTGGCGCGATGCCCACCGCGTCGGCGTCCGAGCCGGCGATGCCGTTGCCGCCGGGCATTTATGCCTTCCAGCATCGGTTCGCGGAACATCCTGACCTGCCCAGCATCCGGCTCGAGGCCCGCATCGAGGGTGAGCGCATCACACTGACTAACCATGATCGCGATGATGTATTCCCCCGGGGCGTGATCGCGGAAGGCAGGGTCGCGTGGCACGCGGCGAGCAGGCAATGGATCATCGCGGCGCAACCGGCGGACGCAACCGCCATCGAGGTGGGCGGCTGCAGTGATGGCCCGGAAGTCGTCGATCTGCAGCGGAAGATCTACTGGACGTGTTGAGGCGCGTAGTCCGTAGGATGGGTTGAGCGAAGCGGTTTCCAACGGCGGACCCGGTCTACCCATCACGTGATCTGCAAGCATGTGGCGATGGGCAGACCGGCTTCGCCGTTGAAAGCCGCCTGCGGCTCCTCCCATCCTACGCATTTGTTCGTGGACAATGTCCGCATCGGTGGGCCAAGGCCCACCCTACGGATCGACGAGATCATCATGGACACACTCCCGGCACTCCCCCCAGGCCTCTATCGCCACTACAAGGGCAACGACTACGAAGTCGTCGCGGTGGCACGACACAGCGAGACGCTGGAGCCGGTGGTGGTGTATCGCGCGCTGTATGGCGAAGGCGGGTTGTGGGTGCGGCCTTACGCGATGTTCTGCGAGGACGTGATGGTGGAGGGGCGCGCGGTGAGGCGGTTCGCGCCGGTAGAGTCGGCATGAAACTTCTCGCCATCGCGGGTGCTTGCATGGCCTTGCTGCCGATGGCGGCCGGTGCAGTCTGCGTCATCGAGCCGCTGGAGCCCAAGTTGCTGGTGGCTGAGACGGTGTACGTTGGGACGGTGGTGAAGTCCGCGCTGATTCCCTCTCTGGATGAGCTCCGAAACACAGAGAATCCACACGAGCGTCGATGCCTGGCCGTAGTGCGCCACACGTTGCAGCCGGAGATCGTGTTCAAAGGCGATCCATTGACCGTGGGCGCCGTGCTTTCCACCTGGCAGTACAACGATCCTAAAGCTACGGGGCGCGTGGAGTTTTCCGAACTCACAACATTGATGCCTGGCGATACGATCCTGGTGGTCGCCGAATCGAGTGGCCCGGCTCGTTACGGACTGTGCACGGCGAGCCGCATATGGGGTCCCGAGACCGAGAAAGTGGTCCGTGCACATTTTTCGTCGGACTCTTGATGCTCCGATGTCTCACGCGCGATTACATGGATAGAGCCAAGGCATCGACATGACCACCTACATCGCCCTGCTCCGCGGCATCAACGTCGGCAAGGCCAAGCGCATTGCGATGGCGGATCTTCGCGCGCTGCTGGAAGGATTGGGTTACACCGACGTCGCTACGCTGCTCAACAGCGGGAACGTCGTCTTCAAGGCAAGCAAGGGCACACCGAAGAAGCTGGCTACCGACATATCGGCCGCCATCGCGTCGCGGCTGGGTATCGAGGTTCCCGTCATCGTGGTGTCGGCCAAGGCGCTGGCGTTGATTGCCCGGGAAAATCCGTTCGCTTCGGCAGACGATCCCTCGCGCCTGCTGGTGGCCTTCGTGGCGGACGCCAGTGTCCTCGCGGCGATGTCGGCGATCACGCCGCACGTCATGGCACCGGAACAGTTCCACATCGGTTCGCAGGCCGCCTACCTGCATTGCGCCAGCGGCATCCTGGAAAGTAAGGCGGCGGAGGCGTTGCTGGGCAAGGTCGGGAAGGCGGCGACCACGCGCAACTGGGCCACCGTGCAGAAGCTGCAGGCGCTGGTGGAGGAGGGGCAGCGTTAGTGCGTGCGTAGGGTGGGCCTCGGCCCACCTTTGCTGTCTTGTGGGAGCGACGTCAGTCGCGAAGACCCCTCCGCGGTGGTTCATCGCGACTGACGTCGCTCCTACAGGCAAGATTGCCGGCTGCTGTAATGCCTAGAGATCGAATCCCAGCAGCAGCGGATCGTGGTCGGAGCTGCGGTAGGGCGTGGACGCATCGCCGTCGGCGTAGCCCTGTGCGTCCTGTTCGTCGGCATTGATATGCCATTCGGCCGCGCCACGCAGCTGCTTGGCCAATGACGGACTGAGCAGGGCGTGGTCGAGGCGACCGCTCAGGCCGCTGTACACATAGCTGTAGGGCTGTTCGGCGCCCGCTTGCGTGAATGCATCCACCCAGCCGGCGTCATCCCGCAGCCAGCGCATCGGATCTTCCATCGCATAGGTGTTGAAGTCGCCCAGCATCACCACGCGGTCGCTGCGCGTGCGGGTGGGGTCGGTCTTCAGCCATGCGTCCAGGCGCCTGGCCGAATCCAGCCGCAGCGCATTCCAGCAACCGGCGCCGTCCTTCTGGTCGGCATCCAGGCCCGTGGCTTCCGAGCAGCCTTTCGACTTCAGGTGGTTCGCGACCACCACGAACGGCTTGCCATTGCCGCGCACGAACGCCTGCGCCAGCGGACTGCGGCTGCGTTCGCCGAACGGACCTTCCTGCAGCGTGGCGGGCTTGCCGGTGGGTTTGACCTTGTCGCTGCGGTAGATGAGGCCCACGCGGATGCTGTCCGGGCCCGGACCCCGCTTTGCATCGACGAAACGCCAGGTGCCGCCGCCAGCATTGAGGGCGGCGACCAGCTGCGCCAGGCTGGAGTCGGCGCCGTAGCCGTCGTTCTCCAGCTCCATCAGCGCGGCGATGTCGGGATCGAGGCCGCGGATGGTGGCGGTGAGCTTGGCCAGCTGCGCTTTCAACTGCTCGGGTGTCTTCGCGCCGCGCTCGGTGGGGAAGCCGCCGCCCTTGCCGTCGCCGTTGAACAGGTTTTCCAGGTTGAACGCCGCCACGCGGACGTTGCCGGCGACCTGCGGTGCGGCCGGGCGTTGCGGCGCGGCGATCCTCGGCGCGGCGGTGAGCTGCAGCCGCCAGCCGCCGGGGCGTTGGTCGACGATGCCCTGCACGCCGATCAGTACGGTGCCGGTGCGCAGAGGCTGGCCGTTCTGCACGTACCAGACGGTGGCGGGATCGCGCTGCGTGCTGCCGTCGTCCAGCAGCAGGGTGCGGCGCGCGTTGTCGGCGGCGAGTCGCTTCGCTTTCTCACTCCCGGGCGCGGCGAGTTCGCTCGGCTGCCAGAGGCGTCCATCGAAACTGGCGATCAGCTCCCCGAAGCGCTCCAGCGTGTGCGTGCCGCTGAGCGTCAGCGGGGCGTCGATGCGCACGTGCATGCCTTCCAGTGCTTTCCAATCGGTGGGCGGTGCGGTCAGCACGGTCGGTGCGACGTTGCCCTTGCCGCGTGCATGGATGACGGGGGCATGCAGCGCGGTCAATGTGGCGTCGCCGCCTGCCTTGCGTTCGCCGACGATGCCGCGGACGCGGGCGCGATCGCCTGCGGTGAGGGTGGGCGGGGTTGCGCCTTCTTCCAGCGCGATGAAGAGCGCGTCGGAGGTCTTCGGATTGCCGTCGCCGCTGTCCTGCAGGAAGAACCCGCCGAGGCCTTCGATGAAGGCGCCGGTGACCACGCCTTCGACGGTGACGGTTTGGCCATCGAGGGCGCTGCGCGCGCCTTCGCCCTGTACTCGGCCGATGGGGATAACGCGTTCCTTCGGCGTGGCCGCGCAGGCAGGTAGCGCGAGGGAGGCGAGCAGGGCGAGGGTGAGCAGCGAGCGGGAGGACGTCATCGTGGGGCGACCGTTGAAGCAAGGCAGCAAGGGTAAACCGGATGGATTACGGAGAGGCGTAAACAAAAACGCCGCCCGGAGGCGGCGTTTCGTCGAAGGCCGGAAGCCTTACTTGCTGTTGGCCAGCATCCAGTCGACGGTGACCTGCACCTGTTCGTCGGTGAGCGCCGGGTTGCCGCCCTTCGGAGGCATGATGCCGCCGTCCGGACCGGTGAAGCCTTCGATGGCGTGCTTGTACAGCGTCTCGACACCCTTGCTGGCGCGTGCGCCCATGCCGGCGGCCGTCAGCATCGGCGCCTTGCCCACGCCGTTGGTGTGGCAGGCGCCGCAGAGGTTCTTGTAGATCTCGCCACCGTCCAGCGTGCCGCCGTAGGCGACCTGGGAGGCGGCAGCGGCAGCGGCGGCGGCCGCTGCGGCGGCCTGTGCGGCGGCACCGGTTTCACCGGCATAGACCGAACCGGCCGGGGCGATGCGCGCCTCGGTGATCTGCACGGTCTTGGGGTTCACTTCCGGCGGAATGCTGTCATGCAGGAAGTACGCACCGACGATCAGGCCGGCAGTGACCAGCATCAGGAAGCCGATCACCATCGAGAAATGCTTGAGGAATTCCAGGTCGTAGTTACGCACTTTCCACCTTTGGCAGCACGGCCGCGGGGCCGTGCATGGCTACGAAAACGGGGGCCGACGGACAACGCGCTGCGCGATCCGGGCGGGACCGGGCGCCGGGACGCCGCGGGCAAGGGCGCATTATAAGCAGTGAGGCCGTCTTTGCCTCAACACCGGGGCGTGGCGGTCACTGCGCCAGATAGACCTGCAGTGGCGCGCGCAGGGCCTGCAGCACGCCGCGGACGGGATAGCCGGCGCCCTTGCCCTGGCCCGACAGCGCCTGCTGCAGGACCTGCCGCTTCTCGCCGCCTTCGATGTGCAGGTAGAGGTGGCCGGCATCGCGCAGCACCGGCAGGGTCAGGGTGATGCGCGGTTCGCCGGCACCGGGCGCGCGCATCGGCAGGACGGTGGCGGGGGTGGCCGGGTCCATCGCCTCGGCCAGCCGGTCGCCGCCGGGGAAGAACGACGCGGTATGGCCGTCGCCGCCCATGCCCAGCACGACCACATCCAGTGTCGGCGGCAGGTCCGCCGCCACGTCCGCGAGGGCCTCGTCCGGGGTGGCGGTGGCGCGATGGAGCGGGACGAAGCGGGCTTCGGAGGCCGCATGCTGCAGCAGGTGGTCCTTCACCAGGCGTGCGTTGGAACGGTCGTGGTCGTCCGGTACCCAGCGTTCGTCGACCAGGGTGACGGTGACGTTCGGCCAGTCCAGTGGCTGCTGCGAGAGCGCCTGCAGGAAGCGGCGCGGGGTGGTGCCGCCGGACAGCGCGACGCTGGCGTGGCCGCGTTCGGCGAGCGCGGCGCGCAGGTCGTCGGCCACCGCCTGCGCCAGCGCGGAGGCAACGGTGTCGCCGTCCGGGAACGGGTGCAGCTGGATCTGCAGCGAGAGATCGGTGGGGGGCATGGCAGGTCTCGGGAGTGGGGGCTTCCCGGGGGAAGGCAGGCCGGCGCGGGGTGCCGGATGAAGGCCCCGCAGGGCGGGGCCGGCAACGTCAGACGGTGTCTTCGTGCCAGGTGCGGCCGTCGCGTTCGACCAGGGCCACGGCGGCGCTGGGCCCCCACGAGCCGGCGGTGTACGTCTTGGGGGCGTCGCGCTGGGTCTCCCACGCGGCCAGGATCGGGTCGATCCACGCCCACGCGGCTTCCACTTCGTCGCGGCGCATGAAGAGGGTCTGGTTGCCGCGCACCACGTCCATCAGCAGGCGCTCGTAGGCTTCCGGCTGGTGCACGCCGAAGGCTTCGGCAAAGCTCATGTCCAGCGGTACGTGCTGCAGGCGCAGGCCGCCCGGGCCGGGATCCTTGATCATGATCCACAGCTTCACGCCCTCGTCCGGCTGCAGGCGCAGCACCAGCTTGTTGCCCATCACCGGGCCGGCGCTGTCTTCGAAGATGGAGTGCGGGATCTGCTTGAAGGCGATGACGATCTCCGACACGCGCTCGGCCAGTCGTTTGCCGGTGCGCAGGTAGAACGGCACGCCGGCCCAGCGCCAGTTGTCGACTTCGGCTTTCAGCGCCACGAAGGTCTCGGTGCGCGAATCGGGCTTGCCCAGTTCGTCCAGATAGCCGGGCACGGCGGCGCCGCTGCTGGCGCCGGCGCGGTACTGGCCGCGCACGGACAGGTGGGCGACGTCCTCGCCGCGGATCGGCTTGAGCGAGCGCAGCACCTTGAGTTTCTCGTCGCGCACGGCATCGGCCTGCAGGGCGGCCGGCGGTTCCATCGCCACCATGCACAGCAGCTGCAGCAGGTGGTTCTGCACCATGTCGCGCAACGCGCCGGAGGTGTCGTAATAGCCGGCGCGCTTCTCCAGGCCGACGGTCTCGGCCACCGTGATCTGCACGTGGTCGATGCGGCTGGCGTTCCACAGCGGCTCGAACAGGATGTTGGCGAAGCGCAGCGCCAGCAGGTTCTGCACCGTCTCCTTGCCCAGGTAATGGTCGATGCGGAAGATCTGGTTCTCCGCGAAGGCGCTACCGACGGCGTCGTTGATGACCGCGGCGCTGGCCGAGTCGTGGCCGATCGGCTTCTCGATCACCACGCGCGCGTTGCCGGTATTCAGGCCATGCGCGCGCAGGCGGTCGCAGATCGCGACGAACAGGGTGGGACTGGTGGACAGGTAGAACACGCGGATGCGCTCGCCGGTGGTCTGCAGGCGGGCGGCGAAATCGTCCCAGCCTTCGTCCTTGGTGGCATCCAGCGCCAGGTAGCCGAGCTTCTGCAGGAAGGCGGGCAGCTTGGCCTTGAGGGTCTCGTCGCTGGCGGCGAGGCGGGCCAGGGCTTCGCCGACCTTGGCCTGGTATTCGGCATCGCCCTGCTTGTCGCGGGCCACGCCGAGGATGCGGCTGTCCTCGGGAATCTGGCCGTCGGCGTAGCGCCGCAACAGGCCCGGCAGCAGTTTGCGCAGCGCCAGGTCGCCGGTGCCACCGAAAATGACGAGATCGAAGGTGTCGACGGGCAGGGTCTTCGCGGTCACGGGCGTCTCGGTGCAGCAGGAGTGAGGCGACAACAATACCACCGCGTTACCAGGCGATGCCAACAGGTCCGGTGTTCTAAAGGAATTGTTGCGACATTGGTACCTCACTGGTATCTTGATTCGCATGCAAACGAACCTGCTCGAGGAATACCAGCGGCTGCAGACGGGCGAGTCCACTCGCGCCGTGGCCTACCTGCGCCTGCGTCGCGCGCTGCAAAACCTGATGGATGCGGGCGTGCTGCGGCCCGGACAGGCGCTGCCGAGCGAGCGCGACCTGGCCCAGCTGCTTGATCTGTCGCGGGTGACGATCCGCAAGGCGCTGGCCGGGCTGATCGAAAGTGGTCTGCTGGTGCAGCGCCAGGGCGCGGGCACGTTCGTCGCCGAGCGCATCCTGCGGCAGTTCTCGCGCCTGACCAGCTTCACCGACGACCTGCGCGAGCGCGGCCTGAACCCGCAGGTGAAGTTCCTGGAGCGCTCGGTCGGCGAAGTCACCCCCGAAGAATCGATGGCCCTGAACCTGTCGCCGGGCAGCGGGGTGGTGCGCATGTACCGCCTCCGTCATGTGGACGGCGCCCCGATCGCCATCGAGCGCACGCTCGTGCCCTATGCCCTGCTGCCGGACCCCGAGAGCGTCACCACATCTTTATATGAAGCGCTGGATGCGCACGGGCACCGCCCGCGTCGCGCCCTGCAGCGCTTGCGTGCCGTGGCCCTGGATGAAGAGGCGGCCCGCCATCTGGACCTGCCGGTCGGGGCGCCCGGTCTGCTGGTCGAGCGCCGGGCCTTCCTCGAGGACGGCCGCGTCGTGGAATCCACCCGGTCGTATTACCGCGGCGACGCCTACGACTTCGTCGCCGAACTGCAGAGCGACTGATCCCTCGCCGGCCAGGCCGGCAATTTCCGCCCTTCCCGCCCCCTGCCTGTCCTGATCCGGACCGGCGGGGTGCCCTTTGTCATGCGCGATCAGGGGCGCCGCCGGTCCGTCGTCAGGGTCCTTTTGTCGGGACTGGCGGGATTCTGGCGTCAACGTCCGGATCTTCTGTGATGAAGTTCACGCGTTTACCTCTTGACGCCAACGAGTTGACGTTAAATTAAAGTGAATGTGTAATAGGCGTCTCATTTTTGTGTGAGAGATGTCCGCTTCAGGGAATGAAGCGCGATTTGTGACGTATGCCCGCGCAGACAGGTCCTAGATGCCTGCCCGCGAGCGATACGACTTTCAAGACAGCCTTGGGGGAGGCAGTCCCGGCTGGCCTCACTCCCGATCCAGCGTAAGGGACCACCGTGTACGTCTCGACTCCATTTCGTCGTTTGGCCCAGAAGAGCCGCTCTGCCCTTGTTGTGGGGGCACTGACTCTCTGTGGCGCGTTCGCGGCACCGTCCCTCGCGCAAACCCAGGTCACCAACACCGCCACCGTGACGCTGCCCGCGACGGTGGTGGATACCAACACGACCAACAACACCTCGACCGTCAATGTCGCCGTGGTGGCGCCGCGGCTTCAGATCGCCAAGACCGCCAGCAGCGCTAGCTTCACGGCGGGCGTGGCGGCCAGCTACACGCTTCAGGTGTCCAACACGGGCACCTCGGCCACGACGGCCGTGGCGACGATCACCGACACGATCCCTACAGGTCTGACAATTGGTACGTTACCGGCCGGATGCACGGCCTCGGGCCAGACGGTGACATGTACGGTGGCCAGCGGCTTGGCCGCCGGTGGCAGCACCAGCTTCGTGATCCCGGTGACGCCGCAGGCCAGCTTGAACGGCACGTCGCTGACCAACACGGCCACGGTATCCGGAGGCGGTGACAGCACCTGCCCGGCCGCGGCACGTTGCACGAGCAGTGTCGGCCCCACGCCCGTGGTGGCGCCGCAGCTGACGCTGACCAAGACGGCGAGTGTGGGTGCGGGTGCCTTCACGGTGGGCGCCGCGGCCAGCTACACGCTGGCGGTCCGAAACACGGGCACGGCCGCCACGACGGCGGTGGCCACGATTACCGATACGATCCCGACAGGCCTGACGATCGGCACGCTGCCGGCTGGCTGCACGGCCTCGGGCCAGACGGTGACCTGTACTGTGGCCGCCGGCTTGGCGATCAACGCCACGACCAGCTTCGTGATTCCGGTGACGCCGACCACGGCAGCTGCCGCCAACGTTACCAACACGGCCACGATAAGTGGCGGCGGCGACAGCACCTGTCCTGCCAATGCGCGCTGCACGAGCACGGTCACCAATGCGGTGAACCGCCCGCAGCTGACGCTGGCCAAGACGGCGAGCAGCGCCAGCTTCACGGTTGAGGTGGCAGCCAGCTACACGCTGCAGGTGTCCAACACGGGCACTGCGGCCACGACAGCCGTTGCGACGATCACCGATGCGGTTCCCACTGGCCTGACCATTGGCACGCTGCCGGCCGGCTGTACAGCATCCGGCCAGACCGTGACCTGCACCGTGGCGGCGGGCTTGGCCGCCAATGCCAGCAGGAGTTTCGTGATTCCGGTGACGCCGACGGCACCAGCGCCGGCCCCCGGTCTGACGAACACCGCAACCGTTACCGGAGGTGGCGATCCGACGTGCCCGGCCAGCACCCGCTGCACGAGTTCGGTCCAGACGCCTGTCCAGCCGGTCATCAATGCGATCGCCGACAGCTACAACGTGGCCGCCACCGGCGGTACCACAACCAGTGTCATCGTCAACGACACCACCAACAATGTAGCCGCCGTCATCGGCACCAACGTCACCTTGACGCCGGGCACCGCGCCGACGCCGTCGGCCGGCAGCATCGCGATGAATGCCAATGGCACCATCAGCGTGGCGCCGAACACCACCGCAGGCACCTACGGCTATCCGTACCAGATCTGCACCAGCCCGGCCACGACGCCCCCGACATGCGATAGCGCCATCGCGACGGTCATCATCGCCTCGGCGCCTGGTCTGACGATCGAGAAGACGGCCGGTACGCCGTCGGGCAGCACGGCGGGCAGCACGATCGCCTACAGCTTCGTGGTGACCAAGATCGCCTCGGCGCCTGGTCTGACGATCGAGAAGACGGCCGGTACGCCGTCGGGCAGCACGGCGGGCAGCACGATCGCCTACAGCTTCGTGGTGACCAACACGGGCAACGTGACGATCACGGGCGTGGTGGTGGACGACGCGCAGCTTGACGCGGCGGCCGTGTGCGCGGTGACGACGCTGGCCCCGGGTGAGAACACGAGCTGCACGGGCACGCACACGATCACGCAGGCGGAAGTGAATGCCGGTGTGGTGAACAACAGTGCGACGGCGACGGGCACGCCGCCGACGGGTCCGTCGGTGACCTCGCCGCCGGACACGACGAGCACGCCGATCGCNAATGCCGGTGTGGTGAACAACAGTGCGACGGCGACGGGCACGCCGCCGACGGGTCCGTCGGTGACCTCGCCGCCGGACACGACGAGCACGCCGATCGCGCAGACCCCGTCGCAGACCCTGGTGAAGGAACTGACCGGCGACAGCACGGGCGGTGAAGTCGCGGTGGGCGACGTGCTGACCTACACGGTGACGCTGAGCAACACCGGCAACACCACCCTGACCAACGTGACGGTGAACGATCCGCTGACCACGCCGAGCAGCGTTACCTGCGCGAGTGTGGCGTCGGGCGCGACCTGCCAGCTGGTCGGCACGTATACCGTGACCCAGGCCGATGCCGACGCGGGCACCATCCGCAATACCGCGTTCGCGACGACTCCGATCTGCCCGGCGGGCAGCACGGATCCGGCGTGCATCACGACAATCGATACTCCGGTCGACAACCCTGTCGTGTCCTACAGCAAATCCGTCACCCTGCCGGTAGGCCAGACCGAAGTCTCGGTGGGCGACACGCTGACCTACACGCTGCAGGTGGTGGTGGCCGATGCGGCGACGACGGCGCCGGTCACACTGACCGATACCATGGGTCAGGGGCTCACGCCGGGTGCGGTGAACGCAGGCGCGTTCAGCTGTGGCGCGGGCAGTCCGCTGGTCTGCACGCTGCCGGCCGGTACGGTGCCGGGCACCTACGCGGTCACCTACACCGCGATCGTCAACGATCTGGCCACGGGCTTCGTGCGCAACACCGTGGTCGCGACGGGCGACGATGCGCCGACCTGCCAGGGCACCTGCCAGACCGACACCATCGTGACCGAGCCGCTGCCGGCGATCATCAGCTACGGCAAGTCCGTGACGTTACCGGCAGGTCGCACCCAGGTCGTGGCGGGCGATGTGCTGACCTACACGCTGACCACGACGGTGGCGGCCGCGCCGACCTCGGGCGTGCTGACGCTGACCGACACGCTGGGCAACGGCCTGGTGCTGGGGGCAGTGACGAACGCAGGGGCCTATGCGTGCACGGGCACCCAGCCGCTGGTCTGCACGCTGCCGACGGGCACGGCACCGGGCGTCTACGAGGTGACCTATACCGCGACAGTGACGCCACAGGCCTCCGGCGTGGTCCGTAACGCCGTGGTGGGCACCAGCGACGACAATCCGGTCTGTGCGACGGATTGCGATGTCGAGACGCCAGTCGCGGCGCCGATCATCACGGTCAACAAGAGCGCCGATCCGGCCAATGGCACCACCGTCGAACCGGGCCAAGTGATCACCTACGTGCTGTCCGTCCAGGTTGGCCAGGCGGCCACCCGCGCGGCGGTAACGCTAGTCGATACTCCCGGCACGGGCCTGACGCTGGGCGCGATGCCTGCGGGCTGCGCGTACAGCGGCACCACGCTGACCTGCACCTTGCCGGCCGGTACTGCGGTGGGCATGCATACGTTCACCTACACCGCAACCGTCGATGCCTCGGCCAACGGTCGCGTGTCGAACGTGGTCGTGGCGAGCAGCGGTGACCCGACCGGCGATCCGCCGACCTGCCAGAGCTGCAGCACCGAGCACCAGGTCGACCTGCCCGAGATCCGCCTCAGCAAGACGGCGGGTGCGCGCGAAGTGAAGATCGGCGACCTCGTCCGCTACACGCTGACCGTCGAGAACGTGGGCAGTACCGACCTGGTCGGCGGCCGCATCACCGACACGCCGCCGGCAGGCTTCAGCTATGTCGAAGGCTCGCTGGTGGCCGGCGATGCCGACCGCATGGCGACGGTGTCGGGCAGCCAGCCGATCCGCATCGAAGGCGTGGACGTGCGGGCGGGCGAAACCGCCACGCTGGTCTACGTGATGCGCGTCGGTGCCGGTGTCCGCCCGGGCACGCACGTCAACCAGGCGCAGGCGCGTTCGGGCACTGATGATCCGGTCTCCAACGTGGCCACGGCGGAAGTCGTGCTGACGGCGGATTCGCTGATCGACGACAGCCTGCTGATGGGTACGGTCTTCAACGACCGCGATGGCGACGGTTGGCAGGACAGCGCTGCGTTGAGTGGCGTCAAGGTGCAGGGTGGCTTCGCGCCGGGCGCCTACATCGCCAACTCCACCACGGTGGACCGTGGCGCCGGCCCGCAGCCGGAGCCGGATGCCAGCTCGCCGATGCTGCATGGCATCGCGGTGGGTGCGATTGCGGGCCGCCAGTCGGTGGCCGAGCCGGCCGACGCGCAGGACGTGGTGATCCGCCAGCGCCTGAGCGAGGCCAGCTTCACCGACGACTTCGTGCTGACCAGCGACCAGGGCGTCACCGTGCGCATGGATGCGGCAGGCAATACCCGCGTCGAGCAGTCCGGCGATGCGGCCAAGGGCCTGAATGCCGCCACGCCGACGGTCGAGCGCCGCGTGTCGCAGGGTGAGGGTGGCTATGTGGTCGACTACATCATCCGCAACACCGGCATCGACGAGCGCGGCATCCCCGGCGTGCGCATCGCCTCGGTGGAAGGCCTGCTGATCGAAACCGACCAGTACGGCCGCTACCACCTGGCCGGCATGTCGGGCGGCGCGTGGGAGCGCGGTCGCAACTTCATCCTGAAGGTCGATCCGTCCACGTTGCCGGCCGGTGCCGAGTTCACCACCGACAACCCGCTGCTGCGCCGGATCACCCCCGGTGTGCCGGTCCGCTTCGATTTCGGCGTGAAGTTGCCGGAGCAGGTGATCGAAGGCGGCGTCGAGCAGGTGGAGCTGGAGCTGGGCGACGTGTTCTTCGCCCCTGGCAGCGCCGAGGTGCGTGCGCAATACCTGCCGGTCATCGACGCGATGGCCGCGCAGGTGCGCAAGCACCGGGGCGGTGAAGTGGTGATCAACGCCAACGGCGACAGCGAAGGCCTGGCCTTCCAGCGTGCCGAAGCGGTCAAGACGGCGCTGCTGGCCAAGCTGGACGACCAGGCCGCGAAGGCGCTGGTGGTCAGTGCACGCGGCAACGTCGACGACCCGGGCTCGCTGGTCGTGGGCGTCGACGAGGGCGGTGCCCTGCTGGGCACCGTGCTGTTCGACACCGACAAGGCGGTGATCCGTCCCGAGTTCACGCCCCTCCTCGACAAGATCGCGGCGTCGCTCGAGAAGCGCGGTGGCGGCAGCATCGCCATCGTCGGCCACACCGACCTGCGTGGTTCCCACGCGTACAACACGGCGCTGGGCATGCGTCGCGCCAAGGCCGTCTACGACGCCATCGCCACGCGTCTGAGCCCGGAGGTGCGCGCCAAGGTGCGCGTGGACGCCAGCAACGATCCGACCGCCCCTGTCGGCGTGCGCAAGTGAGGGGGCCGATCATGAAGAAGCGTATGAAGATGAAGCTGCTGGACTACACGCTGATCGGCCTGCTTGCCGGTACCGCGCCCCTTGCCGCGGCGCAGACGTCGGCGCCGCCCGCGCAGGGCGGCGGCACTGCCGCAAAGTCGGTCGACTGCCAGGATGAGGGTTGCAGCAGCGCGGAAGGGCTGCTGTTCCGCCTGCGCACGCGCAGCTACGACAAACCGGTAACGCAGGGAACCGATGCGGGATCGTCTTCCGACGCCCTGCAGCCCGATCGTCGCGTGACCGTGGCGACCGAGCAGCCGGGCAAGGCGACGGCGATGGGCAAGTTCTCCATCGACCTGCCGGGCGGCGGTGTCATCTGGGCGACGGAAGATCCCACGCTGGGCCAGTCCGAGCTGTCGGTGTCCGCACCCACGATGGTCGCCTTCGATGGGCAGCGCATCACCAAGCCGGTGCAGTTCTATGTGCGCGGCAACTATCCGGCCTTCATCCAGCGCCTGGAGATCTCGCTCTACCGCAGCAGCGACGCCGACCTGATCGAGCCCATCGCCACCGTGCCGATGGACGTTGCGGCGGTCAGCCATGCGGACTGGGACGGTGCGCTGCCGTCGAAGTACCCGTTCCGCAAGGGCGATGAACTGGTCTACGTGCTGCGCGCCTATGGCGAAGGCGGCAGCTTCGACGAGACCTATCCGCGCACGCTGCAGTTGGTGTCGCCGGAAGAGGCCGAGCGCGGCACCGACCTGCTTCGTGGCAGCGTTGAGCGCTCGCTGGGCACCGCGCTGAGCGGTGAACAGGCACAGGCGCAGAGCCTGCTGGACAATGTGTTTGCCGACAACGGCCTGCGCCAGCAGAACATCCCGCTGTACGGCTCGCGCATCCGCATCCAGGGTCGCAACATTCCCGAGCGTGACCAGCTGACGATCAATGGCGAAAGCTATCCGGTCGACCTGGAGCGCAAGTTCGTGGCCGAGTATCTGGTCCCGGTCGGCCGGCACCGCTTCGACATCGGCGTGGGCGGCGGCGAAGGTGCGCCGTCGGCCACGCCTGGGTACACGCTGGACGTCGACGTCACCGGGCGCTACTTCTTCGGCGTGGGCCTGGCCGACGTGACCATCGCGCAGAACAAGGTCAGCGGCTCGGGCGCCGCGTTCGCCAACGACACCCGGTACCAGGACGACGTCATCAGCGACGGCCGCCTGGCGTTCTACGGCAAGGCCAAGTACGCCGGCAAGTACCTGGTCACGGCCCAGGCCGACACCACCCAGCGCGACCTGGAGCGCCTGTTCGACGGCTTCACCGAGGCCGATCCGCAGGACATCTTCCGCCGCCTCGACCCGGATCTCTACTATCCGGTCTACGGCGACGATTCCACGACGTACCGCGACGTGGACACCATGGGTCGCTTCTACCTGCGCGTGGACTGGGACAAGAACCAGGCGCTGTGGGGCAATTACAGCACCGGCATCACCGGCACCGAGTACGCGCAGTACCAGCGCTCGCTGTACGGTGCGGCGCTGAACTGGCGCTCCAATGCGACCAACCGCTGGGGCGATCCGGGCAGCGAGCTGCGCGTGTTCGGCTCGCAGGCGGAAACCGCACCGGGCCACAACGAGTTCATCGGCACCGGCGGCAGCCTGTACTACCTGCGCCATACCGACCTGCTGCCGGGCTCGGACGTGGTGACGCTGGAAATTCGTGACCTGACCACTGGCCGCACCGAGAACCGCGTGGTCCTGCAGCGCGGTACGGATTACGAGATCGACGAGCTGCAGGGGCGTGTGCTGCTGACCCGTCCGCTGGCGCAGATCACCCGCGAGAACATCCCCACGCTGACGCGCGACGCGCCGCTGGACGGCTTCGAGCAGCGGCTGATCGTGGACTACGAATGGGTGCCGTCCGGCTTCGATGCCGACGATGTCAGCGCGGGCTTCCGCGGCAAGCACTGGTTCGGCAACCATGTCGGCGTCGGCGCGACCTACGTGCAGGAGAACCGCGCGGGCGAGGACTACACGCTGGCCGCCGGCGACCTGACGCTGCAGGCGGGCAAGGGCACCTACGTCAAGGCCGAATACGCGCAGACCGAATCGTTCGGCGCCCCGGTGTTCTTCTCCGACAACGGCGGCCTGAGCTTCATCCAGCAGAACGACACCGCGCTGTTCCGCGAGGGCGAGGCCAAGTCGCTGGAAGCGCGCGCCAACTTCAAGGAACTGGGCTGGACCGAGCAGGACTGGAGCGTGGGCGCCTGGTGGCGCAACACCAGCGCCGGCTATTCCATCTCCCGCTACGACACCGGCCGGCCGGTGACCGAGTACGGCGCCGAGCTGCTGGGCCAGTTCACGCCCAACCTGGGCCTGTACACGCGTTACACCCGCGCCGAGAGCGGTGCGGAATCGCTGGCGCAGGCACAGGCCACGCTGGAGTGGCGCGTCAACGACGCCAGCACGTTCAGTGCCGAGCTGCGCCGTGTGGACCAGGAAGGCACCTTGGCCGATGCCGCCGGCACGCTGGGCGCGCTGAAGTACCTGCACCGCTTCGGCAGCGCGCTGGAACTGTATGGCATCGGGCAGGTGACGCTGGACGACGACGGCGGCCAGTACGCCGACAACAACGCGCTGACGCTCGGCGGCAAGTACTTGTATGGCAATCAGTCGTCGGTGGGTGCGGAAGTCACCACCGGCGATCGCGGCGAAGGCGCCACTGTCAATGCCGAGCATCGCCTGACCGCGGAGCACTCGGTCTACGGCGCCTACACCTACTCCACCGACACCACCGATTACGAGTCGCTGTTCAACCGCAGCGCGCAGAACGGCTGGACGCTGGGCCAGCGCTGGCGCCTGTCCAACCAGGTCAACCTGTACAACGAAAGCCAGTTCCTGAAGGAGCGCAACGAGTCGGGGCTGGCGCACACGTTCGGCATGGATTTCTATCCCGCGCAGGGTTGGAACCTGGGCTTCACGCTGTCCGATGGCGAGCTCACCAACACCGCCGGCGGCACCATCGACCGGCGCGCGATCAGCATCTCCGGCGGCCGCACCTCACCGGACACCGACTGGCAGAGCAAGCTGGAATGGCGCGAAGACCAGGGCGCCGAGCAGCGCGAGCAGTGGGTCAGCACCCACCGCCTGACGCACAAGATCAACGAAAGCTGGCGCATCGCGGCGCGCCTGAATTACGCCGACACCGAGGACGAACTCGATCCGCTGGCCAGCGCGCGTTTCATCGAGGGCAACGTGGGCTTCGCCTACCGTCCCTGGAACAACCAGCGCTGGGGCCTGTACGGTCGCTACACCTATCTGTACGACCTGGCCACGCTGGGTCAGGTGGGCGGCGCGGATTACGACCAGAAGTCACAGATCCTCTCGTTCGAGGGCGTGTACAAGCTGGACCAGCGCTGGGAGTTCGCCGGCAAGCTGGCGCGTCGCGAAGGCGAAGTGCGCCTGGGGCGCGGCACCGGCGTGTGGCTGGATTCGGCCACCACCTTCGGTGCAGCCCAGGTGCGCTACGACCTGCGCACGAAGTGGCACGCGCTGGCGGAATACCGCTGGCTCGATGTCGACGATGGCGGTACGCGCCAGGGTTTCCTGGTGGGCGTCGATCGCGACCTCGGCAAGAACTTCCGCATCGGCGTGGGCTACAACTTCACCGAGTTCAGCGACGACCTGACCGACTTCGATTACGACCACAAGGGCTGGTTCCTCAACCTGGTCGGCACCTACTGACAGGTTCACCGCGGGCGGGTAATCCCGCCCGTGTCGCGGCCGGCGCCGACGCCGGCCCTCGCGTCAGGACGATGAGGGCGGTGATGCGCCTGGCGATGCTGTGGCCGGCGTCATTGCCGGCGGCTGGTAATGGCGGATCAGCGCGTCGCGGATCATCACGGTGGTGGCGTGCTCGGCACCCAATTGGCGACGGGCTTCCACTAACGCGTCCTGCAGCAGGGTTTCCGCCTGGCGCCGGTCGGTAGCCGGAACGGATCCGGCGCGATCCAGCAACGCCAGCGCCAGCCAGAACCGGGCGCTGGGCGCGGGCCACTGGCGCTGCCGCGCGGCATGCACGGATTCCCGCAGCAGGCCGATGGCGTCCTCCCGCAATGCGCGTGCTCCATCTGCCGTGGCCGTGTTGGCCAGGGCCAGCAGCGCGCGCGCCCGTGTTTCCTTGGCGCCGAGCGTGGCGGGATGGCGCGGGCCCAGCGTCCGCTCAAGCAGCGTGACCGCCTGCGTGGCCAGCGCGAGGCCCTCGCGTGCGTCGCGGCGCATGGCCATGCGAGCCTCCAGCCAAAGGTGCTGCGCGTATTCGGGGTGGCCGGTGCCGTAGGCCTGCGCGATGGTTTGGCGTGCCGCCTGCAGTGCGGCGTCGCTAACCGCTTCGGGGTCGGGTCCCAGCTCAGCGGCCTCCAGCTGCAGGCGCAGGCTGCGTGCGGTGTCGGGGTGCGTCGCGCCAAGGCGCTGGCGGCGGTCGGCGAGCAATGACGCGGCCAGGCGCGCGGCTTGCGGCGGTCGCTGCTGCAGGAGCAACAGCGACAGGCGTGCCTCGTCGATGTCGTCGGCCAGGAGGGACGCCTCCCGCGGCGCGGCGGCGGCGGCGTCCTGCAGGTCGCGCTCGGCGGCGGCCAGATCGAGCAGCTGCAGATGCCACTGGGCGCGCAGCAGGAGCAGCGTGGCGCGGGCTGCCAGCACGCTTTGCGACGACGCGCCGTCGGTGTTTTCCTGCGCGAAGGCGAGCGTGTTGAAGGCGGTGTCGTACTCGGCCAGCCCCCAGTGCGCGCGGGCCAGCTCGACCAGCAGGCCGAGCGTGGCCGGGTCGGCGGCCGATTGCGCTCCGGCCGACTGCGCCAGGCCGCGCGTGGCGATGTCGCGCGCCTCCGCATGCCGGGCCTGGAGGTTGAGCAGCACCGCCAGCATGGCCTGGGTTTCGGCGGATGCCGCGGGATCGTCCGCCAGCAGGCGATGGGCTTCGCCGGCCAGCGCGAGGGCATGGGCGTAGTCGCCGAGCGCCGCATAGCTGCGCGCCAGGGATGCCATCGCCCGTGCCTTGATCGCCGGGTTGGAGCGCAGCGGCAGGTCGCGCAGCTGCTGCTCGGTGAGTTGCAGCATGTGGCGCGAGGACGGGCGCGCATCGGCCAGGCCCGACAGCGTCACCGCACCCAGCGTCTGCTCGAACACGGCCGACACGGCCTGCATGTCGCGCAGCTCCTGGCGGTCGCGGACGTAGGACCAGCCGACCACGCTGGCGCCCCCGGTCGCCACCAGGACCACGCCACCGGCGAGCATGCAGGCCAGTGCATTGCGTTGCACGAAGCGCCCGGCCACGTAGGCACGACCGCCGCCGCGGGCCATCACCGGGCGTCGTGCCAGCCAGTGTTGGAGATCATCGATCAGCGCATCGACGCTGGCATAGCGGTCCGCAGGGGCATGCGCCACGGCCGTCAGCGCAATGGCGTCCAGGTCGCCGCGCAGGCGCGCCTGGAGCCGGCGCGGGCTGCGCAGGGCGCGTTGCCATGCAGTATCGGCCGAGGCCGTCGACGCCAGCGCCGAGGGTGCCCTGGCCAGTGCAGGGGCCGGGCGGCCGAGCAGGCCGGCATGCAGCGGTTGCAGCGGGCGCGGCCAGTCCCCGACCAGCAACTGGTACAGCACCACGCCGATCGAATAGATGTCGCTGGTGGCCGTGGCGATGCCGCCCGCGAGCACTTCAGGTGCCGTGTAGCCGTTGGTGATGGCGAGGCGCGGCACGTGCTCGCGATCCAGGCCATCGATCATCGCCGACAGCCCGAAGTCGATCAGGTGCACGCGGCCATCGGCGGACACCAGCAGATTGCTTGGCTTGATGTCCTGGTGCAGCACGCGCCGGCCGTGCGCGTACTGCAGCGCCTGGCAGGCCTGCAACAGCAGGCGGACGCGCGCGGCCAGCGGGAGGCGCTGCTGGTTGGCATACGCGTCCATCGCCGTACCGTGCACCAGGCGCATGGCGAACCAGGGCCGGCCATCGTCCTCAATGCCGCCATCCAGCAGCGCGGCGATGTGCGGGTGGTCCAGCTGGGCCAGGTGGTGGCGCTCGCGGGTGAAGGCCTCGATCAGCGCCGGCGTGGACATCTCGGCGCGCATGCACTTCAGCGCGACCTGTTTTTCGTACTGGCCATCGGCCCGGCTGGCCTCGTAAACCGTTCCCATGCCGCCGGACTCCAGCACGCGGACGATCCGCCATGGGCCGAGACGGTTGCCGATGCGGTCTGTCGCTGCGTCGGCGTCGGTCGGCGACTCCAGCAGCGCATCAAAGGCAACGTCCTCAAGCGGATGCGCCACGGCATCCGCCGCCAGCAGCCTGAGCAGCGCGTCGTGGAGCGCGGGCTCGTGTGCCTGCAGGCGCTTGAGTGCGATGGATCGTTGCGGCGGCGCAAGCTCGGCGAACTCGTCGAACAGCGCTAACGCACGGACTTCCAGTTCGGACATCGTCGACGGTCGGTGGAAAGCGGGATGTCACACATGCCGGCAGCGAGGCCGCATGGCCTTGCGCCGTGAGGGTATCGCGCTTCGCGCCGTGGCGGAGATCGGGGAGGGGTGGCGCGCCTGGAGGGATTCGAACCCCCGACCAATGGCTTCGGAAGCCACTACTCTATCCGGCTGAGCTACAGGCGCACGGGACGGGCATTCTAGCCGCAAACCGGTGCGGATGGCCCAGTTCCACCCGCACGCACGAGGATCCGGGCCAGCGGACCGGCCTGCTACCCTTTCCCGCATGGACCTCGAGCGTTTTGAAGAGAAGGGTGCGCCGCGCTGGCGGGAGCGGCTGGGCCAGTACTGGAAGCTGGTGCGCGGCGACCGGCCGATCGGCGTGCTGCTGCTGCTGTGGCCCACGTGGTGGGCGTTGTGGTTGGCGGCCGATGGCGTGCCGCCGGCGTGGACGCTGTTCGTGTTCACCGCCGGCGTGTGGCTGACGCGATCGGCGGGATGCGTGATCAACGACTACGCGGATCGCTGGCTGGATCCGCAGGTGGAGCGCACGCGCGGGCGTCCGCTGGCGACCGGCGCTGTCTCCGGGCGCGAAGCATTGGCGGTGTTCGCGGTGTTGATGCTGGCGGCGTTCGCGCTGGTGCTGACGATGAACCGGCTGACCATGTGGCTGAGCGTCGTAGGCCTGTTCCTGGCGGCCAGCTACCCCTACCTGAAACGCCATACCTACCTGCCGCAGGTCTACCTGGGGCTGGCATTCGGCTGGGGCATCCCGATGGCGTTCGCCGCCGTGCAGGGCGAGGTGCCGACGGTGGCCTGGGTGCTGTATGGCGCCAACATCCTGTGGGCGACCGCTTACGACACCTGGTACGCGATGGTCGACCGCGAGGACGACATCCGCGCCGGGTCGAAATCCACCGCCATCCTGTTCGGCGATCTCGACCTGGCGATCCAGGGCGTGCTATACGCGCTGGTGCTGGTGGCGCTGTATCTGGTCGGCGATCAGGCCGGCCTGGGCGCGTACTACTGGGCGGGCCTGTGTGTGGCGGCGATGCTGGCCGCGTGGGAGTTCGTCATGGCGCGTCATCGCGAGCGTCAGGCGTGCTTCCGCGCCTTCCTGCACAACAACTGGATCGGTGCGGCGGTGTTCGCCGGACTGGCGTGGGATCTCGCCCGCTGAGCGGTCGGCCGCGTTCATGGCGGCCGCGCAAGAGTGTGATACCGTTCACACTATTGATGTGACATCGCGTATCGCACGGCATGACAAAACAAGACAGGGGCGTGGGAATCGCCGTATTCCCTTCGATCGGGGGCGGCCGTTGGTGGATCGGCGCGATGCTGGCGATGTGCGTGCTCAACGCGGCTGCCCAGACCGTGCGGTGGGAGGACTACCGGGGAGATAGCCGTGTCGGCGCGGTGTACACCGGCCCGGCAGGCGCGCCGACGTTCGCCAACAACACCGGCACCGGCGCGGCACGGCTGGATGCCTTGCGGGCCATCGCCAGCAATCCGGCCAATGCCGTGCGGACCGGCACGGCGGCGGACATCAACTACCGGCAGGCCGCCAACCATCTCTGCAACATGGATTCGCCGGCCGCCAGCGTCGCGTCCTGCAGCCTGCAGGCGATGGGGCGCGTGTCGTATGCGCTGATCCAGTTCCCGCTCGCGGGCGCCTACAACGTCAGCATCGCCAACGACGACAATGTGGAAGTCGGCTTTTCCAGCGACTACGCCAACACCTCCTACCGCAGCGCGTCTTACGACGTACCCGTCGGCACGGTCAACGACTACACGGCGAACGAGAATACCTACGTCAGCCTCGGGAACTTCACCGCCGCCAATGCCAACAGCTGCGCGCTGGTGCGCGTGTACTGGCTGAACCACGGGGGCATCAACTTCGCCCGGTTGCGGTGGACGCCGCCCGGCAGCGCCACCCCGGTCATCATCCCGGCCAGCGCGTTCCGCGATCCCGCCGCCGCTGCCAGCGCCAACGGCTGCAACGGTTCCATCACCGGCAACGGCACCACCCTCACGCTGAACAAGGCGCTGGGCGCGCCGCGCGCCGCCGCCAGCGACCAGTTCACCGTACAGATCGGCACCACGACGACGGGCGGCACGCTGCGTGAAGCCACCACATCCGGCGCCGGCGTCGGCCAGCAGGCCAGCACGGGGGCCCTGGCGGTAACCACCGGGACGACCTACTACCTGCGCGACACCATGGCGACCGGCAGTGCGTCGACGCTGGCCGGTGCGTACACCGCGTCGATCGGCTGCACGCGCAATGGCACGGCGTTCACGCCGGCCGGCGCATCGCCCACCTGGAGCGTCACGCCGGCCGCCAACGACCAGATCGTCTGCACCATCACCAATACCGCGCGCCCGATCCTGCGGCTCAGCAAGGAACTGCCCGACGGCCGCCTGCTGGCCACGGACCAGTTCACGCTCGCCATCGCCGGTAGCGGCGCAGGCGCCAGCGCTTCGGTGACGACCACGGGCGCCACCAACACGCCGACACAGACTGCCATCGTCAGCCCGGCGACGGCGGGCGCCAGCTATACCTTTTCCGAAACCGGGGCCGGCGTCGCCAACCTGGCCGACTACACGACGACCTACACCTGCAGCAACGCGCGCACTGGCGGGTCCGCACCCAGCGGCAGCGCCACCTCCTTCACTTTTTCGCCGGTGGCGGGCGACCAGCTCAGCTGCGTCTTCCGCAACGTGCGCATTCCGCGCACCGACGTGTCCATCGTCAAGGCCGCCAGTCCCACGACGGCCCGGTCCGGCAGCGTGGTGACCTACACCCTCACTGCCAGCAATCCCGGCCCCAGCGCCGCCAACGGAACGATCATCCGCGACACGCCGGGTACCGGCCTGGATTGCGCCGATCCCGCGACCACGGCGGTGTGTGCCGCCTCGGGCGGGGCGAGTTGCCCGGGGGCCACGGTCCCGGTGGCGAATCTGACCGGATCCGCCGGCGTGGGCATTCCGACATTCCCCGCGGGCGGACAGGTCGTGCTGACGCTGCAGTGCCGGGTCACCGCGAGCGGTCTGACTCCCTGAAGTAGTGCGTGCCCTCAGGGCACGCGCGCGCAGACCCAGGCATCCACGCGTGTCGCGCCCGCACCCAGCAAGGCGCGGGCAGCCGCGTGCAGGGTGGCGCCGGTGGTCATGACGTCGTCGAGTAGCACGATGTGGCCCGGCGGCGCGCTCTGCGGCGGGACCGCGAAAGCGCGAGCGACATTGCGTTGCCGCTGTACGGCGTCGAGCTCGGACTGCGGCGCGGTCGGTTGCACGCGCTGCAGCAGCTCCGGCCGCAGCGGCAGGGCGAGCCGGGCCGCCAGCGGACGGGCCAGTTCCAGCGCCTGGTCGTAGCCTCGCTCGCGCACGCGGCGGGCGTGCAGTGGCACCGGCACGATCGCGTCCGGCCGCGGCGCCGAAGACAGCGTGCCCGCCATCAGTTCGGCCATCAGCCGCCCGGCGGCCAGGTCGCGATGGAACTTGAAGCGCGGCACCAGCCGGTCCAGCGGGAACCCGTAAACGAAGACCGCCTGCGTCCGCGTCAACACCGGGGGCTTGCGCAGGCAATCGCCGCAGTCGCCGGCGGCCGCCATCGGCACCCCGCAGCGCGGGCACGCACTCGCATTCCAGGGCAGCCGTTCGGTGCAGGAACGGCACAGATCGGCGCCGTTGCTGCCGGTTTCGCGGCAGATCAGGCAGCGGGGCGGGAACAGCAGGCGGATGGCACGACGCCATCCGCCGTCAACTCTCGATGCATCCATGCGGTTGACAGGGCAGGGCCCGGTTTCCAGACTTCCCCGACTGTATTCCGCCGAGGCCACGATGTCCGCACACATTTCCACCGATCCGCCGGTCGTGCGCCATGACTGGCGGCGCGACGAGCTGCTGGCCTTGTTCGACCTGCCGTTTCCCGCGTTGCTGCATCGGGCCTCGACGGTGCATCGCGCCCATTTCGATCCGGCGGAGGTCCAGGTCTCGACCCTGCTGTCGGTCAAGACCGGCGGCTGCCCGGAAGACTGCGCCTACTGCCCGCAGGCGCAGCGCTACGACACCGGCGTGAATGCGCAGAAGCTGATGAATGCCGACGAGGTGCTGGCCAGGGCCGCTCAGGCCAAGGCCGCCGGCGCCTCACGCTTCTGCATGGGGGCGGCATGGCGTTCGCCGAAGGACCGCGACATCCCCAAGGTCGCCGAGATGATCCGCGGCGTCAAAGCGCTGGGGCTGGAAACCTGCGCCACGCTCGGCATGCTCAGCGGGCCGCAGGCGCAGGCGCTGAAGGACGCCGGGCTGGACTACTACAACCACAACCTGGACACGGCGCCGGAGTTCTACGGCGACGTGATCCGCACGCGCGAGTACCAGGATCGCCTGGACACGCTGTCGCGCGTGCGCGACGCCGGCATGAAGACCTGCTGCGGCGGCATCGTCGGCATGGGCGAATCGCGCGACCAGCGCGCCGGCCTGCTGCAGGCGCTGGCCAACCTGCCCGCGCATCCGGATTCGGTGCCGATCAACCGGCTGGTGCAGGTGGCCGGTACGCCGCTGCACGGCACCGCCGAGCTGGACCCGTTCGAGTTCGTCCGCACCATCGCCGTCGCCCGCATCGTCATGCCGGCCTCGATGGTGCGGCTGTCCGCGGGCCGCGAGGCGATGAGCGACGAACTGCAGGCGCTGTGCTTCCTGGCCGGGGCCAACTCGATCTTCTACGGCGAGAAGCTGCTGACCACCGGCAACCCGGATACCGCGCGCGACCAGGCGCTGTTCGCCCGCCTGGGGCTGCGGCCGATGGCGGTGCAGGTGGAAAACGTGCACGACCATCACAGAACCGATGCCCCGGGCAGCGGTACGGTGCATGCCGACATCACCCGTTCCGAGCCGTCCTGCGGCCGGGCGGCGTAAGTCGGGGCAACAGGGGGCAGTAGCGGACGCAGCACGCTGGCGCGGAAACGCGGGCCGGCGTGTCGTCGTCGCTGCCCGCCATGCGCCCCGGCGCCCTCCCATGCCAGGCCCGTCGACATGACCCGCACCGACCTGCACGATCGCATCCTTGCCCAGCGCCAGCAGCGCATCGCGTTGGGCCGGCAGCGGACGCGCCGCACCATCACCCGCCGCGACGGCGTGCGCGTCGAGGTCAATGGCCGCTGGCTGACCGAGTTCAGCAGCAACGACTACCTGGGCCTGGCGCAGCAGTTCGAAGTGACCAATGCGCTGCAGGACGCGGCCGCGCGCGAAGGCGCCGGCGCCGGCGCGTCGCACCTGGTCAGCGGCCACCACGCGGCGCATGAAGCGTTGGAGCGCGACATCGCCGACTGGCTGGGCTACCCGCGCGCCCTGCTGTTCGGCAGCGGCTTCCTCGCCAACCTCGCCGTGCAGCAGGCGCTGCTGGAAGACGGCGACGTCTGCGTGCAGGACCGGCTCAATCACGCCAGCCTGCTCGATGCCACCCGCCTGGCCGGTGCGAAGCTGCGCCGCTACCCGCACCTCGATCCCGAAGGCGCGTTGCGCCAGCTGAAGCTGCAGCCCGAAGGCGCGGCGATGCTGGCCACCGACGGTGTCTTCAGCATGGATGGCGACACCGCGCCGCTACGCGCGCTCAGCCTGGTGGCGCGCATGCAGCAGGCGCTGTTCTTCGTCGACGACGCGCACGGCGTGGGCGTGCGCGGTCCCGAGGGCCGCGGCAGCGTGGCCGAAGCGCGCATGGGCGTGGCGGACGTGCCGCTGCAGCTGGTCACCCTGGGCAAGGCGCTGGGCGGCTACGGCGCCGTGGTGGTCGGCGACGACACGCTGATCCAGCACCTCACCGAAACCGCGCGGCCGTACATCTACACCACCGCCATGCCGCCCGCGCTCGCCACGGCCACGCGCACCGCCGTGAAGCATGCGCGTCGCGACCAGTGGCGCCGCGACAAGCTGCAATCGCTGGTGGACCGCTTCCGCAGCGGTGCCCAGCGCGCGGGCCTGCAGCTGATGGCGTCCGATTCGCCGATCCAGCCGGTGCTGTGCGGCAGCGATGCCACCGCGCTGGCGCTGTCCGCTGCGCTGGACAGCGCCGGTTACCTGGTGCCGGCGATCCGCCCGCCGACCGTGCCGGACGGCAAGGCGCGGTTGCGGGTGACGCTGTCGGCCCTGCATTCGCTGCAGGAGGTGGACGGACTGGTGACGACGCTGGCGTGCTCGTGGGAAGCGGTGCAGCGCGTGCATGGCGCCGTGGCCTGAGGGCGACGCCCGCGGTTCCGGACCGCGCGGGATCGGCGACAATACGCGGCATGCATATCGAAACCCTCGGCAGCGGCCCTTCCCTGGTGCTGCTGCATGGTTGGGCGCTGCATGGTGGCGTGTTCGCGCCGCTGGTACAGCGACTGTCCGACCGCTACACACTCCATCTCGTCGACCTGCCCGGGCATGGCCACAGCCGTGACAGCGCGGTCGCGCTGACCCTGGAGGCCACGGTCGGCGCCATCCTCGCGCGCACGCCGCCGGCCGCGTGGCTGGCCTGGTCGCTGGGTGGCCTGTTCGCCCTGCACGCGGCAGCCTCGTCGCCGCAGGTGCGCGGCCTGGCGATGATCGCCGCCACGCCGCGCTTCGTGCGCGACGCGGACTGGCCGCATGCCGTGGAGGCCCGCGTGTTCGCGCAGTTCGGCGACGATCTCCGCGACGACTACGCGGGCACGCTCGAGCGTTTCCTCGCCCTGGATACGATGGGGTCCGAACACGCCCGCAGCGAACTGCGCACGCTGAAGCACGACCTGTACGCGCGCGGCGAGCCCGCACCGGCCGCCCTGCAACGCGGCCTGCACCTGCTCGAACACACCGACCTGCGCGCGACGCTGTCCACGCTGCCGGTGCCGAGCCTCTGGCTGGGCGGACGCCGCGACCTGCTGGTGCCGTCGAAGGCGATGCGTGCGGCGGCAGAGATCGCGCCGCAGGCGAACTTCGTCGAGATCGCCGGCGGTGGCCATGCGCCGTTCCTCGGCCACGCCGATCGCGTGGCGGTGGACGTGGATCGCTTCCTGCAGTCGCTGCCGCAGGACGCGCTGGCATGAGCACCTTCGACCAGCGCCATATCCGTCGCGCGTTCTCGCGTTCGGCAGCGGGCTACGACGCGGCGGCGGCGTTGCAGCACGAAGTGGAGAAACGCCTGCTGGAATCGCTGGATTACTTCCGCTTGCGGCAGGGCGATGACGCCGCCGATCCGAAGGTGGTGCTCGACGTCGGCTGCGGCCCCGCGCACGCCGCGGCCGCCATGCGCAAGCGCTGGCCGAAGGCGCAGGTGATCGCGCTGGACCTGGCGTTGCCAATGCTGCGCGAAGCGAAGAAGCAGGCCGGCTGGTGGAAACCGTTCCAGCGCGTCTGCGCCGACTTGCGTGCGTTGCCACTGACGGAAGCCAGCGTCGACGTGCTGTTCTGCAACCTGAGCCTGCAATGGGTGGATGACCTGCCCGCCGCGTTCAATGGCTTCCGCCGCGTGCTGAAGCCCGGCGGCCTGCTGGTGTGTTCGACCTTCGGCCCAGAGACGCTGCTGGAACTGCGCGAGGCCTTCGCACAGGCCGACGACACGCCACATGTCAGTCCGTTCCCCCCGATCGCCCAGTTCGGCGATGCGCTGATGCTGGCCGGCTTCCGCGACCCGGTACTCGACCGCGACCGCTTCACCCTGACCTACGACGACCTGCCCGCGCTGATGCGCGAACTGCGCGCGATGGGCGCGACCAATGCACTGCAGCGACGCCGGCACACGCTGACCGGGCGGGCGCGCTTCGCCGCCGCGGCGGCCGCGTACGAGCCCCTGCGGCGCGCGGACGGCAAGCTGCCCAGCACGTGGGACGTCATCTACGCGCACGCCTGGGCACCGCAGCCGGGGGCACCCATCCGCGGACAGGGCGAGGACATCGCGACCGTGCCGCTGGCGAAGATTCCGATCAGGCGGAAAGGCGAATAGCGCAGAACAGGTTGTTCGCCACCCGGGCTCGCTGCGGCTCGTGATGCTTGGCGCCGGCTCAGGGACTATCGCGGCGCACCTGCCGCACCCAGTCCTGCAGGTTGTAGTAGTTGGTGACGCGCGCGATGCGGTCGTCGCGGATGTCGAAAAAGGCGCCGCCCGGCAGCACGTAGGTCTGGCCGTTCGCCGGCGGCAGGCCTTCGTCGGTGTGGTGGTATTCGCCCTGCACGATGTACTCGGCGGCCGCGTGCTGGCCATCCTGGGTGACCATGACGACGATGTCGCGGAGCTGTTCGCGGTAGCTGGCGTTCATGCGGCCGAGGAAGGCCGCGAAGGCCTCGCGTCCGGTTTCGCGCGCGCCCTGGTTCAGGTCGTGCACCACGTCGTCGGTCAGCATGGCCAGCATGCCTTCCCAGTCCCCGCGATTGAAGGCCGCGTAGTAGCTGAGGACGAGTTCGGTGGCGCGGTCCTGCCGGCGCGTGCCGTCGATCTTCATGGTGGAATCCGGTGGGGTGGGTGGCAGGCGGATGATACGCCGCACCCTCAACGCGGAAGTCGATCCCGGTGGAAGAAATAGACTTCCTGCAGCAGGAAACGCCAGCGTGTGGCGAAACTGCGGAAGCGGCTGGTGGGCGTGGGCGAGCCGACCGAGCGGATGCCGAGGTCGCGGCTGATCCGCAGCGCGCGCGCCATGTGCAGCGGGTCGCTGACGATGATGACCGAGTGCAGCTGGTGCTGCTGCATCAGCGTGCGGGCCTGCCGCAGGTTGTCGTGGGTGTTGCGCGACAGCGATTCGATCAGGATCGCCTTCTCCGGCACGCCCTGGCGCAGCGCGTAGCGACGCGCCACCTGCGATTCGGAGAAGCGCGCGCCCACGCCGCCGTAGCCACCGGTGAAGATCAGCGTCGGCGCCAGCCCGCGCTTGTACAGGTCGATGCCGTGGCGGATGCGCTCCTCGAACACCGGGGATGGCTTGGCGTCGTAGGCGGCGGCACCCAGCACGATGATGGCGTCGGCCGGCGCGGCGTCGTCGCGCTGTCCCACCCAGATGATGTAGGCCGCCACGCCCACCAGCCAGACCAGCGCGAGCAGCAGCAGGCGCCAAGCCCAGCCGACCACGCCCCGCCCCGACTTCCGTCGCCGCGCGCTCATGCGGCGCGCTCCCATGGCAACGCCGCCAGATCGACATTGCCGCCGGAGAGCAGCACGCCGACCTGTTGCCCGGCGAAGCGTGCCGGCTGTTGCAGGATCGCCGCCAGCGCGATCGCCGAGGACGGCTCCACCAGCAACTTCAGGCATTGCCACAGCAGGCGCATGGCAGCCAGCGTGTCGGCGTCGGAGACGGTCACCACCTCCACGCCATGCGCACGCAGCAGGGCGAAGTTCGGTTCGCCCAGTGTGCCGCGCAGGCCGTCGCAGACAGTGTCGGGCACGAAGTCGATACGACGCTCGCCTGCCGCCAGGGAGTTGGCGGTGTCGGCAGCGCCCTCCGGCTCGGCACCGACGATGCGGCAGCCCGGCGCGGTGGCCGCTGCGGCGATCGCGGTGCCCGACAGCAGGCCGCCGCCGCCGACCGGGGCGACGACGGTGTCGAGGGGGCCCTGCGCGTTCAGCAGTTCGAGCGCCGCCGTGCCCTGGCCGGCGATCACGTGCGGATGGGTGTACGGATGGATCAGGGTGGCACCGGTGTCGGCCTGCACGCGGGCCGCGGCAGTCTCGCGGGCGTCGATGGTGGCGGCACAGGTATGCAGGTGGGCGCCGTAACGGGCGATGTTGGCGAGCTTGGCCGCATTCGCGCCCTCGGGCACGACCACGTGGCAGGCGATGCCCCGCGTCTGCGCGGCCAGCGCCAGGGCCGCACCATGGTTGCCCGAGGAGTGGGTCACCACGCCACGTGCGGCGAGGGCTTCATCCAGTGCCCACACCGCGTTGCAGGCCCCGCGGAATTTGAACGCGCCGGTCCGCTGCAGCGGCTCCGCCTTGAAGTGGAGCTGGCAGCCGGCCAGCGCGTCGAGGGCGCGGGAGCGCAGGACGGGCGTGGCATGGGCGTGCGGGGCGATACGGGCAGCGGCGGCGAGGACGTCGTCGAAGGTGGGCAGGAGCATCGGCATGGGGAAAGGTTAGCGCATCGTCCCGCGATGAACCTCCGCTTGTGGTTGCGGCCCAGAGCGGCAGGGTTAAGCACGGATTCAAAGCAGCGGGCCGATGCTGCCTTAGCAAAGTAACCGGGGTTCCGCCATGAAGCGCTCAGCTGTTCTGACCATCGCCTTCGCCAGCCTCACCCTGGGTGGTTGCGCCACGTACGACTATGTCGGCGATACCGCGCCCGGCGGCTACTACCATGGCCGGCCCAGCACGCAGTACTACGATCCGTACGGCGGCTACTACGGTGGCAGCGTGTACGGCACGTATGGCGGCTACGGCGGTCCCTACCGCTATGACCGCTATTACGGTTATCCGTACTACGGGTACTACGGTTCGCACTATCCCTACTACCCACCCCGTCCGCCGCGCCCGCCGCGTCCCGACGACCACAACCCGCCGCCCCGTCCGCCGCCGACCAGTGGCGGTGGCAATCGTCCGCCGCCGTGGCGCGACCCGACCGGTCGCTGGCGCGAGGGCGGGGCGCAGCCGATGATCCCCGGGCGCCCCGGCCAGGTCACGCCGTCGCCGAGCCAGCCCCGTGTGAGCGAAGGCGGGTATCGACCCCCGCGCGTGATGCCGTCCCCTTCGATGCCGCGCTCGGCCGAACGGCCGCGCAGCATGGAGCGGGCCGCCCCGCCGCCGCGCGTCGAACATCGCGCCCCGCCGCCGCGCGTCGAACATCGCGCCCCGCCGCCGCGGATGGAACGGCCCGCGCCGCCCTCCCGTCCGGCCCCGCGCGACGATGGCGGCACCCGCCAGCTGGAACGGTGATCCGGGCCCGCTGACCGCCGTCCGTCGCCTTTCCCCTGCCGTTGACGCGATTTCGAGCCTGAGTTGACCGGTAGCGTCGCTTTCTGACGTAAGCGGCAATTAAAGGTTCAATGTCGACGTCCGGTGGGGAAATCTGGATCCCCCCTGTTCCGGCCCCATCGGGCGTCGGCGCCTAACAAAAAGCCCGGCTTTGCCGGGCTTTTTTCTTGCTCTGGTATCCTGCGCGCATAAAAAAGGGGCCGGCAGTCCCCCGACTACCGGCCCCTCGGCATCCCCGGCGTGCGCATGGCTGGCCCCTGTTCCAATTACCAGCCCGGCGCCCCTGGTCGCTTGCCACGACGGGTGCAGGGGGATACAGCAGGAAGCGTGCCAACTTCCCCGCCGCCGTGTGCGGGTGCCACCCCCGATCCCACGCCTTCCCGTCTTCGCCACCGAACCCGTCCCATGAGCCCGAGCTTCCACCACTACGACGTCATCATCATCGGCGGCGGCCATGCCGGCACCGAGGCCGCGTTGGCGTCGGCGCGGGCCGGCGCGCGCACGCTGCTGCTGACGCACAACGTGGAGACGGTGGGCGCGATGAGCTGCAACCCCGCCATCGGCGGCATCGGCAAGGGGCATCTGGTGAAGGAGATCGACGCACTGGGCGGCGTGATGGCGTGGGCGGCCGACCGCGCCGGCATCCAGTGGCGCACGCTCAACGCCTCGAAGGGGCCGGCCGTGCGTGCGACGCGTTGCCAGGCCGACCGCGCGCTGTACCGCAGTGCGATCCGCCGCGCGGTGGAAGCGCAGCAGAACCTGACGCTGTTCCAGGCGGCGGTCGATGATCTGGTCATCGAGAACGGCACCGTGCGTGGCGCGGTCACGCAGACGGGACTGACCTTCCATGCGCCCGCGGTCGTGCTGACGGCGGGTACCTTCCTCGCCGGCAAGATCCATGTCGGCGAAACGCAGTACGCCGCCGGGCGCGCCGGCGATCCGCCGGCCACCGCGCTGGCGCAGCGGTTGCGCGAAGGCGCCTTCGTCGTCGATCGGCTGAAGACCGGCACGCCGCCGCGCATCGACGGCCGCTCGCTCGATTATTCCGTGATGGAAGAGCAGCCCGGCGACGATCCGCTGCCGGTGATGTCGTTCATGGGCCACGTCGCCGACCATCCGCGCCAGGTGTCGTGCTGGATCACCCATACCAGCGAGCAGACGCACGAGATCATCCGCGGCGCGCTGCATCGCTCGCCCATGTACTCCGGCCAGATCGAAGGCATCGGTCCGCGCTACTGCCCGTCGATCGAGGACAAGGTGGTGCGCTTCGCCGAGAAGGCCAGCCACCAGATCTTCGTCGAACCGGAAGGCCTCGACGTCGTCGAAATCTATCCGAACGGCATCTCCACCTCGCTGCCGTTCGACGTGCAGCTGGCGCTGGTGCGCAGCATCCGCGGCATGGAGCACGCGCACATCACGCGACCGGGCTACGCCATCGAATACGATTTCTTCGATCCGCGCGGGCTGAAGGCTTCGCTGGAGACGAAGGCGGTCGCGGGCCTGTTCTTCGCCGGCCAGATCAACGGCACCACCGGCTACGAGGAAGCCGCGGCGCAGGGCCTGCTCGCCGGCCTCAATGCCGCGCGTTTCGTGCAACAGAAGGACGCCTGGTCGCCGCGCCGCGACGAGGCCTACCTGGGCGTGCTGGTCGACGACCTGATCACGCACGGCACCAAGGAGCCGTACCGCATGTTCACCAGCCGCGCCGAGTACCGGCTGCAGCTGCGCGAGGACAATGCCGACCTGCGCCTGACTGAAACCGGCCGCACGCTGGGCCTGGTCGACGATGCGCGCTGGCAGCGCTTCGAAGAAAAGCGTGAAGCCATCGCACGCGAAACCGGCCGCCTGCGCGCGCTGTGGGCCACGCCGGCGAATGCGCTGGGCCGCGAGGTCGCCGATACGCTCGGCGTGCAGGTCAGTCGCGAGACCAACGTGCTCGACCTGATCAAGCGCCCGGAACTGGACTACGCCACGCTGGTCGCCGTGCCGTCGATCGGCCCTGGCGTGGACGATGCGCAGGTGGCCGAGCAGGTGGAAATCGGCGTGAAGTACGCCGGCTACCTCGACCGCCAGCGCGATGAGATCGAACGCCAGCAGCGCAACGAATCCACGCCCATCCCGGCCGGCTTCGATTTCGCCGGCGTGCGCGGCCTGTCGGCCGAAGTGCAGCAGAAGCTCGAACGCGTACAGCCCGAGACCATCGGCCAGGCCCAGCGCATCCCCGGCATGACCCCGGCCGCCATCTCGCTGCTGCTGGTGCATCTGGAGCGAGCGCGGCGTACGCGGGTGGCGTAAGCGCCGCGCTGTTGTGGGAGCGACGTAAGTCGCGAAGGGGAGTGTCAGCGTTCCGGCTATCGGGAGGCGGCTGCATGAGGCGGGTATCGCGACTCACGTCGCTCCCACAAGAGAGTGTTCACTCGGCGGATGGATGTCGTTGCTCCCACGCCGCCAGCTGTTCGCGGTAGTGCTGCAGCTGCTCCGCGTACAGGTCGTGCACGCAGATCGGGCAGCCGCTGTTGCAGCAGTCGCTGGGTAGCGGGGGCTCGGGGGCGAGGGGGCGCGGGTCGTCGTCGGGCGTCACGGTGCGCCCATCTCCTTCAAGAGGTGCGGCGCCGGATAGACCTTGCCCATGAGCCAGCACAGGTAGCGCATGTCGACGTGCACGGCGCGCTTGTAGCGCGGGTCGAACATCCAGCTGGCGCTGACCGATTCCCAGTTGCTGTCGAAATTCAGGCCGATCAGCTCGCCGCGCGCGTTGAGCACGGGCGAACCGGAGTTGCCGCCGGTGGTATCGAGGTTGGTGAGGAAGTTGACGGTCTGCGTCTTCAGCGCCGGATCTTCGGTACCGGCGAAGTCGCCGCGGGCGATGGCGTCGAGCAAGGGCGTGGGCGCATCGTACGGCACCGTGCCGGTGTTCTTCTCGACGATGCCGGCCACCGTCGTCACCGGCGTGTAGCGCACGCCGTCGCGCGGGGAGAAGCCGTCGACCTTGCCGAAGCTGACGCGCAGCGTGCCGTTGGCATCGGGATAGAGGGCGCGCCCCTGCTGCGTGCGCCAGGCGAACAAGGCGCGCATGTAGGCCGGGCGCAGGCGCAGCTGCTCGCCTTCGCGGGTCTTGCGCTCCTGTTCCAGCGCCAGTTGTTCGGGCACCAGCGTCACCGCCAGGTCGATCAGGGGATCGGCGGCGAGCGGCTTGCCCTCGCGTGCGGCAGCGAAGCGCGACAGGCGTTCGGCTTCGTCGCCCAGCTTCGTGCCGCCGTACAGGGTGTCGAGGGCCTGCTTCAGTGCCGCGGGCGTACGACCGAACGCGGCATCGAAGCCAGGCAGGCGCTGCGCGTCCGGCAACTGCTGGTAGCGGACCAGCAGCGCGGTGAGCAGGGCTTTCTCCACCTCCGGCGCATAGCGGCGCTGCACCTGCTTCAGCACGCCTTCGATCAGCGCGTGGTCGCGCGCCTGATAGCCGCTCTCGCGCTCCGCATCCGGCTTGGCCGATTCCAGGCGCAGCCGTTCCAGCGTGATCGCCGCGCGCATCAGCTGGGACTGCGCACCTAACAACGACAGCAGAAGCTCGCGCTCGCGTACCGCCGTGCCGCTGGCGATCGAGGCGGCGAGCGCGTCGATTTCGGCGCGTTCCCTGGCCGCCGCATCGGTGGCCAGCATGCCGCGCTCGTCATCGGCACGCACGCGCACCGCATCGCTGCGGCGCAGGCCTTCCAGTTCGCCGGCGGCGCGCTTGCGGTTGTTCTTCAGCGACTGCAGCTGCGCGGCGTAGCGGGTTTTCGCATCGGCATCCTTCGCGCCGGCGGCCTCCACCACATCGATCAGTTCGTCGAACACCGCCACGCGCGTGGGCAGGGTCCAGTTGACCTGCCCGTCGAACTCGGCGGCGGTGCGGTGGCGGAAGGTGATGCCCGGATAGCCGGCGAGCATGGCGTAGTCGCCGGCCTTCGGCCCGTCCTTGGCCAGCCTCAGGTGCGCGGGCGCCGTGTACGGCACGTTGTCGGGACTGTAGGCGGCCGGCTTGCCGTCCTTGCCGACATACGCGCGCAGCAGGGTGAAGTCGCCGGTGTGGCGCGGCCACATGAAGTTGTCGATCTCGTCGCCGTAGTTCCCGATCGCACGCGGCGGTGCGTAGGCCAGGCGGATGTCGCGCAGTTCCAGCTGGGTGATGCGGTAGAAGTCGGTGCCGTAGTACATGTTGGCGACGCTGCAGCGCACGCCGCCGCCGGCTTCGCATTCGGCGACGATGGCCTTGCTGGCGCGGTCCACCGCATCGAAGTAGTCGCGTCCGGTCTTGCCGGCCGTCTCCTTCAGCACGGTGTCGGTGACCTTGTCGTAGCCCACCGTCACCAGCACGCGGAAATCCGGGTTCGCCGGCAGTTCGCCTGCGCGGTCGGCGGCGATGAAACCGTCGTCGATCAGGTTGTGCCCGGGCTTGCTGTTGTACTGGATCACGCCGTAGGCGACGTGGTGGTTGGTCAGGATCAGGCCGTCAGGCGACACGAACGCGCCGGTACCGCCGCCCGCGCGCACGACGGCGCTCAGCGGCGCGGCAGTGACGTCGGCCAGCGTCTTCGGATCGCCCTTGAAGCCGGCCTCGCGCAACGTCTTCGACAGCGCAGGCAATTGCGACGGCATCCACATGCCTTCGTCGGCGTGGGCGGGCAGGGACAGGGCGATGCCCAGGGCGAGGGCGGTCGTCGAGCGTCGGTGGCGCATGGTCGGGATCCTGCGAGGAAGACGGAAACGATATCGGTCCGGTCGCGGTGCGGCAATGACGGTCCGTGTCGTGTCGTCAGCCGGCGAGGAAGCGTTGCCAGCGCTGCGCCGCGCGCTGGATGCCCGCATGCTCGGCATCTTCCAGTGTGCGCAAGGGGTCGAGTGCCACGCCGCCGTCGGCCTCGCGCTTCCAGGTCGCCGCCACGCGGCCCCTGACGATCGCCGTGGCGGCGACGAGCCCGTTGACGCCGAACACGCGCCGGGTGTGCGCGGCATCCAGCACCGGGGTGCGGTTGCGGTAACCGATCAGGTATTCGTCGAATGCCGGCAGCAGGTGGAAGGCGCGCGAGCGCGACTTGGCCGGTGCATCGGCCCGCCACCACCATGTCGCGCCGTCCCGGATCTCGTGTCCCAGCTCCGGTGCGGCCAGATTCAACGCATGCAATGCATCCTTCTGCGTCAGTCCGGACCACCATGCCAGGTCGGCCACGGTCGCGGGCCCGTGGCCCTGCAGATAGCGCAGCGCGAGCCGGTGCAGCGCTTCGTCGCGGCCGAGCGGTGCGCTGGGCGGCACCCACGCATCCATCAGCACGAATGTGGGCTGCTTGCCGTGGCGGGGTCCCTGGCAGAGGACGCTTTCGTGCGCCAGCCAGTTCAGCAGGTGCAGGCCGCGCTGGTTGCCGCTGGCGATGCCGGCGGCGTCCAGGCGGGCGTACAGCTCGGATCGGGCCACGGGCACGCCGTCCCGGAGCGCCTGTTCCATCACCTGCCGGCCGTGCGCAAGTGCAGGCGCATCGAAGCCGACGTCGCGCGCGATACGTGCGGCATTGGCGGCCTGCACACGCGGCGCGAGCAGCGCCACCATCCAGCGCACGTCCTCGCGCGCCAGCAGGTGCAGCGTGCCGCGCATCGGCCAGGTACGCACGATCTCGCCACGCACGATCGCATCCTCGACCTGGGTCAGCGTCGCATCCGCCATACGAAGGCCCACGGCCCACAAGGCTGCGTGGTAGTCCTGCGCCTGCATTGCCGCCATGTGCCGCACGGCATCGGCGGGCGAGGCGGCGACAGGCGTGGCGATCCGCTGTGCCTGCAGGCGTCGCGCCGTCAGTGACGGCAACACGCTTACTTCTCCTTGCGCCAGTTGACCGAGCCGCGCGTTTCGATGGTGCTGGATTCGATTTCCACGTCGAAGCCCTTGCGCAGCAGGTACTTCAACGTCACCGCCGAGCCGGAGCCGACCATCGAGACGCCATAGCTGACGTACAGTTTCGGCGACAGGTACTTGCCCACGCCGAACACCGAGCCGCCCAGCGTGCGCGATTCCAGCACGCCGGCATCGTCCAGGCCGATCCTGGCGCCGAGCTGCGAGGCGAGCAGGCCGGCGCCGGCGCCCAGCGCGGACGAGGCCGCGTTGATGCGCTGGCTTTCGTCGCTGCTGGCCGTGTTGAGCGAGCGTCCCAGCACGAGGTAGGCGAGCGCTTCGGATTCGGCCATCGCCGGATTCGACCATACCCGCGCACGCGGCTGGCTGGCGCGACCGGTGACGTCGATGCCGGCGGTGACGCTGGCGCTGACCACTTCGCGTTCCGCGCGGATGTTGATGCGCGGATCGGAGACGGCGTTGTTGCTCCAGGTCAGCTCGCCGCGGGTGATGCGCAACTTCTGGCCGTAGGCTTCGTAGCGGCCATCGACGTCCAGGCGGCCGGTCGCCAGCATTTCGCGGCCCGGCTGCGAGCGCACGTGCATCGTGCCGGCCAGCGTGCCTTCCAGGCCGTAGCCCTTGAGTTCGACCTGGTCGCCGACCTTCAGGGCGAGATCCAGGTCCAGCCGTGAACTCGGCGCGCGCTCGGGATCGGCCGGATCGAGGACGACCACGTCCTCCGAGGCCGATACGCCGTCGTCCAGCTTCTCCACGTCGATGGTGGCGGAGGGAATGCCGACCTCGCCGCGCACCTGGATGGTGTTGTCGGCGAAGCCGACCTGCAGGTTCGGCGATGCGACCGCGCGCAGGTCGGTGGTGTCGGCCACCAGCACGTTGTCGCCGCGCACCTGGAACTGCAGCGGCGTGGTGTCGTTGTTCCAGCCCAGCGTGCCCGACACGTTGAGCACGCCGCCGGTGCCGGTGCCGCCGGTGGACGAGACCGTCTTCATGCTGCCGTCGATGCGCGCGCTGCCGTCGGACAGGGCGACCAGTTCTGCGCCGCCTTCGACCAGCGACACGCCGAGCGCGGGCAGTTCGCCGGTGAACTCGGTGAGCGTCGCCTCGCCGCTGAGCAGCGGACGCCCACGCGTGCCGGCGAGGCCGATGTGTCCGGCCAGCGTACCGCGCGGACGCACCAGGTCCGGCGAGAACAGCTCCATCCAGAACAGGCGCGAATTGTTGAAGTAGAGATCGCCCTTCAGCGGAGCGAACGCGTCCCAGCCGGTAGTGAAGGTCGCATCGACATAACCGTCGCCCTTGAAGCCGGTGCCCAGGCGCCCCTGGATGCGCTGCGGGGTGAAGTCGACGTCGAGGGTGAAGTTGTCGTAGCGGATGATTTCGCCACGCGCGGTGGTGCCCATCTTCAGGCCGCCATCGAGTGAGGCCAGGTGCACCTCGCCCTGCCATGCATTGCCGGCGGGACGCAGGGTCGCGTCGAGCGTGAACTCGCCGCGCAGCGTCAGCGGACGGCCATCGGCCGGCGGCAGCCACGGTTGCACCAGTGCCAGCGAGAGCGCCTCGCCGCGCACGTCCAGCCCCTGCCGCGGCCAGTTGGCGCTGGCGCACAGCGCGCCGCCGATGTCGGAGCCCAGGCAGCTCTCCGACAGCGTCCAGTTGGCGCCGTTCTGCGCGAAGCGCGCCGGCTGCCGCAGCGTCCACGGGTTGCCCTTCGACGGCGCGATGCGCAAGGCATCGAGTGTGCCCTGCCAGTTGGCGCCGCGTTTCTGTGCGGTGCCCGACAGCGCGACGGCGCCCATCGCGTTGCGTGCATCGCCCTCGATGCGCAGGTCTTCCACCGCACCACGCGCGTTGAGGCTGACGGTGTCCAGCACGGTGCCGACATCCACGGCACTGCCCTGCAGCGCGAGGTCGCCGCTGCCGCTGCGCCACGGGAGTCGACCGCGCAGGCTGAGCGCGCCGGCACTCCAGTCGTTCCAGCGCAGGTTCTCGCCACCGAGGTCGGCGTCGATGTTCGGCGCAGTGCGCGCGCCGGTGAGGTTGACGGTGCCGGACAGCGTGCCGCTGGCGTCGGGCAGCAGATCGGCCAGGTTGAGCGGGCGGAACGCGGCGTCGATGGCCAGCGTGTCGCCCACCTTGCCCTTGGCGGTGACGCGGCTGCCGCCCAGCGACAGCGCCAGGTCGCCTTCGCCGTTATGGCCGTCCAGCGCGAAGGTGCCGCGCGCGTCGAGCGGACGGTCGCGCAGGCGGCCACTGAGTTTCGGTACCTCCAGCGTGCCCTGGAACAGGCCGTCCTCGCGCTGACGGCCCTTCGAGGCGAGGTTGCCGGAGACGTTGCCGTTCCAGCCCGCGGCGAAATAGCCGGGATCGAAGCCGGCCAGCGTGGCGCTGACGTCCCAGTCCAGCACCGGCGCCCAGCCGACCGTGCCGGTCGCATCAAGCGTGCCGGTGGGCATGGTGGCGCGCAGCGTTTCCAGCTGCACGCGCTCGGCATTGCCGCGGCCGTCGAATTCCAGCAGCGCGCTGTCGTCGCCGCGCGTCAGCGTGGCCTTGCCGATAGCCGCCCACGCTTCCAGCTTGCCGGCCAGGCCGAAGTCGCCTTCGGCGCCGATCATGCTGTCGGCTTCCGTGCCCCAGCGCAGGCCGCGCGCATTGACCGCGAAGCGGAACTCGGGATTCTCCGGCACCGTGAAGTCGGCGCGCCCGCGCAGCGAGGCATAGCCATCGAATGCGCGGATCGCCAGCGGTTCCACGGTCAGCACTTCGCCGTCGATGCGGGCATGCGAGGGCTCGATCACGACGGCGATGTCGCCCTGCTGCACCGTGCCCTGCAGGTCGGCCGCGCCGCCGGCGCCCTTGGCCACCAGGTCGAACGCCACCGGCGTGCTGTCGTCCATCACGCCGAGCAGCGAGAGGTCCAAGGCTTCCGTCTTCGCGGCGAAGCTCCAGGTCGGCTTCGTCTCGCCACGCAGCGTGAGTGTGGCGCGCACGGGGGCCGGCGCGGCGCCCGACACGCCGACATTCATGCGTGCACGGTTGCCGCGTGCCACCAGGCCGATGCGCGCCGGCGTACGACCCAGCGACGCGGGGAACACGCCCGTGGCCGTGAGGTCGGTGGCATAGCCATCGCGCGGCGCGTAGCCGCCGTGCACGCCGAACGCGCCACGGTCGCTGGCGATGGCCAGCTTCTCGGCATGCACGTAGCCGTTGCCGATGTCGATGGCGCCGGTGGCGCGTGCGATGTCGATGAGGCGCTGGCCGCTCTGGCGGACCAGGAAGCGGTCGATCTCCAGCACGTCCGCCTGGATCGCCAGCGGCATTTCGATCTGCGGCAGTACATCGGGCCAATGCGGCAGTTCGAACGGCTCGTCGCTCTTCGGCACGTCGAGCATCGCGCCGCGCAGTTTCAGCACGTCCAGGCGCAGGCGCTTGCCGAGCAGCGGACGCAGGTCCGGCTCCAGGTACACCTCGTCGGCAGTGAAACGGATCGTGTCCCAGCGGAAGTCCACGCCGCGCAGCGTCAGCGGGCCGGCGATCGGGCCTTCGACGTCCCGATACTCCAGCGACGCGTCCGCCGGCAGCCGCGCCTTGATCTGCGCCAGCAGCACGTCGCGGCCGGCGACGGTCTGCAACAGCCAGTACAAGCCGACGCACAGCAGCACGGTGAGCACGCCGGTGCCGATCGCGCTGCGGATCGCCAGCGTGCGCATGCGCGCCTTGCGGCGCGCGCGCAGTTCGGCGATGCGCGCTTCGCGCTCTTCCGGGGTCAGGTTGTCGGGGAGCCGGTGCTTCCTCACAGGTCCGTCCCGATGTTGAGGTAGATCTGGACGCCGGAATCCGGATCGTTCAGGCCATGCGCCAGATCCAGCCGCACCGGTCCTACCGGCGAGCGCCAGCGCAGGCCGATGCCGACGCCGGTGCTCAGGTCCGGACGGGTGCCGTCGAATGCGCTGCCGGTATCGACGAACACCGCGCCGCCGTACGGTCCGCCCTTGGGATAGAACTCGTATTCCACGCTGCCGGTGACCACGTTCTTGGCGCCCAGTGCGTAGTCGCCGCGGCGTGGGCCCACTTCGCGCCAGGAATAGCCGCGGATGCTGCGGTCGCCACCGGCGAAGAAGCGCAGCGACGGCGGCATCGCCACCAGCGAGCTGGTGAACGTGTGGCCGTACTCACCGCGCACGATCAGCGCACTGTTGGTCTTGTACCGCTGAGACCAGCGCGCGCGCAGGTGGAACTGCAGGAAGTTGGCGTCGGACCCTGCACCGTCCACGCCGCCGCGCAGCAGGATCGAGCCGGCCAGCTGGTCAGGCCGGTTCGAGCCGACCGGCGAGTTGGTGTAGTCGGCGCGAAGCGACGGGTAAGTGAACGTGGCGTACTGCACGGTGGTGTCGGGCAGGCCGGTGAGCGGATCGTCCTCGACATAACGCCAGCGCTCGCGCAGCGCGTGGATCGACGCCACCGCCGTCCAGTCCTCGCTGACCTGGCCGCTGCGGCTGCCGGTGAACTCGACATGGCGCAGGTCGATGTAGTCGGTCTGTTCGTCGCTGGCCTGCACGCCCACGGTGTACCAGCCATCCAGCCACTTGAAGGCGGGAATGCGGTACTGGGTCAGCAGCGTCTTGCGCTTCTGCGCATAGTCCAGGTGCGTGGACAGCTTGTGCCCACGCGAATTCACGTAGCGGCGATCTAGGCCCAGGCGGATACCCGGGCCGCTTTCGGTGCCGTAGCTGACGCCGGCGGTGTAGATGTCGCGCTTGGCCAGTTCCAGGTTCACGTCCACCGGCACGCGGCCTTCGACGGCCTTGTCGGGGTTGGCCTGGATGTCGATGCTGGAAAAATAGTCGAGCCCCACCAGCGATTCGCGCAGGCGGTCCAGCTTGCCCTGGTGGAAGTAGCTGCCTTCTTCCCAGTACACCAGCTTCTCCAGCAGTCCCGGCTCGAACTTGTCCTGGTGGAAGGTGGTGGCGCCCATGTCATAGCGGATGCCGCTGACCCAGCCCAGCGCGATGTCGGCGGCATGGTCGGCGCGCGTGACTTCCACGCGGCGATGGGTGAAGTCGGCATCGAAATAACCGCGATCCGCCAGCCGCCGCACGATGACCAGCTTGCTGGCTTCGTACGTGGTGTGGTCGAACACCTCGCCGATGTTGGGTGCGAAGGCGGCCAGGTCTTCCTTCAGGTAACGGTCTTCGCCGCCTTCGCCTTCGATGGACAGGTCGCGCTTGCGCACGCGCACCGGCTCGCCCAACTGCACGCGCACAGTGACGGTCAGCCGCTCGTCCTGCGCACCCTCGACGCGCGGTGCATCGACGGTGACGGTGGGCGAGTAGTAACCGAACGGCTCCAGCGCTTCGCGCGTTTCGGCGACGGCTTCGCCAAGCAGGTATTCCAGTCGCGACTCGCCCAGCCGCTTGCCCAGCGAGTCGTTCAGCGACAGCGCGGTATTGATGTTTTCCACCATCAATTCGTCGTCGAGCCCCTCGATCTGCACCTTGTCGACGATGGCCGCAGCCCAGGCATGGCCCATGGCGGCGAACAGGACGACGGCGGTGGCGAGGCGGGGAAATCGACGCATGCGCGCAGGATACCCGGTGCGGGTTAAGGGGGGTGAAGGGGTGGCGCAATCACGCAGCGCATCGTTCACGGAAACATGCGATCGCCGTGATGCGCTCCTTCCCCCGCATGCGGGGGAAGGCCGGGATGGGGGCGAGAGAAACATGACGCGAGTGATGTCCATCCAAGCGATCCATGCATCGCGCTTGCCCCCACCCCAGCCCTCCCCCGCAAGCAGGGGAGGGGGCGCATGGCGAGGACGTCAGCCCGACAGATGCTCGATCGCCGCCACCGCGCGGAAGCGGTCGGCCAGACGCTTGAGCAGGGCCAGGCGGTTGGCGCGCACGGCCGGGTCGTCGGCGTTGACCATCACGCTGTCGAAGAACGCATCGACCTGCGGGCGCAGGCGGGCGAGGTGGTTCAGTACGGTCACGTAGTCATGGTGGTGCAGGGCTTCGTCGGTCTCGCCGATCACCGCTTCCACCGCTTCGGCCAGCGCGCTTTCGGCCGGGTCTTTCAGCAGCGCGCGGTCGATCGCATGCGGGATGGCGATGTCGGCTTTCTTCAGGATGTTGCCGATGCGCTTGTTGGCCGCGGCCAGTGCGTCGGCCTCCGGCAGCGTGGCGAAGGTGCCGATGGCGTCCAGGCGGGTGTCGAAGTCGTAGAGCGAGGCCGGGACGGGATCCAACTCTGCAACCGCACTGAAGTGAGCAGCAGGCACCCCCTTCTCTGCATAGTAGCTACGCAGGCGATCAAGAATGAAGGGATAGATTTCCTGGAAATTGGTTTCTACCAACGACCTCTGCTGACTATGCGTTGTGGGTGCATCGACTCCCTTCTCGCGGGCGGAGTCTGCAGCAGCGACTTTTGCACGAAGAGAGACATCAGACATTGCGAACATGACGAGTTCTGCAGCCTTCTGGATCAGCGAGCGGACATCAAGATTTAATCCACTCTCGATCACCGTGCGCGCCAGCCCCAATGCATTCCGCCGCAGCGCAAACGGATCCTTGTTGCCGGTCGGCTTCAGCCCGGCGGCGAACCCGCCCGCCAGCGTATCGAGGCGTTCGGCGATGGCCAGCACCTTGCCCAGCGGCGACAGCGCGATGTCGTCGCCTGCGAAGCGCGGCTGGTAGGCCTCGTCGATGGCCAGCGCGATCTCCTTCGGCTCGCCCGCCGCGAGCGCGTAGTGGCGGCCGGCGATGCCCTGCAGTTCGGGGAACTCGTTGACCATGCGCGACTGCAGGTCGTTCTTCGCCAGTTCCGCGGCGCGACGCGCCTGCACCGGATCGGCGCCGACCTGCGCGGCGATGGTTTCCGCCAGCGCCGCTACGCGCGCGACCTTGTCGGCGACGCTGCCCAGCTTGGCCTGGTAGGTGACGGTCTTCAGGCCGTCGCCCATCGACACCAGTCCCTGCTTCAGGTCCTCGTCGAAGAAGAACTTCGCGTCGGAGAAGCGCGGACGGATCACGCGCTCGTAGCCCTTGCGGACTTCGTCGACGTCCTGCGATTCGATGTTGGCGATGCCGATGAAGTGCTCGGTCAGCTTGCCGCCATCGCTCAGCACCGGGAAGAACTTCTGGTTGATCTCCATCGTCTCGATCAGCGCTTCCTGCGGCACGGCGAGGAACGCGGACTCGAAGCTGCACAGCACCGCCGACGGCCACTCGGTCAGGCAGACCACCTGTTCCAGGTTGTCGTCGGTGATGCGCGCACTGCCGCCGGCCCGGGCTGCGGCCTGCTGCACTTCCTCGACGATGCGCGTGCGGCGTGCGTCGGCATCGACCAGCACCCTGGCAGCGCGCAGCGCATCCACATAGTCGTCAGGCTGGCCGATCCACACCGGCTTGTCGTGCTCGAAGCGATGGCCGCGGCTCATGCGGTCGGAGGTCACGCCCAGCACCTGCGCGTCCACCACGTCCTGGCCCAGCAGCAGCACCAGCCAGTGCACCGGCCGCGCGAAGGCGTAGTCGTGGTCGCCCCAGCGCATCGGCTTGGGGATCGGCATGCCGGCCAGCGCCTCGCGCACGATGTCGGCCAGCAGGTCGGCGGTCCTCGCGCCGGGCTTCACCGCGCGATGCACGAAGCGTTCGCCCTTGCCGTCGGTGGTGCGCTCCAACTGCGTCCAGTCGATGCCGGCCTTGGCGGCGAAGCCTTCCAGCGCCTTGGTCGGCGCACCGTTCGCATCCAGCGCGATGTTGAGGTACGGGCCCAGCACTTCGGACTTCTGCTCGGGCTGCTCCACCTCGACCGCCGGCAGCAGCACCGCCAGGCGGCGCGGCGTGTACAGCGGCTTGGCGTCGCCGCGCTCGAACCCGATGCCGCGCTTTTCCAGCGCCGCGATCACGCCGTCGAAGAAAGCCTGCGCCAGGCCCGGCAGCGCCTTGACCGGCAGCTCTTCGGTGCCCAGTTCGATCAGCAGGGATGTTTGTTCGCTCATGTGCATGCAACCTTGAGTTGTTCCCTTCTCCCTGCGGGAAAAGGTGCCCGAAGGGCGGATGAGGGTGCGGCGGAGTCGTTGGGGGTGAACGATCCGGATGTCGCCGTACCCTCTCCCCAACCCCTCTCTCCCACAGGGACTTCCTGCGGTCGCCGACGGGAGAGGGGCTTCAAGCGGATTCTTTCTTCAAACCAGGAAACCCCAGCTTCTCCCGCTGCGCGTAATACGCCTCGGCCACCGCCTGCGCCAGCTTGCGCACGCGCAGGATGTAGCGCTGGCGCTCGGTGACGGAAATGGCGCGACGTGCGTCCAGCAGGTTGAAGCTGTGGCTGGCCTTGCAGACCTGCTCGTACGCAGGCAGCGGCAGGCCGACCTCGACCAGCTTCAGCGCTTCCTTCTCGCAGGCGTCGAAGCGGTGGAACAGTTCCTCCACGTCGGCATGCTCGAAGTTGTACGTGCTCTGTTCCACCTCGTTCTGGTGGTACACGTCTCCATACTTCACCACGCCCTGCGGACCGACCGTCCACACCAGGTCGTACACGTTGTCGACGTTCTGCAGGTACATGCACAGGCGTTCCAGCCCGTAGGTGATCTCGCCCAGCACCGGCCGGCATTCCAGCCCGCCGGCCTGCTGGAAGTAGGTGAACTGGGTGACTTCCATGCCGTTCAACCACACTTCCCAGCCCAGGCCCCAGGCGCCGAGCGTCGGCGATTCCCAGTTGTCCTCGACGAAGCGCAGGTCGTGCACGCGCGGGTCGATGCCCAGCGCCTTCAACGACCCCAGGTACAGCTCCTGGATGTTGTCCGGGTTGGGCTTCATCACCACCTGGTACTGGTAGTAACGCTGCAGGCGGTTGGGGTTCTCGCCATAGCGGCCGTCGGTGGGGCGGCGGCTGGGCTGCACGTAGGCGGCATTCCACGGCTCCGGTCCCAGTGCGCGCAGGAAGGTGGCCGGGTGGAACGTGCCGGCGCCCACTTCCAGGTCCAGCGGCTGGATCAGCACGCAGCCCTGCTCGGCCCAGTACTGGTTCAGGGTCTGGATCAGGGCCTGGAAGCTGAGGCCCTGGAAGCTGGTTACCGGTGAAATGGTTTGTCCGGTCATCGCGTTATCGTGCACTGCGGAAAAGCGGGCTAGTATACGGGCAAGCCCTTGTCCTTCCGCCCTTTTCGCCCGTTCGCCGCCGTCGTGGATACCTCCGTGAAAGCCCCGTTCCTCATCGTTGAAACCGGCCAGCCGGTGCGCTCGATGCGGCGTTATGGCGGCTTCCCGCACTGGATCCGCGTGGCCGCCGGACTGGAGGCCGACGAGACGGTGGTGGCGAACGTGGAGCGTGGCGACGTGCTGCCGTCGCGCGAGGGCTTCGCCGGCGTCATCGTCAGCGGCTCCGCCGCGATGGTCACCGACCGCGCCGACTGGAGCGAGCGCAGTGCCGACTGGCTGCGCGACGCCGCCCACGGAGGCCTGCCGCTGCTCGGCATCTGCTACGGCCACCAGCTGCTGGCGCATGCGCTGGGCGGCGAGGTGGCCTACAACCCGGCCGGGCGCGAATCCGGCACCGTCCACATCGACCTGCATCCGCAGGCGCAGGACGATCCGCTGTTCGCCGCGCTGCCGCTGAAATTCACCGCGCATGCGACCCACGTGCAGACTGTGGCCCGTCCGCCGGAGGGCGCCACCGTGCTGGCGCGCTCCGAGCAGGACGACTGCCATGCGTTCCGCTGGCGCGACCGCGCCTGGGGCGTGCAGTTCCACCCCGAATTCGCCACCCACCACATGCGCGGTTACGTGCATGCCCGCGCCGACCATCTGCGCAGCGAAGGGCGCTGCCCGGGCACCATCGCCCGCAGCGTGACGGCGGCGCCGCAAGCCCGCAAACTGTTGCGGCGGTTCGTCCGCCATGCGCGTGGCCTGCACGCGCGCTGAGTCTCCTCGTTCCATACCTCCCCCGAGATCCCCGATGTCGACGATCAACAAGGTGCCGGCCAGTGCCGGCGCGGAATGGCTGCTGGCGGGCTTCGCGCTGCTGAAGCGGGCGCCGGTGCCGCTGGCCACGCTGGCCGTGCTGTGGGGCCTGTTGTCGATGGTCGTGATGCTGGTGGCGGTGACGCTGCCGGCGATGACGCTGGCGATGCAGTTCCTGCTGGTGCTGGCGGGGCCGCTGTTCTTCGCCGGCATGCTGTGGGCCGTGCGCGAAGTCGACCAGGGACGCGCCGCGCAGCCGTCGCACCTGCTGCAGCCGGTCCGCGACGGCCATGCGCCGGCCTTGCTGGCCACCTTGCTGCCGCAATTGCTGGCCGCGCTGGTGATGGGGGCGTTGTTGTTCGTGCTGGTGGGCACCGAACAGCTGCAGCACCTGGCCGAGGTCTACCAGCAGATGCAGACCATCGCGGCCGCCGGCGGCCAGCCCGATCCCTCGCTGGTGGAAGGCCTGCCGGCCGGCCGCCTGCTGTTGTGGCTGCTGCTGGTGGCGATCGTCTTCGTGGCGGTGAAGTGGATGACGTTCGTCGCCTCGCCGCAGATCCTGTTCTCCGGCGCCCACGTCATGGACGCCATGCGCAACAGCCTTCGCGCCTGCCTGCACAACTGGACGGCCATGCTGGTGTTCTACCTGCTGGCGGGCATCGCGATCTTCGCCGTCGGCATGGGCTCGCTGCTGGTGGCGTCGATCCTGGCGCTGGCGGTCGGTGCGACCATCGCGATGGGCCTGTGGCAGTTCGCGCTGCTGGCGCTGGTGATGCCGGTGCTGGCCGGTGCGGCGTATGCGGCGTGGCGGCAGATGCTGGGCAAGGGCGACGCGGTTCCCGGTGCGCCCACGGCGCCGGCGCGGATCGAGGTCTGAGCCTCAGGCACCGCGAGTGGTGGGCCAAGGCCCACCCTACGAGGCGACCAGATTGAGGGAGCGTGATGGATTATCCGTCCGGGCGCGCTGCGGTGCGTTCGGCAGCGTGACGGCTCAAGCGCTGTCGGGGCGCGGGCGCGGCTTCAGCCAGCCCGCGGCGATGATGCCCAGCTCGTACAGCAGGCACATCGGGATGGCGAGCATCAGCTGCGACACCACATCGGGCGGGGTGATCAGCGCGGCGATGACGAACACGCCGACGATGGCATAGCCCCGGCCTTCGCGCAGCTGCTGCGGCGTCACCCAGCCCAGCAGCACCATGATCACCAGCGCCACCGGCAGCTCGAAGCTGACGCCGAAGGCCAGGAAGATCACCATCACGAAGTCCAGGTACTTTGCCGGGTCCGGCGCCAGCGTCACGATGTCCGGCGTGAACACCGTCAATGCGTGGAACACGCTGGGCAGCACCAGGAAGTAGGCGAACGCGCAGCCGGCATAGAACAGCGCGATGGACGAGACCAGCAGTGGCACCGCCAGCCGCTTCTCGTGCTTGTACAGGCCGGGTGCGACGAAGCTCCATGCCTGGTACAGCAGCCAGGGCGAGGAGAGGAACAGGGCGAGGAAGAACGCCAGCTTGATCGGCGCGAAGAACCCGGACGTGGGATCGCTGGCGATCATCTGCGTCGCCTGGCCGGCGGGCAGTTGGGAAATGAGCGGTTGCGCCAGGCGGTCGTACAGCTGGCGCACGAACGGCAGCAGCGCCAGCAGGATCACGCCGGTCCCCGCCAGCCCGCGCATCAGCCGCGTGCGCAGTTCCAGCAGGTGTTCCATCAGGCTGCTTTCGGCCTCCTGGCCCCCGAATTCGCGGTTCATCGCGATTCCTTCGGCGGAAACAGGTCGGCGGTGGTGCCGGTTGCGGGTTCGGCGGCCTGGTCCTGCGGCGCATCGACAGGCGCATCGGCCGTCGAGGCGGCACGTACCTCGTGTTCGATCAACGGGTCGGGGTCCGCGGCCGCAGGCGCGGCGGGCGGTCTCGCCAGCGCGGGGGGCGTGATGGCGGACTCGACGTCGTCGCGCAGCGCCTTGGCATCGTCCCGCGCGGCCTGGCGGACGTCCTCGAACTGGCGTTCGGTCTCTTTCGCGCTGTCGCGGATGCGCTGTTCGGTGTCGCGCAGCGCGTCCTGGGCATCCTTGAGGTTGCGCTTGAGTTCTTCCGAGGCGAGTTCGCGCTCCAGCTCGTCCTTCACCGAATACCACTGCGCGCGCGCCCGGCGCACCCACAGGCCGGCGAAGCGCGCCGCCTTGGGCAGGCGCTCGGGACCCAGCACGATCAACGCGACGACCGCGACGACCAGCAGTTCACTGAAGCCGATATCGAACATGGCGGCTGCGATGCCGCGCGATCAGCTGGCGTCGCGGTCGCGCTCTTTGGCGGCGCTGGACTCGTCGGTGCGCGACTGGTCGTTCAACTGCCCGGCCGGCTTGTCGTCGTCCTTCATGCCCTTCTTGAAGCCCTTGACCGCTTCGCCCAGGTCCTGGCCGGCATTGCGCAGGCGCTTGGTGCCGAAGACGAGCAACACGACCACCAGCACGATGATCCAATGCCAGATGCTCAAACTGCCCATGGTGTGCTCGCAGGAAAGTTGGGGCGCTCAGGATAGCGCAGGCGGGCCGCCGGGATGGCGACCCATCGCCCATTACTTCCGTCAGGGTGTGGTGTCGAGCGGCTCGGTGCGCACTTCGCCGTCCTGCACGGGCTCGAATCCCTGCGTCTGGGCGGGCGCCTCGACCACCACCGGCGCCACCGCCGGTGCGGGCGCCTGTGCCGTCGCGGGGGCGGCACCGGTGGTACCGCGATTGCCGCGGGCCAGCTCGGTGACTTCTTCCAGTTCGTCGCGGAAGCCGACCACGGCATCCGACGGCTGGCCGGCGCGACTCTCGAAGATGGCGCGCGGCGTGGCGGCGCTGCCGTAGACGGCGGTGTTGGCGTCATCGTCGATCTGCAGCACTGCGCCATCCAGCGCCACGCCGGCGAACAGGCCACGCGCGCGAGACCACGACCAGATCTCGGCCTTCAGCTGGCCATCGGTGGACGCGCTGGCATTGCGGCCGACCGGACCGGCGGCGACGCCGGCATCGGCGCCGAGGGTGAACTTGCCGTTGACGATGGAGTCGAGCGAGCGGTCGTTGCGGAACACCAGCACCACGTCGGAGGACTGCACGCCGGCCTGGAAGCCGATGCTGCCGCCGGTGAGCTTGATGAACACCGGCTGCGACCAGCTGCCGTCGGCATTCTTCACCGACATCAGGCCATGGCCGCGACGGCCGCCGATTACCAGGCCGGCCTTCAGGGTGTCGGGGATGACGATGATCGCCTTGCCCTCGTCGAGCAGCTTGTCGGGGATGCCGTTCTCGGGGATGCGCTGGATCTCGTTGAGCACGCGCACCGCATTGGTGGCGCGCTCGTCTTCCTTGGGACCCGCGATGGCCTGGCCGGCGAACAGGGCGGCGGCCAGCGCAAGCGCGGTGGGCGGCAGCAGGCGACGGGAGGTGCGGTTCATGGCGGCTCCATACAGGGGTTTCGCAGCAGAGGGCTGCAACCGCCTGAAACTAGGCGGGGGCGGATGAATCGGCGCTGACAGCGACGGCGCCGGGCGCATGCTCTGCCACAATACGCGGATGCACGACACGCCCCCCACCGCCCTGCTCGTCGTCAACCTCGGCACGCCCGAGGCACCGACGCCACGCGCCGTCCGCCGCTACCTGGCCGAGTTCCTGCACGACCATCGCGTGGTGCAGCTGACGCGCTGGCTGTGGTGTCCGCTGCTGCATTTCATCATCCTGCCGCTGCGCGGACCGAAGGCGGCGGCGAAGTACGCCAGCATCTGGCTGCCCGAGGGCTCGCCGCTGGCGGTCTACACGCGGCGGCTGGCCGAGGCCCTGCAGGCGCGGTTGCCGGACTGGCGCGTGCACGACGCGATGCGCTACGGCGCGCCCTCCGTGGCCACGCGCCTGCGCGCGCTGCGTGCCGACGGCGTGCAGCGCGTGGTGGTGCTGCCGCTGTATCCGCAGTACTCCACCACGACCACCGAATCGGTGCGCGATGTGGTGGTGCGCGAAGCGGCGGGGCTGGACGTGCGCTTCATCGACGACTACTCGGTCGATGCCGGCTGGGTGGCCGCGGTGGTGGACTCGATCCGGCAGTGGCGCGATGGCCAGGGCGCAGGCGAACACCTGCTGTTCTCGTACCACGGCCTGCCGCAGCGGCTGGCCCGCAACGGCGATCCGTACCCGCAGCGCTGCGAGGCCAGCACGCGCGCCATCGTGCAGGCGCTGGGCCTGCGTGACGACGAATGGACGCTGACCTACCAGTCCCGCTTCGGCAAGGAGCGCTGGCTGGAGCCGGCCACCGACACCACGCTGCAGGCCCTGGCTGCGCGCGGTGTGCGCAAGGTCGACGTGGTCTGCCCCGGCTTTGCGGTGGACTGCCTGGAAACCCTGGAGGAAGTCGGCATCGGCTTTGCCGAGGAGTTCGCCCACGCCGGCGGCGCGCTGCGCTACATCCCCTGCCTCAACGACGATGCCCGCCATGTGGAAGCGCTGGCCGCCTTGGCCTGCCGGGCGGGCGACGCGGACGCATGAGGCTGCGCGAGTTCGCCGTCGACATTCCGCTCGGGCGCATCACCGGCCTGCGGGGCGGCGGCGAGGGCCCGCGGGTACTGGCGCTGCACGGCTGGCTGGACAACGCGGCGAGCTTCGTGCCGCTGGCCGCGCATCTGCCGGGGGTGCACCTGGTGGCGCCCGACCTGCCGGGCCATGGCCGCAGCGCGCATCTCGCGCCGGGCGCGGAGTACACCAGCGGCGTGGCGGTCAACGCGGTGCTGGACATCGCCGATGCGCTGGGCTGGGAGACGTTTTCGCTGCTGGGGCACTCGATGGGCGCCGGCATTGCCAGCCTGATGGCGGCGGCCGTGCCGCAGCGGGTGCAGCGGCTGGTGGCGATCGAAGCATTGGGCGGCCTGGCGGAAACCGTCGAGCGCACCGCCGATCGCTGGCGCGAGGCGATCGCGGCCGCGCGTGCGCTGCCGGGCAAGCAGTTGCGCGTGTTCGCCGATCTCGCCGCGCCGGTGCGCGCGCGGATGCTGGCCAACCAGTTGAGCGAACCGGCGGCGCGGCTGCTGGTGGAGCGCGGCGTGCGGCCGGTGGAGGGCGGTTTCGTCTGGAGCAGCGACCCGCGGCTGACCCTGCCCACGCCGCAGCGGCTGGATGAGGCGCAGCTGGCGGCGCTGGTGGCCGGCATCGCCTGCCCGGCCACGGTGGTCTATGCGGACCCGCCGCAGGTCTACTTCCCCGAGCCGCTGCGCTCGCAGCGCGCGGCGCTGCTGCCCGACGGCCGCCTGCACGTGCTGGCCGGCACGCATCACCTGCACATGGAAGATCCGGCCGCGGTGGCGGCGCGGATTTCAGCGTTTCTGCGCGAGACCTGATCCCGCGCGCTTGGCGTGGGAGAACTCCAGCGCCAGGCGCACGTCGCCCTTGCGGATCGGCGCGGTGCTGCGCCACCACGCGGCGGTGGCGGCATCCAGTTCGCTGTCCTCCTGCGCCAGGCGGCGCAGCAGGGTGATGTCCTCGGCGCTGGCCAGTTGCTCGTCCGGCAGGTAGTAGCGCTCCAACGGCAGGCGTGCGGCCTCGGGGGTGCGCGTGACCCGGGCGATCAGCGCCGCGGCCGACAGTCCCAGCAGGACATAGCCGGTCAGCAGCACCGGAACGGAGTCGCGCGCGCTGCCCAGCCAGGCGACCACGCCGGCGATGACCAACAGCATGAGCAGCAGCCGGGCGAGGCGGTCGAAGCGCTCGATCTTGCTGGCGGCGCGCCGCCGCTCCCGCGCGCGCGTACCGACTTCCTCCACCGACACGCTCTTGCGGCTCATCAACGCGCGCCGGGCACCGAGGCTGGCGGCCGTTTCAGAAGGCGGGATGGCATACAGGGAGAACCCGCGCAGCGAAGGCGTACGGGGGGTGGCGACCGGGTTGCCGGCAGCCGACGGGTCGACAGGCGGGACGGAGGACAGCGGGAAAATCGGGCGACGGTCCATGGGCGGTTTCGAAGGGAAAGGAGGGCCGCGTGGCCGGGTCCCCCAGAGACCTGCCGGCATCGGCTTGCCCCTCAAATCGTGATGCACATCTCATTCCGGACATGAGATGTCTCACATCACGTTCCGCGCCCTCAGTCCGCCGCCAGCAGCCGGTGCAGCCGGGCCTTCAGTCGCCGCCCCTCGGCGTGGAACCATGCCCGCTCGTCCCGCCAGTCGGGGAAACGCGCCTCGACTTCCTGCCAGAAGGCCGGCGAATGGTTGGCCTGCAGCAGGTGGCACAGCTCGTGGACCAGCACGTACTCGAAGGCCGAGGGCCGGCCCAGCACCAGTGCCAGGTCCAGCGTCAGGGCCCCATCCGGCGCCAGCGAGCCCCATTGCGAAGACATCACCTTCAGCCGGATCTGGCGCGGCGCGCGCGGCAGTCCTGCGAGGTAGGCCGGCAGCCAGCGGCCGATGTCGGCCCGCGCCTCGGCTTCGTAGAACGCGCGCAAGGTCCGCCGCAAGGTGGCCTCGCTGACGCGGGCGGGCAGGTGCACGTGGATGCCGTCCGCGTGCCGTTCGATGCGGGCGAAGCGGCCCTCGAGCCAGTGCAGCGGCACGTCCTCGCCGCGCAGCGGCAGGTGCGTGGAGACGCCCGGCACGAACGCCGAGGCGTCTTCGTCCGGCGCATGGCGGGCGATCTGGTCGGCCAGCCAGCCGCGGTGCTGCTGCAGGAAGCGGTCGCCGGCCACCAGGCTGGCGCGCCAGGGCAGCGTCAGCCGCGCGCCGCGTTCGTCGATGCTCAGCTTCAGCCGCTTGGCGCGCGGATCGCGCACCCGCTGGACCTCCAGGTCGCGGCCGTCCTCCAGTTGCAGCGTCACCGTGTCGCGTTCGACGCTGCGGGGCGTGCGGGTGGTCAGGCGCTGGAGCAGGGACGGCATGGCGCGATGGTAGCGGAAGCGGCGTGCTGCGAAGGCATCGCGCAGAGCGGAGCATGCTCCGCGCCACGCAGCGGCGGTCACTCCGCCTTGCTGAGCTTCAGCGCGTGCTCCAGTACCAGGAACAGCCGCTTCAGTTCGCCGGCCATCAGCGCGAAGCGGGCATCGAGCTCGGCGCGCAGGTCGTCGTGTTCGGCGTTCTCCAACTGGTCGACGGCCCCGTCGAGGAACTTCAGCTTGCGCACGATCAGGTCTTCGCCGAGGACGAACGACACGTGATCGTCCAGCACCAGCGCCAGCTTGGTGACCTGCTTGCCGGCTTCCAGATGCTTGGCGATCTCGTCGCTCTGCAGTTCCTGGTTCTGGCACTTCACCACCGCACCGCCTTCCATCGCGTCCTTCAGCTCGCACTCCTCGCCCAGCGACAGGCCTTCCGGCAGCGGCTCACCGGCGATCCAGCCGGTCAACACGCTGCGCGGCGCGACTTCGGCATTCAGGGGCAGCGCGGGGAAACTGCCCAGCGCGCGGCGGACTTCCGACATCACGTTCTCGCCGGTCTTGCGCGAGGACGCATCGACGGCGATGAAGCCGTGCTCCAGGTCGATCAGCGCATCGGTGCGCGACGGTTTGACGAAGGCACGCGGCAGCAGCTCGTGCAGCAGGTCGTCCTTCAGCCGCTTGCGGGTCTTGCCGCCGGGCTTGCGGCCTTCCTTCGCCTCGATCTCCAGCAGCTTCTTCTGCAGCAGGTCGTTGACCACCGCGCCGGGCAGGATCTTGTCCTCGCCGCCGACGCTCAGCCAGATGGCGTCGCTGATGCGGTGGGACAGCGCCTCTTCGCCACGACCGAACGGCGAGATGAAGCCGCGCGAGGACAGCTCCAGCGGGCCGACCGGCTTCAATGCGGCTTCCGGAAGCAGCTCATCGAGCTGGGAGAAATCGAGGGAGGTGGGGAAGCGGAACAGCGTCAGGTTGCGAAAGAACATCGGGGAATCAGGGTCCGGTAAATGAGGGGAATGCGTGCGGTTGTTTTGCCCGTCATCCCGGCGAAAGCCGGGATCCATTCTGCTTCTGCTGTCCGCCAGCCCGCTGAAGCACAAGCGCGATAGGGATCCCGGCTTTCGCCGGGATGACGGCGGGGTGTGGCGAGGTCAGGTGTCTTCGTCCGCCAAGGCGGGGTGCGGCTCGCCGACCAGCCACGCGTGAGCGTCCGGCAGCGTAGCGCCATCGCGGTGACCCAGCGAGAGGAAATCGAACAGCTTCGGATCGCTCAGCTGCGACGGGCGGATGTCGCCCAGCGCGCGCGCGATGGTTTCGATGCGGCCGGGCGTCTCGCGTTCCCATCCGTCCATCATCTTCTTGACCTGCTTGCGCTGCAGGTTCTCCTGGCTGCCGCACAGATTGCACGGAATGATCGGGAAGCCCTTGGCTCCGGCGTACGCGGCGATGTCATCCTCGCGCACGTAGGCCAGCGGGCGGATCACCACGTGCTTGCCGTTGTCGGACAGCAGCTTGGGCGGCATGCCCGAGAGCTTGGCGTGGAAGAACAGGTTGAGGAAGAACGTCGCCACCAGGTCGTCGCGGTGGTGGCCCAGCGCGATCTTGGTGAAACCGTTCTCCTCGGCATAGCTGTACAGCGAACCGCGACGCAGGCGCGAGCACAGCGAGCACATCGTCTTGCCTTCCGGGATCACCCGGCTGACCACCGAATAGGTGTCCTGCTCGATGATGTGGAACGGCACGCCGACGCGTTCCAGGTACTCGGGCAGCACGTGCTCGGGAAAGCCGGGCTGCTTCTGGTCCAGGTTCACCGCTACCAGCTCGAAGCGCACCGGCGCCTTTTTCTGCAGCTGCAGCAGGACGTCCAGCATCGTGTAGCTGTCCTTGCCGCCGGACAGGCACACCATCACCTTGTCGCCCTCCTCGATCATGCCGAAGTCGGCGATCGCCTGGCCGACCTGGCGGCGCAGGCGCCTGGCCAGCTTGCCCTGCTCGTGCGCGACCCGGCGCGGATTGGCAGCGGGACGGCGCAGGACGGGATCGGGCAAGGGCAGGACGGTGCTCATGGCGCCATTGTACCGGGCCGTCCCAGGACGGCCGTCGGGTGCCCGGCAGCCGGCCCGTCAATCCGCGGCGGAAGCGTCCTGCGGCGCGCCGTCCCCTGCGGGCGCATCGGACGCCGGCGCCTCGTCCTCCGGCATCCAGGCGGAGGAGGGATACCGGCCTGGCATGGTCCCGCCTTCCGGCCATGCCAGCCACGCCATCGGTCCGGAGGTGCGGATGGTCATGCCGTCACGGGTTTCTTCCGGGATCGTCGGCATTTTCCAGAAGCCGGGCTTGGGGAAGGGCTGCAGGTCTTGGGCGTACACGCGTGGCAGCAGCGCAGCGGCCTTTGCCGCATTGCCTTCGATGGCCTGCCGCAACGGCGCGCAGTCGTCAGCCACCCAGGTCCGTGCCCGCTCGGTGGAGGCGTGGCGCAACGACCATTCCGCCGAGCGTGCTTCCTCGAGGCGGTGCTGGTGGCTGGTGTACTTGCTGGCGACCCGGCGCCGCGCCTCGACATCGCCACGGTTGGCGGCTTCGACCAGGGCGTCGCCGCCGCTGGCGACCCAGTCCGCTTTCGCTTCTTCCACCAGTCGCTGGATGTCTTCGGGTGTCTTCGCAGGCAAGGGCGCGGCGGGGCTCGCGACGGTGATCTGGCCGTCCCAGCTGACCCGTGAATCCTTGCCGCGCTCGCCCTTGTGGGCGTACATCACGTGCGCCGTGGTCAGCAGGTAGTCCAGGTCCGCCGTGAGCGCGTAGCTGACCAGCAGCATGTGGCGCTCGTCCTTGGCGGACACCACGTCGTCCAGGGTCTGCTTTCCGGTCAGCACGTGGCGGGCAACGACCGGCCGGGCGTCGTGCGAGGCCACCGGTTCCAGCGCATCCATGAAGGTCGCGCTGCCGTCGAGCAGGCAGCCATGCTGTCGCAGCACGTCGTAGGCCGGTTGCACGGTGGCACGCGCTTCCTTCAGGCGCTGGTGCTCGATGCCGGCGACGACCAGGCCGCCGATCAGGTTGCCGGCCAGCAGCGCACCCGCCGGGATGGAGTTGGACACGACCGTGGGTGCGCCGGCCGTACCGAAGTACGGCGCCTGCATGCGGGTGCGGTCGTTCAACGTGACCAGATGCAGCGGCGCGGCGCGCAAGGTATCCAGCGGAGGAGGTTGACGGTCGGCGGCGCCGACCGCAGGCGACAGGGCGCACGACAACAGCGCCGCGCAACCGCAACGTGAAAGCATGGACATCGATTCGCCCCTGGATGTGATGTGGCCGGCCCCCTTGCCGGCGGCCGATCCTAGCACCGCGCGGAACGACGCATGCGATGACGGTGTGGAGCGGGACGGTGTACGCTCGCCGCGTGGAAATCGACAACCCCGCCGACATCGCCGAGAAGATCGCCGCACTCAGGACCGAGCACCGTGACCTGGACGACGCCATCGTGCGCCTGGTGGAGGACGGGGATGCCGACGAGGTGGCCATCAAGCGGCTGAAGAAGCGCAAGCTGTGGCTGAAGGACTGCATCGCGCGGCTGGAGAGCGCGCTGATCCCGGACGAACCGGCCTGACGCCACGGCGTCGCTCCGGCCGGACGGTCGAAGCTCGAATCTGACGCTGGGCGTCACCCGCGGCGGTGCGATTGCCGTCCATCGCGCCCATCGCGAGCGTCGGAACGCCGCATGGCGGCCGTTTCCGGCCCGCACGCGGTCTTGCGCGCAGTTGGCCCGATGCTTGCTTCATAGCCGGGTGTGGGGATTTCCCCGACCGACTGACCGTCTGCCGTCCTGCCGGCGCCGCGGTTCCCAACGACAAGCCGTTGCGCTGACGCGCGGTGGCGAGGGAGTGGCATGGAGCAGGACAAGCCGTTCAACCACCGGATGCCGGTGTCCGCCCGCGAGGCGCGGATCGCCTCGGCGTCGGCCGACGCGGCGCTGGCCGGCATTGGGCTGCGGATGCTGCGCATCCTGCCAGGCGAGCCGCTCGGCGATGTGCCGCGCCTGCGTCGTGAAGTGTATTTCTACGAACAGGGCCAGTTCGGCGACCGCAGCCGGCGCGTCACCGACGGCCTGGATGCGTGCGGCACCACGCTGGCGGTGGAGAAGGGCACGCAGGCGATCGCCACGCTGCGGCTGCACGACTTCTCGTCGCTGGCGGTGCAGGTGGAGTACGGCAGCCTGTTCCAGATCGACGACTTCGCACGCACCTGGCCGCTGTCGCAGGTGGCGGTGGGCACGCGCTTCGCCGTGCAGGCCGACCAGCGCAACAAGCCGGTGGTGGACCGGCTGATGGAAGAGGTCTACCGCTGGGCGCAGGAATCGCGCATCCAGTTCTGCCTGATCGCCTGCGAGCCGTTCCTGCATGGCGTGTTCGAGCACTACGGCTTCCGCGAATACCTGCCGCCGGCGATCCTGCCCGGCGGCGTGGACCTGCTGCGCATGGTGCTGGTGATGGAGGACGAGCCCTACCTGTCCGAATGCGGCTCGCCGCTGCACCGACTGATCCGCGAGCCCGCGCGCGCGCTGCCTGCGAAAGCGTGGTTGACGCGGTCGTTCCACGCCATGACCTGAGCCGGAACGGCCTCAGCAGACCGCGTTGAGGGCGCCCAGCAGGCGGACCAGTGCGGGCTGACTGCGTTCGCCGGTCTTGTCGAACACCACTTTCAGCCGCGTCTGCGCGGTGGATATCGCCACGCCGCAATCCTGTGCCGCCAGACCCAGGTCAGCGTGCTGCAGTAGCGCCACTGCCAGCCGGCGTTCGGACTCTGTCAGGCCGAACAGATGCTGCAGGGCGTGCTCCATGCGTGCCGGGTTGGCCGCAGCGCCGGGTTGCGCGAAGACCAGCAGCGCCGCATCGCCAGCGAGCAGCGGCGGAGCAAGCGGATGCGCGGTGATCGCCAGCGCACCGATGCCGGGCGCCTGCACTACCAGCTTCTCCACATCCCCAACGCGGCCATCCGTTCGCGCCAGCGTGGCGCGCGCGAGCAACTGCTGCAAGGCGGCGTCCTGCCAACCAGGTGCTGACAGTCGGCCCGACACGCGATGCAGCACGCCCAGGCCGAGCAGGCGTTCCCCGGCGGCATTGGCCCGCAACACCTGGCGATTGGCGGACAGGGTGAACACCGCCATCGGCGCCTGTTCCAGTGCCACCTCCAGCGAGTCCACGCGCTGCTGCAGCAGGTCGAGGCGCCGCATGATGGCGTAGGCATTCACCCAGTGGGGCACCACACGCTTGAACAAGCCGAGTTCATCCTCGTTGAACAGGCGATGGCGGTCGTCGCGGCAGATCGACAGGGTGATGGAGTTGGCGCCGTCGTAGTGACCCACCGCCGCCACCTGCTGCTCCACGCCGAACTGCCGGTAATAGGCGTTGTAGACGTCGGTGCGGCGCATCTGCGCGTTGGGCAACAGGTCTTCGGTATTGAACACGCGGCCGGTGGCGAGGTGCGGTGTCGCACGGCTGATCCAGGGGTCGATGTTGAGGTCGAGCGACTGCAGCTCCATTGCCACCTGCCGGGGATCGACGCCGGCCACGCGCGCCACGCTGCCGCGACCACATTGCACGTCGTGCCCCAGAATGGCGGTGATGTGGCTGCCCGTGGACTGCCCGAGCAGGAGGTTGAAGTCGTCCAGCCGGTCCGGGTCCAGGATCGACTCGTACAGCGGCTCGAGCACGCGCGCGAGGGCGTGGTCGTCGTTCATCGGATGCCCCCTGTGGTGGTGCGCGGATCGCGTCCGGCCCATCTTCACCGCAGTTAATTACGAAATGCGCCCGAACACAAGCCGAATCGCGCCCTTGCGTCAAGTCCGGAACGGGAGTGCGCGCTTCTGTCGCAGGTCGCTATCGTTCCCCGAAGGGGCGTGATCGCCGCATGCGGCGGATCGCACGGAGCCATGGGGAGATGGCGACCGGGGGATGCGCGGACTCAAGGAAGACGAGGGAAGTGCCGATAAGGCTGCGAGGGAATGCGCCATGGCACCGCGTGGCGCCAATGCACCCCGACCGTCCCGTCCGGAATCCGATCATGCCGCTGCTCCGCGCCCTCGTCGTCCTCGCCTGCCTGACCATCGGCCTGCCCTTCGCTCACGCGCAGGACGGGGCGCCGGATATACCCGCTGTCGACGCCGCCGCATGGGGCCCCTACGCTCGGCTGCTGGAGCGCAGCTGGCAACTCGGCGAAGGCTATCGCGTGACTTGGGAATGGTTGTCGCCTGGCCAGGAACTCCGCGAGCAGTGGATCAATCCGCACGACGGCAAGGTGGTCCAGACCAACGTCATCCGACCGGGCGACACGCCAGGCCGACTCCAGCTGACCTCGTCGTTGCTCGGCATGAATCTGAAGTGGCAGGGGCGCGTCGCTTCAGCGGATGAAGTGGTCTGGGCGCGCGAGGGCATGGTCAAGCTGCCGTACCGACTGCGCTTCGCTGACGACGGCCAGGTGCTGTACGAGGGCGTCAAGCTCAAGGACGAGCTGGTGACGGACGTGAAGTACATGCACGTGATGAAGCCGATGGCGCTGGACGCCGCGGCTCCGGCGGTCGTGGCGGTCGCGATGACCGCCGACGCTCCGCTTGGCACCACGGACGCGCCGGTGACCGCAGCAGGCGTCGAAGCGCCCGCGTCCCCCACCACATTCGCGCAGGCGGACGCGCCGCTGCAGACGCCTATGCTGGCTTCAGAGCAGATCATCACCGGCCTGGGACCGCTGTCGGCGTTTGCGGGACAAACGTTCACGTGGTGCACCCCCTCCCAGGTCGGCGGCAAGAACTGCTACATCCGCTTCATCGAAACAGGCGACGGCCTCCAGATCTGCTTCTTCCCGGCGGACTTCAGCACCAGCTGCGAATTCACTTACGCGGCCATGCCTTCCGACAAGAAACCGGGCGAACTGAAGCTGACGAACGTGACCTCCCGGAAAGGGGAGTACTACGTCAGCACGGGTGCGCGCTGGAAGGAGAGCGGTCAGGTGCTCGAGTTCACTACGCGCAAGAAGTACTACGAGAGCCTGCTGACGGAAGCCATCAAGCTGACCATGGCGCCGCACACAGGCTGGGTGAGCAACGCCGATTTCTGGGTGGCGCGCGACGGGACACTGAGGTGGCGCAGCTACGGCTGGACGGCAGGCATGCTGGGCGGCAAGTCCGACGCCTACGACACGACCTACGAGCTGAAGCCGGTGACACCGGCGCTTGTACAGGAGTACAGCACCATCTACGCCAGTTGGAAGGTCCAGGGTGACTACCAGCGCCAGATCGATGCCCAGCGCCGTCGTGAAGAGGAGGCGCAGCGCGAGGCGAACTTCGCCGCGTTCATGGGCGGTCTCAATGCGGTGGCGACTACCGTCCAGCAGGACATGGCCGAGGTCGACCGCGCCAACCAACGTGTCGCCGATGCACGCCGCGCGATGGAAGAAGCGCAGGCGCGGGAGCAGGCGCGCCAGCAGGCCGAGCAGGCGGAACAGCTGCGCGCGCGACAGCAAGCGCAGCAGAGCGCCCTCGCACAGCAGCAGACCAATGCGCAGGTCGCCGAGCAGGCGCGACAACAGGCGGCGCGCGAGGCCGAGCAGCGGCGCGTAGCGCAACAGCAGGTTGCCGACCAGGCACGCAGGAAGCAGAAGGAAGAAGCCGAGCGCAAGCGCCAGGCCGCCGCGCAGAAGCTGGCCGAAGACCAGGCGCGGCAGCGCCAGCAACAGGAATGGCAACAGAGCCTGCTGCAGGCCCGCAACAGCCTGCGCCTGCGCGCCGACATCTGCCTCGGCGGCAGCGGCCGCTATTACGTCATCGGCCCGAAGACCAGCGTCAAAGGCTGCGCGACCGTGCATTACGAGGCCCGCTGCACGGGAACCCCCCAGGGCGCCGGCGTGCAGGGCACCCAGCACAACTACATCGGCGGCAGCTGCATGGGCGTGGGTGACGCGATCGCCATCCCCGGTTCGCCGTTGTCGTGCCCGGTCGAGCAGGTGATCGTGCGCGTGACAGACGTGACGGGGTGCCAGTGAGGACGACCACCGGCAACCCGTTTCGCGCATCCTCTTCGCCGTAGACCCACGTTCGCCACCGCCTTCAGCAAGGACTTTGCCCGTGATGCCATTTCGCTGCGCCACCCGATCCCGCTCGAAAAGCGCGGGCGTGATACTGCTTGTCGTGCTGGCCGCCGCCGGTCGGACCGCAGATGCAGAGGAGAAGCCGCAATGGCTCCGTGCGGTCGAGGCGGCGAACGAACTAACGTACAAATGCTTCGGCGAAGAGAACGACGCCGACTGCAAGGCGATGATCGGCCATTACGACAAAGCGATGGCCGCGCCGGACGCGGACAACGCGATCCGTCATGAGGTGTTCAAGCATCGGATGAATGCCATCGCCGCGCGTGGCGGCAACCTCGTCGAGGCGGGCGACATCGCACAAGCGCTGCCGCTGCTCCACGCAGGACACGCCGAGATGCGGACGCACCTCGACGGCGGAAAGCATGCGCACACGGTGATCGACAACCTGCGCCTGCAAGGCTGGTTCCTGGAGGCGTTGGTCGCGTCCGGCGACCTGGAGAATGCGGAAACGGTGGTGGACCTGCCACGACAGCTGGTGCCCCAGTACTACGAGCTGCTCGCCAAATCCAGCGGCAACGAAAGAACGATGTCGCTGATCACCGAAGGCGTGGTACGCAGCGAGGAACTGGAGACCAAGTACGGCAACGCGCTGGCAGCACGCGCCGATGCATGGGGGAGCGACGCTCGCGCGAAGGTGGCGCGCGGCCGCGCCATCGTGGCGTACCGCAATGCACTGAAGTGGCTGGAGCGTGGCGATGCGGAGGGCTGGACCATGCCGTTCCAGGGTACCAACGCGATCCGTTTCGCGGAACTCAACAACGCGCTCGGCAAGGCATTGTTCGCGTCCGGTGATCGCAAGGGCGCGGTCGAGGCGCACAAACTCGCGTTTGTCGCCGCCAGCTGCAAGGGGTTCGACGACGGCTCGCTTCATGACTTCGACAAGATCACCGCGGCCAGGCCGTGTCGGGAAGCGGTGGCCGGCTACATGGCGGCATCCGGCGAGACGCAGCGCCTCGCCAAGGACGCGGCGGAGACGATGTACCGGCAGCAGATGGAGTTGTACGGAAAAGACATCAGCGATCTGCTGCGCGCAGCGCCGAAGCAGGTGGATTGAGCGGGGTCGATCGGCGAGGCGTGCTCGCCGGATACCGCGTCTTCCAGGTAGACCTGTTCACTGGTGTGGCGCGATCAATGGCCAACGACGGATCTGGCGTCTGGCGCGACTTGCCCGGCGTTCGCAGAACATCAGCAAATATCAAGACGAGACAGCGCCCCAAGGGCGATAGGAAAACCGAATGAGCATCGCCAAGAAGATCTGCGCTCTCGCCCTGCTGGTTGCCCCGTTCCAGGCCCATGCGCAACAGCAGACGGTGGAAGGCGCCCACCTGTTCCTCTCGAAAGTGGTCGAACAGGGCGCCACCACCTTCGAGATCGACAGCGGGAACGGCTGGAACAACATGAGCGCGGACAAGTCGTACTGCCGCTACTACAACTACGACACCGCATCCGGCATCAGGGCCGGCGAGTATGGCTGCAGTGACTACAAGACGTCGACTCATATGGTTGCGGACTTCAAACTGACGTCGATCATCAAGTTGACGCGATGCGCCTCGCAGATCTCGACGCCTGAAGTCCACGCAAAGGAGATCGAAGTCAACGACGGCCCGAAGAACTACTGGGCCGTGCGTCTGCCTTACCGCAAGCCTTCGTACGGCATCGACTGGGACAAGGTGGCCGAGGTCAAGCAGGAAGGCAGCCGTGTGGTCGTACGCGGCATCAAGCCGGACATCCGCCTCGGCCTCGCTTCCGAAGCCCTGGCTATACGTGTGGCCTACGCGATGGAGTTCCTTCGCACGGAATGCGACGCCACGTCGGGGACGGGGTTCTGATGCGCAAGGCTCTTTCCCGCGCATCTGCCAGGAACGGCGCATGGCTTGCGCTTGCGCTGTTGATGGCGCCGTGTTTGGCGCAGGCCCAGATTTCCATCGATGCTTCCTGTTTCACCAGCTCCCTTCGCGCCGAGGGGAGGACTGTCGACTTGGTGCGACACGGCGCCCCCGTCAGCTATCCGATCCCGACCGAAGAGTACAACGCGCGATATTGCGTCACCCGAGAGAAGTGCGTTGCCCTGGGCTACTGCAAACCTGCCTCGCCTGCAGAACAGGCAGCCGCCGACAAGCTCAACCCAGGCGCCGCAGCCGAGCGTGCGCGGCTTGAGCGAGAGCGCCGTCAAAAGGAGGCGCAGGCCGAACGCCAGCGCCAGGCCGCCGAGGCCGAGCGCAATCGCAAGGCGGCCGAAGTCGCCCGCGAAACCCGGCGCCTCGGCAGCCATCGCGAAGCGGAGGCGCGGCGGCTGGTGGAGATGCGCGAAGCGGCGGCGAAGGCACGCGGTGGTCCCGCGTCGCGTGCACGCCCTCCTGAAATCGCAGGGGAGCCGCGCAAGGTCTGCACCAGTGCGCCCCTCCGGACCACACTCACCTCAAGGTTCAAGGTGGCCGAAGGTGATGCCCGCGCAGACCTGGCGCGGGATGCGGCCAGCTTGTGCAGGAACAGCACGGGAGATGCCGCTTACAGCACGGAAGCGGTCTCCTGCGTGCGCGAGGACAGGTCGGCCTGGGCGCAGATGCCCGTCGCGCAGCTGGCCAAGCGACCGGCCAACGACCCGCCCAGGGTGGAGTTCAAGTGCTCAGCGCCCATCGTGTGCACCGCACCCAAGGAGACCTGCAAGACCGTGGGTACCGTCCATAGCTCAGGCCAATGAGGGGCCATGTCATGAAACGGGAAAACATCACCCAACCCGATCCGTCCGCATCGAACAGGCGGTTTGTCCGCGGCGGCATGCTGCTTGCGATGTTGTGCTCGCCGCTTGCGGTGCATGCACAGGCCGAGCAGACACCCGCAGGTGCGCAGGATTTTCTCGGCAAGGTGCTGGCACAGGGCACATCATCGTTGAACGTCAATACCAGCAAGGGATGGAACCGTGTGGGTGCCGCAGAGGCCGAACGCTGCATGTGGCAGGAGGAGTTTGGCGGCTTCTTTGCAGGGATGCAGCGCGTGTGGAAATGTACCGGCAGAACCATGCCGGGCTTCCTGTCCGACGACGACGCCACCATGTGGGTCGCCATTGGCGCGTGGACGCCACGTGGTGCGAGCGCGGACGGCGAGTGCAGGACACGCGTGCAGGTGGACAAGAAGGGTTCGGTGATGCGCCAGTTCAAGGGGCGCTATGACCGGAAGGCGGCTGAATTCACCGCATGGTCGGGTCCCCAGAGCGGTCCTTTCGTCATCGACTGGACGAAGGCGGCGGGTACGACCTCCACTGGCCGTGAGGTCCACTTGAAGGGCGTCACCCCGGGCATGTCCTTCGTGTTGCCGTCCGAGGACATGGCGGTGCGCGTGGCGTATGCGATGGAGTTCCTGCGCATGCACTGCGACGCGACCGCGAGCACCGGATTCTGACGCCAATGATAAACCGCGCGCGCGTCGCCTTCGTCGTTGCTCTCACCTGCGCGAGCGGCATCGTCCGTGCCGACTCGTGGGTGCCGCCCAGCGTGAGGGTTGAAGCCAGCGAATCCGGCGAATACCTAGTGCGCATGGAACCTGGCCGGCGTGGACAGCAAGGGTCACGCGCGGTGATCTATCGCCACGATACCGCGGCCGACAGCTACCAGAAGCGACTGGTATACGCACTCCCCCATCCGGTATCGCCGGTCGACATCCTGCTGACGGACGACGGCATGCTGGTGACCCTCGACGAATGGGCGCAGATGGGACGCGGTACCGTCATCACCGTGCACGGTGCCGACGGCAAGACGACACATCGCTACACGTTGCCGAAGCTGCTGGGCGACAAGGCCGCCGCTGCCGCACCTTCCACCGTCAGTTCCACCTGGTGGCGCTGTGGCAAGCCTTCACTGATCGGCGGAGGGCACGTGTTGCGCGTGATCACCTACGACGAAGGCGAATTGCGCGTGGACCTGCGCGACGGCACCGTCGACCACGAGCCCGGCAACGGCCGCTGCCAGTAGGCAGCGACACGCGGCGACTCAGTCCTGCGTGGCAGCAGGCTCGGTGGGCTCGGCAGCCTTGACCGCTTCCGGGCTGACCTTCTCGATGGTGTGGCGCAGTTCGCGGCCGAGGATGGCCTTGGCGTCGCGCGCCCAGGCATCCAGGCGGTCGTCGAACAGCAGCTTGCTGTTCTCGTCGGGCCATACCAGCTTGAGTTCGCGCAGCTTCTGGATGAAACCGCGGAACAGGGTCTTGTCGAAGAACTCCGGCGCGGCCGGTGCGTACAGCAGGCTCAGGCGCTGCGCGGCCTGCTGGCACAGGCTTTCCAGTTCCGCCGCACCCAGCGTGCCGGGGCCGTTCTTCACCAGCACCGAAATGGCGATGTAGTAGCGCTCGAACGCCTGCTGCAGCGAGTGGCCGATCGCACGCAGGCGGAACACCTCGTCGGTCTGGCCGGCGCTGCGCGCCAGGATGCCGCCGTCGTCGTCGTTGACCTGCTGCAGCAGGCCTTCGCGGACGAACACCTCGATCGTGCGTTCCATGCGTTCGGCGAACTCGTCCTCGCTCCACGGCAGGAACAGCTCGGCCTGCAGGAACGGATAGAGCGTGCGGCCCAGCCGCAGCACGCCGGCGCGGCTCATGCGGCGGTTGTTCTGGAAGCAGCAGGCGATCCACGACGACGCCGTGAACAGGTGCAGCACGTTGTTGCGGTAGTAGCTGAGCAGCACCGCGGTGTCGTCGTCCACGCTCAGCACGTCGCCCAGCGGATGCTTGATCCGCTGCAGCATGTTGATTTCTTCGGCGTGGGAGATGATGCGGTCGGGCGAGTGCGGGGTGACGGTGACGCGGTCGGAGTAGGGCAGTTCGGCCAGCAGCACCTTCGACAGCTCGATCTGTGCGATCAGGTCGGCTTCGCCCATCGCGTGCTTGGGCGTGGACAGCAGCGCCAGCGCCAGCAGGTTGATCGGATTCACGTCGGCGGCGCGGTTGATGTTGACCTGGATCTGCTGCGCCAGCGCGTCGACGATGTCGGACAGCCACGCGGGCTTTTCCTCTTCGCCCACCGGCGTGCCATCCCATTCGGGCGCATACGTCGCAAGCGCGTCGTTGAGCGGGATCGGCTCGCCGAAATTCACCACCACCTGGCCATAGTTCTGCCGCAGCACCTTGGGGATGCCCCACAGCACGGCCCAGATGGATTCCTTCTCCTTCGGCCGGCCGCTCAGTTCGTCCAGATAGCTGGTGCCTTCCAGCAGCTTTTCGTAACCGATGTAGACCGGCTGGAACAGCACCGGCTTGCGCGGCTGGCGCAGGAACGCGCGCAGCGTCATCGAGATCATGCCGCCCTTCGGCGGCAGCAGCCGGCCGGTGCGCGAGCGCCCGCCTTCGATGAAGTACTCCAGCGAATAGCCGCCGGAGACCAGCTGCGCCACGTACTCGGTGAACACCGCCGAGTACAGCGGGTTGCCGCGGAAGCTGCGGCGCATGAAGAACGCGCCGCCCTTGCGCAGCAGCGTGCCCACCACCGGCAGGTTGAGGTTGATGCCGGCGGCGATGTGGGGCGGCACGATGCCGCGTTCGTACAGCAGGTACGACAGCAGCAGGTAGTCCATGTGGCTGCGGTGGCAGGGCACGTAGACGACTTCGTGGCCCGGCGCGGCTTCCTTGAATTTGTCCAGGTGGTGGACCAGCACGCCGTCGTAGATCTGGTTCCACACGTGGCTGAGCAGGAAGCTGGCCGAGCGCACCACCGGGTTGGAGTAGTCGGCGGCGATTTCCCAGGCGTAGGCGTGCGCCTTCTTCCACGCGTCCTCGGGCTTGGACTTGTCGCGACGCGCCTGTTCGGCGATCGCGTCCTTCACCGGCTCGGCGGCCAGCACCTGGTCGACCAGCAGCCGGCGCGTGGACAGGTCGGGGCCGATGACGGCTTCGCGGATGCGGTGGAAGTGCGTGCGCAGTACGCGCGAGAGTTTGCGGACCGTGCGTTCCGGTTCCAGGCCTTCATCGACCGTGCCGCGCAGCGACACCGGCGGCGCGAATCGCACGATGGTGCCGCGGCCGTTGAGCAGGATCGCCAGCAGGCGACGGAAGCGGCCGACGATGGCCCAGTTTTCGGAGAACAGCACCGAGAACCAGCCGCTCTGCTTGTCCGGCGCGCGACCGACGAAGATCGACACCGGCACCAGCTGCACATCCAGCGCGGGGTTGGCGCGATGCGCCTGCAGCAGCTTGGCCAGCGAGCCGGAATGGGTCTTGGCGCTGACCTGGTCGGGGATCAGCGTGCTGGCGTTGCGACGCGACAGCGCCACGTAGGCGCGCTTGCGGCCGAGCGGATTGCCGCCCACCGGCAACGGCATCAGCGGTGAGGGCAGGCCGGCGTCGCGGCAGGCGCGGTCGAGGATCAGCGCGTTCGACAGGCCGTAGTCTTCCAGCACGTAGCAGACCGGGCGGCCGTCCAGCAGGTCGGCCGGCACGCCGGGTTCGATGTTCAACGCCAGCCACGGATCGGCCAGGCGGCCCAGCAGGCGCGCCCACAGCGGGCGCTTGGCTTGCTTGGCGGTGCTGTAGGGCGCCATCGGCAGGCCCGCGGTCACTGGCGCATCGTCAGCGATCGCGGCCTCAGGCGAGGCATCGTGCGCAGGTGCGTTCGCCGCCGCGGACTTCTTCTCGGGCGGCGTCGGCGTCGGGCCGTCCGGAAACGGCAGGGAGTTCTGTTCAGGCATCGGCCGCATTATGGCTCACGCCCATGGCCGGCTGGAAAGCGGTTACAGCGCCCGGCCCGTGTCATTCATCCGGCGGGGCCGGGGCTCCGGCCCCGCAGGGAAGGGCGCAAGTCGTTGAAAACAGGGCGTTCGGTGCCTGCAGGCCGTCATGGCGGGGTGGGCGGCTCGCCGTCGGCCGCGGGTGCAGGCGGCAAGGTGTCGGGTGCGGGCACTGCCGCCAGCACCGCGTCGGCATGCCGGAGGTAGTCGGTGAGGTACCACCGGCCGTCGCGCCGGGTCAGGCTGACCACGGTGTCGATCTCGCGTTCGCCCAGCGGGTAGTGGATGCGAACGGTCGCGGTATCGCCCTTCTCTTCGACGAGGCCGGTGCGCAGGTCGGTGAAGGTCGTATCCAGTGGCAGGCCGTAGCGGGCGAACGTGGCCTTGGCTTCGATGAAGACCGGCGTCAGCCGCTGCAGGCTGGCCACCATGCCCGCCTCATTCAGCGCCTGCTCGTTCGTGAGACCGCTGCGGCGCGCCGCCGGTGCCAGCCGTGCGAGCGTGGCGCGCGCAAGCGCCGGATCCCCAAGTGGCGCGCGCTGCGCCCAGTCGCCCAGCGCGGCGATCACCTGCGCGTAGTGGTCGCGTTCTTCCTGGGTGTAGTCGCCCTCGTTCTTCACGTATTGCACGCCGAACAGGCCCAGCGTGCGCGCGGCTTCCTTCAGGTCGCGGTCCTGGCGGGCGAACTGGCGGTCGAAGCTGCGCTGCAGGGTCTTTTCCGCCTCCTTTGCGGACAGCGCGGCCAGCATCTGCACCAGCTTGTCGTCCAGCGGCAGCTCGGTCAGCGGCCAGCGGCTGTGGCCGGCACGCCAGGCGCTGTCCAGCCGTGCGTGGACATCGGGCGGAAGGGCATCGCGTGCGAAGCCGACCAGATCGTTGTTCTGCAGATGGGTCGCCAGCTGGCGCACGCTGGCGGCGGGCTCGCTGGCCGCACCGGCCAACTCCTCCGGCGCCTGCTTCCTGCAGGCGGCCAGCAGCAGCAGCGACAGCCCGGCGGCTGCCAGCACGCGCAGGACGGACGCGGACGGCTTCGGCTTCATGCGGTGTGACTCCCCAGTCGCGTTGCATCTTCGCGGGCGCCGGCCGACGCAGCAAGGATGGCGGTCGCAGTTGGGAGGTCGGGAATGGGGAGGAGGGATTGGGGGAATGGTAGGCAGGGAACAGGAATGCCGCTGGTGTTCCCATTCCCTGTTCCCCATTCCCGCCCAATAAAAAAGGAGGCCGGGCGTCTTGCGACGTCGCGGACCTCCTGAAGTCCGGCCGAAACCGGAGGACGAAGTGTTGTGGCACATCTCCGGTCCAAGGACCGGATGCGCACAGCCTACCTGCGCCCGAATGCTAAGGCAATACCTGAAGTAACTTGCTTCAAGCTATTGATTTTATTTGACAGCACCGGCGATTTCCGCCTGAATGGCCTCGGCCGCCACGCGTGGATCGGCCGCCTTGCTGATCGGGCGGCCCACCACGATGGCGTCCGCACCCAGCGCGAAGGCCTCGGCCACGCCGACGGTGCGCTTCTGGTCGTCGCCCACCGGACCGCCGGGGCGGATGCCGGGGCAGACGATCGAGAAGCCGGCCCCGGTCGCGGCGCGGATCATCCCCGCCTCCTGCCCGGAACAGATCACGCCGTCGATGCCGGCCGACTGCGCCGCCAGCGCGCGCTGGACGACGATGTCCGCCGGTTCGCCGCTGTTGATGCCCATGGCGCGAAGATCGTCGCCGTCCATCGACGTCAACACGGTCACCGCCAGCAACCGCAACTCGCCGGCCCGCGCCTCGGCGGCGGCTTCCATCATCCCGGCGTGCCAGCCGTGGATGGTGGCGTAGGTCACCGGCCAGCGCGACAGGCCACGGATCACCCCGGCCACGGTGGCGGGGATGTCGAAGAACTTCAGGTCGACGAACACGCGCTTGTCGCGCCGTGCCAGCTCGTCCAGCACGGTGAAGTAGTCGCCGCTGGCCAGCAGCTCCATGCCGATCTTGTAGAACTGCACCGCATCGCCCAGCCGGTCGACCCAGGCCAGCGCGTCGGCGCCGGACGGCGCGTCCAGCGCGAAGATCAGCCGCTCGCGCGCGCTGAGTGCAACGGGACCCGCTGCGCTCACGGCGCGTAGTCCAGCGCGTCGCGCTTGGCCTGCGTGCGGGCGGCGGGCGGCTGGTCCCAGGCGTTGTTGAACAGCGCAGGCTCCCACGAGCCGTAGGTCGGGTTGGGCAGCATCCACCAGCGTTCGCCGAACCAGTCGTCGTACTCGTCGAACAAGGCCTGGCGGCCGTCGCGGGTGTTGGCTTCCACCTGCACGAAATCGCCGATCTGGTCGCCGAACTGCATCAGCACGCGGTACTGCTGGCCGGCGAGGCGGCGACGGCAGTTCTTCTCGCTGCCGTTCTGCTCGCAGCCTTCCAGCACGGTGCCCAGGCCGAGGAACACGCTGTCGTCGGCGACCGGCAGGCCGGCCTCGCGCAGGTTGGCCAGGGTGGCTTCCTTCAGATGCACGGCGCGGTTGGAGATGTAGAGGATGGTCACGCCCTTCTCGGCGGCGGCCCTGGCGAAATCGACCACGCCCGGCAGCGGTTTGGCCTTCTTCTCGGCGACCCACTGGTCCCAGCTGATCTCGTCGTACTCCTTGCCGTCGCGGATCAGGCGCGCCTGGTAGGGCGAGTTGTCCAGCACGGTTTCGTCCACATCCATCACCACGGCCGGCTTCAGGCCGGCGGCGGCGTTGCCGCGCTCGCCGGGGACCAGCGCGTCCCAGTTCTTTTCCTTCAACGCGACATCCAGGTGGTCGGCGGCGGCACGGAACGTCTGCGTGGTGATCGCGCGGTACTCGACCGAGGTCTGCACCCACGCCACGGCGTTGAGGTTGTCGTGCGTGCCGGCTGGCTTGGTCGCCGTCACGGCGGGCGCGGCGGCATCGGCCGGTACGGCCGCGGGCTCGGTGCGCTTGCAGGCGGCCAGGGTCAGCAACGAAGCCGCCAGGCCGGCGGCGAGCAGGGAAACGCGCATGGAAGATCCCATTTCGAATGTGCGGGAATTCTAGCCGACCGCTGTTACACCCGTCGGTCGGTGCCGCTGCGCGCGGGTTATCCTGCCGGCCCGTTCCTGCTGCCGATGCCTCCATGGAAGACACCGCACTCGTCCTGAATGCCACCGAGGCCCGCCTGCTCGGCTGCCTGATCGAGAAGGAAGCCACCACGCCGGAGACCTATCCGCTGACGGTCAACGCCGCGCAGTCCGCCGCCAACCAGAAGACCGCGCGCGATCCGGTCATGGCGCTGGACCCGGGCGCGGTGAACCACGCGCTGCGCCAGTTGGAGCAGAAGGGCTTGGCCAAGCAGGTGTTCTCGTCGCGCGCCGAGCGCTACGAGCATCGTACCGCGGCGTTCTTCGGCATTCCGCAGCAGCAGGCCGTGCTGCTGGGCCTGTTGCTGCTGCGCGGCGCGCAGACCACGCACGAACTGCTCGCGCGCAGCGAGCGTTTGTTCAAGTTCGCCGACGCCGACGACGTGCGCCACCACCTCGACCGCCTGATCCAGCGCGAACCTGCGCTGGTCGTGCAGATCCCGCGCGGTCCGGGACAGCGCGAGGATCGCTACATGCACCTGCTGACGGGACCGGTGGATGTGGCCGCGATCGCGGCGCGGCTGCCGTCGTCGTCCGCAGGCGAGCCCGCGAATGTGGAACTCGAAGCGCGCGTTGCGGCGCTGGAGGGCGAGGTGACCGCGTTGCGTGAACAGATCGCCCGTTTGCTGGAGACGCACGGAGGCTGAGCGCCCGCCTTCGCGATGATCTTCCGCTCGCGCCTCAGCGCTTCTCTTCCATCAGTCCCACCAGGTTGCCGTCCGGATCACGCAGGAAGCCCGTCCATAGTTCATGGTCCGTCATGCGCGCGGCGAGTTGCGGAGGCCGCTCCTCGTTAGCGCCACGCGCGACGAGGGCAGCCTGCGTGGCGACGATGTCGTCCACGGTGAAGTAGAGGATCGAGTTCGCACCGACCGCACTGGCGCCCTGCGGCGTGGTCAGCATCAGTCGCACATCGCCGGCCTGCAGAAAGGCCAGGGTCGGCGCAGGCTGGAACAGCAACGCCAAGCCAAGCATGTCGCGGTAGAACGCCAGCGCGACATCGACGTCGCTGACGGTGATGGCGATCTGGCGGATGTGGGAAAGGCGTGCGGTCATCGTCTTGTCCGGTCGACAGGGGGAGGGTCGGGCATGAGCCCTGAGGATCGCTCGGACCTAGGACACCCAGCCAGGCAAGATCTCGGCAACATGCCACGCTCCATCCTTCCGCTCGAGGCGAAGAGTGTTGCCGGAGCCCCAAAGTCCATGGTGGTAGGTCTCCAACGTAACGGTGGCAGAGGTTGGACCCTCCATCTTGAGATCGAGCAGGTAGTAGAAGATGGCGGGCTGCCCGGTTGTCGCATGGATACTGCCTTCACGGGGATTCGCCACCACCTTGCACGCCGATGCCTTGAATAGCGGCAATCCCATGCGTTGCAGGCGATCGAAGGTGGCGGGGGACGCGTCCTGCCCGTTGACTCCGAGGCAGTAGACGAAGCGCTCCCGCGCTTTCGGAAGCGTGTGTTCGAATACGGCGGCCTGGATGTCGTCCGGGATTGCCGCGAGTGCCGCCTGCGGCATCAGTGCCACGAAGGGCAGCAGCGAGGCTAGCCACGTTTTCGTACCCATGGCGGAGTTTCGCAGGCTCACTGCGGCCGCCGACTGCTGCGCAGCAGGAACAGGCTGCCGATGAGCGTGCCCGCCAACGATGCCGCCAGTCCGATTGCCGAAGCGATCAGCAGTTCACGCGGCCACGAGACAGGCATCCCGGCGCTGTCGCCAACAAGCATCCGTAGTATCACGGCCGTTGGCGCGGCGGCGGCGACCAGCAGCACCAGCGGTACGAAGCGTCCGGTACCGAACGCACGCAACATCATCGCAACGACCACCAGTGCCGCCAGGCCGGGGCCGTAGAACGCACCGGGCAGCGCCGTCATCGCCGAAGGCGCCCGCCAGTACGGGAACCCGACGCCGACCAGGGCGATCAGGAAACCCACCAGCCACCAGATCCGGCTGTTGCGCGTCATGGTCCGTGCTCCCGTGGATACGGGCCAAGCGTACCGCGTCGTGCGGGCGATCCCTAGTCGAACATCGCCTGGATCGCCGCCAGACCCGCGCTGGCGCGTTCCTTCTTGCGTTCGGCATCGGCGACCGGGTCGGCGCCGTCGCGCTGCAGTTCATCGGCCGGGAGCTCGTCGATGAAGCGGCTGGGCTGCAGGCGCAGGCGTTCGCCGAAGCGGCGCGTCTCGCGGTTGTGGCTGAGCCACAGCTGCTCCTTGGCGCGGGTGATGCCCACGTACATCAGGCGCCGCTCTTCCTGCAGGTTGCCTTCCTCCACGCTGGTCTCGTGCGGCAGCGTGCCGTCTTCGCAACCCACGATGAAGACGTAGCGGAACTCGAGCCCCTTCGCGGCATGCAGGCTCATCAGACGCACCTGGTTGCCGCCGTCATCCTTGTCGTTGCGCGACAGCAGCGCGAGTTGCGCGGCCAGGTCGCCGGCGGAACTGCCACGCGGTCCGCCCTCAAACCAGTCGGCCAGTTCATCCAGGTTGGCGCGGCGACGATGGAACGAGGCTTCGTCCTTGCACTGCGAGCGCAGGTCGGGCAACAGGCCCGAGCGTTCGCTCAGGCGGCGCACCAGATCGGCTGGCGGCAGTTCCTCGGCATGCCGGCGCAGGTCGCGCACAATGTCGACGAAGGCGCTGAGGCCATTGGCCGCACGCGGCGGCAAGGCCTTCAGCGCGCCCATCGATTCGGCCGCGCGCGACAACGGCAAGTGAGCGTGCTGTGCCATCTCGGCCAGCTTCGCCAGCGAGGTCGCACCGACTTCGCGCTTCGGCGATTGCACCGCGCGCAGGAAGGCGGCGTCGTCGTCCGGATTGACCAGCAGGCGCAGCCACGACAGCGCGTCCTTCACTTCCTGGCGCTCCAGGAACGCGGTGCCGCCGGTCAGGTGGTAGGGGATACGCAGCAGCTGCAGCGCCTTCTCCAGCGCGCGCGACTGGTGGTTGCCGCGGAACAGGATGCAGAAGTCGCTCCACGCCGCGCTCTTGGAGGCGTGCACGAAGGAAATCTCGGCCGCGACCTTCTCCGCTTCGTGCTCGTTGTCGCGGCATTCCCACACGCGGATGCGTTCGCCGTCGGCCTGGTCGCTCCACAGCGCCTTCGGGTGCTCGTGCGGGTTGTTGGCGATCAGCGCATTGGCGGCGCGCAGCACGCGGTTGCTGCAGCGGTAGTTCTGTTCTAGCTTGATGATCTGCAGGGCCGGATAGTCCTTCGCCATCTGCAGCAGGTTGTCGGGGTTGGCGCCGCGCCAGGCGTAGATGCTCTGGTCGTCATCGCCCACGCAGGTGAAGTCGCCACGCTCGCCGGCGATCGCCTTCAGCAGGCGGTACTGCGCATCGTTGGTGTCCTGGCATTCGTCGACCAGCAGGTAGCCGATGCGCTCACGCCACGCGGCGGTGATCTCCGGATTGTTCTCCAGGATCTGCACCGGCAGGCGGATCAGGTCGTCGAAGTCGACCGCGTTGAACGTGGTCAGCCGGTCCTGGTAGCGCTGGTACAGCAGGGCGGCGTCCTTCTCGCGGTTGGTGCGCGCGGCGGCCAGCGCCTCCTCCGGCGAGAGACCGGCGTTCTTCGCGCGCGAGATCAGATTCTTCGCCGCTTCCACCTCGTCGGGCTTGGCACCGTACATCAGGTCCTTGACCTGCGCGCTGGCGTCGTCCGCGTCGAAGATGGAAAAGCCGCGTTTCAGGCCGACCACGGCATGTTCGATCTGCAGGAACTTCAGCCCGAGCGCATGGAAGGTACAGATGGTCAGGCCTTCCGCGGCATCGCCCTTGATCCGCTTGGACACGCGCTCGCGCATTTCCTTGGCGGACTTGTTGGTGAAGGTGATCGCCGCGATCCGGCGCGCCGGGAAGTGATTGCCGGCGATCAGGTGCGCGATCTTCTCCACGATCACCCGCGTCTTGCCGCTACCCGCGCCCGCGAGCACCAGCAGGGGGCCTTTGCTGTGCAGGACGGCGGCGCGTTGGGGGGGGTTGAGACCGTGCATGGGGACTTCCGCTGGACGGTCATTGTAGCCGGCCAGCCTACGGGAGGGATGGGTTACCATCGACGAACGCCCACGACTTGCGAAGGAATGCTTGCCATGCGCCTTATCGTCCTCGGCATCCTGCTGGCCATCGCTTCCGGCGCGTCGGCGCAGGGGAAGAAGCACCAGAACAACCTGCTGTCCGCGATGAGCACGGAAGGATTCATGGCCTACCATCCGGACCTGCGCTGGCGTCGCGATGGCCTGCTGGCCTACAACCGCGGAGATTATCCGGAAGCGTTGAGGCGACTGAAGAAGGGTGCCTATTTCGGCGACAAGCCGTCGCAGGCGATGGTGGCCGACATGTACTGGCGCGGCATCGGCGTGGAGCAGGATCGCGCACTGGCGTATGCATGGATCGACCTGTCGGCCGAACGGCTCTATCCCGACATGGTGGCGTTCCGTGAGCGCTACTGGGCCGAACTGACCGAGAGCGAGCGCCGCGATGCGCTGATGCGGGGGCGCGAGGTCTACGCGCTTTATGGCGATACCATCGCCAAGCCGCGGCAGGCGGTCCATCTGCGACGTGGCTTGCGCAAGATGACCGGCAGCCGCACGGGTTTCGTCGGCAACCTCAGTATCAGGATGTACAGATCCGACGGCACCGGATTCGAGATGCGGGGCGACGAGTACTACGCCCAGGAACTCTGGAAACCCCAGCGCTACTGGGGGCTGCAGGACACGATGTGGAAGGCGCCTGTGCGCGAGCGCGTCCGTGTCGGCGACGTGGAACAGGTGAAGACGCGACCGGAAGAGGATCGCAGTCCGGATTGACGGCGCATCCATGCGCATGAGTATCCGCCGGAGTGCTCTGCGCTGAAAGTAAAGCGGCGTCCGCGCGAGCCGTACCGTTTTGTTCCGCATGAATCCGACAGGAGTCAGCAGATGAAGTACTTCTCCATTCCTCGCGCCATCGGGCTTGCCATGTGGCTCGGCATCTCCGTGGTGGCCGTGTGCGAAGAGGCGCCGGAGCGCACGGTCGTGGCCGGCGGGCTGGAAGGTGTGACAGAGGTAGTGCTCGACGCCGAGTATTTCCGCGAGCTTGGCATCGAGGCGCAGCGCGAAGGCCGGGCTCCGCAGGCGCATGCGTACTTCATGCGTGCGGCCCGGCTCGCCGACAAACTGTCCCAGGCCGCCATCGCCGAGCAGTACTGGACCGGACAGGGCGTCGATGCCGATCGGACACTTGGCTACATCTGGATGGACCTGGCCGCTGAGCGCGGCACACCGACCTTGATCGGATTGCGCGAGTCCTACTGGCGGTCGTTGTCGGCAGACGAGCGCGAACGTGTCCCGACCCTGGGGCCAGCCCTGTACGCCGTTTATGGCGACGCGGCGGCGCTGCCGCGACAGGCGCGCGAAGTAAGGCGCGAGAAATACAGGATCGTGGGCAGCCGGCTGGGGTGGGACAGCAACGTGGACGTCTGCGTCGGCGTCCGCCATGACGCCTACGATGGTTGCGTGACCTCGGCGCCGGCGGAGGCGGTACGTAAGCCCTGAGCCATTCATCGTGGCGTACCTTGCCACCGACGATCTTCGGTCGCCCATTATGGAGACCATGATGCTAAGGTGCGTCCGGGACACATCGACGAGGAGTTCCGCATGAGCCGTCTCCCCTGCAGCTTTGCAGCGGCATGTCTTGCCCTTGCGATGTCGGGCATGGTGCAGGCTCAGCCTTCGACCACGCGCTCCAGTGCGCCGGACCCGATGGCGGAACGTGACCTCGCCGCGGCGGGCTTCTTCGAATCGCATCCCGACCTGAAATTCAGGGGCATGGGCATGCAGGCCTATCGCGAGGGCGATCATGGCAAGGCGGCCACGTACTTCGACCGTGCCGCGCGGTTCGCCGACAAGCCGTCGCAGGCGATGCTGGCCGAAATGAGGTGGGAGGGACTCGGTGTTCCCCTCGATCGCGCGCTCGCCTATGCGTGGATGGATTTGGCGGCCGAGCGCGGCTATCCGGAATTGCTGGCCATGCGCGAGCGTTATTGGGACCAGCTGGATGCCGCCGATCGCGAGCGCGCCCTCGCATTGGGTGAAGCGGTCTATGCCCAGTACGGGGACGCGGTGGCGAAGCCGCGTATCGAGACCCAGTTGCGGCGTGACCGGCGCAGGATCGCCGGCAGCCGCACCGGGTTCGCCGGCAACGCCAAGCTGTTCATCATGGCGCCGGGGGCGGCCGAGGCGCCCAGCGCCACCGCCGCCGGTGGCAAGGAAGGCTATTACCCTGTCACCGTGATCGACGGCACCCGCTATTACGCGCCCGACTACTGGGCGCCCGAGCGTTACCACGTCTGGCAGGCGCAGCAGTGGCAGCAGCGGATGCAGGAGGGGCATGTCGAGGTGGGTGATCCCGAGGACGTGGGCACGGATATGCCGCCGCCGCTGCCCCAGGAGCGTCCTCTCCGCCGCTGACGCCTTCGACGCTGCCGGTATCGCCGGCTAAAATCCGCGCATGGCCAAGCTCTACTTCTACTACTCGGCGATGAATGCCGGGAAGACCACCACGTTGCTGCAGTCGGCGCACAACTACCGCGAGCGCGGGATGCGGGTGGCCATCCTGACGCCGCGGCTGGATGACCGTGCCGGCACCGGGGTGGTGGCCTCGCGGATCGGTCTGCGCGCGGATGCGGTGGCGTTCGAGCGCGACGACGATCTGGAGCGGCGGATACGCGATGACATCGCCACGCACGGCAAGCTCGACTGCGTGCTGGTGGACGAGGCGCAGTTCCTCACCCGCGCGCAGGTGTGGCAGCTCAGTGAAGTAGTGGATGCGCTGCGCATCCCGGTGCTGTGCTATGGGCTGCGCACGGATTTCCGCGGCGAGCTGTTCGAGGGCAGCCAGTACCTGCTGGCCTGGGCCGACGAGCTGAGCGAGATCAAGACGATCTGCCACACCGGCAAGAAGGCGATCATGACCGTGCGCGTCAACGAACAGGGGCGGGCCGTGCAGGACGGGCCGCAGGTGGAGATCGGCGGCAACGAGCGCTACGTGTCGGTCAGTCGCGCCGAGTTCAAGAAGATCGCCCGCGGTGAGGGCCGCATCGATCCGCTGCAGCCGGACCTGCCGCTGGCCTGAGCCGGCTCAGTGGCAGGTGGCGCGCAGCTCCGCCACGTCCCGCGGAATGATGCCGCCATCGGGCAGCGCGATGCGCAGTTCGCTCAACAGGGCATCCAGTTCGCGGCGCGCGCGCTCCTTTTCGCCCAGTCGGCACCGGGCCTCTGCCAGATAGGCGCGGGCCTGCCACCGCAGCTTCGGCGCCTCGCTGCCACCGCCAGCGTGCGTGGCCAGCGTCTCCAGCGGTGCGATGGCATCCTGCGGCCGGCCCAGTCGGGTCAGATGCCTGGCCATCGACAGTTCCGCGAACCAGGTGCGCGGGTGGTCCGGGCCGAAGCCAACGCGGGTCAGCCGCACGGCGCGGTCGAAGCGTGTTGTCGCCCCCTCTAGATCACCCTTGGCGGCAAGCACCTCGCCGATCATGCGGTCGGTCTCGCCGATGAGCGCGTGGCTGGCGCCGATGGTGCCCACCCGCATCTGTCGCGATTCTTCCAGCGCCGCCAGCGCCTCGTCGTAGCGGCCGGCGCTGTGCAGCACCATGCCGTAGTTGAACAGGCCGCCCGGCAGGATCTGCATGCTCTCGTTCTCGCGCCAGATGGCGACGGCCTGCGCGACATCGCGCACGGCGGCAGCGTTGTCGCCGCGCTCCCACGCGATGATGCCCATCGAATTCCAGCTCGACGCGGTGTCGCGATGACGCGGTCCCAGCGACTCCAGCGTCATCGCATGCAGGCGGCGAAGCTCCGCGTCTGCTTCGCGCAACTGGCCCTTGTCGACCTGCACCGCCGCGATATGGCGTCGCAGGGCCTGGGTGAGCGGGTGCCGCGGCCCGTGGATGTCTTCCGAGAGTCCGCGTGCGCGCTGGAACGCGGCCAGCGCGGCGTCGGTCTCGCCGCGGTTGCGGTAGAGCAGCGCCAGGCTGCGCTGGATCTCGATCGCCAGCGGATGCCGCGCGTGGCCGTGCGCCTGCAGGTGCGCCAGCGCGGCGCGATAGCCGCGCGCACCGGCGTCGGCATTGCCGAGTTCGACATCCAGCTGCGCCAGGTCGCGCATGTTCTCGGCGACGCCGGCTTCGTCTTTCAGGGTGCGGCGGATCTCCAGCGAACTGTCGAACATCTGCCGCGCGAGTTGCTTCTCGCCGGCGTCCGCCCGGCAGCGTCCGTTCTGCGACTGGAACTCCGCCACCCGCAGCGGCAGGCGCGATTCGATAGTCCGCAGCTGCGCCTCCATCGGCGCCATCGCCTGCACGCACTGGCGCGAACGTCCAAGCAGGCGCAGCACGCGACCGTGCTGGGTGGCGGCCTGCAGGCGCAGGCTGTCGGGGGCGTCGTCGGTCACCGCCAGCACGCGCGCCTGCTTTTCCAGCAATGCCAGCGACTCGTGGTAATCGCCCAGGCCCAGGCGCAGGCGGGCGATCACGCCCAGCAGCTCGGCCTGGGCGCGCGGCTGGTTGGCGAGTTCACGCTCGCCACGGCGTTCGCCGGCCGCCAGCAACTCGCGCGCATCGAAGGTATTGCCCTGTTGCGAGGCGCTGGCGTTGTCGAACAGGCCGATCACGAAATCCTGCATCGCCTGCGCGCGCGCGGCTTCGCGCATGGCCTGCCGCCCCTGCCACACGCTGGCGGCCAGCGCGGCGACCAGCACCGTGGCCGCCATGCCGCCAACGGCCAGCGCCCAGCGGTGACGCACGAGGTACTTGTGCAGCCGATACCCCATGCTCTGCGCCCGCGCGTGAACGGGGCGGCCTTCGATATGCCGCCGCAGGTCCAGCGACAGGGCTTCGACCGAGGCATAGCGCTGCTCCGGCAGCTTCTGCAGGGCCTTCAGTGCGATGTTGTCGAGGTCGCCGCTGAGCTTGCGGGCGGTGCGGCGCGCCTCGGGGCAACGGCTGCGGCTGCCGTCGGTGGTGCGCAGCGTGGCGACCGAGGGCTTGAGCGGCTCCACCGCCAGGATGGCCTGCTCCCATTCGGCGTCGGTCTGTCGGCGCAGGCGGTAGGGCTTGGTGCCGGCGATTAGTTCGTACAGCACCACGCCGAGTGAATACACATCGGTCATGGTGGTGACGAGTTCGCCGCGCACCTGTTCCGGTGCCGCATAGTGCAGGGTGAAGGCGCGGACTTCCGTGCGCGGATGCACCGGCGCCGGCTCCGGGTCGTCGAGCAGCTTGGCGATGCCGAAGTCCAGCAGGCGCACGTCGCCCGACGGCGTGACCAGGATGTTGGACGGCTTGAGGTCGCGGTGGACGATCAGGTTGGCGTGCGCGTGGCTGACCGCTTCGCAGACCTGCAGGAACAGCGCCAGCCGCGCGTCCAGGCCCACGTTGTTGGCCAGGCAGTAGTCGGTGATCGACACGCCTTCGACGTATTCCAGCGCCAGGTACGGCTGGCCCTCGCTGCCGATGCCGGCATCGAGCAGGCGCGCGATGTTGGGGTGTTCGAGGCGGGCGAGGATCTCGCGCTCGCGAGTGAAGCGCAGCCGCAGGTTGGGGTCGGCCAGGCCGGGGCGCAGCAGTTTCAGCGCCACCCGGCGCTGGTACAGGCCGTCCGCGCGCGTGGCCAGCCAGACCAGTCCCATGCCGCCTTCGCCCAGCAGCGACTCCAGCTGGTACGGGCCCAGGCGCATGCCGGGTTTCAGCTGGCCGGGCTTGTCGATCAGCGGCTGGTCGATGAAACCGTCGCCTTCCTCTTCCAGCGCGAGCAGCTTCTCCACTTCGCGCGCCGTGTCAGGGTCATCCGCGCGCAGGATCTCGAGTTGCTCGGCGCGTGCTTCCGGCTCCAGTTCCAGCAGCACGTCCAGCAGCGGGGACAGGCGTTTCCAGCGTTCGACGTCCATCGGCGCGGCGCGGGTGGCGCGGGCTCAGGTGTCCGCCATCGCCGACAGCAGGAACAGCCGCGCCTTCTGCCAGTCGCGGCGGATGCTGCGCTCGGAGCGCTGCAGCAGCTCGGCGATCTCCAGTTCCGACAGGCCGGCGAAGTAGCGCATTTCCACCACCTGGGCCAGGCGTTCGTCGGCGGCGGCCAGCTTCTCCAGCGCGTCGTTCAGCGCCAGCATGTCCTCGTCCAGACGCAGGTTGCCTTCCACTTCCTCGGGGATGTCGGCCACGCGCTTGAGGTCGCCGCCGCGCTTGCGCGCCAGCCGGCTGCGGGCGTAGTCCACCACCACGCTGCGCATCGAAGACGCGGCATAGGCGAAGAAGTGCGCGCGGTCCTCGAACTTGGCCGTGCCGGTGGAGCCGAGCAGCTTCAGGTAGGACTCGTGCACCAGCGCAGTGGCGTCCAGCGTGTAGCCGTGCTGGCCCGACAGCTGGCGGCGCGCCATGGTGTGCAGTTCCTGGTACAGCGTGGCCAGCACGCGGTCCAGCGCGGCGCGGTCGCCGCTGCGGGCCGAGTCCAGCCACAAGGTGATGTCAGGTGCGTCGGCCATCCGTCTTCCCCACGTGCCAAGGGCGCGAATATAACGTCATTTCCCTCACGACACGTGAGGAAGGCCGGCTTCCCGGCCGTGCTCAGCGCTGGCAGTGCCCGCACCAGACCGTGGCGCGCTGGCCGATGCTGGCCTGCTTCATCGGGCGGCCACAGCGCGGGCAGGGTTCGCCGCCGCGGCCATAGGCCGACAGCTCCTGCTCGAAATAGCCCGGCGCCCCGTCCGGGCTCAGGAAATCCCGCAGCGTGGTGCCGCCGCGGGTGATGGCATAGGCCAGGATGTCCTTCACCGCGTCCGCCAGTGCGCCGTAGCGTTCGCGCGAGACCTTGCCGGCGGCGCGCAACGGCGAAATGCCGGCCCGGAACAGGCTTTCGGCGGCATAGATGTTGCCCACGCCCACCACCACGGACTGGTCCATCAGGAAGGTCTTCACCGGCGCCTTGCGGCCGCGGCTGAGGAAGAACAGGTAGTCGCCGTCGAAGTCGTCCGACAGCGGTTCCGGCCCCAGCCCCTGCAGCAGCGGATGCGTCTCGCCCACCGGTTGCCAGAGCAGGCTGCCGAAGCGGCGGGGGTCGTTGAAGCGCAGCACGCGCCGGTCCTCGCCCGCCAGTGAGATATCCACGTGGTCGTGGATGCCCACCGGCGTGTCCGCAGGCAGCACGCGCAGGCTGCCCGACATGCCCAGGTGCAGCAGCGCGCTGCCGGCGGCCGTGTCCATCAGCAGGTACTTGGCGCGGCGGCGCACGGCGTCGATGCACTGGCCGGGGAGGTCGCGGGCCACCTCCGGCGGAATCGGCCAGCGCAGGTCGGGACGCCGCAGCGTCACCGCCGTGATCCGTCGGCCTTCGACATGCGGCGCCAGTCCGCGGCGCGTGGTCTCGACTTCGGGCAACTCAGGCATGGGTCACCGCCGCGCTGTAGAAATCGCCCTCGCGGCGCACATGTACCCGGCCGCCGAAGGCATGGCTCAGGTGCGCGTCGGTCAACGTGGCCGCGCGATCGCCGTCGGCCTGCAGCGCGCCGTCGCGCAGCAGCAACACGCGGTCGATCTCGGGGATGATTTCTTCGATGTGGTGGGTCACCAGCACCAGGGTGATGCCGCGTTGTGCGAGCGTGCGCATCAGGTCCAGGAAGTGCTGCCGTGCCACCAGGTCCAGCCCGGCCGTGGGTTCGTCCAGCAGCAGGGCCTCGGGCTCGTGCACCAGCGCGCGCGCGATCAGCACGCGGCGCATCTCGCCGGTGGACAGTTCGGCGACCTGGCGGTCGGCCAGAGCGGCGGCGTGCACGTGCTCCAGCGCACGACGCGCGCGTGCACGCATGTCGGCGTCGACCTGCCGGTGCGGCGGCAGCACGAAGCTCGAGAAGTAGCCGCTGACCACCGCGTCCTCGACACGCAGTTGCGGCATCTGCTGCAGGTCGCGGGTGAGGTCGCTGGTCACCACGCCCAGGCGATTGCGCAACTGACTGACGTTCCAGCGGCGCAGGCCGAACACCTTCACCGGCGCCTCGCCCTCACGCGCCAGCGGGTAAAGCTCGCGGTTGATCAGCTTGATGAAGGTGGATTTCCCGCACCCGTTCGGCCCCAGGATAGCCGTGTGCTGGCCGAGCGGAATGGTCAGCGACAGGTCGTGCAGCACGCGGGTGGCGCCACGCACGACGGTGGCGCGGTCCAGCTCGAACAGGGGCGCGGCGAAGGCGGCCGTGGCAGGGGAGGCGGGCAGGTTCATCGGAGCGGGCAGGGCAGGTGCGCGGCCAGCGTACCCGAATCCGCCGGGCCGCCGGGGGCGACAGGCGCATGGCACGGACCGCGTCACCCGATCCTCGCCCGCCGACCCTACAATGCCGGCATGCATCGCCTTCTCTCCCTGTTCCTCGTCGCCTGCCTGCCGCTGGCGGCATCGGCCCAGGTCACCGCCACCGGCGAGTACCTGGCGCGCATGGACACTGACCGCGACGGCCGCGTCGGCCTGGCCGAATACCAGGCGTGGATGAGCTATGCCTTCGACGGCATGGACCGCAATCGCGATGGCGTGCTGTCCGCCGACGAACTACCCGGCGGACGCGGCAAGCCGATCACCCGCGAGGCGCATCTGGCGCAGTTGGCGGACCGTTTCAAGCGGCAGGACGTCGATCGCGACGGCTTCCTCAGCGAAAAGGAACTGGCGGCACCGCCACGCTGATCGCCGTCAGGTGTGCAGCAGGCGGCCGCCTGCGAAGGCCCAGTTCTCCCACGTCGTTTCCTTGAAACAGACCATCACGTTCTCCGGGTCGCGACCGGCCGCCTGCAGGCGTTGCATCAGGTCGGCCAACAGCGCCTTCTTCACCTTCACACTGCGTCCGGCGGACCACAGGATCTCGATCAGCACGAAGTCGCCGTCGCGCGCACCGGCCACGTCCGGGTACGAGGCGTCGTAGCGGAAGTCCTCCGCCGGCAGTTCCAGCACGCGCTGGAAGCGGTCGGTGGCGGGCACGCCGGAGGCGATGAGGGCGGCATGCACGGCATCGAGCACGGATGCCTTGAAGGCGGCGTCCTTCGGCGCGCAGACCGTCAGGGTGACCAGGGGCACGGCGAACTCCTGCGAGGGGTAGAGAAAACCAGCTTATCCCGCGCGGCTGCGCACAAAAGAAAACGCCGGCCACGAAGGCCGGCGTCGGGGTTGCCGGCCCTGGGAGGGGCCGGCGGGGGAGGAACGGTTACTTGGTGATGTCGACGTGGTTGGTCTCGCGCAGGAACAGCGTGCCGATGATCAGCGTCATCACCGCGATGCCGATCGGGTACCACAGGCCGTAGTACAGATTGCCCGTGCCGGCCACCAGCGCGAACGAGATCGCCGGCAGGAAGCCACCGAACCAGCCGTTGCCGATGTGGTACGGCAGCGACATCGAGGTGTAGCGGATGCGGGTGGGGAACAGCTCCACCAGGTAGGCGGCGATCGGGCCGTAGACCATGGTCACGTAGATCACCAGCACCCACAGCAGGAACAGCGTCATCGGGATGTTGATGCGCGCGGTATCCGCCTTCTCCGGATAGCCGGCGCTGGTCAGTGCGCCCTTCAGCGCCGCACCGAACTCGCCCGACTTCGCCTTCAGGTCGTCCTTCGACAGGCCGGCCGCTTCGTACGAAGTCACCGAAGCGCCGCCGACCTGGACCTGGGCCACTTCGCCCGCCGGACCTGGCTGGATCTCATGCGGCACGCCGGCCTTGGTCAGCGCGGCCGTGGCCACGTCGCAGGAGCTGGTGAACTTGCGGATGCCCACCGGATCGAACTGGAAGCTGCAGGTGGCCGGATCGGCGACGACGACGGCCGGCGACGACGTGCGGGCTTCCTCGATGGCCGGGTTGGCGTAGTGGGTGATGCCCTTGAAGATCGGGAAGTAGGTGATCGCGGCCAGCAGGCAGCCGGCCATGATGATCTTCTTGCGGCCGATACGGTCCGACAGCCAGCCGAAGAACAGGAAGAACGGCGTGGCCAGCAGCAGCGCACCGGCGATCAGCAGGTAGGACACGGTCGGATCGACCTTGATCATGCTCTGCAGGAAGAACAGCGCGTAGAACTGGCCGCCATACCACACCACGGCCTGGCCGGCGGTGGCGCCGAACAGCACCAGCAGCATCAGCTTCAGATTGCCGCCCTGCAGGCTGTCGCGGAACGGCTTCTTCGAGCCCTTGCCCTCGGCCTTCATCTGCTGGAACAAGGGCGACTCGGCCAGCTGCAGGCGGATCCACACCGAAATGCCCAGCAGCACGATCGAACCCAGGAACGGAATGCGCCAGCCCCAGTCTTCGAATGCTTCGGTGCCCAGCGTCAGGCGGCAGGCTAGGATCACCGCCAGCGACAGGAACAGGCCCAGCGTCGCGGTGGTCTGGATGAAGGCGGTATACAGGCCGCGCTTGCCGGGCGGTGCATGTTCGGCCACGTAGGTGGCGGCGCCACCGTACTCGCCGCCCATCGCCAGGCCCTGCGCCAGACGCAGGATGATCAGGATCACCGGTGCGGCGAACCCGATCGTCGCGTAGTTGGGCAGCACGCCAACGAGGAACGTCGAGATGCCCATGATCAGGATGGTGACCAGGAACGTGTACTTGCGGCCGATGCGGTCGCCCAGGCTGCCGAAGAAGGCCGCGCCGAACGGACGCACGAAGAAGCCCGCCGCGAACGCCAGCAGCGCGAAGATCATGCCGGTGGTTTCGTTGACGCCGCTGAAGAACTGCTTGGCGATGATGACGGCCAGCGAGCCGTACAGGTAGAAGTCGTACCACTCGAAGACGGTGCCGAGACTGGAGGCGAAGATGACCTTCTTGTGGCCCTTCGTCAGATCGCCCGACGACGACGGCTGCGCAGACGTGGAACTCATGTGCATTCCCCTCAGAACGTGTATTTGACGGTGGTGTGCAGACGCTTCAGATCGCCCTCGCGGTCGTCCTCAAGCGAGCGCTGCCCGTAGATGAGCTCCGCGCCGATATCCAGTTTCGGGAACGGCGAGTAGATCAGGTTGGCGTGCATGGACTGCGTGCGCTCGGTGACGCCGAAACCCGTCAGTGCGGCGTCGTTGTCGAAATGCGAGGCCGCGTACATCAGGTTGGTGCGGACCTTCGGACTGAACACATGGCGCCAGGCGACGAAGCCGCCGTAGCCGTCCAGCGCCGCGATGTCGCCATTGGCTTCGGTCACCACGTCGCTGCCCACGCCGAAGGCGAGGTAGCGGCCGATGCCCTGGCCGGCGTTCACCGCATAGCGGATGTCGTCGCTCTTGCCCAGATTGAACTTGCCCGAGACGCTGACCGAGGCGCCGGTGTCGGTCTCTTCCAGTACCTTGAACTGGCGCACCATGCCGGCGACGGTGAAGTGGCCCCAGTCGCCCTTGGTCAGCCAGCGCGCGGTGAGGTCGGGCATGGCGTTGTCGCCGCTGTTGAAGCGGGTGCCGGTGCGATAGGGCGTGACCGTGGTCTGCGGGTTCTCCGCCGAGAACGACCACGCGCCCTTGGTGTAGCGCACTTGGGCCTGCCGCACGAACACCGTGCCGTCGGTGGGGCCGACGAAGTCGACCGCATCCGGCAGCGCCGCCACGTCCATGAAGTTGGACCAGGTCTGGCCGGCCAGCCAGCTGTTCCAGGTCACGTAGGCATGGCGCAGGCTGACGGCGTAGGTATTCGTTGCGGTCTCGTTGCCGGCCAGCGCATTGCTGCCGCCGCCGAAGAAGTCCATCTCGACGAAGCCCTTGAACTTGTCGCCGTTGTCGGTGACGTGGTCGGCGCTCAGCCAGAAGCGCGAGAACTGCGCGTGGAAATCGGTGTACGGATCGCCGCCGTCCGCGCCCGCGCCGCCCACCGGGATGGTGCCGGGCACGTAGAACAGCCGGCCGGAATTGCCGTCGGCGATCCGGCCGTCGCTGGTGTCGGTGACCATCGCGTCCATCTTGATGAAGCCGCCGTAGGAGAACGTGGTGCCCGGGTTGGCGGCGGTCAGGATGGTGGTGGACTGGATCGGTTGCTTGCCTGCGGGCAGGGCGGCCGGTGCGGCGGCCTGCTTGGCCTGCACCTGCGTCACCTGCTCCTGCGTGGTGGTGAGCTGGGTCTGCTGTTGCTGCTGTGCGGACAGCAGCAACTGCACCTGCCGCTCCAGATCGGCCACGCGGGCCTCCAGCGCCTTCTCCTTGGCGGTCTGCGCGAACGCCATCCCCGGCGCGATCAAAGCGACGAACAGCGCAGCGGCCAGCGGCCGTCGCGCGAATGCGGAACGTTGGGTCATAACCCCTCCCGAAAGGTTGATGGCCGCATTGCGCGGCTGACGGAGACTTGCGCCTGCATGCCGGCGACGCCTATTCGCCATTAGTCGTATCTGCGCGCCCGGGGACACAAACCCTTGCCCACAAAGGCGTGCGACGTTCTGTCGCAGTGCGCGCCACCGGTGTTTTAAGACCATCGTCTAAGCCGGATGCTGCAATGCCGCACGCCGGTATGCGTCAAACTCGGTTCCTCGGATGCGTCGCCGTTGCCCTCGCGGGCGTGCGCCCGCCGCCCTCATTGATCCAGAATCGACGCTTCACTTGAACGTCCCGGGAGGACCTCATGACTGACCTGTATCCGGTCGAGCCGGCATTTGCGGCCAAGGCCCGCATCACGCGCGAGCAGTACCAGCGCGACTACCAGGCCTCGATCGACGATCCCGATGCCTTCTGGGGCAAGGCCGCCGAACGCCTGGACTGGTTCAAGAAGCCGACGCAGATCAAGGACGTCAGCTACGCCCTGGACGACTTCCACATCCGCTGGTTCGCCGACGGCGAGCTCAACGCCAGCGTCAACTGCCTGGACCGCCAGCTGGCCGCGCGCGGCGACAAGATCGCGCTGCTGTTCGAGCCCGACGGTCCGGACACGCCGTCCTACGGTGTCACCTACCGCGAGCTGTACGAGCGCACCTGCCGGCTGGCCAATGCGCTGCGTGCGCTGGGCGTGAAGAAGGGCGACCGCGTCACCCTCTACCTGCCGATGATTCCCGATGCCGCCGTCGCCATGCTGGCCTGCGCGCGCATTGGTGCGATCCACTCGGTGGTATTCGGCGGCTTCGCGCCCAACTCCATCGCCGACCGCGTGGCCGACTGCGGCAGCAAGCTGATCATCACCGCCGACGAAGGCCTGCGCGGCGGCAAGAAGGTCCCGCTGAAGGCGAACGTAGACGCTGCGCTCAAGCTACCCGGCACCAACTCGGTGGAAACTGTCCTGGTCGTGCGCCACACCGGCGGCGCGGTGGACATGCAGATGCCGCGCGACCGCTGGTTCGACGCCGTGGTCGACGCGCAGCCGGCCGAGTGCGAGCCCGAGCGCATGAATGCCGAGGACCCGCTCTTCATCCTCTACACGTCCGGTTCCACCGGCAAGCCGAAGGGCGTGCTGCACACCACCGGCGGTTATCTGCTGTACGCGGCGTACACGCACGAGGCCGTGTTCGACTTGCGCGAGGACGACATCTACTGGTGCACCGCCGACGTGGGCTGGGTCACCGGCCACAGCTACATCGTCTACGGCCCGCTGGCCAACGGCGCCACCGCAGTGATGTTCGAAGGCGTGCCCAACTATCCCAACGTGTCGCGCTTCTGGGAGGTGATCGACAAGCACAAGGTCACCATCTTCTACACCGCGCCCACCGCCATTCGCGCGCTGATGCGCGAAGGCGAGGCACCCGTGAAAAAGACCTCGCGCGCCTCGCTGCGCCTGCTGGGCAGCGTGGGCGAGCCGATCAATCCGGAAGCCTGGCGCTGGTACTACGACGTGGTCGGCGACGCGCGCTGCCCCATCGTCGACACCTGGTGGCAGACCGAGACCGGCGGCATCCTGATCACTCCGCTGGCCGGTGCCATCGACCTCAAGCCCGGCTCCGCCACGCTGCCGTTTTACGGCGTGCGTCCGGCGCTGGTCGATGCCAACGGCGAGCAGCTGGAAGGCGCTACCGAAGGCAATCTGGTGCTGCTGGATTCCTGGCCGGGCCAGATGCGCACGGTGTACGGCGACCACCAGCGCTTCATCGACACCTACTTCCGCACGTATCCGGGCTCCTACTTCACCGGCGACGGCTGCCGCCGCGATGCCGATGGTTATTACTGGATCACCGGCCGCGTCGATGACGTGATCAACGTCTCGGGCCACCGCATCGGCACCGCTGAAGTGGAGAGCGCACTGGTCGCGCATCCGAAGGTGGCCGAAGCGGCCGTGGTCGGCTTCCCGCACGACATCAAGGGCCAGGGCATCTACGCCTACGTCACCCTCAAGGCCGGCGAAGCGCAGAGCGACGAGCTGTTGAAGGAACTGGTGGCTTGGGTGCGCAAGGAGATCGGCCCCATCGCCACGCCCGACCACCTGCAGTGGGCGCCCGGCCTGCCGAAGACACGCTCGGGCAAGATCATGCGCCGTATCCTGCGCAAGATCGCCGAGAACGCGCCGGAGCAGCTCGGCGACACGTCCACGCTGGCGGATCCGACGGTGGTCGAGTCGCTGGTGGCCGAACGCAAGGTGCGGTGAAGCAGCAGTGGGATAAGAGGAGTGAGAAGTGAGTAAAAGCAGAAGCCCTTCCATCCGACTATCCTGACGCCGCACCACTCACTCCTCACTCCTCCCCACTCACTTCTCGCTTCCCCATGCCCACCCTGCTGATCGCCGACGACCATCCGCTGTTCCGCGAAGCGCTTCGCGGTGCGGTGCAGCGCGTGATGCCCGGCGTGAAGCTGCACGAGGCCGACAGCGTCGACGCGCTGTACGTGCTGGTCGATGCGCATCCGGATGCGGACCTGCTGCTGATGGATCTCAACATGCCGGGCGCGCACGGTTTCAATGCGCTGGTACACTTGCGCGCCCTGCATCCGCAGCTGCCCGTGGTCATCGTGTCGGCGCGCGAAGAGCCGGCGGTGATGCGCCGCGCGCTGGACCACGGCGCGCTCGGTTTCATTCCCAAGTCCGCCGACTCGGACACCATCGGCCAGGCCATCGGTGCCGTGCTCGACGGTGAGCGCTGGGTACCGGACGAGGCGCACAACGCACCGGTCACCAGCCGCGACGAGCAGGAAACCGCGCAGCGCCTGCGCGACCTCACGCCACAACAGTTCAAGGTGCTGCAGATGCTTGGCGCCGGCAGGCTCAACAAGCAGATCGCCTACGACCTGGGCGTGTCCGAAGCCACCATCAAGGCCCACGTCACTGCCATCCTGCGCAAGCTGCACGTCACCAACCGCACCCAGGCGGTGCTGGCTGCCGGCCGCCTTGCGGTGGATCCGGACGGCATCGTGCTGCCGCCCGAAGAAGCGGAGTAACCGACGATCCGCACGCGACTCAGGGACGTGGCGCGCGCGTCCAGCCGACCACGATGTTCAGGTGACCAGGTTCGCGCTTGAGACGGAACGGACGTGCTTCCACGATGACGTCGCGGATCGCAAAGCCGAACGCCAGCACGCCAGCGGTCAATCCGCCCGCAAGCAGCGGATTTAGCGGTACCGCAGCGCCGATCGGACTACCCAGCAGCGCCAGTCCCGCCACCACGCCCGCCACACCCACCGTCGACTCGGCGCACAGGCACAACGCAGTCCGCGTGGGTCCGCCCGTGCCCCGCTTGCGGTGTTGCGACAGCAGCCAGAGATCGCGCACCAGTCCTTGCAGCAGGAGCAGGCAGGACGCCACCAGCAACAACGCGCCGATGCTCGCGGAGGTCGGCAAGCGGTCGCCCAGCAGGCCCACCACGGCGCCAAGCACCGGCACCAGCGCAAGTTCCACCTGCTCCGCTCGGGTCATCCAGGCGTCTCCTTCTTCGTGGTCGTGCGGGTCATACGGACCGGACGGTGCGTTGGATCACGGCGCGACCGCCCCGGCCCGGCACTCTGCCGTGCGGCGCCTGCGGTTCCCCGCAGACGGCGCGGTCATCGCCATGGGTGATCGCGTCCGGATGTCTGCGACAGGCTGGCCGGTTCCGAATCGGGCCAATCCGAGAGGCGGCGTCTGCTTGAGCTCTATTTTTTAGGCATCATTGCCTGATGCCAGCGGGAACAGCTGGAAGTAGAAGCCAGCGTGCTCCCATGATGGGTCGTGCTTCATATGAAACTCCCAAAACCGCCTCTGCTCTTTGGCTAGCAATTCTTGAAGAATCTTGTCGGCCGCGTCCGGATCATAAACCCGGTATGCGAGCTCTCGAAAGCCGTTCCAAGTGCTGCGGGCCAAGAACAAGGCGTTGTAGCCCAGTATGGCTCGCTCAATCTCGTCGCCAATTTCAAATAGAAGCTTGCTCTCGTCTGGGCTAGGCATGCCTTGATCAGCGAGATCAACGGCATGCAGCGTCACCTCAAGATGCCACGCAAAGATGTCCGTGTGTTCAAACGCCAGCAGTGCGTCGTTGACAACGACTACTTCCGGAAGACTGTCGCGTTCACCATTGAATAAGGTGTAGTGCGGATCTGGCAACACGATGGTTACGGAATCTTCCGACATGATGCTTAGCGCCTGAATAATCCTCGCCGCGAAGCGACTTCGGCTTGAGTGAAATTATCGGCCCGACCGCGTTTCCATGGGTGGTGGGCCAATCACCAGTCTGCACTATCTGCGCCTGTTCGAGAGGATCCTGCCCAGGATGTACAGCAAAGCTCCCGTCACGCCCAAACCAGCGACAAGAAAGCTCCTGATCTCGTCGCTGGGTGAAGGGTCCTTGGCAAGTCCGGTCAGAAAAAGGAGTGTTGCTACCGCAACGAGTGCGAACCCAGCTTTGCAGAACGCGTGGAGTGAATCGCCGGAGGAAATGTTCATTTTTTCTGGTCGTCCATGAAATTGAATGAGCGCCCCGCCACTTGCGTCGAGTCGACCCGCAAAGCGGGTTTGGCTTGAATGAATTGTTAGGCCGCTCGCCCGGAGCAAAGCTGACCGATGGGATATGAAACCCTGCAGTGCCGACACTCATAGGAAACCGTCGCTTTTGTTTTGTGGCCGTAGTCAAAGTCCAGGCCGTCCTGACGCCAACCGAACCCCTCGTTACGCGTAGCAATCTGACGCTCAAGCGGACCAGAACACTTTGGGCAGAGCTTCTTGGCGAAGAGGAAGTAGCAAGTCTCTCGCCAAGTCATGGACATATCGAACTCAAACACCACGCCAAATCCCCTAGCGGCCTAACACCTGAGTTAAGCCGCGCCGCGAAGCGGCGTCGGCTTAAACTAATTGCTAGGCCCCGTGCCAACGATCTTTAATGGTGATGGCAGTGCAAACCAGAAGGGAGAGGAGCGTGGATCCGCCAGTTGCGCACAAGAAGAACAGGACAAACTCACCCTCATACCCCTCACGCATGACCCAAATCTGAGTGAAAAAATCGACATATGCAATAAGAAGCCCCAGGAATGAAAGCAGGCCCATACCACCTAGAGCTGAGGCAGAATTGTGAAGAAAAGTGTACTTGCCATCTCCGATGTAGATTGCCCATGCGTTGATGGCAAGCACAAGCAGAACAATCAGAGCGAGGAGTGCGAGAGCCATCAGCTTGCTTCCTCCGGGGCCTAGCACCGGAATTAAGCCGACCCGCGAAGCGGGTTCGGCTTGAATGAATTATTAGGTGGCTATTTGAGGGAGCGCAGAGCCGCCAACTCCGTTGAGTCTGGGGACCAAATATCGGAATCGCAATTTCCGATTTGAACATCACCAAGCGTCTTTGCAACGACTAGTACATTGTCTCCTGGCACTAACTTGACAAGGGGCATGTGATGCACAACATCAACGTCGTAGGTGTTGTAAAGATGCTTGGTGTAAAGCGCCAGCACTGTCTTAGGGTCGCCGCGAAATACTTCACGCACAATGTATCGGTAGGACAGTCGATATGTGTCGCCCGTTACCAACGATGCGTCCGGCGGGAGGTCGCCAACGCCGGTGATGGTCGCAATAAAGACAGTGCTTGCACCTTGGTACGGGCTCTTGGATGGATCTCCAATGCATGAGTTTGCTCTGGCTATCTGGGATGCGAGCAATAAGATCATCAGGACAAGCGAATGTTTCATAGCCACCTAACACCAGAATTAAGCCGACTCGCGAAGCGGGTTCGGCTTGAATGAATTGTTAGGCCCCGCCTCCCGCGTGGCCGGACCCAGCCTAATACGAATTCGAAATGCCGGGTCTCGAGCAAGCTCTTGCATCTCCGGTGACGCAGCCGAATCTTCCGTCGCAAGTAATCGACGTACATCTATGCCGTCAAAGATAGTTACCACAAGCCCTTCTGGAACAACGTCAATCAAAATCTTTTCCTCGAAGACGGCGAGGTCAATTCCGCTTGTGCGATCCACTAGTTCTTGAATGTCTTTTGGCCAGCGCCCATACAAGCCATGGAAGACACGGCAGGCCGCTGACACTTTAGTGGCTTCATCTAGAATCTTGATCTGCTTTTCAGTTAACTCGAACTGCGAGTAGCGATTCACAGTAGCCGTTACTTCAATTCCTGGCTCGGTCGCGCCGTATGAGATCGCAGGCAGGAGGAGTAACGCCAGTATTGTTATCTGTAATCTCACGAGGCTCTCCATAGAGGCCTAACACCGGAATTAAGCCGACCCGCGAAGCGGGTTCGGCTTGAATGAATTGTTACGCCGCAGCCGGTTACAGCAAACGCCCGGTACATTACTCAAGAAGCCCAGCATGTGCTCTCCGGAAGGCTGCCATCACGAAAGTGTCGCGCAACCTTAATTGCAGCGCGGTTGAAGAAGGCGTCCCGAGAGGGCTTGGTCATCTCGATAGCTTCGGTAACTTTGTTTAAGCGCAGCTCCCCCACCTCATCTGGGTAGGCGGTGTCATAGAAGCGAAAGAACGCCTCTCTCTCCGTCTCCGAGATCTTGTCGATCAGAATGTAGAACGCCAAGTCGCCTCTCCCCTGCGGCCTAACACCGGAACTAAGCCGACCCGCGAAGCGGGTTCGGCTTGAATTAATTGTTAGGCCTCATGCCCGGAGATCCTCAGAGCCAGAGCGTGGACCGTCGCCAAGAACTAGGGGCACAATCGCCTTTGTTTCATCGGAGAACATAACCACCCAAGTAAAGTCAGGATTCTCCTTAGCCCAGAAGCTGTCCAGGTAGGCTAGCAGCATATTCTGGAGTGACAGAACGTCGTCGTCTCGAGCATCAGAAGCAATGGTCAGGGTTATGCCAAGCTCATTGAAGTAGCCCGCGAAATGATCCGAGGCGGAAGTGACGAACGGCCACTGCATGGCGATCGCCCGCACGCCTGCGACAACACGATCTGCTAGCGCGGAATCTGGAAGTCCCTTTTGCTTGCTCATGAGGCCTAACACCAGAATTAAGCCGACCCGCGAAGCGGGTTCGGCTTGAATGAATTGTTAGGCCGCAACCGACAAAACGCGACCTATCCCTTTGTTGCCATTCTCCCAGACTGTGAAATCAGAACCCACAGAAAAGTACTTAAGTGCATCTGGAACTAGTAGCTGCACCGTGGCATAAAAGGTATCGCCGGGTCCAGGACTGTCCGCAAAAGTAAGGCGGGCTGACCAGTGCTCGTTGCCGATGCCAAGAATGGTGCGCCATTCACCAGATGCCAACGGAGTTGATCGACTGCCGGTCTCAATCGGTAGAAGATGGATCTCGGCAACAAAGTGAGCTTTCATTGCGGCCTAACACCAGAATTAAGCCGACCCGCGAAGCGGGTTCGGCTTGAATGAATTGTTAGGTTGCAACGCCGCCAAGCCTGCGCGCAACCGCTAGAACAATGATGGAGACAANGAATTAAGCCGACCCGCGAAGCGGGTTCGGCTTGAATGAATTGTTAGGTTGCAACGCCGCCAAGCCTGCGCGCAACCGCTAGAACAATGATGGAGACAAGCTCAAACGCTAGATAGCAAGCACCAAACACCGCGAGGAAGAACCAGCCGCTAGCACGGTTGGCGCCACAGTGCATCTCATTAAGGCAGCGGAATACGCCGGCTATTTGCGGGATGCCAAATGCAATGGCCGCGATGGCAGCGGCACCTACAAGAATGAGAGCGGCCTTGCCAATGAGATTAAGGCAGCGGAATACGCCGGCTATTTGCGGGATGCCAAATGCAATGGCCGCGATGGCAGCGGCACCTACAAGAATGAGAGCGGCCTTGCCAATGAGGGACGAACGCCACAGAAAGGCATTGCGCCCTAGGGCAAGTGTCGCGCGGATTGGAAGTAGCGAAATGCCGAACAACCCAATAAACCCCAGGGCGTAGATGGACGAGGCAAACAGCTGATAGGGCCAATCTGTCATTACAACCTAACACCTGAATTAAGCCGACCCGCGAAGCGGGTTCGGCTTGAATGAATTGTTAGGCCGCAGCCTAGTTGGTGATTGAGTCATTGCATGGGCCTCCGAACAGGAAACCATCGACCGAATATAGCCACAATGAACAAATACAGGACAAGAAAACTCAAAGCATAATCCGCTGCGCTCAGAGGAACGTTGCGGGTCCTAAAGTAGTGCCAGTTGATTGAGCTGGCAATCTGGTAGTTGATGATCCCGCCGCCCAGCAAGGCCAGGGCGACAAGAGCGATAAGCCAGCGCCATAACGATCGCAGCCGCTTGCCTCTACCGTTGTCATGATTGTCTGACATGCGGCCTAACACCGGAATTAAGCCGACCCGCGAAGCGGGTTCGGCTTGAATGATTTGTTAGGCCGCAGACTCATCAGCTGCGCCCGCGTCCCAGCCTGATCATAGCCACAATCACTAGTAGGCCGGAAGCTATCCAAGCGAATCCAATGACAAGATTGGAAAGCGGCGACCCGAGCAAGTCGAAGAGCGCTCGCTCCGTATTGCATTTGGCGCCGCAGTCGAGCATCGGCTCCGACGGGCTAAGGAACAACGCAATGGAACCATAGCCGATAGCAATCAGCCCAAGTAGCGAGCCAAAGATGGTGACGAACTTGGAGGTACGCCTATCTTTCATGCGGCCTAACACCTGAATTAAGCCGCGCCGCGAAGCGGCGTCGGCTTGAATGAACTGTTAGGGGCCATTGGAAGAAGCGCTCATCTGCAGCAACGGAATGATCACCGCTAAGAGACCCGTGCCACCAACAACGATGAAGGATAGGATGAAGCGCTTGTTGCCGAGCGTGCTTAGGCCCTTAGGCAAATAGTGGGCGACGTTCTGATCTTTGTAGATCTGCTCCAGTGCCGAGTGAACCGAATTGCAGATACGGCGGCTATTGATGAGCGCCAGCAATGCCGTGCAAGAGATCAATAGCGACCCAGCAGTGAACAGCAAGTAGATCATCAGGTTGCCGCGCCCCTCAGACAATGAGCTGGCCTGAGCCCAATTGACGAATAGGACTAGGATGTTGAAAAGCACGCCAGACACGACGAATACCGTGTCCGCGCGTCCGGCTCGATCCAGCTCGGACATCAGCTGTTTGTGGATGGCTTCGATCATGTTCGGTATGGCCCCTAACACCGGAATTAAGCCGACCCGCGAAGCGGGTTCGGCTTGAATGAATTGTTAGGGCGCATTGGTTTGTGCCGCCAAGAACGCCCGGTTTGCCTCCGTGGCGGAAGCCAGTGTTGCCAAAAGATCCTTGGACAATGAGCGAATTGGCTCCCAAGCCGGATGTTGCATTGCTGCCAAATTTGGAACGCGACCAGAACCGGCGGGCATGTCGTCGACCGGGACAGGATGAACCGCGGCAAGGAACGTAAGGACGGCAGACTCTTGATGCTCTGTAAAGAGACCAGAGCCAATCAGGTAGTGACCAGCCAGTGCATCATCTCGTAGCTCCCAAGCGGTGTTGTAGTCACCCATAGCCTCACACTGCTCTTCCGGCAAGCAGCTCAATGTCTCAACGGTGAAGATGAAGACGTCGTACGCAAGATGCGACGCTTCTAGTACAGAAATTTGCTGTGGGTCTGACATGCGCCCTAACACCTAGTAGACCCCATTCTGGGGTGATAGCGCGGAGTATTCAGGTGGCGGGGTTGGGGCGTCAACGTTGGAAAGGCATGGGCATCAAGGGCTTGCCGGGGTCGACCGGCGGCCGCCTGACTTTTCCTCGTGTCGATATCCGGGAGGAATGCGGGTATGGGTTGAATACCAGGGTGGGGTTGGGGTGATAGCGCCGTCGGTTCTCGTTGAAAGATCTATGTGGGATCGACGAAGTTGATTGCGGGATGAGGGTTTGCTGACGTGTTTGGCGCGATCCGGTCGTTGGCGTGGGGTGGATAGGCGTTCAGGCATCAAATGTGAGAGGTGGCTCCGCTCGGCGGCTTACTCCGGCATGGACGCGGGTGCAGGCACGTGGTGCGCGGCGAGAAACGCGCGCAGGGAGGCGGGCTTCACGGGTTTGGTGAGGAGGCGATAGCCGCGTTCGCGGGCGTCGCGCTTGAGTTCGTCGCGGCCGTCGGCGGTGAGCAGCGCGCCGGCGATGGGGCCGGGGCTGGCGGCGCGCAGGGCGTCGAGGATGGCGAGGCCGTCGAGGCGGTCGTGCAGGTGGTAGTCCACCAGCATCACGGCCGGGCCTTCTGCGATCTTCTGCAGGGCTTCGTCGACGGTGGTGGCGGTGATGACCTCCACCTGCCAGCGTCCGAGCAGGGCCTGCATGCCGTCGATGATCTCGCGGTCGTTGTCCACGCACAGCACGCGCAGGCCGGCCAGCGAGTCGTTGGCCAGGGTGCTTCGACGCGGTGTGGCGCGGCGCTCGTTGAGCTGGGTGCCGCGGGGCACGACGATGCAGAACATGCTGCCGCGGTCGACGGTGCTGCGCGCATCCAGTTCGTGTTGCAGCAGGCGCGAGATGCGCTGGCAGATGGACAGGCCCAGGCCGAGGCCGCGTTCGCCCCAGTCGAACGGCTGCTGGTAGCGGTGGAACTCGTCGTAGATCTGTCGCATGTGGTTTTCGGGAATGCCCGGCCCGGTGTCCCAGACCTGCAGGGCGATACGTTCACCTTGCGCGCGCATGCCGATGACGATGCGGCCCTCGCGCGTGTAGCGCAGCGCGTTGGCGAGGAAGTTCTGCAGCACGCGGCGCAGCAGGCGGCGATCGCTGCGTACGGGAATCGCACGCGCGTGCACGCGCAGCTTCAGCCCGCGGCCAGCGGCGACCGGGGCATACTGCGCCGCCAGTTCGCGCATCAGTTCGCCGGCATCGAAGTCGGTGATCTGCGTCTGCAGGCCACCAGCATCCAGGCGCGAGACGTCGAGCAGGCCGTCCAGCAGTTCCTCGGCGGCGCGCAGCGAGGCATCGACGCGTTCGGCCAGGTGCTGGCGCTCCTGCGCCTGCGCATCATCGCCCTGCTCGCTGTCGCGCAGGGCACTGACGAACAGGCGCGCGGCATTGAGTGGTTGCAGCACGTCGTGGCTGATCGCGGCGAGGAAGCGCGTACGCGACTGCTGCGCGTGCTCGGCGGCTTCGCTACGCTCGGCGACGCGCTGCTCCAGCGTCTCGTTGGTCTCCAGCAGCAGCGCTTCGGCATGTTTGAAGTCGGTGATGTCGTTGTAGCTGGTGACGTAGCCGCCGCCCGGCAGCGGTTGGCCGCGCATCTCGATCACCTGCCCATCGGCGCGCACGCGCTCGAAGATGTGCGGCGAGCCCGCGCGCATGTAGCGGATGCGCTTGTTGATCTGCGCATCAATGTCGCCTTCGCCCAGCTCGCCGCGCTCGGCGTTGTAACGGATCAGGTCGGCGACCGGGCGGCCGACGTAGAGCATGCCGTCGGGATAGCCGAACATCTGCTGGTAGCGGCGGTTCCAGGCGACCAGACGCATCTGCGGGTCGACCACGCTGACGCCGGCGCTGATGTTCTCCAGCGTCGTCGACAGGATCTCGCGGTTGAAGCGCAGTTCCTGCCCCGCCTGGTCGAGCACCGCCACCACTTCGCCCAGCTCCATGCCCGAGCCGCGCAGCACGCTGGTCAACACGATGCGCGCGGACGCGGCCCCGATGGCGGCGGCGAGCAGGCGTTCGGTGAACTGCACCCAGGCGCGGTCGGCCGGGACGTTGGGCTGGTATTCGCGTCCCAGTATCTGCGCCTGTTCGGCGAAGGCGCGGCGCGCATGGCGTTCCCCCACCACGCGCTCGGCCAGCGTGCGCAGGTCGCCCACGCGCACGCTACCGGGCCACTCGCCGGCGACCAGCGCGGGACGCTGTGCGTAGGGATCGAGGAACGGGGCGGCGCGCAGGCGCTCGTCCACGCCGGGACGCGAGCGCGCCGACACGATCATCATCGCGCCGGTGTTCACCAGCAGCGACCAGAACGTGCCGTGCGTCAGCGTGTCCCAGCCGCTCAGGCCGAACAGCTGCTGCGGGCGCAGCCAGCGGATGCCGAACGGCCCGTCGTGCAGCCACAGCACGTCGAACCAGCCGGCCTGCGTCATGGTCGGCAGCAGCAGCGTGTAGATCCAGGTGGCGAAGCCGAGCACCATGCCGGCTTCCACGCCACGCCGGCTGGCACCGCGCCAGTACAGGCCGCCGATCAGGCCGGGAGCGAACTGCGCCACCGCCGCGAACGCCATCAGGCCGTACGAGGCCAGCGTGCTGTCGTTGCCGCTGCTGCGGTAGTAGCTGTAGGCGGTCAGCGCCAGCAGCAGGATCGCCACGCGGCGGATCCACAGCACGCGCGAGGCGACGTCGGCTTCCGCGTGGCGCTTGCCCCAGCCTCGGCGCAGCAGCACCGGCATGACCAGGTCGTTGCTGACCATCGTCGCCAGCGCGATGCTGGCCACGATCACCATGCCGGTGGCGGCGGAAAAGCCGCCGACGTAGGCGATGATCGCCAGCGCCGTGCGGCCTTCGGCCAGCGGCAGCGCCAGCACGTAGCTGTCGTCGGCCACGCTGGTGCCACCGAACAGCGACGCACCGGCGGCGGCGATCGGCACCACCATCAGCGAGAACAGCGCCAGGTAGCCGCCGAACAGCCAGCGTGCCTTGCGGATGTCGCCCACGTCGCTGCACTCCACCACCGCGACATGGAACTGGCGCGGCAGGCAGACGATGGCCAGGAAGCCGAGCAGCGTCTGCGCGATGAAGCCCACCGGCGGCGCGTTCTCGAACAGCGTGCGCGCAGAGTCGGTGATGCGGAAGGTGTTGTCGCCCAGCCACAGGTAGGCGAACACGCCCACCGCGATCATCGCCACCAGCTTGACCACCGATTCCAGCGAGATGGCCAGCATCATGCCGTGGTGGTGCTCGGTGGCGTCCACCTGGCGCGTACCGAACAGCGCGGCGAACAGCGCCATCAGCAGCGCCACGTACAGCGCCGGATCGGTGAAGAAACCCTGCGTGCTGTCGCCGCCGTCGCCGCTGAGCACGCTCAGGCTCATCGCCACGGCCTTGTACTGCAGCGCCAGGTACGGCACCACGCCGATCAGCGCGATCACCGTGACCAGTGCGGCCAGCCGGCGCGAGCGGCCGTAGCGCGAGGAGATGAAGTCGGCGATGGAGACCGTGTTCTCGCTGCGCGCGATCAGCGCCAGCCGTTCGATGATGCGCCAGCCAAACAGCAACAGCAGCACCGGGCCCAGGTAGATCGGAAGGTAGCCCAGGCCATTGCGCACCGCGCTGCCGACCGCGCCGTAGAAGGTCCACGACGAGCAGTACACCGCCAGCGCCAGGCTGTAGACCACCGGTCGCAGCCAGGGACGGTCCGGGTACATCGGGCGGCGGTCGCCCCACCACGCCACGCCGAACAGCAGCGCGGCGTAGCCGACCGACACCAACAGCAGGATCCAGCTGGAAACCAACGCGTTCTCCCCGCGCTCAACCCGTCGCCGAGTGTACCGGCTGCGGCGTGCCGCGGCGGACGGTCAGGGCGTGGGCAGCGCGAGCAGTTCGCGCACGGCGGTCTCGGCCTGGCCGCGCAGTTCGGGGATGGCGATGCTCTCCCACACGCAGCCGATGCGCAGGCTGCCGAGGATGAAGATGCGCGGCTGCGGTTCGCCGTCGGCATCCACCATGCGGCCGTCGCGCGCGGCCTTCAGGCCGATGCCGTGCGGCCCGGGCTGGGCGTGGCCCTTGCCCAGCAGGTCGTGCAGCAGCGGGTTGCGCATGGTCTGTGCACGCATTTCCACGCCGGTGGCGTTGACCACGTAGTCGACATCGAACTCGTCGGTGCGGCCATCGCGGGTATGCGTGCTCACCCGCAGGCCGCGGTCCATGGCCATCACCGTGTCCAGGCGGCCGCGATGCAGCCGCAGCTGGCCGCGGTCGAGCATCGCCTGCAGCTTGGCGTGCACCTCCGGTGCGATGCGATGGCGGTGCACGTCCCACTGGCGCACCACGTGGCGCAGGAAGCGGCGCTGGTCGGTAATCGACATCGACTGCCACAGTGCCTGTACATGCGGACGGATCCGTTCCATCGCCGCCTGCCACGGTAGGCCGTCGGCGACGGCCTGCCTCGCCGCTGCGCGCAGGAAGCGCATGCGGGCGCGCAGGTCCATGGCCTGCAGCGGGGCGGGATCGTACGTCGCGGCGCCTCCGTGGCAATGCGGCAGCGGCAGCAGTGCGTGCCGCGACAGCACATGGATCGTGCCGGCGTGGCCGTTGTCGGCCAGGCTGAGCACGGTGTCGACCATGCTCAGGCCGGAACCGACGATGCAGAGGTCGGCGTCGGCCGGGATGGCCTTCACCGCATCGAAATCCCAGGCCGCCAGCGAACGGCCTTCCGGCAGTTGCGGCGCGCCGCGTGCCGGCAGCGGCTTGGGCGTGTTGCCGACCGCCATCACCACGCCGCCGGCGTGGAGCGGACCGTGTTCCACCAGCTGCAGCGTCGCGTCGTCCTCGCGCGCATCGAGTTCGCACACGCTGTCGTGGATCACTTGCAGGGAAGCGGAGCTGGCGGCGATGGCCTCCTGCAGCCGGGTCCGCAGGTAGTCGCCATAGCGGCGGCGCTCGATGAAGGCATGCGCCAGCGTGTCGCGGTCCGGGCCATCGGGTGGCGCGGTGGCGACGACATAATCGAGGAAATCCGCGGGACGGTCGTCGAAGGCGCTCATGCGCGCGGCGGGTACGTTGAGCACGTGTTCGCCGTAGGTCGTCGCATACGCCACGCCCTGCGCCAGCACCTCGCGCGGCTCGATCATCACGATGCGCAGCGGCGTGGTGGCCAGGCGCAGCGCCTGCAGCGCCGCCAGCACGCCGCCGGCGCCGCCGCCGATGATCGCGAGGTCGCAGGGCGGCAGGGGCGTCGTGGTCGCGGCAGTCATGCCGCCATTGTAGGCGAACCGGCGCCGTCGACCGGACGGCACGCGGCCGCTACATCAGCGAATCCGCCAGCCGCGCGACGCCCTCGCGGCTGCGCTGCCAGCCGGGACGGCGGCGCCATGCCACGCGATCCACGTGATCGGCGTGGGCCAGGTAGTCGGCCTCGATCGCGCGGATCCGTGCCACGACGCCGGCGTCGTAACAGACCAGGCCGATCTCGGCGTTGAGGGCGAAGGAGCGGATGTCCAGGTTGATGGACCCGACCAGGGCGATGCCATCGTCCACGGTCAGGTGCTTGGCATGCAGGAAGTGCGGCCGGTACAGCGCGATCTTCACCCCGCAGGCCAGCAGTTCCTCGTAGTACGACTGCTGCGCCCACGCCGTCAGCGTCTGGTTGTTGGTGGCCGACAGCACCAGCTGCACATCCACGCCGGACAGGGCGGCGATGCGCAGCGCACTGAGCGTGGCGTCGTCGGGCACGAAGTAGGGCGTGGTCAGCACCACCTTCTGGCGGGCGAGATGGATCAGCGCGTTGACGGTGTCGCGTGCGTTCTCGAACGGATAGGCCGGCCCGCTGGGCAGCAGTTGCGCGGCCACGTCCTGCGCCTGCACGCTGAGGTCGGGCTGCACGTCGAGGCGCTCACCGGTCTCGATGTACCAGTCGCTGGCGAACACGCCTTCCAGGTGCGACACCACCGGCCCCTGCACGCGCGCGACCAGTTCGCGGTTCGGATGCCCGGGCACGAACACCGCATCGGCCAGGTTCTGCGAGCCCACGTAGCCGATCCGGTTGTCGATCACGGCGACCTTGCGGTGGTTGCGCAGATCCATGCGCCCGCTGCGCCGCCACTGCAGGCCGCCGGGCAGCATGGCGTGCACCTCCACGCCGGCCGCACGCAGCCGAGCGGTGTAGGCGCGAAGCCCGCGCTTGGCGCCGACCGCGTCGAGCAGCAGGCGACAGGCCACGCCTCGCGCGGACGCGCGGCACAGCGCGGTGGCGACGGCATCGCCGACGGGGTCGTCGAACATCAGGTAGTACAGCAGGTGCACCTGCTGCGTGGCCGAGTCGATGTCGTCGAGCAGGGCACGCAGTGAGGCGTCGTAGTCGTCCAGCAGCGCCACCGCGTTGCCATGCGTGGGCATGAAGGCGCCCTGGCGTTCGATCAGGGGCGCGATCTCGGCGGCCGCGCCTTCATGCGCCGTCCAGCGCAGGGCGCTGAGCGGACGCTGTTCCTCGCGGATCACGTCCGACGCCCGCGCCTGCCGTTCGATGCGCTCGCGCGAAAGCCAGGGATGGCCGAGCAGCAGGTACAACGGCAGGCCGAGCAGCGGCACGAAGCCGACCAGCAACAGCCAGCTGCGCGCGGCCGCCGGCGTGGTCCGGCTGGGAATCCACCACAGTGCCGCCAACCGGATCAGCCAGTCGACGATCAGCAGCGCGGTGCCGTAGGACCAGTCCATGGGGTGGTGTATCCAAGGGGGATGGAGGGATTCTGCTGGCGGAAGCGGGCAAAAGAAAACCCGCTTCTGCGGGAGCACCAAACCTCACTCGTCTCCTTCTCCCCGCCTGCGGGGAGAAGGTGCCCGAAGAGCCTGCCCCGTATTCGATACGGGGGCGGATGAGGGGCAGCTTCTATGCTTCCTCGAAGCCTGAAAACAGAAAACCCCGCCGGAGCGGGGTTTTCCTTGAGGCGCTGGATGAACCGCCATGCGGCGGTTGAAAAGCGCTTCCGGCTTTCGCCGGGATGACCTAGTGGCAAAGGCGTTCGCGTTGCGAACGCGCCACTAGGTCACTTGATCTTGCCTTCCTTGTAGATCACGTGCTTGCGCACGACCGGGTCGTACTTCTTGATTTCCATCTTGCCCGGGGTGTTCTTCTTGTTCTTGTCCGTCGTGTAGAAGTGGCCGGTGTTGGCCGAGGAGATCAGACGGATCTTGTCGCGCTTGGATGCCATGGTCGGTTACTCCTCAGATCTTCTCGCCGCGCGCGCGCAGCTCGGCCAGGACGGAGTCGATGCCGTTCTTGTCGATGGTGCGCAGCGCGTGCGCGGAAACTTTCAGTTTGACCCAGCGGTTTTCGCTGGCGACCCAGAAGCGGCGCTCGTGCAGGTTGGGCAGGAAACGACGACGGGTCTTGTTGTTGGCGTGGCTGACGTTGTTACCCGTCATCACACGCTTGCCGGTCACTTGGCATACGCGGGACATACGCACCTCGATGAATGATTGTGTCGCCCGTAGCCCGGGAGACGGCGGCCCCACCGCGAGCAGGCGCGGTGCACGAAACGGGCAGAATTTCTGCTGTCGGGAGCGGGTAGGAGACGTGCTTCCTGACCCGCACGGTCATGGACCGGACACAGCGAGCCGCGCATTATGCCGACGTTCCCCTTTCCCCGCAAGCACTTAGGCGAGCCGGCCAAAGGCCGTCGGGTCGGCTATACGGTGGGCCGAGGCTCGCTCTGCGGGCTTGAAGCAGGCCGGCATCGAACCGAGGGGCGTAGGTCGGGCCTTGGCCCGACATCGCGGCGATTCGGGGTCCGGAAGAGTGGATCGGCACGGTGGGCCAAGACCCACCGACGAATCATGGTGCCGACTTGGATGCGCCGGCCCTCTCTCCGCTATCAGGGAACGGATACGGGCCCGAGTAGGTCGGGCCTTGGCCCGACATCGGAGTGCTTCGGGGTCCGGAAGGCGGGACGGGCAGGGTGGGCCAAGGCCCACCCTGCGATCACGGCGCCGCGGCCGCCGCCTTGCCCGGGCCCGCCTTGCTGGCGGCGATGAAGGCCCGGATCTGCTCCTCCAGCACCGGCAGGGTCACCGAGCCCTGCCTCAGCACGGCGTCGTGGAAGGCCTTGATGTCGAACTTCGGGCCCAGCGCCTGCTCGGCCTCGCCGCGCAGGCGGACGATGGCGATCTCGCCCAGCTTGTAGCTCAGCGCCTGCGCCGGCCAGGAGATGTAGCGGTCCACTTCGGTGGTCACTTCGTGCTCGGACAGGGCGGTGTGGTCGCGCAGGTAGGCCAGGGCCTGGTCGCGGGTCCAGCCCTTGTGGTGCACGCCGGTGTCGATGACTAGGCGGGCGGCGCGCCACATCTCGTAGGTCAACCGGCCGAAATCCTCGTACGGCGTCTCGTAGATGCCCATCTCCTTGCCCAGCTTTTCGGTGTACAGCGCCCAGCCCTCGCCGTAGGCGGAGATGTAGTTGTCGCGGCGGAACGCGGGCTGTTCGCCCTGCTCCTGTGCCAGCGCGGCCTGCAGCGAATGGCCGGGCGAGGACTCGTGCAGGGTCAGCGCCGGCAGGTTGTACAGCGGGCGCGAGGGCAGGTCGTAGGTGTTGAGCCAGTAGGTGCCCAGGCCGCCGCGGCCGGCGGTCCAGAACGGCGCGATGTCGGCCGGCACCTCGACGATGGTGAAGCGCCCGCGCGGCAGGGTGCCGATGTACTTGCCGACCTCACCGTCGACGCGCTTGGAGATCCACGCGGCACGGTCGAGCAGCTGCTGCGGCGTCTTGGCGTAGAACTGCGGATCGGTACGCAGGAAGGTCAGGAACTCGGCGAACGTGCCCTTGAACCCGGTCTGCTTGATCACGTCCTGCATCTCGGCCTGGATGCGCGCGACTTCCTTCAGGCCGATCTGGTGGATCTGCTCGGCGCTGAGGTCCAGCGTGGTGTATTCGCGGATCTGCTGCGCGTAGAAGTCCTTGCCACCGGGCATCGCTTCGGCCGCCAGCGTGGTGCGCGCCTGCGGCACGTACTCGCTGCGGAAGAACGTCAGCAGCGTGCCGAACGCAGGCACCACCTGTTGGCGGATCGCCTCGCGCACGTCCTTGCGCAGCGCCTCCTGCTCGGCGGCGGGAATGCTGGACGGCATCTTCTTGTACGGGGTGTAGAACGTGGACTGTTCGGGGTCCTTCAGATCGGCGACTGCGGCGATCGATACGTCGCGGCCATCCAGCACCGCGCGCGGCACGGTGAAGCCGCGTTTCAGGCCACTGCGCATGTTGGCGATGTGCTGGTCGAAGTAGCGCGGCACGTCGCGCAGGCGCGCGGCATAGGCACGGTAGTCGTTCGCCGTCTTCATGGGCCGGCGGGCCATGAACGACAGGTTCGACCAGAACGAGGAGTCGGAATTGAACGGCATTTCGTAGGCGCCAAGCCGCACTTCGTCGGCCAGGTTCTGCACCTGCGGGCGGTAGATCGCCAGATTGATGCGGTTCTCCGGCGACAGCGCCGCCGCGTCGATGCCGTCGAGATCCTTCAGTACCTGCTCCCACACCTTCAGCCGCGCCTGCTGCGCGTCGGCGCCGACGTCTGGCAGGCGACGCTTGTCGCCGCTGGTGTCGGCATCCTCGTCCGCCTGGCCGGTCTGTTCCTGCCGCCACTTCCATTCCTTCTCGTACAGCGCCTGGAAGCGCTGGTCGGCGTCGGAGGGGGCGAAGGCGAGCGCGTGCAGCGGGGTGCAGGCGAGCAGCAGGGCGGCGAGGCGGAGGTTCAAGGCGGGCCATCCGGTGGAAGCGGAAAGCGGATGGTAATGCAGCGGCACTGTGCCCGTCCGGGCGGCTACGCCCTTCCTTGTGGGAGCGACGTCAGTCGCGAGCTTTTTGCTTGTCGGTGAATCAACTCTCACCGCTATCGCGACTTACGTCGCTCCCACATTCCACATTCCCACAACAGGCTGGGCCTCAGGCCTTCGGGCGCAGCCGTTCCAGCACGCCGTCCAGCGTGTCCAGGTCGGTGTACTGGATGATCAGCTTGCCCTTGCCGCCGCGGCCGTGGGCGATGGTGACGCGGGTGCCGAGGCTCTCGGAGAGTTCGGTTTCCAGCGAGGCGATGTCCGGCTGCGGTGCCGCCTTGGCCGGCTTGGCCTTCTTGCCGGTGACCGGCACCTTGCCGGCGGCGAACTGCTGGGCGCGGTGTTCGACCTCGCGGACCGACCAGCCCTGTTCGGCGGCGTCGGAGGCGAGCTTGCTGGCGAGGTCCGGCGACAGCGTCAGCAGGGCGCGCGCGTGGCCCATTTCCAGGCGGCGGGCTTCCAGCAGGGCACGGATCGCCGGCGGCAGTTCCAGCAGGCGCAGCAGGTTGGACACCGCTGCGCGCGAGCGGCCGACGGCTTCGGCGGCTTCGGCGTGGGTGAGGGCGAATTCGTTGATCAGCCGCTGCAGCGACTGCGCCTCTTCCAGCGGGTTGAGGTCTTCGCGCTGGATGTTCTCGATCAGCGCCATCGCGATGACGGTGCGGTCGTCCAGGTCGCGCACCACCACCGGCACTTCGGCCAGCCCGGCTTCCTGCGAGGCGCGCCAGCGGCGTTCGCCGGCGACGATCTCGAACTTGCCCGGCGACAGCTCGCGCACGACGATCGGCTGGATCACACCCTGCGCCTTGATCGATTCGGCCAGCTCGCTGAGCTTGGAGGCATCCATCTGCATGCGCGGCTGGTACTTGCCCGGCTGCAGCTGCTGCACGGGCACGGTGCGCAGCGCCTCGCCCGGCTGGGCTTCCGGCGGCGGCGTCTCGGCGGCCTTCGGGCCGAGCAGGGCTTCCAGTCCGCGACCCAGGCCGCGCTTCTTGGGGGCGCTCATCACGCGTGCTCCATCTGTTTCTGTTGCTTCTTGCGGTCGGCGGCGCGGCGCAGGATCTCGCCGGCCAGGCCCAGGTAGGCGACGCCACCGCGCGAGGCGCGGTCGTAGCCGACGATGCTCTGGCCGTGGCTGGGCGCTTCGGCCACGCGCACGTTGCGCGGCACGATGGTGCGGAACACCTTGTCGCCGAAGTGGGTGGTCAGTTCTCCGGAGACCGCGTTGGCCAGGTTGTTGCGGATGTCGAACATCGTGCGCAGCACGCCTTCGATCTCCAGGCCGGGATTCAGGCGCGCACGCAGTGCCTCGATGGTTTCCATCAGCGCCGACAGGCCTTCCAGCGCGTAGTACTCGCACTGCATGGGCACCAGCACCGAATCGGCGGCGGTCAGCGCGTTGAGCGTCAGCAGTGACAGCGCCGGCGGGCAGTCGACGATGATGAAGTCGTAGTCGTCGCGGATGGGCTGCAAGGCGCTCTTCAGGCGCTGCTCGCGGCCGTCCACGTCCATCAGCTGGATCTCGGCGGCGGTCAGGTCGATGTTGCCCGGCATCAGGTCGAAACCCTCGGGCGTGGTGACCACCGCGGCCTTCGCGTCCACTTCGCCCAGCAGCACGTCGCAGGTCGAGGCTTCCACCTCGCGCTTGTCGACGCCGCTGCCCATCGTCGCGTTGCCCTGCGCATCCAGGTCGACCAGCAGCACCCGCTGCGGCGCGCGTGCCAGCGCGGCGGCCAGGTTGACGGCGGTGGTGGTCTTGCCGACTCCGCCTTTCTGGTTGGCGACGGCGATGATGCGGGCCATGCGAGGGCGCCTTATCGGGTACGGAGGTGAAGGGGGATTATGCGGGCTCGGGCGGGGCCGTGCGAAATCAAGGGTACGCAGTCGGCGACGAAGCCCGGTCACGGCTCCGCGCGAGCGCAGGCCCGGCCAGTCTTTTCAACGGCTTACGTGTCGCCGGTGCCGCGTCGCCCCCTCAGTCGCGGCGCACGACCACCATGTGGCGCTCCCCGACCAGGCCCGGCACCGCCAGGGGCTGGATCGTGTCCACCGACCAGCCGGCCGGCAGCGCGGCGATCTCCTCGTCGGGGCGCACGCCCTTCATCGCCAGCAGGGCGCCACCGGGCTTCAGCAGGTGACCGCCGACCTCGATGATGCCGGCCAGCACGTCCAGCGCGCGGGCGGTGAGCGCGTCGTAGGCCTGCGGTTCGTCCAGCGCTTCGGCGCGAGATTCGGCCACGCGTGCGTTGTCCAGTTTCAACGTGCGCACGGCCTCGCGCAGGAAGCGCGCCTTCTTGCCGTTGCTCTCCACCAGGGTGACGCGCAGGCCGGGCTTGGCGATGGCCAGCGGAATGCCGGGCAGGCCCGGACCGGTGCCGAGGTCGGCCAGCGCGCCGCCGTTCGCCGCCAGGTCGTCCACGAACGGATGCATCGCCAGCGAGTCCAGCAGGTGGCGCGTGACCATCTCGCGGGGGTCGCGGATGGCGGTGAGGTTGTAGGTCCTGTTCCAGCGGTCGAGCAGGGCCAGGTAGGCGAGCAGCGGCGGCGCCAGCGCATCGGCATCCAGGCCCAGCGTGTCGAGGCCGCGGTGGAGGTCGTCACGCAGGTCGGCGGGGAAGGCGGAGTCGTTCATCACGGCATTATCGCAGGCCGCCACACGGCGCCGCGCGGATGCCAGGCGAGCGCGGCGCGGTAGCCGTCAGCAGGCGCCCATTCGTGCAGGCGCCAGTCGTCGGGACGACCCAGCGCGGGATCGCAGCTGGCCAGCCGCACGCGGTCATCGTCGAGCCGGACATGGAAGCGATGCAGGCCGAAGGCGATGCCCTGGCCATGCGCCTTCAGCACGGCTTCCTTGACGCACCACAGGCGCACGAAGGCGAGCAGGCGCGCGTCGGCATCGTCGAGCGAGCGCAGCCAGGCGGTCTCGTCGGGATGATAGAAGCGCTGCGCCAGCTCCATCGCGCGGGGCCGCGGACGCAGGCGCTCGACATCGACGCCGAGTTCGATGTCCTCGCCCAGCGCCAGCAGCAGCGCCTCGCCGCTGTGGCTCCAGCCGGTTTCCAGATGGTGCAGCGGCGCGATGAAGTGCGGGCGGCCCTGCGTATCGCGGGTGATCGGCAGCGCGTGCGGCGCCATGTCCAGCGCGCGCGCCAACTGCTCGCGGGCGGCCGGCTCGCCGCGCTGGCGGGCTGCATGCGGCAGCAGCCACACCGCGATGCCGTCGAGCCGCCAGTCGGCCGGCGTGTCAAGCCAGCTCACCGCTCAGTACCGCGCGTGGTGCGGCACAGCGTGCAAGCCTGCGACGATGGCGTTATCAAGCACGGGCACGGAGGCTTCCCCCACGGAGTTAACGACGGTTTCACGCGGTACGTCGGAGATTGAAGCGTGCCCCGCGCCCAGGGGTCCTGTCCATCGAGGGAGAAGCGACGCAATGAATTTTCTCATCTATCTGATCGTGGGTGGCATTGCCGGCTGGCTGGCGAGCATCGTGATGAAGCGGGATGGCTCGCAAGGCATCATCCTGAATGTGGTGGTCGGCATCATCGGCGGTTTCCTGGGTGGCTGGTTGCTGCCGACGCTGGGCCTTGGCCTGGGTGGCGGCTGGGTCGGCTTCCTGCTGACCGCCTTCATCGGTGCGGTAGTGCTGTTGCTGATCGTCAATCTGTTCACCCGCGGCCGCGCGAGGTAACGGTTCCGCTGCGGCCGCGTGCGCGTTCGAGACGCACCCAAGGCCCGTGGCACTGCAAAGGCCCGGCACCTGCCGGGCCTTTGCTCGTTCTGGGTGCCGGGAATCCAGGGGTTTTTTCGACACGGATCAAAGCGGAGAAAGGCGGATCAAAAAGAATGCTTTTTATCCGTGTTGATCCGCTTTGGTCCGTATCTGTATTTTTTTGGGCTCTGTAATCGCGATTGACGTCTCGGGTTCAACCGCCCAGTCGCACCCATGCCGGGGCATGGTCGCTGGGGCGTTCCCAGGTGCGCGGTTCGCGGTCGATGCCCGATTCCACCGCTTGCGCGCGCAATGCGTCGGACACCAGGGTCAGGTCGATGCGCAGGCCCAGGTTGCGGCGCAGGCCGCCCATCCGGTAATCCCACCAGCTGTAGACGTTGGCTTCGTCGGTGTGGAGGCGGAACGCGTCGTGCAGGCCCAGCGCGTACAGCCGCTGCAGCGCCGCGCGTTCGGCGGTGGAGGTCAGGATGTGGTCGTCGTTCCACACCTTGGGATCGAACACGTCGCGGTCGTCCGGTGCGATGTTGAAGTCGCCCATCACCACCAGCTTCGGATGCGTCTGCAATTCGGCGGCGATCCAGTCGTGCACGGCGTCCAGCCAGCGCAGCTTGTAGGCGTACTTGTCGGTGCCCACGTCCTGGCCGTTGACCACGTACAGGTTGACAATGCGCACGTCGCCCACGGTCGCGGCGATCACGCGCTTCTGCTCGTCCTCGAAGCCGGGAATGCCGACCTGCACCTCGCCGATCGGCTCACGCGACAGCAGCGCCACGCCGTTGTAGGTCTTCTGCCCGGCGAACACGCTGCGGTAGCCCAGCTCCGCCAGCGCGGTATCCGGAAAGCGGTGGTCCTCCAGCTTGGTCTCCTGCAGGCCCACGACATCCGGCGCGAACGCGCCCAGCCACTGGGTGAGGTGCGGCAGGCGCACGTTGAGCGAATTGACGTTCCAGCTGGCGATCTTCATGGCGGCGATTCTAAGCGAGGACGTCGTTCACGCGCCCGCGGTGTCGTCGGCCACGGCCATGCCGTGGGCGGCGCCTTCGCCATCGCGCATCAACCGCGCGGCCATCCACGCCGCGAGCAGCATCATCGCCATGCCGAACACGGCGATGGCGCGCATGGCATCGGTGAAGGCGCTGCGTGCGGTGTCGGCGATGGCCGTTCCCGCGGCCCCACCGATCTCGCCGGCGACCGTGACCGCGCCGCCCAGCGTCGACAACGCGCGCGTGGCGTCCGCATCGGGCAATGCCGTGGGCAAGGCGGGGTCCAGCCATAGCCGGTAGGCCAGCATGCCGAGACTGCCCAGGATCGCGATGCCCAGTGCGCCGCTGAGTTCGGCGCTGGTTTCCGCCAGTGCGGACGCCGCGCCCGCGCGCTCCGGCGGCGCGGTGGTGATGATCAGTTCGTTGCCGACGGTGAAGACCGGCGCCATGCCCAGGCTCATCGCCAGCATGCCGGCGATCAGGATCCACAGTCCGTAGGGCGGCACCACCAGCGCGGTGATGGCGAAGCCGACCGCGGCCAGCAGCAGGCCGCGCACCATCACCTGGCGCGCGCCCCAGTGCCGTGCCAGCCGGGGCGCCAGCAGCGAGCCGACGGTGAAGCACAGCGACCACGGCACCGTCGCAAGGCCGGCCTGCAGTGGCGTCAGCCCCAGCACCAGTTGCAGGTACTGGGTCATGAAGATGTACACGCCCATCATCGACAGGCCGGCCAGCGCATAGGCGACGATGGCGGCAGAGAACGCCGGTCGCCGGAACAGGGTGACGTCGAGGAACGGATACGCCAGGTGCTTCTGCCGGCGCACGAACAGCACGCCCAGCGCGATGCCGGACACGAACACGGCGATGCCCCGCGGATCGATGCCGTACTCGGCGATGCGCTTGAGCCCGTAGACCACCGCCAGCACCGCGAACAGCGACTGCGCCATGCTGGCCGGGTCGAGTCTGCCGGCGTCGGGATCACGGTACTCCGGCAGCAGCTTCGGTCCCAGCACCAGCAGCAGCACCATCACCGGCACTGCCGCCAGGAAGGCCGCGCCCCACCACCACCATTGCAGCAGCAGGCCGCCGACCAGCGGCCCGATGGCGCCGCCGACCGAGAACGCGGCGATCCACACGCCGATGGCGAACTGGCGTTGGTGTTCGTCATGGAACATGTTGCGGATCAGCGACATCGTCGACGGTGCCAGGGTCGCGCCGGCCACGCCGAGCAGGGCACGCATCGCGATCAGCATCTCCGCGCTGCGCGAGAACGCCGCCAGTACCGAGGCCACCGCGAACGCCGCCGCGCCGATCAGCAACAGCTTGCGCCGGCCGATCCGGTCGCCCAGCGTGCCCATGGTGATCAGGAAGCCGGCGACGAGGAAGCCGTACACGTCGACGATCCACAGCAATTGGCTAGCGGTGGGATCGAGTTCGGCGCTGATCGCCGGCAGCGCCAGGTTCAGCACGGTCAGGTCCATCGCATAGACCACGCAGGGCAGGGCGATGATGGCCAGCCCGATCCATTCGCGGCGGGTGGCTTTGGCGGGTACAGACGTGGTCGACATGGGAGTCCATCAAGGGCGTGTCATCCCGTTCGACGAACGGGAGGGGCGATTCTCGACCAGGAGGAGCGGCGGCGTCAGCCGCCTTCCACGTCCACCCGGAGATGCGGGAAGTGCGTGGCCAGGTCCTCCGCCCATTGCACGGCGTCGTAGGGAACGCCGCGCTCGGACGGAAACCGCAGCAGCTCGCCGTCGTGGCGGTAGAGGAACACGCGGTCTTCGCTTTCTTCCGGACGCTGCACGCGGATGCGCGCCACGTCGTCCAGCGCGATCGCATGTTCGCCGGGCGACACCGCGTTGTCCCACCACCACAGCGTGCGCGCCTCGATGTCCAGGCGGCTGCCCCAGCGGCGCGCGTGCACCAGCATCGCCAGCGCCGATCCGGCCAGCGCCACGCCCATCACGAACGCCACCGGCACCAGCCACGGCGCGCACTGCCGTCCGCTCGCGTCGCAGTTGCTGGCCGGATCCACGACCAGGCCGGCATACACGAACATCGCACCGACCAGCAGCATGCCGTAGACGCGGACGTCGCGCCGGCTGTTGCTGGCATGGCGGAGCTTGCGCATGCGCGATGGCGTCAGCGGATGATGAAGTCGATGAACTTCGCCACCTTGGAATAGGGCGGCTTGAGCAGGTCGCTGCCCGCACGCCGGGGCTGCCACAGCACCGGCAACGCCTTGCTCATCGCATCGAAGCCGGCCCGGCCGTGGTAGGCGCCCATGCCGCTGGGGCCGATGCCGCCGAACGGCAGCGCGTTGATGCCGAAGTGCAGCACGGTGTCGTTGACGGTGACGCCGCCGGCCAGCGTATTGCGCAGGATCTTCTCCACCCGCGTGCGGTCATGGCTGAAGGGATACAGCGCCAGCGGGCGGTCGTGTGCATTGACGTAGGCCAAGGCTTCGTCCAGCGAAGCGACCGTCCGGATAGGCAGGATCGGGCCGAAGATCTCGTCCTGCATCACCTTCGCTTCGTCGCCGGGCTCGATCACCACGGTCGGCGCGAACAGCCGCTGCGCGCGGTCGTGCGTCGGCGCCAGCGGAATCACCTCGTGGCCGCGCTGGCGCGCGTCGTCTAGATAGCTGTCCAGTCGCGCGAACTGGCCGTCGTTGATGATGCGGGTGAAGTCGCCGGCATCGGACAGGTCGCCGTAGCGCGCCGCGACCTGCTCACGCAGCGCCTGCACCAGTGCATCACGGCGCTGGCGGCCGACCAGCAGCACATAGTCCGGCGCGATGCAGGTCTGCCCGCCGTTGAACCATTTGCCCGTCGCCAGGCGCGCGGCGGCCTGTTCCACCGGGAAGTCGTCGCAGACGATGGCGGGCGACTTCCCGCCCAGTTCCAGGGTGAGCGGGGTCAGGTTCGGCGCGGCGGCGGCCATCACCTTGCGGCCTACGGCCGTGGAGCCGGTGAACACCAGATGGTCGAACGGCAAGGCGGCGAACGCGCCCGCCACCTCGGCGCCGCCGGCGGCGACGCTGACGCGCTCGGGCGGGAAGACTTCCGCCAGCAGCGACCGCAGGAAGGCGGTCGTGCGCGGCGTGTGTTCGGAGGGTTTCAGGTAGACGTGGTTGCCGGCGGCGATGGCGGTGGCCAGTGGGATCAGCGCCAGGTTGACCGGGTAGTTCCACGGCGAGATCACGCCGACCACGCCCACCGGCTCCTGGCGGATCTCCGCGCGCGCCGGCCAGAAGCGCCAGCCCACGCCCACCCGCTTCGGCTTCATCCAGCGGCGCAGGTGCGAGGCCAGGTGGTCGATCTCGTTGAGCACGGTCATGCCGTCGGCGATCAGCGACTCGTGTCGCGAGCGGTGGCCGAAATCGGCCGCGATGGTGTCGGCCATGTCCGGCAGGCGCCGCTTCAGTGCCTCGCGCAGTCGGTGCAGGTCGTCGCGGCGCTGTGCGTAGGCGGGCTTGTGCGCCTGCCAGGTCGCGCGCAGCCGGTGCAGCGTGGGGGCGAGGTCGCCGACCGGGGTGTCGCCCTGCGGCGCGCGGCTGCCGTGGCCGGCGGCAGCGGTGGTCCCGCTTTCGGCCGTGGCGGCGCTGATCGCGGCATTGGCGGCGGTGATGGCCGCGTTGGCGGCAGTGGTGGCGGCGTGCGGAAAGGTCGTCATGGCCCGAGTGTATGCCTTCGTTCCGGAGCGGGCGCACTACAATCCCGGCATGGACCCCACTCTGACCGCGCTGCGCCCCTACCTTGACCGCTTTCCCGTCCTCGGGCCGCGCGTCTATGTCGACCCGGCCGCCACCGTCATCGGCGATGTCGAACTGGCCGAAGACGTCTCCGTCTGGCCGGGCACCATCCTGCGCGGCGACGTCAACTACATCCGCGTCGGCGCCCGCACCAACGTGCAGGACGGCAGCATCGTCCACGTCAGCCACCACAGCCCGTACAACAAGGCGGGCCATCCCACGCTGATCGGCGCCGACGTCACCATCGGCCACGGCACCATCATCCACGCCTGCACCATCGAGGACCTGTGCCTGATCGGCATGGGCGCCTGCATCCTCGACGGCGCGACGGTGAAGAAGTACGGCTTCCTCGGTGCCGGCGCGGTACTCGGGCCGGGCAAGGTGGTCGGCGAGGCCGAACTCTGGCTCGGCAATCCGGCCCGGCTGGTGCGCATGCTCAGCGAGCGCGACATCGAGAGCCTGCATTATTCGGCCGGCCACTACGTCAAGTTGAAGGACCGTTACCTGCAGCCAACAGTGCCCGGGGCATGATGGCGGGCGGCGCATTCCGCGCTGCCTGGGAGTCGCGCATGGCCTGGAAACCGCAGGGCTACACCTCGGTGGCCCCGTATCTCGTCGTCGACGGCGCGCAGCGCACGATCGACTTCCTCGTCGCCGTGTTCGATGCCGAACCGTTGCGCATGCATCCCATGGGCGACCGGCTGGGCCATGCCGAAGTGCGCATCGACGACACCGTGCTGATGCTCGCCGACGGCATGGACGGCTGGCCGCCGGTGCCGGCGCACGTGCATCTCTACGTGCCGGACGTGGAGGCCACGTGGACGCGCGCGCTCGCCGCCGGCGCCGAGCCGGTGCAGGCGCCGGAAGAAAAGGGCGATGGCGACCGCCGCGGCGGCTTCCGCGATGCCGGCGGCACCACCTGGTGGATTTCCACCCAGGTGCCGTGACGGCGACGCGCCGTCAGGGCGCGGTGGCCTGTTCCAGCGCGGCCAGCAGGGCCATCGCCTCGGTGCGGCTGGCGCCGCACATCTCCGGCCCGGGTTTCAGCGTGCGGCAGAACGCCGGACGCTCCGGCATGCCGAACAGCCGGCAGCGCAAGGCGTCGTCCAGTTGCACGCAGGCCACGCCGGCCGGTTTGCCCTGCGGCATGCCAGGGATCGGCGAGGTGATCGAGGGCGCGGTGCAGCAGGCGGCGCAGCCCGGGCGGCAGGAAAAGGCGGTGTCCATGGTGGCGCGCAGTGTAGGCGCTCGCGTGGCTGGGCAAGGATGGCGTTCGCGGCTAAAGTCGCGAGGCATGGGGAAGGCGCATGGACAGCGGGACACACGGGTTCCACCACATCGATCCGGTCACGGCCATCGCGCTGCCAGGGGAACGCCGCCCGTGGTGAGCGCCTGATGCTGGACACCTATCGCGAAGTCGTCACGCCGGAAGGCGTGGGCCTGCACCTGCCGGCGGCGGGTCCGGTGCCGCGTGCGCTGGCGTGGGGCATCGACCTGGCCATCCGCCTCGGCATCGTGCTGGTCATGGCCATGTTCCTCGCCCTGCTGGGCAAGGTGGGCCAGGGCCTGCACCTGATCGTGATGTTCCTGGTGTTCTGGGCGTACCCGATCGTGCTGGAGTCGGTCTGGCGCGGACAGACGCCGGGCAAGAAGGCGCTGGGGCTGCGCGTGGTGGCGATCGACGGCGCGCCGGTCGGCTGGCTGGCGGCGATCACCCGCAACCTGCTGCGGACCGTCGACATGCTGCCGTTCGGCTATGCCGCGGGCCTGGTCGCCTGCCTGGCCGATGCGCATTCGCGCCGCCTCGGCGACATGGTCGCGGGCACGCTGGTCGTGCATGGCGGACGCGAGCGCAATCACGCGCCGGCACCGGTCAATACGGTATTCGTGCCGCCGGCGCAGTTGCTGCCGGAGGAACAGGGCGCGATCGTCGCCTTCGCCGAGCGCGCGCCGCAGCTGACGCCATCGCGCCAGGAGGAACTGGCCAACCTCGCCCAGCCGGTCACCGCCGCGCACGGGCAGGCCGGCGTGCAGCGGTTGTACGGCATGGCCAACTGGCTGCTGGGGCGGCGATGAGGCAGGAACAGTTCGTCGCCCGCCACCAGGCCGAATGGCTCGCCTTCGAAACATGGCTGCACGCCCGCGGCGACAACGCCCGGCGCGCACGCCGCGAGCGCAACAACGGCGCGTTGACCGACGAGGAGGTGCCGGCGCGCTACCGCCGCATCTGCCAGCATCTGGCGCTGGCGCGCCGGCGCGGCTACAGCCCGGTGGTCGTCGATCGCCTGCAGGCGCTGATGCAGGCCGGCCATGGTGTGCTGTACCGCACACCGCCGCCGCGCTGGCAGCGGGCGGTGCGTTTCCTGCTGGCGGACTTTCCGCGGCTGGTGCGCAGCGAGGCCGGCTGCATGTGGGTGGCGGCGGCGGTGTTCGTGGTTCCGCTGGTGCTGATGTTCGTGCTGCTGCAGGTCCGCCCGGAGCTGGTGTACAGCCTGGCCTCGCCCGAACAGGTGGCGATGTACGAGCGCATGTACGACCCCAGCGATCCCAGCCATGCGCTGGGCCGCGAGAGCGGCACCGACTGGCAGATGTTCGGCCACTACATCTGGAACAACATCGGTATCGGCCTGCGCACGTTTGCCGGTGGATTGCTGGCCGGCGTGGGCGCGCTGTTCGTGCTGGTGGTCAACGGCATCGGCATCGGCACGGTGTTCGGCCACCTGCAGCAGATCGGTTACGGCGATCCGCTGTGGCGTTTCGTCTGCGGGCATGCGCCGTTCGAGCTGACCGCCATCGTGCTGGCCGGCGGCGCCGGCCTGCGGCTGGGGCTGAGCCTGGTGGCGCCCGGCCGGCACCGGCGCATCGACGCGCTGGCGATCGCCGGCGCCAAGGGCGCGCGGCTGTGCCTGGGCGTGGCCTTCATGCTGCTGGTGGCGGCCTTCATCGAAGCCTTCTGGTCGTCGACCCAGTCCATACCGGCGGCGGTGAAGTACAGCGTGTCCGGCGTGCTGTGGACGCTGGTGGCGGTGTGGCTGGGCCTCGGCGGACGCGGGGTGGCCGATGAGGATTGAACAGCTGACCGTGCGCCTGCGCGCGCGCTCGGACTGGGAAGCCATCGAACTGGGCATGGCGCTGGTGCGCCAGCATGCGGGCGCCATCTGGAAGCCATGGCTGTGGTTCACCCTGCCGGTGTTCGCGCTGCTCAACCTGGGCGCGTGGTGGATCGACCAGATGTGGGTTGCGGCGCTGCTGATGTGGTGGCTGAAGCCGGCGTTCGACCGCATCCCGCTGTACGTCATCTCGCGCGCGGTGTTCAGCAGCGTGCCGGCCACGCGCGACACGCTGCGCGCGCAGGCGCACTGGGGCCTGCGCACGCTGCCGCACCTGCTCAGCTGGCGCCGCTTCAGTCCGGTGCGCGCGCTGTACATGCCGATCGACCTGCTGGAGGGCGTGCAGGGCGAGCGCCTGCGCCAGCGGCGCCGCGTGCTGGGGGGTCAGGCCTACGGCACGGCGATCCTGCTGACCTGGATCTGCCTGCTGTTCCAGGGCGTGCTGATGCTGGGCGGCATCGTGGCGGTGGTGATGTACCTGCCGCAGGACCTGCTGCCGGACAGCGTGCAGGCGGCGTTCCAGATCGCCGCCATCGCATGGCCCGCCTGGTTCGAGCTGGCATGGAATGCGCTGGCCTGGGCAGCGATCAGCGTGATCGAGCCGTTCTACGTCGGTGCCGGCTTCGGCCTGTATCTCAACCGGCGCACGCAGATCGAGGCCTGGGACCTGGAGATCGTGTTCCGCAAGCTGCGCGCCCGCCTGGCCGCGGCCGTGCCGATGGTGCTGGCCGCGGTGTTGTGGGCCGGTGCCGGTATCGCCGATGCGCAGGAGCGCCACGGTGCGCCGCCGGTCACGCCGGCGCCTGCGGAGACGACGGAAGAAGAAAAGCCGACACCGCCGACCCTGCCGCGGGTGTTCGGCGACCAGCGCGTGGACGATCGCGCATTCCGCAAGGCCGCGGACCAGGCCTACCGCGATCCGCTGCTCGACCGCCGGCACGTGCAGTCCGGCTGGGAGCGCCGCACTCCCGAAGAGAAACAGCAGGAAGAGGACGCGCAGGACGGCGACCGCGCGCTGCTGGCCGGCTTCGGCACGGTGCTGGCCTTCATCGGCGAATGGGGGTTGTGGCTGGTCGTTGGCGTGCTGGTGGTGATGCTGCTGGCGACGGTGCGTTACTGGTGGCCGTGGATGCGCGGCCTGGCGCGCGCGCCGGTGACGGCCCCCGAGGCGCCGCAGACCGGGGCACTGGTGCTGCCCGAGGCGCTGCCCGACGACATCGCCACCGCGGCGCGCCGGTTGTGGCGCGACGGCCGTCCGCGCCATGCGCTGGCGCTGCTCTATCGCGCCAGCGTGGACAGCATGAGCCAGCGCGCCGACCTGGTGCTGCCGCCGGGCGCGACCGAAGCCGAATGCCTGCGCGCGTCGCGGCGCATGCCGCTGGCGGAGGACCGCCGGAGCTTCGCGCGCATCGTCCGCACGTGGCAGTACGCCGCCTACGCGGAACGGTTGCCCGGCGATGACGAATTCGACGCGCTGGTCGGCGAATTGCAGCAGCGCTACGGGTGGGCGGCATGACCTCCGCGCGCCGCAATGGCCGGCTGGTGGGCGCGACGCTGGTCGTGGCGGTGGTGCTGCTGGTGCTGGTGGGCCTGTGGTTCCGGCACAGCTTCCACCGCGTCGAGAAGACGCTGTACCTGCCGCCCTCCGGCGAGGCCGCCTACAACCCGTTGTATGCGCTGGCCAAGGCGCTGGAAGCCGACGGGGTAACGGTCAACGCGCGCCAGCGCCTGATGCTGGACGACAACGTCCTGGCGCCCGGCGATACGCTGCTGCTGTTCAACGATCCGCGCGCGCTGTCGCCGCCCGAGGCCGAGCGCCTGCTGGCGTGGGTGGAGGAGGGCGGCCACCTGCTGATCCGCACGCCGGTGTACTCGCCGGGCGAGGACATCTCCGGCCCCAATGCGCCGCAGTCGCAGATGCTGGACCTGCTGTCGGCCTGGCTGGTCGACGAGATGCCGTCCTGCGAGGACTTCCAGGTGGAAGGCGAGGACCACCACGTCGAGTTCTGCCGTGGCCGCCGCTTCGCCTTCGAGGACGTGGTGCCCGAACTCGCCTGGGGCGACCTGCAGAACGGGTACGTATATGCCCGCATCGCGGTGGGCAAGGGCCATGTCGACGTGCTGGCCGACTTCGATTTCCTCGCCAACACCGCCACGCGCGGTCCGCTGCAGGAGGAACTCGACGCCCCGCCGGACGGCGGCCTGCGCGATGGTCCGCATCGCGCCCTGGCGCGGCAGGTGCTGGCACCCAACTACCGCCAGGGCACCCTGCATCTGGTCTATGCGGCCGAAATGCCGTCGTTGTGGCGCACGCTGTTCCTGCGTGGCTGGATGGTGTGGGCGCCGCTGCTGCTGGCGCTCGCGGCGTGGCTGTGGATGCGGATGCAGCGGTTCGGCCCGCCGGTGCCGTCGCCGGCCGGCGAGCGCCGCTCGCTGCTCGAACACGTGCGCGCCAGCGGCGAACATCTCTACCGCTACGGCCGTGGCGTGATGCTGTACTCGGCGGTACGCGCGGCCTTCCTCGCACGCCTGCGCCGCCGTGATCCGGTCGCCGCCGCGCTGACCGGCGAACCGCAGGTCGCCGCCATCGCCGAGCGCACCGGCCAGCCGGCCGAGCGCATCCGCACCGCCCTCCATGTTCCTGCCTCGCACGACCGGCAGGCCTTCCGCGACCGCATCGCCCTGTTGATCCAACTGAGAAACCGCCTATGAACGACGAGACCGCCGCCGCGCCGCCCGCGCTGCCGCCGACGCCGCGTAACGCTCTGTCCGACCGCGTCGAGGCCGTGCGTGAGGAAGTGTCGCGCGCCTTCATCGGCCAGCCCGACGTGCTGGACCAGATCCTGATCGCGCTGCTTGCCGGCGGCCACGTGCTAATCGAAGGCGTGCCCGGGCTGGGCAAGACGCTGCTGGTGCGGGCGCTGGCGCAGGCGCTGGAACTGACCTACGCGCGCGTGCAGTTCACCCCCGACCTGATGCCCAGCGACGTCAGCGGCCACGCGGTCTACGACCCGAAGACCGAGAGCTTCCAGATCCGTCGCGGCCCGGTGTTCACCCACATCCTGCTCGCCGATGAGATCAACCGCGCGCCGGCCAAGACCCAGTCCGCGCTGCTGGAAGTGATGCAGGAAGGGCAGGTCACCATCGAGGGCACCTCGTTCCCGCTGTCGCCGCCGTTCATCACCCTGGCCACGCAGAACCCGGTGGAACAGGAAGGCACGTATCCGCTGCCGGAAGCGCAGCTGGACCGCTTCCTGCTGAAGGTGCTGATCGACTACCCGTCGGTCGAGGACGAGAAGCGCATGGTCGATGCCATCACCACCGGCCGCACCGCCGCCGACTTCGACCTGTCGCAGGTCAAGCGCGTGCTCGGCGCCGCCGACATCGCCGCGATGCAGCGCGAGACCGCTGCGGTGCGCGTGGACCCGGAAGTGATCGACTACGCCGTGCGCATCGTCGCCGCCACCCGCAAGTGGCCCGGCATCTCGCTCGGCGCCGGTCCTCGCGGCAGCATCGCGCTGGTGCGCGCGGCGCGTGCGCAGGCGGTGCTGCAGGGCCGCGACTTCGTCACCCCCGACGACGTGCGCGACATTGCACGGCCGGCCCTGCGCCACCGCATCACGCTGGCGCCCGAACTGCAGATCGAAGGACAGTTGCCGGACGACGCACTGCGTGCGCTGCTGGCGAAAGTGGACGCGCCCAGGAAATGATCATCCGCACGTTCGCCGCCCATCTCGCGATCCGCTCCCGCCCCCGCCTGCGGGGGAGGGCCGGGGTGGGGGCGCGCGGCGAGCTTGACCGTTTGCCGACATATCCGGTCTCCGGTCGCCCCCATCCCAGCCTTCCCCCGCAGGCGGGGGAAGGAGCATGTCCATGAGACCTGCGCCGCTGTTGAACTTGCTCAGCGGACGTGGACGCTCGCCGCTCATGACCGCCCACGCGGTCCCGACCGACTCCGCGATCCGCTCCCTCCCCCSCCTGCGGGGGAGGGCCGGGGTGGGGGCGCGCGGCGAGGTTGACCGTTTGCCGACATATCCAGTCTCCGTCCGCCCCCATCCCAGCCTTCCCCCGCAGGCGGGGGAAGGAGCACGTCCATGAGACCGGCGCCGCTGCTGATCCTGCTGATCGCGGGCTGGGGACTGTCCGGCCTGGCGGTGCCGTTCCTCGGCTGGCCGCTGTGGCAGTGGCAGGCCGTCGGCGCGGCGTTGCTGGTGCTGGCGGCGCTTGATGCGTGGTGGCTGCGGGGCCGGCCCACGCCGGAGATCGTACGCGAGGTGCCGGAGGCGCTGCCGCTCGGCATCGAGCGTGACGTCGCGCTGAGCTTCGAGTCACGCGTGCGGCAGCGGCTGGAGGTGTTCGATCTGCATCCGGGCGCATGGGCGTCTTCCGGCCTGCCGCGCATGCTGACGCTGGCGCCGATGTCGGCGACCCGCATCCACTACCGCCTGCGTCCTGCCGTGCGCGGCGATGCGCAGTTCGATGGCGTGCAACTTCGCCTGCGTTCGCCGTTGGCCTTGTGGCGGCAGTCGCGCGTGGCCGGCGCACCGCAGCGGGTGCGCGTGTATCCGAACTTCGCACCGCTCACGCGCTTCGCACTGTTCAGTGCCGAACAGGCCTCGCGCCTGGTCGGCGCGCACCTGAAGCGGCGTCGCGGCGAAGGCACCGACTTCCACCAGATGCGCGAGTACCGCGTCGGCGACAGCCTGCGCCAGGTCGACTGGAAGGCCACCGCGCGCGCGCGCAAGCTGATCTCGCGTGAGTACCAGGACGAGAAGAACCAGCAGCTGGTGATGCTGATCGACACCGGCCGCCGGATGATGGCGCGCGAGGACGCGCTGGGCCACTTCGACCACGTGCTCAACGCCTCGCTGGTGGTGTCCTACCTGGCGCTGCGGCAGGGCGACGGCGTGGGCCTGTTCGCCGCCGGCGGCGACAGCCGCTGGGTCGCGCCGCAACGCGGCATGGCCGCCATCGATACGCTGCTGCGCGCCAGCTACGACCTGCAGCCGCGTCCGGTGGCCACCGATTACCTGGCCGCCGCTACCGAGCTCAGCCTGCGCCAGCGCCGCCGCGCGCTGGTAATGCTGGTCACCAACGTGCGCGACGAGGACATCGACGACCTGCTCGCCGCCGTGCGCCTGCTGCAGAAGCGGCACCTGGTCTGCGTGGCCAGCCTGCGCGAAACCTCGCTGGACGATGCGCTGGATGGCGAGGTGCGCGACCTGCAGGGGGCGATCCATGCCGGTGCGGTCGCCCGCTACCTGGAACAGCGCACCGCCGCGCACGATGCCCTGCGCAGCCACCGCGTGATGGTGCTGGACGTCACCGCCGACGAGCTGCCAGCGGCATTGGTTGAGCGCTACCTGGCGGTCAAGCGCGACGGCGTGCTGTAGACGCTGTTCCGTAGGCGCGATGCGCGTGCTTCGCCCGCACGCAGGGCATCGCGGGCATGGCCCGCTCCTACCGTCTCTTCGTCATGGTCCCGTGATCGGGGTGCCAGATCAGGCGCGCGCCGCCGCCGCGGCCTGCATCGCCTGGCAGGCGCCCCAGATCAGCATCACCAGGCCGATCGCGGACACCACGCCCAGCAGCATGCCGACGGCGCCGAACAGGCTCATCGCACTGCCCAGCGCGGCGTAGCCCTCGGTGGCGTTGTTGATCATCCAGGCCTGCCACACCCCCATCACGCCACGCAGCAGGGTGGTGAGCAGCATCAGCACCGCGCCGGCCAGCGCCAGCTTGCGGCCGGGCGCTGCAGGCGCCCACATCGCCAGCATCGCGACGCCGGCCACGCAGGCCAGCAGGTCGGGGAGCTGGTAGCCGAGCATGGTCAGCAGTTGGGTGAGGAATCCGTCCAAGTTTTGCTCCGGTAGCGGTCTGGGGCCGTTTGCGTGCGGCAACGGCATAGGTGTGCGAACCGATGCCTCTACTCGGTCGCGGCGGCGTCAGGCTCGGAGGTCTTCGCAGAGTCCTTTTTCTGCTGCGCCTTTGCATTCCTTGTCGCAGCTTTCTTCAGGCGCTGCTGCGCATCTTTGACTTTGTCACCGTCAAGAACCTCCCGCTTCAGTATCTCGTTGTTGAGAAGATCGGTGATGCTCTCAACCTCGATCTTCAGGTCTGGGAAGTAACGTCTCATTTCACGACGTATGGTGCCGGTGACCGTTTCGCCGAGGATGACCTGAGCGACAGTGAACTTGTTGAGCACGGATATGTGCTGGTGATAGACGCCCATCGCATCTGTCGTGAGTCCTTCGCGACACAGAAGAAATAGCTTTCGTTGATCGTCCTCGTTCTTGAGGTTCAGATCGGGTAGGCAGAAGGATGAGACATGTTCGTAATCAACGGGCTGCCCGAACTTGATCTTGTACAGGCGCCACTCAAGGGAGTTCGTCAGCACGATCCACTCGATCCCTTCGTGGGCGCCGTAGTTGATGGCTTGGCGCAGATGGTTGTCGTTGAGAGCCAGGGCTGCAGCTTTTACCTCGATCAGGATCCTGATCTTTCCTTCGACTTTGACCGCCAAGTCGCAAAACGTTCCCCGAATCTGCTGCTCGCTGGTCAACTCGTTGTACTTATCGAAGCCGAAAATCTCCGCAAGCATGTCTTTCACGAGCGTGACGGTGTCGGCCTCCGACACGTCCTTCGTCTTGTGGGACACCGCGACGCCGACCAGGTTCTTTACTGCAGCAGGCCACCGGTCCGAGACCTTCTTTGGAATCTTTAGCATGTACCCTCCTTGAGTTATCAAAGTTCCACTTGCGTATTGCGCTCAATCCGCCGTCACCAGCACCTTGTCCCTGTCGCGCAATGCGGCATACACCGCATCCGTTTCCGGACGCACGCCATGCCACTGCTCGAAGGCTTCGGCGGCCTGTTCCACCAGCATGCCCAGTCCGTCCACCGCGTCGTGGCAGCCGGCCGTGCGGGCCCAGGCGAGGAACGGAATCGCCGCTTCGCCATAGTTGAGGTCCACCGCCAGCGTGCGCGGCGAGGCGAGGGTGAAGGGCAGGGTGAATGCGCTCTGGTCCTGGCGCGCCGCCGAGGTGGCGTTGACGATCAGCGAGAAGTCGCCGAGGTCGCGCAGGTCGTCCCAGTAGCGCGAATGCGCGCGATCCGGTTCGCCCAGGGCGTCGGCCAGCGCATCGGCGCGGTCGGCGGTGCGGTTGACGATGATCAGTTCGCTGATGCCGGCATCGAGCAGCGCCGGGGCGACGCCGCGCGCCGCGCCGCCGGCACCGAGCAGCAGCGCACGGCGACCGCGCAGGTCCAGGCCGTGGCGCTCGGTGAGGTCGCGCACCAGGCCGACGCCGTCGGTGTTGTCGCCATGCCACTGGCCGTCGTTGCGGGTCAGCGTATTCACCGCCCCCGCGCGACGGGCACGGTCGCTGGCCTGCGCGCAGATCGCGAAGGCGGCTTCCTTCAACGGCAGGGTGACGTTCGCACCGGCACCGCCCTCGCCGGCGAAACGGTCGAGCGTGGCCACGAAGTCGTGCGGCGCCGTGTCGATGGCGGTGTATTCCAGTGCAATGCCGACCTGCTGCGCGAAGGCCGCATGGATGCGCGGCGACAGCGAGTGGGTGACGGGATGGCCGAAGACGGCGTAACGATGGTGGGTCATGGCGCGGGTCCCTGTCTTCAGTCGTTGTCCGCAGTCTACGCGCGCCCGCCCTGCCTTGACAGGCGCTGCGGCGCGCTGCACTGTGCCGCCGCCGAAGGGGGTGTGCCAGGGAACAAGGCGACAGGCAGGCCGGGCTGGGGAGTCCGTCCGCCTTCCATCGAACTCTGCCACTGCGAGGATGCGCGTCGACCGTAAAGGGAGCGACGCTGCGTCGGCGCACGCTCACCCGTCGGCATCGCCATCCACCCCGCCGGTACCGCAAGGACGCGGGGATTCCACATGACCGAAAGGGAGACCACCATGAAGCCGTTGTTCCGTTGCCTGCCGCTCGCGCTGGCGGCCTTTGCCCTGCACGCGCAGGCGCAGTCCATCTCGCCGGCGTACGAAGCGTTCCGCAAGAAGGAAGCCCCGCAGCCCGCGCCCACCCAGCCCGCGACGCCGCCCGCCCAGCAGGCGGCCCCGGCCGCAGCACCGGCTGCAGCACCGGCGCCCGCGCCGACGTACGCGGCTCCCGCACCTGCGCCCTACGTTGCCCCTGCACCCGCACGGGAAGCGCAGGCGAACGGCGGCTTCTTCGTCGGTGCGCAGGTGGGCCAGGGCTGGATCTATGAGGACGTCGAACAGGACGCCGTGGCCGTCAATGCCGGCTACCGCTGGCAGGCCGGTCCGTGGGCGCAGGTCGGTGTGGAGCTCTCGGGCGGCCGGCTGGACGAGACGACAGAAGGTGACTTGCGTTTCGCGAAGGCGACCTACAAGGCGATCGGTGCCAACGCCCGCATGAACTTCGGCGACAGCCCGTGGTTCGCCACCGTGCGCGGCGGATACTTCGACGCCGAGGTCGACGGTGCCGATGAGGAGTTCGACGCCGACGGCGGCTACGCGGGCGTGGCGATCGGCGTGGACATCAACCGCCATTTCAACATCAGTCTGGGCTACACCGCTTTCGTCTACGCGGACGACTACACGTACGACGACTGCGATGACGCTCTCGATTGCGACTTCAACCGTGCCGACACGGTGATGTTGGGCGTCGAAGCCCGCTTCTGATGCCGGAACGGAAACGGGAGCCGACAGGCTCCCGTTTTTCCTGCGCCACCGGGCTCGCGACGCGTCGGCTCACATGCAGATCGAAGGTGCCTGTGGTCGCACCATCTGCCCGCCGTCCATCGGATAGCAGAGCAGCGCGCACAGACGAGCCAGTTCCGCCGCATCGTCATGCCACGCATCACGGATGACGACAGCAGGCGGGTCAGCCCTCACGCAACCAGCGCGCCGCATCCAGCGCGAAGTAGGTCAGCACGCCGTCGGCGCCGGCGCGCTTGAACGCGGTGAGCGCTTCCAGCGCGCAGGCCTTCTCGTCCAGCCAGCCGTTGGCGGCGGCGGCCTTGATCATCGCGTATTCGCCACTGACCTGGTAGGCGAACGTCGGCACGCCGAATTCGTCCTTCACCCGGCGGATCACGTCCAGATACGGCAGGCCCGGCTTGACCATCACCATGTCCGCGCCTTCCTCCAGGTCCAGCGCGATTTCGTGCAGCGCTTCGTTGGAGTTGGCCGGGTCCATCTGGTAAGTGAACTTGTTGCCCTTGCCCAGGTTGCCGGCGCTGCCCACCGCACTGCGGAACGGGCCGTAGAACGCGCTGGCGTACTTGGCGGCGTACGACATGATGCGGGTGTTGATGTGGCCGGCCATCTCCAGCGCTTCGCGGATCGCGCCGATGCGGCCGTCCATCATGTCGCTGGGCGACAGGATGTCGACGCCCGCCGCGGCATGCGCCAGCGACTGCTTCACCAGCGCTTCGATGGTCTCGTCGTTGAGGATGTAGCCGGTGTCGTCGATCAGGCCGTCCTGGCCGTGGGTGGTGTACGGGTCCAGCGCCTGGTCGCTCATCACGCCGAGTTCGGGGAAGCGCGCCTTCAACGCGCGGATCGCGCGCGGGATGATGCCGTCCTCGTCCCAGGCGATGCGGCCGTCGGCGGTCTTCGCCGCCGGATCCGGCACGCCGAACAGGTCCAGCACCGGCACGCCCAGTTCCAGCGCCTGCTCGCCCACGCGCAGCAGCTCGTCGATCGACAGCCGTTCCACGCCCGGCATCGACGCCACGGGTGCGCGACCTTTTTCCTCGTGCACGAACACGGGGTAGATCAGGTCGTTGGTGGTCAGTACGTGCTCGCGCATCAGGCGACGGGAAAACTCGTCGCGGCGCATGCGGCGCGGGCGGGTATGCGGATAGGCCATCACGGGCTCCTGGCAGAGCGGCGAATGATACGCCCGTGGCCGGTGCGGCGGCCTGCGACGGGCGGTCGCAGTGCACGACGCGGCGACCGGTCCGGCGTCAGATGAAGCCGCCCCCCAGCGACAGGCGGATGATGCCCACCACGATCACGATGCCGTTGAGCAGCAGCCCGGCCTTGGCGCGGCCGCGGTTCTCGGTGCGCGTGAACAGGATGCCGATGGCGGCGATGATCGCGCCTACGGCGGCGAACGGGATCAGGAACCAGTTGCCCCATCCCAGCAGCGGAATCAGCGCCAACACCATCCACAGCATCGACACGATGCCCCACAGCAGGCTGATCAGTCCCATCGAACGTACTCCGGCATTGGGCGCGCGAGACGGCGCCTCATGCCATCACTATGTGGTCAGCCGGCAGGCGCTTCAAGCACCGACGCCGTGCATGCCCTCGATCTCCACCAGCAGTTCGCGGCGGCAGACGTCGGCGTGCAGCATCAGCCACGGCACCCGCGTGCCCAGTCGCGCTTCCAGCTGCGCGGCCACGGCATCGGCATCGTCGGCGTCGCTCACGTAGATCTTGAGGCGCGAACTGGCATCCATGTGCGGCGGCAGCGACGGCGCATGCGCGCGTGCGGCACCGAGCAGGCTGTCGAGGTTGGTCAGGGTTTCGTCGAGCTGCGCGCGCAGCGAGTCGGCGTGCTGCGAGGCATGCCCCACGATGCTGGCCGTGCCGGACAGCAGCAGCGGCACGCGCGGCGACGGCGGCAGCAGGGCGCGCGCGAAGCTGGGCGACTGCGGGCCGTATTCGCGCGGATAGCGGTAGGCGCTGACCTGGCGGGGATTTTCCAGCGGCAGGCCGGGTTCGCGGGCGGCCAGCCAGTACACCTGCAGCACGCGACGGCCGCCGTGGCTGCCGATCGCCGTCGCCGCCGGCAACAGGCGCGTATCGACGTCGCCCAGCCCCTGCACGCGGCCGACGCAGAACTGCCGGTAGCGTTCGGCATCGCCTTCACCGTCGGTGATGGCGTCGAAGTAGTTCCAGATGCGCAACAGGTACGGATAGCCGCTGTCCCGCCAGAACGCCGCCATCGCCGCGTAGGCGTGGGCGCTGGCGTGCAGGATGCCGCCCTCGGGCTCCTCCCACTCCACCACGCCGAACATCAGGGCGCCGTCGTGGCTGTAGCGCACCGCGCCGTCGCGTCCGGTCGTGACCGGCCCGCTCGCGCGCCAGACTTCGTAGGGCGCGGCGGCTTCGCGCAGCGGCGACAGCGGCACGCGCAGGTAGCGGGGGTCGTCGATGCTGGCGGTCGCCGGCGCCAGCGCGCCGAAACCCAACACGGCCAGGGTCTCCGGCAGGCCCAGCAGCGCCTGCGGCGTCGGTGCATGGATGTAATCGACGGCCAGCCGCTGCGGGGCGGGTGGCTGGTCGGGGGCGGAGCTCATCGTGCGGGAAACAGGGGCATGTCGGGGCGAAATGATAACCCGCCCACCCCGTCACGCCGGCCGGGCGCAGGCTGTGCCAACATTCAGGCCTTGCGGCGGAAGATCGCCAGCATTCCCAGGGAGAAGCCGTCATGACGTTCCGCACCGTTCCCGTCGTGTTCGCCATGTTGCTGGCCGCCGGGTGCGCCAGCAGTTCCAAGGTCATGCTGGGGCAGGCGCGCCCCGCCCTCGATCCATCGCAGGTCCAGGTGTACCGCACCGCACCGGCGGGATCACTGGAAATCGCGCAGCTGGAATCGAAGAGCGCGGTCGGTTTCGGCACCCAGGGCCAGACCGATGCCGCCGTGGCCCGCCTCAAGCGCGAAGCCGCCGCCCTCGGTGCCAACGGCGTGGTGCTGATCGGCGTCGGCTCCAGCGGCTCCCCGGTCGGCATGTCGGTGGGCGCCGGCAGCTACGGCCGCCACTCCGGCGGCGGCCTCAGCATGGGCATCCCTACCACGCAGAAGCAGGCGGCCGGCGTGGCGATCTACGTGCCGCCCGGCACGGCGGTGGAGCCGGGGTTGGTAGTTCCCGAGCCTGCGCCAGCCTCGAGTAACCCCTGACCCATCCGCCACCCGCGCTCGCTCGGGTGGCATTCGCGTGTGATCGCAGGCAGCATCGGATCCGGAACGGATACCGATGGGGAACGGCATGCGGAACCGCTGCATCGTGGCATGGGCGTGGTTGTTGGCAGGGGTGGCTGGACCGTTTGCCGTGCAGGCGGCGGAACCGCCGGTCGAGGCCGATTTTTCCTACGACGAATTGCAGCTGGAATTCGCCGAGCCCATGCGGGTCTGGGACAACCAGGTGCGCCGCGACCTCGTGCGCACGACGCCTGCGCTGCCGCTGTCCTGCCACTGGGACGATGATGTCCTGCTGCTGTGCGAGACCGAGGCGCCGGCCAGGCCGCAGGCGGCGACACGCTACCGCGTCGACCTTGCCTCGGGCTTGGTGACGCAGCAGGGCGCGGCGGTGCCCGCGCAGGTGCTGTACGTCGACACCGAACGCCCGCAGCTGCGCGCCCACGTGGACAACTGGGACGAAGGCATGCCGCGTTTCAAGGTCATGGGCAACATGGCGATGACGGTGGCCGACGTGCGGGCGGTGCTGAAGGTCCGCGTCGGCGAGCGCGATGTGTCCTATTCGCTCGAGCGCCTCCCGCCGTCCCCTTACGACAGCGATGAGCGCAACTTCCGGCTGACGCTGTCGGGCGATCCGGGACCGGATGCACGGGTGCGCCTGCAGGTCGTTCCCGGACTGCGAAGCGAGGAGGGGGCGCTGCGAGGGCGCCAGCAGGAATCACTGCTCGTCGCACGCGCGAACGAGAGCTTCCGTGTGCGCAGCGTATCGTGCAGGCAGCGCAGGGATGACGAACTCCTCGATGCACTTGGCCCCCGCGCATCGGTGACCTGCTTGCCGGATGAATCGATCACGATCGTGGTGTCGCGCATGCCGGATGCCGCATCGCGTGCGCGCTTCGCCGCGCGATTGCCGGCGGGCGTGGCGGCAGGGGACTGGCAGGAGGGCAGCTTCTATTACGGGCAGGGCCGCCGGGGTGAACGGGACCTGCTGGCCCAGGGCGCCATGCTCCAGCTGACCGTCACGCCTGCCAATGCACGGGTCACGCTTGCGCTGGACGACATGACCGACGAAGCCGGCGCGCCGCTGGCGCCGCTGGTGCTGGACGTGCGCACCACCGATGCGCAGCCCAGACTGAAAGCGGCGGGCGAACGCGTCCTGCTCGACCGCCATGCCTTGCCGCAAGCGCGCCTGCAGGGCATCAACGCGGGCGGCACGCCGCTGCGCGTCACCGGGCTGGGCAGGACCCTGCGGACGAGCGAGGCGCGCGCACCGGCCGCGCCGCCCAATACGATGGCGGCGGTGACCTCGCCGACCGACGATCACGCCCTGCGTGAGGGGGGATGGAGCCGGTGGGAAGTCATGGCGGTCGCCGAGGACCGCGCTACCTACATGCGCACGCCGGGCGACGTGGAGTTCGCCGCGCCAGACTTTGATCTGGCCGCATGGGCCGGCCAGCGTGAAGTGATCGCGTGGGCGCGGGACTGGTCGGACGACCAGCCGATCGCGACGGCCCGCGTGGAATTGCTGCTGCAGGCATCGGCCGACGCTCCCCCGCAGACACTCACCGAAACGCGCACCGACCGCGACGGAGTCGCCGCGCTGTCGCTGCCGGACGGCTATGTGCTGCCCGACGCGCTGGATGGCCAGTATCCGCGCTGGTGGCTGCGCAGCACGCACGGCACCGGTGCTCGCGCCGAGCGCGCGATACTGCCGCTGGGGGCGAGCCAACGTTATGGCCTGAGGCTGGGTGCTGCTGCGCGTCGCTACCTCTGGGGCGTCAGCGATCGCCCGATGTACATCGCCGGCAGCACCGTGCAATACCAGCTGTGGCAGCGCGAACGCGTAGCCGGTCGCCTGCAGCGCATTGCCCGGCCGGAGCCTGTCGAACTCGGCCTGGTTTCGGTGGGCGAAGCGAAGACCGTGTTGCGATGGCAGGCAGCGCCGGACGCGCAAGGCGTCATCCATGCCGGGCTGTCGCTGCCCGTGCACCTGACCGACGGCACATACTGCATCGGCGCGCCCGATGCCGACGAGGAGACCGGCGCCTGCTTCTTCGTCGGGACCTACCGCGCGCAGGATCTGTGGGCGCGTGCCGACGCGCAGGATCGCGTGCTGCGCGAGGGCGATACTTTCGTGTTCGATATCGAGGCCGGCTACTACTCCGGCGGCCCCGCCGCCGACATGCCGCTCGCGCGGATCAGCACGATGCTGACCGGCCTGCCGTTGCAGACCGCGTATCCGCGCTACGCCGACTACACCTTCATCGACGTGTGGGCTTCCGGCGGACGCGGCGGGATCGCGTTGAAGCCCTCCACCACGCCTGTGCGCACCGATGCCGACGGCAAGGCGCGGATCGCGCTGCCGGTGGCGTTCCCGAGTGGCGATTCGACCGCGGTCGAGCCGCCGGCGTTCGGCACCCTGCAAGCGGTGGTGGAGGCGAAACCCAGCGAACGCGAAGGTACCGTCAGCAATGCCGCCAAGGTGCGTTACGCCCGCCACGCGCGCTACGTCGGCCTGCGCAGCGAGCCGCGCTGGTGGGATGCGAAGACGCCGCTGCAGCTGCAGGCGGTCGTCATCGATGCGGAAGGTAACGAGATGGCAGGGGCGCCCGTCGAGGTACAGGTTGATTACTTGGGGCAGGGCTGGCGCGAAGACAGCGGAACCGACGTCCAGCGCCTGACGACCTGCACGCTGGTCGCCGGCAAGACCGTCCCCTGCGACGCTCCACGCACGCGCAGTGGCCGGTATCGGGTGGTCGCCCGCAGCGGGGACGCCGCACCGGCGACCCTGGTGCAGTACGTGTGGGCCGGCGATGCCACCACTTCCACCGGCTCGCGCGATGTCAGCCTGGCGTTGGCAGCGGGCGAACCGCAGTCCGGTGCACCGGTGACCGTGGTGCTGACCCAGCCCCAGGCCCGTGCGACCGCGTTGTTCGTGTTCCGCCAGCACGACGAAGTGCTCGGGCATCAAGTGGCCGAGGTGCACGCCGGCGCGCAGGAGGTGGCGCTACGACTGCCCGCTGGTGCGCAAGGCCCCCTCAACGTGCGTGTGTTTCTCCGTGACCGCGGTGCGATCGTGGAGGTGGCGCCAGGCTACCGCGCACCGGTGCCGTTGCAGAGCGCCGGCCTCGACATCGTGGTGCCGCGACTGGCGCAGGCGCCTGCGCTCACGGTCGCGTTGCGCGCGGACAATGCGCAGCCAGGACAACCGGCGCGGCTGCTGTTGACCAACACCAGCGACCGGCCACGCCAAGTGGCCGTGGCCGTCACCGACGACGCCCTGCGCGCGATGGCAGGGCAATGGCTGGCCTATGCGGACCCGCTGGGCCGCTACTGGCTGGGCCGCGAGGCGGAGTACGGCGGCGCTTGGTCGACCGGATTCCACGAGTGGCGCAGCGACGGCTGGCGCTGGAGCCTGCCTTGGCCGCGCGCCGTGAAGGGCGACCTTAAGGCCGCTACGCCGGGCGAGCACTTTTCGCCACCGCGGACATCGCCGCTGCCGCCGCCTCCGCAGGCACCGTTGATGGAAGTGTCGGAGCCGCAGCCAACCGACATCGCCGTGCCGTCCTCGCCTCCGGCACCGCCCGCGGCAGCGGCATACGAGTACGACAGAGGTGTGGGGCTCATCGGCGGTGGCGATGGCGCGTCGCTCGACAAGATCCAGGTCACCGGCTCGCGCATCGACCTGACCGACATCTTCATGGCCGGTGAGCGGCCGCCGTCGGATCTGCGGCCACGCGAGCAAGGTGCGGCACAGTCGCCCTTGGCACGCGTGCGTACGCGCTTCGCCGACACCGCGTTCTGGCAGGCGGGCATCGTGCTTGCGCCCGGGGAATCGCGCAGCTTCGACATCGCGCTGCCCGACAACCTGACCCGCTGGCGCGCGGTGGCTTGGAGTGGCGATGCCGACGATGGGTTCGAGCAGGTGGACACCGCATTGGAGATCGGTCTGCCGGTGGAAGCCCGCCTGCAAGTGCCGGTGCGCCTCTATCCGGGCGACAGCGCGCGGCTCGCCGCGCATCTGCGGCAGGCGGGCGAGACCAAGATCGCGGCGCAGGCGCGCATCGCCATCCTCGGTGATGGGGTCGTGCAGCGCGAGGGTGGCGAACGCGCGCTGACGCTGGCGCCGCGCGGCCAGGCCAGCGTCGCATCGACCGTCGAGCCCACGGCGGTGGGCGCGATCCAGGTGGTGGCCTCGGTGGATGCGCCGACCGGCCGCGATGCCATCGCGACTCCCATCGAAATCGCGTCGCCGCGCGTGGTTGCGCGCCGCGTGCAGGCCGGCTGGCTGGACGATGCGCGCGTGGCGCTGCCGCTGCCGCTGCTACCTGCCGGTGCCAGCGATGCGCATCTGGCGGTGGACGTCAGCCGGGGCGGCGCGGGTCTGCTCGAACGCTGGACGCGCGACCTGCACGCCTACCCGCACCGCTGCTGGGAGCAGATCCTCAGCCGTGCGGTCGGTGCGGCATTGGCGATCGAGCGCGGCGATACAGCGTCCTGGCCGGACGCCGCAACGGCGGTGCGGGAGGCGCTGGACAACGCGGCGGTCTTCCAGGGCGACGAGGGCGGCATGCGCTACTTCGCCGACGAACCCGGCATGGCGGACGACACGCCCGATGACCGTGGCCAGGTCGTGCTAACCGCGTACACGTTGCAGGCGTTCGCATGGCTGCGCCAGCGGGGACATGCCGTGCCCGCGCAGGTCGAGAAGGAGGCACGCGCCTTCCTGGCCCGCCAGCGCCTGCCCGCGGTGGAAGCACCGGTGCCGCATCGCCAGGTCGAAGCGCCAGCGGATGCGGAAACACGGCGGGCCTACGCCGCCGCGGACGCTGCCATGGCTGCCGCTGAAGCGGCTGCCGCCGCTGCCGATGCCGCTGCTGCGGACGATGCGGGTGCCGATGTGGCTACGGCCGATGCCGTCGTCTGGCGAGTTCAGCGCATTGCGTCCGGGGACGACGACGCCGTGCTTGCGCTCGCGGCCATCCGTACCGACCAGGCCAGCCTGGATGGCGTGTGGCGCGCATGGAGCAGGCTGGCCTTGCCGGCGCGTATTGCGGGACTACGCGCGCTGGCGGCGGCACGGCATCCGGCGGCGGCCGACGCACTGGCATCGGTGCTGGCGCGGTTCCCGGCGCGCGGGCTGGCGCGGCATATCGACCGCGACGATGGCTGGGCGCGCTGGATGGGCTCGCGCATGCGCGAGCAGTGCGCCTTGGCCGGCGTCCTCAACGACTATCCCGCGCTCGCGGACCGGCAGGTGCGCGACGCGCTGCTGAAAGGACTGGTGGACCTGTACGCCGGGGGTGTCGCCAGCGTCGACACGCAGACGGGCGCGTACTGCTTGGTGGCGGTGCAAGGTGCAGCCACCACTGAACCGGCACAGCAGCTCAGCGTGCAGGCCGGCGTCGGTGGCCTGCAGGCCACACTGTCGTTGCCGGTCGGTGAAACGCGCGCCCGCTGGTCCGTTCCGCAGGCACCTGCGGACGGCGATACGCTGACCCTGACGCAGGCCCCTGGTCAGCGCGCCTGGCTGGGTTACGTGGCCGAGGTCGACTACCAGGAAGACGCCCGCCACGCACAGCCTTCAGCCGTGGGCCTGTCGCTCGCACGGCACTACGAAGTCCTGCGCGACGGCCGCTGGCAGTCGCCGGGTACGCGAGCCGTGCAGGAGGGCGACTGGATCCGCGTGACGCTGGTGGTGCAGACCGCTTCGCCACACCATTTCGTGGCGCTGACCGACGATGTCCCCGGCGGCCTGCGTCCCACGGATCTCGCGCTATCCGCCGTAGCCGGACTGGATCTGAAGCAGGTGTCGTCGACCGGCAGTACCGTGTTCCGTACCCGCAAGCTGGACCCGCGCGCGCCGAAGTTCTACGCCGAATACCTGCCGGCAGGGCGCCATGACGTGCACTATTTCGCGCGGGTGGCGAACGCGGGCGATTATCTGGCCGCGCCCGCCACCGCAGAGCTGATGTACGGCAACGCCAGTCATGCGCGGACGGCAGCGGACCGCCTCCGGATATCGCCGTCGCCGTAAGCCGCATCCGCGGCGGCCTTCCGGCCTCCCGGCCGCCGCGGGGCGCGCGGGAGCGTCAGTCGACTGGCGCGGGTGGCGCTTCGTCCAGCAGCACGATCCGCTCGCCACCCTCCACGTTCACCGCCAAGGTTTCATAGCGCCACTCGCCGGCATGCTTCTCCGCGACGACATAGAGCGTGCCGTCGGCGCGTGAACCGTCCAGCGGAACGGCGAGATCCGCGCTGCCACTCGCGCCGTCGACGCTGATGTTGCCCTGCACGAACCAGCCGCTGCGGATCGGTTCGCCCAGCGCGGCGATGACGGCAGGATCGGACTGCGCCCGCGTGATCGCATGCTGATAGGGGCCGGAGGATTTGATGGCGCCGAAGATCAGCGCCACGATGCCGAAGACGAAGGCGGCGAACAGCGCCAGCAACAGTGCGCCCAGCACCGGCACGCACCACTTCCAGTTGCGTTGCCACCAGCCGGGTCGGGCGGGAACGTGCGTCGACATGAGGGGGCTCCGGATCGGATCAGGGCTTCAGGCAGCGGGCGAAGAAATCCTCGGTCAGCCGGTAGCGGTGCAGCAGGTCGCTGCCACGCAGCCCGTGCTTGGCGCCGGGGTAGGTCATCAGCTCGAACGGCGTGCCGCGCTTCTGCAGGTCGCTCATCAGCTGCGTGGAATTGGTGAACAGCACGTTGTCGTCGGCCATGCCGTGGATCAGCAGCAGCTTCGAGCGCAGGCCGGCCAGGTGGGTGAACACGCTGGCGTCGCGGTAGCCGGCCTCGTTCGCCTTCGGCAGGTCCATGTACCGCTCGGTGTAATGGGTGTCATACAGCGCCCAGTCGGTGACCGGTGCGCCCGCCACGCCGCAGGCATACGCGTCGCTGTGTTTGGCGAGCAGCATCAACGTCATGTAGCCGCCGTTCGACCAGCCATGCACGCCGATGCGCGCCGGATCGACGAACGACTGCGTCTTCAGCCATTCCACGCCGCGCAGCTGGTCATCCACTTCCACCGTGCCCTGCCTGCCGTACAGCGCGCCACCGAAGGCCGCGCCGCGGCGCGGGGTGCCGCGGTTGTCCAGCGAGAACACCACGTAGCCCTGTTGCGCCAGGTACTGGTTGAAGAAGGCATCGCTGCGCCCCGGCCACGCGCGGGTGACGGTCTGCGCGGCGGGGCCGCCGTAGACGAAGACCACCACCGGATACGTCTTCTTAGGATCGAAGCCGGCCGGCTTGATCAGGCTGTAGTGCAGCGGCGTCTTGCCATCGGCCGCCGTCAGCGTGCCGAACGTGGTCGGCTGATGTGCGGCGAGATACTTGGCATACGGATGCCCGGCGTCTGCAGCGTCGTTCTCGAGCAGCGTCGCGAGCTTCGTGCCATCGGCCTTGAACAGTTCGATCTGCGGCAACACCGTGTCGCTGGACCAGCTGTCGACATAGACGCTGGCGTTGCGGGCGAAGCTGATGGCATGCATGCCGGGCGCCTGGGTCAGTCGCCGCGGTTCGCCGCCGCCCAGCGGAACGGCATAGGCGTGTGTCTCGGTGGCACCATCGCGCGTACCGCTGACGTAGGCCAGGCCCTTGTCTTCGTCCACAGCCAGCAGGCCGTCCACGACCCAATCGCCATGGGTCAGCTGCGACAGCGACGCCCCTTCCTCGGACACGAGGTAGAGGTGCTCGAATCCATGGCGCTCCGACGACCACAGGAAGCGGCCATCCTTCAGGAAGCGCAGGTCGTTGTGCAGCGGCACCCAGGTAGTCGAGGTTTCGGTGACCAGCGTGCGCTGCTTGCCGGTGGCCAGCGTGGTTTCGATCAGGTCGAGCGTCTTCTGGTCGCGCGACTGGCGCTGGAAGGTCAGGCGCTGCGGGTCGCGCCAGTCCACGCGGGCCAGGTAGATGTCCTGCTCCGTACCCAGGTCGATCCAGCGCGGCGTCGCCCCCGCCTTCGGCGCAATCACGCCCAGCTGCACCCGCACGTTGTCATCGCCGGCCGCCGGATAACGCTGTTCGATCACCTCGGTGCGGTCGGGATACACCTCGTAGCGCTTCACCAGTGGCACGGGTGTTTCGTCGATCCGGGCGAAGGCGATGGCCGAATCGTCCGGTGCCCACCAATAACCGGTGTGGCGGTCCATCTCCTCGTCGGCGACGAACTCGGCCACGCCGTTGCCGATGGTGGCGCTGCCGTCGCGCGTGAGCTGCGCTTCCTTCCCGCTGGCCAGATCGATGACCCACAGGTTGCGCTCGCGGATGAAGCTGACGAAGCCACCCTTCGGCGAGATCTTCGGATCGGTGGCGAAGCCGCCCCCGTTCGTCAGCTTGCGCACCGCGTCCTTGCCGGACTTCGCCAAGTCGTAGAAATACAGCTCGCCGCCGAGCGGGAACAGCAGCGCCTTGCCGTCGGGCGACCACTGGTAGTCGACGATGCCCGACAGCGCCGCGATGCGCTGGCGCTCGCGACGCGCCTTCTCCTCGTCGCTCAGCACCTCTTCGCCGGGCAGCACCACCGACGAATCCACCAGCAGGCGCGTCTGCCCGCTGGCGATGTCGTACTCCCACAGGTCCAGCCGGTTGCGGTCGCTGTCCTTGCCGCGCAGGAAGGTCACCCGCGAGCCGTCCGGCGCCACCTGCGGCCTGGTCAGGGTGGGACCGGACAGCGGTGCGCTGCCGGTGATCGCTTCCAGCGTGAGTTTCTCGGCGTGGGCGGGCAGGGCGGCGGTGAGGGTCATCAGGGCGAAGAGGGCAAGGCGCATCGGATTTCTCGGGCGGCGGGGCCGGTCAGGCCCGGATTATTGCACCCGCGAACCGTAGCGTGCGCCATGCGCACGACCACGGCATCCCCCATTGCGCATCGTGCGCAGAGCGCACGCTACCGACCGAACAGGTGCTTGCGCTCTTCGTCGGTCAGCGGTTTGCCGGCATCCGGATTGACCTGCGTCTTCAACGCATACGCACGTTGCACGGCCGGGCGCGCGGCCACGTCCGCATGCCAGCGCTGCAGGTGGGAGTACGGCGAAAGGTCCAGCGGTGCCTTGTCGTAGGCGTTGATCCACGGATGGATCGCCATGTCGGCGATACCGTAGTCATCGCCCGCAACAAAGGCGTGCTTGGCCAGCTGCGCATCCAGCACGCCGAGCAGGCGCTGCACTTCGCGGGTGTAACGGTCGATGGCGTAGGGGATCTTCTCCGGCGCGTACACGGTGAAGTGGCCGTACTGCCCGCTCATCGGGCCCAGGCCGGCCATCTGCCACATCAGCCACTGGTTCACCGCCACTTTCTGTCGAGTGTCGGCACCGAAGAAGCGGCCGGTCTTGTTGGCCAGGTACAGCAGGATGGCGCCGGATTCGAACACGCTGATCGGCGCGCCGCCATCGGCCGGGGCGTGGTCGATGATCGCGGGCATCTTGTTGTTGGGCGAGAACGCCAGGTAGTCGGGCTTGAACTGGTCGCCCTTGCCGATGTTCACCGGCACGATGCGGTAGTCGAGCTTGGCGCCGGCCTCCGCCAGTTCTTCCAGCAACAGCGTGATCTTGTGGCCGTTCGGGGTGGGCCAGTAATAAAGGTCGATCATGGGGAATTCCACGGCGTGGGGAGGCCTCCGAGTCTAGCGGTGCCGGCGGACTTGGCAGCGTCAAGATCCGCCGCTACCCTGCCGCATCCTTGGAAAACACCGTTCCCGACATGACCGACCCGAAATCCACGCGCCTGGGGCCGTTGCCAGCCCTGATCTTCAGTTCGCGCTGGCTGCAGCTCCCGCTGTACCTGGGCTTGATCGTGGCGCAGGGCGTCTACGTCGTCCTGTTCCTGAAGGAGCTGTGGCACTTGGTCCACGGCGCGACCAGCCTGAGCGAGCAGGACATCATGCTGCTCGTCCTGGGGCTGATCGACGTGGTGATGATCTCCAACCTGCTGATGATGGTCATCGTGGGCGGCTACGAGACCTTCGTGTCGCGCATGGGGCTGGAGAAGCACCCCGACCAGCCGGAATGGCTCAGCCACGTCAATGCGTCGGTGCTGAAGGTCAAGCTGGCGATGGCGATCATCGGCATCTCGTCGATCCACCTGCTGAAGACCTTCATCGGCGCCAGTGCGCTGGGCGGCCTGCCGCTGTGCGGTACGTCAGCTGCGTTCGCGGCAGCGGACGCGGCCAAGGTGGCGGGATGGGCAGCGAAGACCTGCAGCGACTTCACGCCCACAGGCGTGATGTGGCAGACGATCATCCACGCCATCTTCATCCTGTCGGCGATCGGTATTGCCTACACCGACCGGCTGATGAGCGCCAGCGCGACACCCAAGCACGCCGCACACTGATCCCGTGACGACCGGGCCCGTGATACGCGATGCGGACGATGACGACATCGCGGCCATCGTCGCGCTGAACACGTCCGAGGTCCGTCACACCAGCCCGATGGATGCGGACAGGGCGCGCCAGCTGGCGTCCCTGTCGGCCTACCTCCGCGTGGCGGAACTGGACGGCCGCGTCGTCGCCTTCCTGCTGGCGATGCGCGCGGGCGCGGACTACCGCAACGACAACTTTGCCTGGTTCGCCGAGCGCTTCGCTGACTTCCTGTACGTGGACCGCATCGTCGTGGACGCGTTGGTGCAGGGGCACCGGCTTGGCTCGGCGCTGTACGGCGACCTGTTCGCATTCGCCAGCGAAGCGGGCATCCCGCGCATCACCTGCGAGTTCAACGTGGTGCCGCCGAACGAGCCCTCGCGGCTGTTCCACGCCCGCCACGGCTTTGTCGAAGCCGGCCGCCAGTGGCTGGACGACGGCCGCAAGCAGGTCTCGATGCAGGTCGCCGAACGGGGCTGAACAGGCCGCGTCTCAGGGTGTGGGCCGCCGCAGGCCGTAAAATGCACGGATGGATGTCTCCCACCTGCTCGACGATCTGAATCCCGCCCAGCGCGACGCCGTCTCCGCCGAACCCGGGCACTACCTGGTCCTGGCCGGCGCCGGCTCCGGCAAGACCCGCGTGCTGACCCACCGCATCGCCTGGCTCAACGAAGTCCACGGCGTGCCTACGCACGGCATCCTCGCGGTGACCTTCACCAACAAGGCCGCCGGCGAGATGCGGGCGCGCGCCGACGTGCAGCTGCGCAACGGCAGCCGTGGCATGTGGATCGGCACTTTCCATGGCCTGGCCCATCGCCTGCTGCGCCTGCACTGGCAGGAAGCGAAGCTGCCCGAAACCTTCCAGGTGCTGGACAGCGACGACCAGCAGCGGCTGGTCAAGCGCGTGGTGCAGGCGATGGAGCTGGACGAGGGCAAGTACCCGCCCAAGCAGCTCACCTGGTGGATCAACGAGCAGAAGGACGAAGGGCGCCGGCCCGAGCACATCCAGCCGGCACCGAACGACGACTGGCTGGACGTGCGCCGGCAGGTCTACGCCGGTTATCAGGAGCGCTGCGACCGCGCCGGGCTGGTCGACTTCGCCGAACTGCTGCTGCGCGCGCACGAAGTGCTGCGGGACACACCGGCGCTGCTGGCGCACTACCGCACGCGCTTCCGGCAGATCCTGGTGGACGAGTTCCAGGACACCAATGCCATCCAGTACGCCTTCGTGCGCGTGCTGGCCGGCGACACCGGGCATGTCTTCGTGGTGGGCGACGACGACCAGAGCATCTACGGCTGGCGTGGGGCGAAGGTCGAGAACATGCAGCAGTTCCTGCGCGACTACCCGTCCGCGCGGACGATCCGGCTGGAACAGAACTACCGCTCCAGCGCGAACATCCTGGGCGCCGCCAACGCCGTGATCGCGCACAATCCGGGTCGCATCGGCAAGCAGCTGTGGACCGACACCGGCGACGGCGAGCCGATTGACCTGTACGCCGCCTACAACGAGATGGACGAAGCGCGCTTCGTCGTCGAACGCATCCGCCAGTGGGTGCGCGACGGCGGCAGCCTGGGCGATGCCGCCATCCTCTACCGCAGCAACGCGCAGTCGCGGGCCTTTGAAGAGGCGCTGCTGTCCGAGCAGGTGCCGTACCGCGTGTACGGCGGCATGCGCTTCTTCGAGCGCGCGGAAATCAAGGACGCGCTCGCTTATCTACGTTTGATGGCCAACCGCGCCGACGACGCCGCGTTCGAGCGCGTGGTCAATACGCCAACGCGTGGCATCGGTGAGCGCACGCTGGACGAAGTGCGCCGGCTGGCGCGTGGCGCCCGCGTGTCGCTATGGGGCGCCGCCTCGCTGGCCGCACAAGGCACGGAGCTGGCCGGGCGCGCACGCAATGCGCTTGCCGCATTCGCCGCATTGGTCGATCAGCTGGCCGAGGAAACCGCGGAGATGACGCTGGCCGAACGCGTCGACCACGTGCTCGCGCGCTCCGGCCTGCGCGAGCACTGGGCGCGCGAGAGTCGCGGCGGGCTGGATTCGGAATCGCGCACCGAGAACCTCGACGAACTGGTGTCGGTCGCCTCGCGCTTCGTGCGCCGCGAGGACATCGCGGCCGAGGAGGAGGAGGCGCAGGAGGGCATGAGCGAACTGGTCGCCTTCCTGTCGTACGCTGCGCTGGAAGCCGGCGAAGGCCAGGTCGAGGCCGGCGAGGACGGTGTGCAGCTGATGACGCTGCACTCGGCCAAGGGCTTGGAATTTCCGCTGGTGTTCCTGGCCGGGCTGGAGGAGGGACTGTTCCCCAGCAACCGTTCGTTGGACGAGAGCGGGCGGCTGGAGGAAGAGCGGCGGCTCGCCTACGTCGGCATCACCCGCGCGCGGCAGAAGCTGGTGTTGAGCTATGCCGAAGCGCGCCGCCTGCACGGGCAGGACATGTACGGCATCCCGTCCCGCTTCCTGCGCGAGATTCCCGCCAACCTGCTCAACGAGGTGCGGCCGCGCGTGCAGGTCAGCCGGCCAGCCTCCGGCTTCGCCACGCGGGTGACGCCGGGCCATGCCAGCCTGGAAACGCCGGGCCTCAAGCTGGGCCAGACCGTCACCCACGCCAAGTTCGGTGCCGGCGTGGTGACCGATTACGAGGGCAGCGGCGCGCACGCGCGCGTGCAGGTCAACTTCGACAGCGAAGGCAGCAAGTGGCTGGTGATGGCCTATGCGAACCTGCAGGCGGTATAGCCGGCGCGATTGATCCAGATCACGGCGCCGTAAGCCCGCCGGGCATGTAATGGCCGCACCCCAACCTCATGAGGTGCGGCATGTACCGGCATATCCTGATTGCGACCGACGGCTCCGAGCGGGCCAGCAAGGGCGTGCAGCACGGCCTGGCCCTGGCCGGCAGCCTGCAGGCCAGGGCGACGGTGCTGACCGTCAGCGAGCCCATCAGCACGGGCTTCGACGATGCGCTGGGCTGGAGCGCGGTGGCGACGTCGCTGCCCGATTTCCAGAAGGCGCGCGAGGATGCCGCGCGCAAGGTGCTCGATGCCGTCACCGTGCAGGCGCAGCAGGCCGGCGTGACGCCGCAGCTGCTGCATGTGGCCGACCGCTATGCGGCCGAGGCCATCGTCGATACCGCCGAACGCGAGGGCTGCGACCTGATCGTGATGGCGTCGCACGGGCGGCGCGCGCTGGGCCGCCTGCTGCTGGGCAGCCAGACCAGCGAAGTGCTGGCGCGCTGCGGCGTGCCGGTGCTGGTGATCCGCTGAAGGCGGTGGCTCACCAGCCGTAGAGCTTCCAGTACACCGGCGAAACGTCGCTGTTGTCCTTGCTCTTGTCCAGGCGGCCGTCGCCGTCGGAGTCGTACAGGTAATACGGCGCACCGCGCGCGGGCGTGACCTTGACCATGCGCAGGTTGCCGGCCACGCGGTATTCCTCGATGGTGTCGCCGTTCTTCTCCGTGCGCACCGCGACCTGCGCATTGGCCAGGTCCATGTCGGCGGGATCGCCGCCAGTCGAGGCGCAACCGGCCATCGCCAACAGGCAGGACAACGGCAGGGCAAGGGTCGTCATGCGGTTCATGGTGGCGTCCGGTCGGGGGAATGACGGCCCGATTATGCCCCCAATGCGACGCGGCGCGCGTGACGCCGCGCGCAGGAGCGGGGCGTAGAATGCCGGCATGACACGACTCGTACTGATCGACGGCTACAACTACCTATATCGCGCGTACCACGCCATCAAGGTGCAGGGGCGTGAGCTGACAGCGCCGGACGGATTTCCTACCGGCGCGCTGTTCGGCGTGGTGAATATGCTGCGCGCGTACCTCAAGGAACGGCCGGAGTACGTCGCTTTCGTGGTCGATGCGCCAGGCAAGACGTTTCGGGACGACCTCTATCCCGAGTACAAGGCCCACCGGCCGCCCATGCCGGACGACTTGCGGGTGCAGATCGAGCCGTTGCTGGAAATCGTCGCCGCGCTCGGATTTCCGATTCTTCGCGTACCGGGGGTCGAGGCCGACGACGTGATCGGCACGCTGGCATTGCAGGCTGCAGCGCAGGGCATTGACGTGACCGTCTCCTCCGGTGACAAGGACATGGCCCAGCTTGTTCGTCCTCACGTGGCGCTGGTCAACACCATGACGGGAAGCAGGCTGGATTCTGATGCGGCGGTGATCGAGAAGTTCGGCGTGCGTGCCGACCAGATCGTCGATTACCTCGCATTGATGGGCGATACGGTGGACAACATCCCCGGCGTGCCCAAGTGCGGACCCAAGACGGCAGCCAAGTGGCTGACCGAATTCGACACGCTTGACGGCGTCATCGCCAACGCAGACAAGATCAGCGGCAAGATCGGCGAAAGTCTGCGCGGCGCGTTACCGCGTTTGCCGCTGAACCGTGAACTGACGACGATCAAGACCGACGTGGCGCTCGACCATGCACCTTCCGACCTGCGCCTTCGCGAACGCCATGTCGATCAGCTGCGCGAGCTTTACGCGCGCTACGGCTTCAAGCAGGCATTGAAGGAACTGGAAGGCGGTGCGATCGACGCTTCATCCGTCGCCGAGAAGGAGCCCGGCCGTGCACGCGGCACCGGCCGGGTCGCCACGGCCGCGGTGGACGACGCTGTCGTCGATCCGGCGTTGGGCGTGGCCGGCGAGTACGCCGCCGTCACCGAGCCGGCGCAGCTTGATGCACTGGTTGCGAAGTTGCAGCAGGCGGCCGAATTCGCCTTCGACACCGAGACCGACAGCCTCGATCCCATGCGTGCCAACCTGGTGGGCCTGAGCTTCGCCACGGAACCCGGCAAGGCGGTCTACGTACCCGTGGGGCACGACTATCCCGGCGCGCCGCCGCAGCTGGACCGCGCGATGGTCCTTGCCGCGCTGGCGCCGGTGCTCGGCGATGCCGGCAGGCGCAAGCTGGGCCAGCATGGCAAATACGATCTGCACGTCCTGCGTCGCCATGGCGTGGACGTGCAGGGTTATGCCGACGACACGATGCTCGAGAGCTTCGTGTTGAATGCCGGCAGCAACCGCCACGACATGGACAGTCTGGCGAAGCGATTCCTTGGTTACGACACCGTCAAGTACGAAGACGTCGCCGGCAAGGGTGCCAAGCAGATCCTGTTCTCGCAGGTCGCCGTGGATGATGCCACCCGCTACGCCGCCGAAGACGCCGACATCACGCTGCGCCTGCATCACGCGCTGGCGCCGAAGCTGGCGGCCGAGCCCGGCCTGGAAAGCGTCTATCGCGACATCGAGATGCCGCTGGTGCCCGTGCTGGCCCGCATCGAGGCCAACGGCGTGATGATCGACGGCGACGAACTGCGCCGGCAGAGCGCCGACCTGTCCAAACGCATGCTGGCTGCGCAACAGAAGGCGACCGAGCTGGCGGGCCGCACCTTCAATCTCGATTCGCCCAAGCAGCTGCAGGCGCTGCTGTTCGACGAACTGAAACTGCCGGCCCTGGTGAAGACGCCCACCGGCCAGCCCAGCACCAACGAAGAAGCGCTGGAAGCCATCGCCGACCAGCACGAGCTGCCGCGGGTGATCCTGGAGTACCGCGGGCTGGCCAAGCTGCGCAGCACCTACACCGACAAGCTGCCGGAGATGGTCAATCCCGACACCGGCCGCGTGCACACCAGCTACCACCAGGCCGGCGCCGCGACCGGACGGCTTTCCTCCACCGACCCGAACCTGCAGAACATCCCGATCCGCACCGACGACGGGCGGCGCATCCGCAAGGCCTTCGTCGCGCCGCCGGGCCGCAAGCTGGTGGCCTGCGACTACTCGCAGATCGAGCTGCGGATCATGGCGCACCTGTCGCAGGATCCCGGGCTGGTGCGCGCGTTCGAGTCCGGCGCCGACATCCACAAGGCCACGGCGGCGGAAGTGTTCGGCCGCAAGCTGGAAGACGTCACCGGCAACGAGCGCCGCGCCGCCAAGGCGATCAACTTCGGCCTCATGTATGGCATGAGCGCATTCGGCCTGGCCCGGCAGCTGGGCATCGCGCGCGGCGAGGCGCAGGACTACATCGCGCTCTACTTCAGCCGTTATCCCGGCGTGCGCGACTACATGGAGCGTACCCGCCAGCAGGCGCGCGAGCTGGGCTACGTCGAGACCGTGTTCGGCCGCCGCCTGTACCTGGAGTACATCAACAAGGGTACGCAGGGCCAGCGCGCGGGCGCCGAACGCGCGGCGATCAATGCCCCCATGCAGGGCACGGCGGCGGACATCATCAAGCGCGCGATGATCGGCGTGGACGCATGGCTGTCGGCGCACCGCGAACGCGCGCTGATGATCCTGCAGGTGCACGACGAACTGGTGTTCGAGGCCGAGGCCGACTTCGTGCCGACCCTGCTGGAGGAAGCGACCGCGCGGATGGCGGCGGCGGCACAACTCAGCGTTCCGCTGGTGGTCGACAGCGGGGTCGGGGACAACTGGGAAGAGGCCCACTGAGCGGGGCTGAAAACGGTTTCCCTTCCGGAACAATCGCTTGCGAAACGTTCGGGAAAATCCTGTCAGGTATATTTGTATACCGACGAGTTCAATAAAATGAATTGCCCCTGAATCTTACGGTTTTTTAACCGGAATCTTCACGAACTATCCATGTGCGGAGTGGTCATATAGCCCGTGACAGATGCAACGTCTGTCACTGATCTCTCCCATCCCCTGGAGCGATCTCCCCCGGAGCGACGACCCCTCCCCAGGTCCCGCTCCCCTGGCCCCGCCGACCTCCCCCTGGTCTGCGGGGCTTTTTATTGCCTGTCGTGTGCCATACCCCGTGTGCGCTACCGTGCGCGCAGTCCTGACCGGGGTGAGCCATGAGTGCGACGTTCGCCGAGATGTTCCAGCTGGCCATGCCGTGGTGGGCCTTCGTGCTGCGGGCCTGCGCGGTGTACTTCATCCTGCTGGCGATGATCCGGATGACGGGCAAGCGCACGATGGGGCAGTTCACCCCCTTCGACATGCTGCTGGTGGTGCTGCTCGGCAACGCCGTGCAGAACGCGCTGCTCGGCGCCGACACCTCGGTGGGCGGTGGCCTGCTGCTCGCGGCCACGCTGATCGCGTTGAACTGGACCGTCGGCCTGGTATCGGCACGCTCGCCGAAGGTGGAACGCTGGGTGGAAGGCGCGCCGGTCCTGCTGGCGCGCGACGGGCAGGTCTATCGCGACGTGCTGCGCCGCGAGCTGATCAGCCGCGAGGATTTCGAGAAAGCCATGCGCGAGGCGGGCTGCCTGGACATGGCCGACATACGCCTGGCCGTGCTGGAGAACAACGGCCATATCACGGTGGTGGGCCGGAAGCCGGAGATCCCCGGTGTGGGAGCGACGTAAGTCGCGATCGCGATCAAGGCAAACCTTCGCGACTTACGTCGCTCCCACAAAAACAAGCTCAGGCCCGTTCGGCTAGCCAGTCGCGCGGGTGCAGGTAGTCCGCCAGCCGCTGCTCATCGCTGCCGTCCTCCGGTGCGTAGCCGTACTCCCAGCGCACCAGCGGCGGCAGGCTCATCAGGATGGACTCGGCGCGGCCACCGCTCTGCAGGCCGAACAGCGTTCCGCGGTCGTAGACCAGGTTGAATTCGACGTAGCGGCCGCGACGGTAGAGCTGGAACTGCCGCTCACGCTCGCCGTACGGGGTGTCCTTGCGGCGCGCGACGATGGGAAGGTAGGCATCGAGGAAGCCGTCGCCGACGGCGCGCAGATAACCGAAGTCGCGCTCCATATCCTCGCTCAGGTCGTCGAAGAACAGCCCGCCCACGCCGCGGGTCTCGTTGCGGTGCTTGAGGAAGAAGTACTCATCGCACCAGCGCTTGTGCGCGTCGTAACGCGCCTGCCCACCGAAGGGCTCGCACAGGTCGCGTGCGGTCTGATGCCAGTGATGCACGTCTTCGTCGACCGGATAGAACGGCGTCAGGTCAAAGCCGCCGCCGAACCACCACGCCACGGTCTCACCCTCGCGCTCGGCGCGGAAGTGGCGCACGTTGGCGTGCGTGGTGGGCAGGTGCGGATTGCGCGGATGGAAAACGAGCGACACGCCCACCGCACGCCACGAGGCGCCGGCAAGTTCCGGGCGATGGGCGGAGGCGGACGGCGGCAGCCGGTCGCCGGATACGTCGGAAAATCCGATGCCGGCCTGCTCGAATACGGCGCCGTCGCGCAGCACGCGCGTGCGGCCACCGCCGCGGATCGGCGAGGGATCGCCGAGCGGACGCGCCCAGGCATCCTCGCGGAAGCGCGCGCCGCCATCGGCGGCTTCGATGGCGGCGCAGATGCGGTCCTGCAGGTCGGTCAGATAATCGCGGACGGGCGTGATGTCGTTCATGCCGCGCATTCTACCGGGGCGTCCGGAGCAGCCCGAATTCCGCCCGCACGCCCGGCCTGCACAGTTGCCAGACCACCAGTCCGTGCAGCGCAGCGAACACCAGCGCGCTCACCCACAGGGTGGCCAACATCAGCGTGTGCAGCGCCGCGAGTTCCTGCTGCAGTTGCGCGAGCCCTGGCTGTCCTGGCAGCGCCTGTACCCAGGAGAACGTCGCGTCGATCACCGCGATGCCGGCGAAGTTGACCGCCGCGCCCAGCACCATGAACAGCACGAAGCCCCACCAGCCCCACGCCCGCCGGCGCAGCAGCCCGACCGACACCGCCAGGAACGCGAGGCTGACCACGAGGACGCCGACCGCGATCGTCGTCAGGTGGGTAAGCACCCACAGCGCGGGCGCGGGGATCGGCTGGGTGGCCAGGAAGCCCAGCACCGCGCCGGTATCCACCTGCTCGAGCAGGACCAGCGCCGCGATCACCTGCAGCACGGCGTACAGCGTGGCGAGGACGCCCAGCGCGATCGACACCTTCGCCGTGACGGTGACGAAGGCCGACGGCGCGGCGGTGGCCGGCGTGGACATCACTGCTTACTTCAGGTTCTGCTCGAACAGCTTCAGCACGCGCTTGTACTCGTCCAGCCACGAGTCAGAGCGGGTGAAGCCATGGCGCTCCAGCGGATACGCCGCCAGTTCCCAGTTGTCCTTGCGCAGTTCGATCAGCTTCTGCGTCAGCACCACCGAATCCTTGAAGAACACGTTGTCGTCGATCATGCCGTGGGCGATGAGCAGGTGGTCCTGCAGGTCGGCGGCGTACTCGATCGGCGACGAGGTGCGGTAGGCCTCCGGGTCCAGCTCCGGCGTGTTGAGGATGTTGCTGGTGTACTCGTGGTTGTACTGGGTCCAGTCCACCACCGGACGCAACGCGGCGCCGGCCTTGAACGTGCCGGGTTCGCGGAACAGCGCCATGAACGTCATGAAGCCGCCGTAGCTGCCGCCGTAGATGCCGGCGCGGTCGCGGTCGCCCTGCTTCTGCTCGACCAGCCAGTCCAGGCCGTCCAGGTAATCCTCAAGTTCGGGATGGCCCATGTTGCGGTAGATCGCGGTGCGCCAGTCGCGGCCGTAACCCTCGCTGGCGCGGTAGTCCAGGTCGAGCACGATGTAGCCGCGCTCCACCAGCAGGTGGTGGAACATCTGCTCGCGGAAGTAGTTGGGATAGCGCGCGGTGACGTTCTGCAGGTAACCCGCGCCGTGCACGAACATCACGATGGGATAGCGCTTGCCCGGTTCCATCGTCTTCGGGCCGTAGTACTTGCCCCACACCACGCCGGCGCCGTGCTTCGACGGCACCTGCACGTACTGCGGTTCGATCCACTCGCGCGCCTTGAACGCGGCCGTGCGGGTGTCGGTCAGTGGCCTGGCCTGGCCGCCGTCCATGCCGACGACCGACAGCTGGGCGGGCGTGTAGCTGCGCGAATGGCGGACCAGCAACTGGCGACCATCGGGCGACGCGCTGAAGCCCTCGACACCGTCCAGAGCCGTGACCTCGCTGACTTGGTTGGCCGCAAGGTCCAGCCTGCAGACTTCGTAGTCGCCCGGCCAGTCGCGGTTGCACAGGAACAGGAAGCCGTTGCCGTCAGGCGCGATTTCCGGTTCGGAAACCTCCCACTTGCCGGTCGTGCGGGCGCGGAACTTCTCCGTGCCGCTGGCGGTGTACAGGTGCGAATAGCCTGATTCTTCGGATAGCAGCCACAGCGTCCGGTTGTCCGGCAGCCAGCCGAACTCGTTGAAGCTCCAGTTGATCCACGCCTCATCGGTCAGGCGATGGCGTGGCTGCAGCCTGGCGCCTGGCAGGTCGACGGTGGCGATCCAGCGATCCTTGTTGTCCACGGCGTGGACCTGCACGGCGACCTGGTTGCCATCGTTCGTCCACGCCACCGCGTCGCCGTCGCGACCGCCTTCCACACGCACGTCGCGGTTGCCCTTCAGCGGCTCCTTGCCGGCGGCCTTGCGCAGCGATGCGAGCGGGTCCCGGTCGATGCCGGGCAGCGGGTCGAACGCGAGCGGCTTGACGCTGCCGTCGGCCAGGTCCACGCGCCACAGGGCGTGCGGCAACGGCGCATTGCGGCCCACCCGGGTGCGGACGTCCTGGAATTCCTCGTAGCCGGATTCGGTGACGTACAGCGGCATCTTGCCGCCCTGTCCGGCATCGGCGCCCTTCTTGCGCGTCACCACCAGCAGCCAGCGGCCGTTCGGCGACAGCGAACTGGATTCGATCTCGACCTCGGTGCCCAGGTAGATCGGCGTCGGTGCGCGGGTGGGGTCGGCCTTGCGCCAGGCGTCCGCCTGCTTCTGCGCGGCCTCGCGCTGGGCGCGGTCGTCGGCCAGCGTGCGCAGGGTGCGCAGCTGCTGCTCGCGCAGCGCGTCGGCCTTCGGCGGGGCCAGCGGATCGCGTTCGGCCTTGAGCTCGGCCACCGTCGACGTGCCGCTGCCGGCGGTCCAGCGGTACCAGCGTGTCCCGGTGCGCCAGAGCACCGCGCCGTCACGGGCGAAGCGCGCCTGCTGTTCGGCCTCGTTGGTGCGGGTGACCTGGGTCAGCGCGCCGTTGCGCAGGTCGCGTACGAACAGGTCGCCGTTGCGCGTCAGCAGCATGCGCTGGCGGGTGGCGTCGTAGACCCGGCCGGCCGCATCCAGTCCTGCGCGCTGGTCATCGCCGACGCGGCGTGCGGCGCCGCCATCGAGCGATTGCTCGAACGTGTCGCGCACCTGGCTGGCATCGCGCTTGAGTTCGTACTGCACCTGCCTGCCGTCCCACGTCCACCAGGCGCGTTCGACCGGCGGCCCGATCCAGTCCGGTTCCGCCATGGCCTGTTCGATCGTCAGCGGCGCGGACGTCTGGGCGTGCGCCGGGGCGGCGAGGGCGAGCGGCAGCAACAAGGCGAGCAGGGCGGGGCGCATCGGGCATCCGTTAGTGCGAGGTGAAGAGCCCAAGATTACCAGTCCCGTCGCGCGGTTCCGGCCGCCGATGGTCATGCACCGGCGTGAACGCGTGCGGGTTTCGCGCCTATCGCATTTCCCGCACAATCCCCGCTTGTCCACACGCGGGGCGCGACACGCGCGGATGCAAGCCTACGTCTACAAGAGCCAGCGCAAGGCCGACACGTTCGTCTACCTGGCGAAGCGCGATGATTTCACCCTCGTGCCGGAGCCGCTGCGCAGCCAGTTGGGCGAGTTGTCGTTCGTGCTGGAAGTGGCCCTGACGCCCGACCGCAAGCTGGCGCGCGAGGATGCCGCCGTCGTCCGCGAAAACCTCGCGGCACGCGGCTTCCATGTGCAGTTCCCGCCGCCGCTCGATCCCCGCGTCCGTCCCGATGCCTGAGTCGCGCCTGCAGACCCGCCCGATCGCCGTCGCCGCCGTCCTGGCCGGCATGCTGCTGGCTGCCGGTGGCGGCTGGGTCGGCGGCGTGCTCGCGGCGCTCGCCGCCTGCCTGGCGCAACCGGCGGTCGCGCTGGGCGTGTCGTGGTTGCGCGGCACGCGGGTGCTGGCGCCCGCCCGTGCGTGGCGCGAAGACCTGCCCGCCTTGCTGCTGGCCTGGGCGGTCGCGTTTGCCGGCAGCGCCGCGCTGCTGGCCTGGCCGCTGGCCTCGTTGCGCGACAGCGGCAGCCTGCCGGCGGCACTGGGCGTCAGTGCGGTGGTCGGTGCGGTGATCGTGGGGCTGTGGCGGACCTGGCCGCTGTGGCACGGGCTGGAACGCGATGGCGGCGCACTGTCCGCACACTGGCGTGGCCTGGTCGAACGCGACTTCCATGCCTGGCGCGGCCTCGCCGTGGCGAGCCTGCTGGCGCTCGCGGTCGGCGGCGGACTCTGCCTGGCCTGGCCCGGCCTGCTGCCCGAGGCGGCGCGTGCCGGCACGGCGGTAGCCTATGCGCTGCTGCTGCCCGTGCTGCACTGGGGCGTGCAGCGCCTCGACGGTGCGGGCGTGCTGCCGGTGGTCGAGATGCCGGACCACCGCGAGGACGACGCCTTCGCAGTGCCCGCCAGTGAGGCGGTCGTCGAGGGGTTCGATCTGGAACAGGCCCTGTTCGATGCCGCCCGTTCCGGTCGCGTGGACCGCGCGCTGGAACTGATCGAAGCCGGCGCGGACCCGTATGCGCTGCCGGCCGAAAGCGCGCGCGACCAGCGCAGCCTCGGCGCACTGGCGGCGGTGCTGCCCGACCTGCGCCTGCTGCGCACGCTGATCGCGCACGGCGTCGACCTCAACCATGCGCATGCCGGCGTCACCCCGCTGCTCGCGGCCACGCGCGACAGCTGGCATGGCCGGCCCGACGCCGTCACCACGCTGCTGGCCAACGGTGCCGACCCGCGCATCGCCGATGCCGAGGGCAACACGCCGCTGCACCATGCTGCCCGCAGCTCCGATCCCGGCGTGGTCGCCCTGCTGCGCGACGCCGCGGCGGAACTGGATGCGCTGAACCACGACGGCCTCACCCCGCTGGGCGTGGCCTGTGTGGCCGGCAACTGGCGACTGGCGAAGTTCCTGCTCGAGCGCGGTGCGCGGCCCGATCCGCAGGGCGGGCAACCGGTGCTGCTGGCGGCGGCCTCCACCGAAGAAGACGACCCCGCCGGCGTCCAGTTGCTGCTCAAGCACAAGGCCAAGGTGGATGCGCGCGATGCGCAGCGCCGCAGCGCCCTGCATGAGGCTGCATTCGCCGGCCATGCCGACATCGCCACCACGCTGTTGGCCGCCGGCGCCGACGTGCACGCCCGCGACGGCCAGCAGCGCACGCCGTGGCTGGATGCCGCGCGCGGTGCGCGCCTGGCGGTGCTGGAAAAGCTGGCCGACGCAGGCGCCGACCGCCATGCCGTGGACAGCGACCGCCGCAACGCGCTGATGCTGGCCTGCACGGCCGAACAGGCCTCGCCTGTCGTCGTGCGCCGCCTGCTGGAGTGGGGCGTGGATCCCGCGTCGGCCGACACGCAGGGCCGTCGCGCGGTCGATGTCGCCGCCGAAGCCGGACGCTGGGCGTTGGTCTCCGCACTGGACCCGGGCTACGCGCTGCCGACCGCGGTGGCGACCGCCGAAGACGAAACACCGGCCGACCGTGCCCCTGCCGCGTTGCTGCGCGAAGGTCTGGCGAGCGGGCAGTTCGATGGCCTGGATGCCCTGGCGCGACTGAGCTCGCGCGAGGAACTCGGCGCGCTGCTGCACGACAGGGAAATGCACCGGCCGGCACCGCTGGCATGGCTGTTGCGCCAGGGCGCCGACCCGGACAGCCGCGATGCGCAGGGCGACACGGTGCTGTTCGCCCTGCTCGCACAGGGACCGGCCGGGCAACCGGCGCTGGCCACGCTGCTGGCACGCGGCGCCTCGCCGGCGGGCGCGGGCGGACTGGCCCGCTTCATGGCGGCCTGCGCGGCGGACGACCAGGCGGCGCGGACGTTGGAATCCTGTGCGCTGGACCTGCTGGAACGCGGCGCCGATCCGTTCGCGCCTTCTACGCAGGGCGATCCGGCGCTGTCGCTGGCGGTACGGCTGGGATGGCAACGTCTGCTCGACCGCCTGCTCGACCTCGGCGTGGATCGCGAGGCGCGCGACAGCCATGGCATGACGGCGCTGCACCTGGCGGCCGTGCTCGGCCGCGAGGCCGCGCTGAAGCAGTTGATCGCGAAGGGCGCCTCGCCGGATGCGCGCGCCGCCGACGGCCAGACGCCGCTGGGCGTCGCGCTGGCGTGCGGTCGTCGCGACCTGGCCGACTGGCTCGACTGGCGCGTCTGGTCGCTGCCACGGCGCGCGCTGCGCCCGGCCGACCTGCCGGCGGCCGCGATGGCTGGCGACCGCGATGCCGTGCGCCGGTTGCTCGACCTAGGTTTCGATGTCGATTCCCCGGACGCGCAGGGCTGCACGGCGCTGCTGCGCGCGGCCGGCGGCGGTGCCGCCACGACCGTCGAACTGCTGCTGGCGCGTGGTGCCGATCCGCAGCGGGCCGCCAACACCGGCGCAACTCCGCTGTCGGCGGCGGTGAGCATGCGCCAGGTCGAGATCGTCGGTGCGCTGCTGGCGGCCGGTGCCGACATCGAACATCGCCTGCCCGGTGGCGTCACCGTGCTGATGCTGGCGGCGGCGCTCGGCCTGCCGGAAATCGCCGCCCGCCTGATCACCGCCGGCGCCAACGTGCAGGCCGGCGATGCGCAGGGGCTCACGCCGCTGCACTGCGCGGCGCTCTACGGCTTCACCGCGCGCGAGAAGCCGCGGCTGCTAGCGCTGCTGGACACGCTGCTGCTGTCCGGCGCGGAATCCGAACAGGTCGCCGCCGGCGCGGTGACGCCGCTGCTGCTGCTGTTGGGCGCGCGTGCAGAACCCGGCACCGCCTGCGACGAGGAGGTCGTGCTGGCCGGCCTGGAGCGCCTGCTCGATGAAGACGTATCGCTGGACGTGCAGGATCCGCGCGGCTTCGGGCCGTTGCACCTGGCGGCACTGCATGGCCTGCTGCGCGTGGTCAGCCGCCTGCTGCGGGCCGGCGCCGATCCGGAACTGCGCGATACCTTGAACCGCACGCCGCGCGAGATCGCGGTGATGCGCGGCTTCATCGACGTCGCGGCCGAGTTCGTGCCGGCCACGCCGGGCGCGGGCGCGTCGATGGCGCGCTTCCTGCGCGACCGCGGCTAGCGCGCGGGCGGCAAGTCCTCGCCGGTCGCGTCGGCTTCCAGCAACTTCTCCAGATCGCCGACCGCATCGCGCGCGGTCTGGATCACCGCCCCGTCGTCGTCGTAGACCAGGTACTGCGCCCGCAACAGCTTCTCGTCGTGCTGGCGGAAACGGCGGGTGTGCTCGGCGGCTGTTTCCGGCGGCAGGCCCAGCTCCACCAGCACCTGCTGGGCCATCTCCAGGCTGGATCCCAGCGTCTCGCGATAGGCCTCCGCGCTGAGATCCATCAACCGCCACGCATGCTGGCGGTTGCGCGCACGCGCCAGCACGCGCGCCTCCGGATACATGCGGCGGATCAGACGCGTCGCCTTGATGTTGGTGTCCGGCTCGTCCATCGCGATGACGAACACCTTCACGTGCTGCGCGCCGGCCGCCCTCAGCAGGTCCGGTCGCGTCGGGTCGCCGTAGTACAGCCGGATGTTGCCGAACCGCCGCAGCGTGTCGACGGTGTCCGGGCTGTGCTCCAGCGCGACGAACGGAATGCGCTGCGCGGTCAGCAGGCGCGCGACGATCTGGCCGAACCGGCCCATGCCCGCGATCAGCACCTGCGGCTGTTCGTCCGGGATCTCGTCGTACTGGCGCGTCGAGGCGGTCGGACGCTTCACCCCGGCCAGCACGTGATGCAGGCCGAGCAGCAGCAGCGGCGTCAGCGCCATCGACAGGCCGACGATGGCGGTCAGCTGGTTGCGCAACTCGACCCCCATGAGTTGCACCCGCGCTGCTTCGCTGAAGACCACGAACGCGAACTCGCCGCCCAGCCACAACGTGCCCGCCAGCATCAGCGCACCGCGCGGATCCAGCCGGCCCGGCCAGCGTCCCACGCCGAACAGCAGCGCGAACTTCACCGTCAGCAGGGTCAGCACGCCGGCCGCGATCAGCTCGGGTTGCGCCGCCACCGCATCCAGGTCGATGTCCATGCCGACGGCGATGAAGAACAGGCCAAGTGCCAGGCCCTTGAACGGGTCGATCTGCGATTCCAGTTCGTGGCGGAATTCCGAATCCGACAGCAGCACGCCGGCGAGGAACGCGCCCAGGCCCGCACTCAGGCCGGCCAACTGCATGAACCAGGCGATGCCCAGCACCACCAGCAGCGCGGTGGCGGTGAACACCTCCGGCATGCGCGTGCGCGCGACGACGCGGAACAGGTGCCGCAGCACCAGCCGGCCGCCCAGGATCACCACGGTGATCGCACCGACGGCATGGAACACCATCGTCCAGGTGAGCGTCTCGTTCTTGGCGCCACCGAGCAGCGGAATGGCGGCCAGCAGCGGGATCGCCACCAGGTCCTGGAACAGCAGGATCGCGAAGCCGAGGCGGCCGTGCTCGCTGGTCAGTTCCTTGCGCTCGGACAGCAACTGCAGGCTGACCGCGGTGGACGACAACGCCAGGCCCAGGCCGATCACCAGCGCCGTCTTCCAGTGGTGTTCGAACGCCATCGCCAGGCCGCCCAGCAGCAGCGCACTCAACAGCACCTGCAACCCGCCCGCGCCGAACACCGGCTTGCGCATCACCCGCAGCCGCGACGGCGACAGTTCCAGGCCGATGACGAACAGCATCATCACCACGCCGATCTCGGCGGCGTTGAGGATGCGGTCCGCATCCCGCACCAGCGCCAGCCCGTCCGGCCCCAGCACCACGCCGGCCACCAGATAGGCCAGCACCGCGCCCAAGCCGAAGCGCTTGAACACCGGCACCGCGATCACCGCGGCCAGCAGGAACACCAGCGCCAACTCCAGACCACTACCGTGCATGCATCACCTCGTGGCGATAGTATGCGGGCGACCGGGCCGGAGCGGCCCTCTTCCAGGGATCGAGGAGGACACATGAAGCAACGCGCTGCGTGGATGCTGTGCTGGCTGGCGGTGATGCTGGCCTGGGCGCCGGCAGTATCGGCACAGGGGCCGGGCGGCGTGCGCAAGCAGGTGGAAGCCAGCATGCGGGTGACCGGAGCGATCACCATCGCCACGGACGGCAGCGTCGAGGCGGTCGATCTGGATACGCCGGAGAAACTGCCGAAGGGTATCGCCGCGTTCGTCGGCCAGAACATCGCGGGCTGGCGCTTCGAGCCCGTCGTGGTCGACGGCGTGCCGCATCGCGCGCTGACCCGGGTGAGTGCACTGCTGGTCGGCAAGACGATCGGTGGCGGTCAGATGTCCGTCTCCATCCGAGGCGCCGACTTCAGCGACGACACGGTCCTGCCGGAAGCCGAGCGCATCGCGGCCCGCCAGATGAAGCCGCCGGGGTATCCGACCAGCGCCGCGGAGGAGGGCGTGCAGGGCACGGTGTACCTACTGGTCAAGGTCGCGCGCGACGGCACCGTCGGCGACGTCTCCACCGAACAGGTCAACCTGCGCTTCGTGGCCAGCGAGCCGCAGATGAACCGTCACCGCGACCGCCTGGCCCGTGCCGCGATGGCTGCGGCGCGCGGTTGGACGTTCGCGCCGCCGACCGCGGGCGAGCAGGCATCGCAGCCGCACTGGATCGTCCGCGTGCCGGTCGATTTCAACTTCACCGGCCTGCTGCCCTACGGCGAGTGGCAGGTCTATGTGCCCGGCCCGCGGACGCGACCCGACTGGGCGCCCGACGAAGACGCCCCCGGCTTCTCGCCCGATGCGCTGGCCGAGGGCGGCATCCGTCTGGCGGGTGGCCATCGTGGCCCGAAGTTGCTGACGCCGCTGGATGGGGCGTGACCTACGTAGTGGGTTGTGTGAAGAACGGAATGTCCGAAAAGACGAAAGGAGAAAAACGATGATGCGCACGTGGATGGCAATGGGATTGATGGTGTTCTCGGCGTTGGCGCAGGCGCAGGGCGCCGGCGCGGTCCGCAAGCAGCTTGAAGCCAGCCTGCTGGTGCACGGCGAGATCACGGTGGACGAACGAGGCGAGATCGCCGATTACACGCTCAAGGACCCGGACAAGCTGCCCGCAGGCGTCGAAACGTTCGTGCGCCGTAACCTGGACGGCTGGACGTTCGAGCCGCCCAAGGTGGATGGCAAGCCGGTCAGCCTGCGGAACAACATGAGTCTGCTGCTGGTGGCGAAGAAGCTGGACGACGACAACTTCCTCATGCGGATACAGGCGACAAGCTTCTACCCTCAGTCCACGGAAGAGGGCTACGAGGTCGCCAGTCGGAAGATGGATCCACCGCGCTACCCGCGAGCGGCGGCGCAAGGCGGCGCGCAGGGGACCGTGTACCTGATCGTCAAGGTCGGGCGCGACGGGAATGTGCAGGACGTAGTGGCCGAGCAAGTGAACCTGCGCGTCGTCACCACCGAAAACATGATGGTCAAACTCCGCGAGATGTTCGCACAGGCATCGATTGCCGCCGCCAGGAAGTGGCAGTTCGCGCCCCCCACGCGCGGTGACGACGTGGACGCGGAATTCTGGTCGGTGCGCGTTCCGGTGGACTTCAACATGGGAACGCAGCGGCCAAGCTATGGCCGCTGGATCGGCTACATCCCCGGCCCCAAGGAAAAGGCTGGCTGGGTGGATCCGGACCTCGCCGAGACATCGCCCGAGGCGATGGCGGCAGGCCAGCCACGCCAACTTGGCAAGGATGGTTTGCGTTTGCTGACGCCCCTCGACAGCGGCTCGTAACCGCGGTCGGTGCGGTCCAGAAAACGAAAACGCCCCGCATCGCGGGGCGTTTTCTTTCGCCTCTCCGTCGCCGGATCAGCGCTTCATCGAGCTGAAGAACTCGTCGTTGGACTTGGTGTTCTTCATCTTGTCCAGCAGGAATTCCATCGCCGCGATCTCGTCCATCGGGTGCAGCAGCTTGCGCAGGATCCAGATCTTCTGCAGCAGCTCCGGCTCGATCAGCAGGTCCTCGCGGCGCGTGCCCGAGCGGTTGATGTCGATGGCCGGATAGACGCGCTTCTCGGTGATGCGACGGTTCAGGTGCACTTCGCTGTTGCCGGTGCCCTTGAACTCTTCGTAGATCACCTCGTCCATCTTGCTGCCGGTTTCGACCAGCGCGGTGGCGATGATGGTCAGCGAACCGCCTTCTTCCACATTGCGCGCCGCGCCGAAGAAACGCTTCGGGCGGTGCAGGGCGTTGGCGTCCACGCCGCCGGTCAGCACCTTGCCGGAGCTGGGCACGACGTTGTTGTAGGCACGGGCCAGGCGGGTGATCGAGTCCAGCATGATCACCACGTCCTTCTTGTGCTCGACCAGGCGCTTGGCGCGCTCGATCACCATCTCGGCGACCTGCACGTGGCGGGCGGCCGGTTCGTCGAAGGTCGACGACACCACTTCGCCGCGCACGGTGCGCTGCATCTCGGTGACTTCTTCCGGACGCTCGTCCACCAGCAGCACGATCAGGTGCACGTCCGGGTGGTTGGTGGTGATGGCGGTGGCGATCTGCTGCATCATGATCGTCTTGCCGGCCTTGGGCGGCGACACGATCAGCGCGCGCTGGCCCTTGCCCTGCGGCGCCATCAGGTCGAGGATGCGGCCGGCGATGTCTTCCGACGAACCGTTGCCGCGCTCCAGGGTGAAGCGGCGGCGCGGGAACAACGGCGTCAGGTTCTCGAACAGCACCTTGTTCTTCGACGCTTCCAGCGGCTCGCCATTGATCGTGTCGATGGTCGACAGGGCGAAGTAGCGCTCGCCGTCCTTCGGCCAGCGGATGCGGCCGGCCAGGTGGTCGCCGGTGCGCAGGTTGAAGCGGCGGATCTGGCTGGGGCTGATGTAGACGTCGTCCGGGCCGGCCAGGTAGCTGGCCTCGGCCGCGCGCAGGAAGCCGAAGCCGTCCGGCAGGATTTCCAGCACGCCATCGGCGGCCACGCCTTCACCGTGGCGGGTCAGCACCTTCAGCAGGGCGAAGATCACGTCCTGCTTGCGGGCGCGGGCGACGCCTTCCTGGATGTTCAGTTGCTCGGCGATGTCCAGCAGCTTGGGCGCCGGCATCCGCTTGAGGTCGCCCAGCGAATACTGCGGGAAGCCTTCGGGCACGTTCGGCATCATGCGCGGAACGAAGACTTCATTGCCACCGCCGTTGGCGTCCTGCGGCATGCCGTCGTTGCCCGGGCGATCGCGGTTGCGCTCGCGGCGGTTGCGGAAGCGGTCGCGGCGGTTGTTGTTGTTGCCGTTATTGAAGCGGTTGCCGTCGCGCGCCTCGCCGCTTTCCTGCGACTGGCCGCCGCCCTGGGCCTGCGGAGCCTGGGCGTCGCCGCCGCCGTCGTGGGATGGTGCGGGTGCGGGTGCAGGGGGGCGTTCGGTCGCGACGGGCGGCAGCGGAAGCTGCGGCGCCGGATCGGGTGCGCGCTCGGCGGACGCCGGGGCGCCATCGGCGGACGGGGCTTTCGGGGCACGGGCTTTGCGCACGCGCTTCTCGGCGGGAGCGCCGGTTTCGTTGCTGCTGTCGGACAAGGTGCGATTCCTCGCTAGGTGGCGAGCGCCGGCGTTGCGGCGGCGGGGTGAAGTGAAGAGTGGGTGGTCAGATCAGATGGGTGCGGCGCATCCCCTGCGCCGGATTTCGGGTTCGACACTACCACCGGCCCGAAAGGGCGGCAAGCCGTGCGGGGGCGACGGGTTCAAGCGGATTCAGCCTGGGCCCCCGCGCGGGCGGGGGCCTGGCGGGGCATCAGGCGGCTTGGGTCCCCAGGGCCTTGTCGATCATCTGGGTCAGCTGGCCCTTGCCGACGGCGCCGATCTGGGTGGCCTGGATCTGGCCATCCTTGAACAGCAGCAGCATCGGGATGGAGCGGACGTGGTACTTGATGGCGGTGGCGCGGTTCTCGTCCACGTTGACCTTGGCGACCTTCAGCTTGCCGCCGTAGGTCTCGGCCAGCTCGTCCAGGACCGGCGAAATCATCTTGCACGGGCCGCACCACTCGGCCCAGAAGTCCACCAGCACCGGCTCGCCGGACTGCAGCACGGCAGCATCGAAATCGGCATCGCCGACGTGGGTCACTTTGTCGCTCACGGGGATCTCCTGCGGGGTCCGCGGGCGGGCGCGGACGGGTTCGGGCCGGGACGGCCACCACTATTGGGGTAAACTGGGGCGTTCCGCGACCTTTTCAAGGTTTCCCAGGTGGTCGCGCAACCCGGCACAGGGGGCGCAGTGTGCGACGCCGGTCAGGCCGTTGCAAGCACACCCACCGCATTCATACGAGACGCGCGCGGAACACAGCGACGCAAAGAAGAAGGCATGAGCGACAAACCGTTAACCGATATCACTTTCTCTTCGTTCGACCTGCATCCGGCGCTGCTCGCCGGTCTCGAAGGCGCAGGTTTCTCCCGTTGCACGCCGATCCAGGCGATGACGCTGCCGGTCGCGCTGGCGGGCGGCGACGTCGCCGGCCAGGCGCAGACCGGTACCGGCAAGACGCTGGCGTTCCTGGTGGCGGTGATGAACCGCCTGCTGACGCGCCCGGCGCTGGCCGAGCGCAAGCCCGAGGACCCGCGTGCGCTGATCCTGGCGCCCACCCGCGAACTGGCCATCCAGATCCACAAGGATGCGGTGAAGTTCGGCGCCGACCTCGGCCTGCGCTTCGCGCTGGTGTACGGCGGCGTGGACTACGACAAGCAGCGCGAGATCCTGCAGCAGGGCGTGGACGTCATCATCGCCACGCCGGGCCGCCTGATCGACTACGTCAAACAGCACAAGGTGGTCAGCCTGCACGCCTGCGAGATGTGCGTGCTGGACGAAGCCGACCGCATGTTCGACCTGGGCTTCATCAAGGACATCCGCTTCCTGCTGCGCCGCATGCCCGAGCGCACCACCCGGCAGACGCTGCTGTTCTCGGCCACGCTGTCGCACCGCGTGCTGGAGCTGGCCTACGAGCACATGAACGAGCCGGAGAAGCTCGTCGTCGAGACCGAGTTCATCACTGCGGCCAAGGTGCGGCAGAAGCTGTACTACCCGGCCGATGAAGAGAAGATCCCGCTGCTGATCGGCCTGCTGTCGCGCAGCGAAGGCGCACGCACGATGGTGTTCGTCAACACCAAGGCGTTCGTCGAGCGCGTGGCGCGCGCGCTGGAGCGGGCCGGCTACCGCGTCGGCGTGCTGTCCGGCGACGTGCCGCAGAAGAAGCGCGAGTCGCTGCTGAAGAAGTTCCAGGCCGGCCAGCTGGAACTGCTGGTGGCCACCGACGTTGCCGCGCGCGGCCTGCACATCGACGGCGTGTCGCATGTGTTCAACTACGACCTGCCGTTCGATGCCGAGGACTACGTGCATCGCATCGGCCGCACCGCGCGCCTCGGCGCCGAGGGCGACGCGATCAGCTTCGCCTGCGAGCGCTATGCGATGTCGCTGCCCGACATCGAGGCGTACATCGAGCAGAAGATCCCGTCCGAGCCGGTCACCGCCGAGCTGCTGACGGCGCTGCCGCGTCCCGAGCGTCCGAAGCCGGTGGCCGGCGAGGGCGACGACGAAGAAGAAAGCATCGGCCAGATCTTCCGCGAAGCGCGCGAACAGAAGGCGGCCGACGAAGAGCGTCGTGGCGGTGGTCGCAAGCCCGGTGGATCGGCGGGCGCCGGTCGTCGCGAGGGCGGTCGCCGCGAAGGTCCGCGTTCGGCCGATGGTAAGCCGCGTCCGCCGCGCGCACCACGTCCGCCGCGTGCCGAAGGCGAGGCGGTCGCCGCCGTCGCCGCACCGGTGGCGCCTGCGGTGCCTGTGCCGCGTTCCGAGACGGCCGCGTTGCCGGAAGGCGAGCGCAAGCCGCGCAAGCGTCGCCGCCGTCGCCATGGCCGTCCGCTGGAGGGTGCCGAGGGTGCGGTGGCGAACGCCACGCCGGTCGCCGCGAAACCCGTGGCCGCGCCGACGCCGGCCGACGACAGTGCGGGCTTCCTGACCAGGCTGGGCCGCAAGATCCGTTCGCTGGTGTCGGGCGGCTGAGCCGCGCCGCACTGCGTATCGAGAAGAAGCCGGGCATGTCCCGGCTTTTTCTTTGCGCGCCGGCATCGCCAGCGTCTTGATCGCTCCGGCATAATCGAGGCACATGAGCGTCCTTCGATTCGAAAACGTCAGCAAGCAGTACCCCGGCGGCCATGCGGCGCTGGAGGACGTCAGTTTCGAGGTGGCCGAGGGCGAGATGCTGTTCGTCACCGGCCACTCCGGTGCGGGCAAGAGCACGCTGCTGAAGCTGATCCACCTGAGCGAGCGGCCCAGCCGCGGCGCGGTCCTGTTCGCCGGCCGCAACCTGTTGAAGGTGCGCGGCGGCCGCATTCCGCTGCACCGGCGCGAGGTGGGCGCGGTCTACCAGGACCATCGCCTGCTCACCGACCGCACGGTGATGGAAAACGTCTCGCTGCCGCTGATCCTGCGCGGCGACCGCCGCAACGACATCGGCAAGCGCGTGCGCGAAGTGCTGGCGCGCCTGGGCCTGGGCCATCGCGAGAAGGCCCTGCCCACGCAGCTGTCCGCCGGCGAGCAGCAACGCGTCGGCATCGCGCGCGCCATCGTCGCCGAGCCGCGCCTGCTGGTGGCCGACGAACCGACCGGCAACCTCGACCCGACGCTGGCGGCGGAGATCATGTCGCTGTTCGCTTCCATGCCCGAGCGCGGCACCAGCGTGCTGGTCGTCAGTCACGACCTGTCGCTGCTCAAGCGGATGAAGAAGCGCGTGCTGATCCTCGACCACGGCAAGCTGGTCGACGACATTTCCCCGGCGGACCTGGCCGAATGAGCGACGCGAAGAACAGCCGCGCGCAGGCGCGTTCCGGGTTCGGCATCTGGCTCGACCAGCATCTCTACAGCTTCGTTTCCAGCCTGGGCCGCACCGTGCGTCGGCCGTGGGCGACGTTGCTGACGATCGGCGTGATGGCGGTGGCGTTCGTGCTGCCGCTGGGCCTGTGGCTGGCGTTGCAGAACATCGGCCATTTCGCCGGCGATGTGCAGCAGTCGCGCGAGATCGACCTGTTCCTGACGCCGGACACGCCGGTGGCGCGCGCGCAGGCGTTGGCGGAATCGCTGCGCAGTCGCGACGATGTCGCCCGCGTCGAACTGCGCACGCCCGAACAGGGCCTGGCGGAATTCCGCGAGCGCAGCGGCCTGGCCGGTTCGCTCGACCTGCTGGACGGCAATCCACTGCCCAGCCTGCTGGTGGTGGTGCCCGAAGGCGACGAAGCGCGACTGGTCGCCGCGCTGGAAGCGCTGCCCGAGACCGACCTGCTGCAGCACGATGCCGCCTGGCGCGAGCGACTCGCCGGCTGGATGGGCTTCGGCAAGCGCCTGGTCTGGGTGCTCGCGGCGCTGTTCGGGCTGGGCGCCTTGCTGGTCGTCGGCAACACCGTGCGCCTGGACATCCAGTCGCGGCGCGAGGAAATCGGTGTGTTGCAGTTGCTCGGCGCCAGCGATGGCTTCATCCGCCGCCCGTTCGTCTACCTGGGCGCGTGGTACGGCCTGGCGGCAGGCGCGCTGGTGCTGGGGCTGCTGACGCTGGCGGCACTGGCATTGCGGGCGCCGCTGGCGGCGCTGGCGCGCAGCTATGGCAGCCCGTTCGTGCTGGTCGGGCTGGATCCCGCCGGTGCGACGGCGGTCGTGGCAGCGGCCACGTTGATCGGCTGGCTGGGCGCATGGCTGGTGACAGGCCACTTCTTGCGTCAGACTCGCCCGACTGCCACCTGACCCCCGCGCATCTTCATGGCCCAAGAGCTCCGGCATCTGATCAGCGACGCGCCCCGCGTGATGGTGGTGGACGGGTCCAAGCTGGTCCGCAAGCTGATTGCCGACGTGCTGCAGCGCGACCTGCCGGGTGTGCAGGTGATCGGCTGCGCCAGCATCGCCGAGGCGCGCGAAGCGCTGGCGGCGGGCGAAGTGCATCTGGTCACCACCGCGCTGGCGCTGCCGGACGGCGACGGGCTGGAGATCGCGCGCAGCGTGCGCGAAGCGTCGGGCCAGGCCTACGTGCCGGTCATCGTGGTGTCCGGCGATGCGCAGCAGCATCTGGAAGAGCGCCGCTTCACCGAGTACGTCACCGACTATTTCGACAAGGCGCTGGGACACGAGGCGCTGGCGACCTTCATCCGCGGTTACGTGCAGCCCGAGCCGGTGACCGGCGCCACCATCCTCTACATCGAGGACAGCCGCGTGGTGGCCGAAACCACCAAGCGCATGCTGGAGCGGCAGTCGCTCAACGTGGTGCACGTGCTGCGGGCGGAGGATGCCTTCGCGCTGCTCACCGCCGAGTCGCTGGGCCTGTCCACGCACAAGTTCGACCTGGTGCTGACCGACGTGATCCTGAAGGGCGAACTGAGCGGTCGTGACATCGTGCAGCGCATCCGCGTGGATTTCGCCTACGGCAAGCGCCGCCTGCCGATCCTGGTGATGACCGGCGACAGCAACCGCGACAACCAGGCCGAGCTTCTCCAGGCGGGCGCCAACGACCTGGTGCTCAAGCCGATCGCCGAACGCCTGCTGGTGACCAAGGTGCTGTTCCAGCTGCGCCTGGCGCGCATGGACGAATCGCGCAGCCTGGTCTGAGCCTTACGCCACGCGCATGACCGACGACGATCGCATCAGGCTGGAGCCTTCGTGGAAGGCGCACATCGGGGACTGGCTGCAGCGGCCGGACATGCGCGAGCTGTCCGCATTCCTGCGCCAGCGCAAGGCGGCGGGCGCGCGCATCTATCCACCGGGACCGCAGATCTTCGCGGCGTTCGACGCCACCCCGTTCGATGCGGTGAAGGTGGTGATCCTGGGGCAGGATCCCTACCACGGTGCCGGCCAGGCGCACGGGTTGTGCTTCTCGGTGCTGCCGGGCGTGCCGGTGCCGCCGTCGCTGCTGAACATCTACAAGGAAATCAACGCCGACCTCGGCATCGCGCCGCCGGACCATGGCTGCCTGCTGCCATGGGCTCGGCGGGGCGTGCTGCTGCTCAATGCGGTGCTGACGGTGGAAGACGGTCGCGCGGGCGCGCACCAGGGCAACGGCTGGGAAGGCTTCACCGACCACGCCATCGAGACGCTGGCGCGCGAGCGCGAGGATCTGGTGTTCCTGCTGTGGGGCAGCTACGCGCAGGCCAAGGGCAAGGTGATCGACACGCGCCGCCACCGCGTGCTGCGTGCGCCGCACCCCTCGCCGCTGTCGGCGCATCGCGGCTTCCTGGGCTGCGGGCACTTCAGCGCGACCAATCAATACCTCGCCCAGCGCGGCAGGACGCCCATCGACTGGCGGCTGCCGCCGCGCGATCAGCTGGTGCTCTAAGCGAGCACATGCTGTCGTGCAGTTCGATGTGGGAGCGACGTAAGTCGCGATGAGGCTTTACCGGTAGATCATCGCGACTTACGTCGCTCCCACAGTCGAGGATCCTGGGTCCGGCGTCAACGCGTACGGCGACGCTTCTGCGGCGGCGAGACCGGCGGGGGCGGGGTGACCGGGATGTTCCTGATCTCGGCCTGCAGTTCTTCCAGCATCGGCACCATCTTCTGCTGCACGGCGCTCATGATGTTCTGCATCAGGGCCGGGTTCTTGTCGAGCATGCGCTGGCCGGCGGCGCTTTCGTAGAACTTGCTGATCGCGCGCACGTCCTCGCGCGTGTAGGTCTTCTTGTAGACATCCAGGTACACCGGCCGCATCTGTTCCCACGACAGCGCCTTGCGGATGATCTCCTGGGTCTTGGCCTGGATGCGGGCGACCTCGGCCTTCTGTTCCCCGGTCATTTCCTGGCCGGCGAAATGCTTGTCGAATTCCTGCTGCTGCACGGCCTCCATCTGCGGAACCATACCCGCCAGCAGGCTCTCGGCACGCGACGCCTTGAGCAGGCGGTCGATGTCGGCGTCCGACGGTTCAGCCGCGAAGGCGGTGCCGGCAAAGGCCAGCGCGACGATGACGAGGAGAAGGCGGGCAAGCCGGCGGGCCGCGGTCAGCGAAGAGGCGATCATGCAGTGCGGGTGGCATGGAGCGGGGGCACAGGGTGCCTGCCGGGGAGTAAATCAGACGTTAACTGGCGCCGATCCTGCGGCCGCACGCTACGAACCGTCGCCTATCCTGACTACAATCCGCCGCATGGGGAGCACCGCACTCGAGATCACGCCGACGCTGGCGATTCCGGACGACGAACTGGTCGAACGCTTCGTGCGTGCGAGCGGTGCCGGCGGACAGAACGTCAACAAGGTGGCGACGGCGGTGGAGCTTCGCTTCGACGTAGCCGGCTCGCCCTCGCTGCCCGAGGCGCTGCGCGAGCGCCTGCTGGCACGAAGCGACCGGCGCCTGACCGACGACGGCGTGCTGGTGATCGATGCGCAGCGCTTCCGCACCCAGGACCGCAACCGGCAGGACGCCCGCGAGCGCCTGGCCGGCATCATCGCCGCCGCGCTGGTGGTGCCGAAGAAGCGTGTCGCCACCAAACCCTCGCGTGCGGCCAAGGCGCGACGGCTAGACGCCAAGCGCGGGCGCAGCGACATCAAGCGCGGTCGATCGCAGAAAAGCCATTGGGAGTAAGTGTTTGAGCAACGACATCATTCCGCGCATCCCGCCGAACATGCCGCAGGTGCCGCCCAACCGGTTCACCCGCTGGATGGGGCGCACCTTCCTGCGCATGTTCGGCTGGAAGATGACCGGCACGCTGCCGGACATCCCCAAGCTGGTGATGATCGTGGCGCCGCACTCGTCCAACTGGGACGGCATCTGGGGCATGGCGGCGAAGATCGCGATGGGTTTCCAGGTGCGGGTGCTGGGCAAGGCGCAGCTGTTCTGGTGGCCGTTGTCGCCGCTGCTGCGCAAGCTGGGCGTGGTGCCGGTGGACCGCAGTTCGCCGCAGGGCACGGTCGAGCAGGCGGTGCGCATGCTGCGGCAGTCCGAGAAGATGTGGTTCGCACTGACACCCGAAGGCACGCGCAAGCGCGTGGACAAGTGGAAGGGCGGCTTTCTGAAGATCGCCCACCAGGCGCAGGTGCCGATCCTGATGGCGTACTTCCACTATCCCGAGAAGACCATCGGCATCGGCGACGTGTACTACCCGACCGGCAACATGGAAGTCGACATGGCCGCGATCCGCGCGTGGTACCAGCCGTGGCAGGGGAAGAATCGCGGCACGGTGTGAGGCGCGGGTGATGGGCCTGGTCGCCTGCGCCGCCGGGATCATGAAGCAACGTCGTCCCAGCGCAAGCTGGGACCCATGTTGATTCTGCGGTTCTGCGTCAGTGGCTGGACTTCGGCGACGTTTCGACGAACGCTTGAGGCCGCCGTGCAACAGCAAAAGCACAATGGATCCCAGCGTGCGCTGGGATGACGGCGTCGGGGTGTCCGGTACGCTGCAGGATTGGTGATTGCGTTATGCAGGGACGCTGGGTCCCGGCTTGACCAGCCTTCGGCGGTTGAATGCCGCCGGGATGGTGAAGCAACGTCGTCCCAGCGCACGCTGGGACCCATGTTGATTCTGCGGTTCTGCGCCAGAGGCCGGCTTTCGACGAAATCTCGACAGAACGCTCGAGGCGCCGTGAAACAGCAAAAGCGCAATGGATCCCAGCGTGCGCTGGGATGACGGGGTGAAGTTCAACGGTGGCTGCGTTGTCAGGGATTTCCCTCTGCAAAGAAAAGGCCCACCTTGCGGTGGGCCTTTTCGCTGATGCGGCGGAGCAGGCTTACAGCGCTTCGCCACCCAGCTTCCAGGTGACCTGCACGAAATAGCTGCGGCCCATGGAGTCGAACCAGGAGGTGTCGTAGTACGGATAGTTCGCCCACGTGGCATCGCGCGGCGGCATCTTGTCCAGCAGGTTGTTGATGCTCAGCGACAGGCGCAGGTGGTCGTTGATGTCGAAGCGCGCACCGCCGTTGAAACGCCAGGTGGACCCGGTCCAGGCATCGTTGTTGTAGTTCGCCACCTGACCCAGGTAGTTGCCGAAGAAGCTCAGGCCGACCTTGTCGCGATCCCAGCTGATCGCCAGGTTGCCCTTGTTGCGCGGCAGGGTGGTGGCGCTGAAGCTCAGGTCCAGCATGTCCTCTTCGGGGTCGCCCGGGTACTGCTGGCGGGTGTGGGTGTCGGTCCAGGTGTAGCTGCCGGTGAAGCGGAAGTCGCCCGCGTTGGCGGTGGTCAGGCGGTAGTTGGCGGTCAGGTCGATGCCGGTGGTTTCTTCGTTGGCGATGTTGATCGGTGCGAAGCGCACGCTGGTGATGTCGCCATCCGTATCGCGGATGACGCGCGCCAGCGCATCCACGCAGGTCGGCGAGGCGATGTCGACCGGCGCGCCGCTTTCGGTGGTGCCGAGGCGGCAGTTCGCCTCGTCGATGCGCAGCTGTTCGCGGCTCTGGGTCTGCACCTGGTTGGATACGCGGATCTTGTAGTAATCCACGGCCAGGTCGAAGTTGGCGAACGGCGACCAGACGAAACCGGCCGAGAACGACTTGCTCGTCTCCACATCCAGGTCGATGTTGCCGGTGTAGACGTCGAACGTGTTGATGTCCCAGGTGCCGTCGTCGTAGCAGTCGGCATCGCTGAAGCCGGGCTCGTCGGTCCGGCACTGGTAGTAGTCGGTCGACAGGGTGCGGTAGTAGTCGTCGCCGGCGAACAGGTAGTGCATGTCCGGGGCGCGGAAGCCGGTGCCGTAGGAGCCGCGTACCAGCAGGGTGTCGAGCGGGCGCCATTCCAGGCCGGCGCTGTAGGTGAACTTGCCGGGGTTCTTGTTGCCGTACTCGTAGCGATCGTAGCGACCGGCCAGGCTGGCCTGCAGCGAAGACAGCAGCGGCAGTCGGAACTCGCCGGCCACGCTCCAGCGGTCGCGGTCGCCGCTGCCGTCGCCGTAGCGCGGGCCGTAATAGGCATCGGCGGTCAGCGCGAGCGGATCGGGGTTGATCTCGTACGACTGCTGGCCGTACTCGATGGCGCCTGCGAAGCCCACGTCGCCGGCCGGCATCGAGAACAGGGCGGGCGTGTCGACGGTGAAGCTGAGGGTGTCGTTGTCGGCCTTGGGCCGGAAGGTCGACATCGCGGCGATGGAGGCGAACTCAGCCTGCGTCAGCGGCGTGAACAGGCGCGTCGGGTCCGGGCTGAAGATCGCGTAGCCATCGGCGTCGTAGCCCTGCTGTTCGCCCAGGAACAGGCGGTTGGCCGCCGCCGCACGAATGCGGGGCATGCCAACGTCGGCGTTGTACTGCGAGTGGTTGTAGGCCGCTTCCCAGTTCCAGCTGTCGCCGAAGGCGCCCTGCAGGCCGGTCGTGACGGCGAACGTCTTCTGGGTGGTGACGTTCATGCGGTTGCGCAGGCCGCCGATCTCTTCTGGCGTGAACTGCCGCGACCAGATCTCGTAGTGGCCGGTGACGGCGTTGTAGAAGATCTTGTCGTTGTTGTCGGTCGAGGTGGGGTCGTGGAACTCCCAGCCCATGATGTCGCTGACCACGTCGTTGCCGTTGGTGCCGGTCAGCAGCCGTACTTCCTGGCGGCCGAGCTGGACATCGGCGAACCACGACAGGCTGTCCGAGAAGCGGTACTCGAACGAGCCGTACGCGGTGAAGCCCTTGCGCTCGTTCTGGATGGTGCGATACGCGATGGCGCGCTCGCTGCCGCAGTACGGCTCGCCGAAGCGGTCTTCGGCCAGCACGGTGGTGCCGTCGTTGAGGCCGGCCATGGCCGCGCAGTTGTCGGCCGGCGCGATGTTGATCTCGTCGTCCCAGTCGTAACGCTGGGCAGTGAGCCGCGGCAGTTGCCGGCGCGGTGTCGGCGCATCGAGGGTGGAATCCTGGTTCTCGCGCTCGAAGCCCCACAGCGGGCGCTTGTCCAGCAGTTCCAGGCCGACGATGCCGCTGAAGTCGTCGCGCTCGAAGCCGGCGGTCAGCGTCAGCCGATGCGACTCGCCGCCACCGCGCTCGGTGTCGCCGTAGCGGTAGTCGATGATGGTGCCGTCGGTCGACTTCTTCAGGATGAAGTTGATGACGCCGGCCATGGCATCCGAACCGTAGACGGCCGAGGCGCTGCCGGTCAGCACTTCGATGCGGTCGATCATGCCGAGCGGGATGTTGCCGATGTCGGTGAAGTTGCTGCGGCCATTGAGCGGCAGCGGAAAGTCCGCGGTGCGTCGCCCGTTGATCAGGACCAGGGTGTGGTTGGGGCCGAGGCCACGCAGGTCGACCGCCTGCGCGCCGGGCGTCGACTGGGCGCTGGTGGTGTTCTGCTGCCCCTGCACGCTGCCGCTGTTCTGGCTGAGCGAGCGCAGCACGTCGGGCACGGAGGTGAAGCCGGCCGCCTGGATCTGTTCGGCCGTCACCACCGTGATCGGCGCCGGTCCCTCGATCTGCGCGCGGGGAATGCGCGAACCGGTGACCTGCAGGGTCTCGAGCTGGGTCACGGGTTCTTCGGCTTGCGCGGCGCCGCCACCGGGAGGCGCCTCCTGGGGCGCGGGCCGCGGCGCCGGTGCACGCCGCGGGCTGGCGTCGGCCTGCACGATCAGCACGGCACCGGAGGCATCGCGCCTGGCCTGGAAACCGCTGCCCTGCAGCAGCCGGTCCAAGGCCTGGTCGGTGGTGGTGGCGCCCTGCACGCCGGAGGTGCGGCGACCCTTCAACTGGTCGGCGCGATACACCAGCTGCGTGCCGGACTGCTTGGCCAGCGTGTTGAGCGCCGTGGTCAGTTCGCCCGCAGGCAGGTCGATGCGGCCGGGGGCCGCCTGGGCCTGCGCGGCGAGCGCCGCACTACAGGCCATGCTCAACAGCAGGACGCGCACTGGATACCGCATCGACTCTCTCCCCGGGGGCGCTCGGAATGGCGCCTGTTGGCTATCAGGACGAACGAACCACGCAAATCCCCCCGTGACCTTCGTCGTGGCGTGCGTGACCTAGCGCGAGTACAGGACGATGCGGTCCGCACGCCGTTCGGCGCGGACCGGGAATCCCTGTTCCAGCAGGTGCGCGAAACCTTCGGCATTGGACCAGCGGAAGTTGCCGCCCACGCGCAGGTCGGCGACGGCGTCGTCGCCCAGCTCCAGCTTGCGGGTGTTGAAGCGGTTGAACTCGGCGGCGGCCTCGGCCAGCGAGGTGTCGTCGAAGGTCAGGAAGCCGTCGCGCCATTCCAGGTAGCGCTCCGCCTCGGCCACCGGCAGCGAGCGAACGAGCACGCCGTTGCGGCCGGCGGTGGCCACGCTGCCGGCCGGCAGCAGTGATACCGGCTGCGCGGGACCCTCGCGGCCTGCGCGGCTTTCCAGACGCACCTTGCCTTCGGTCACCACCACCCGCACGGCGTCCGGATCGCGGCGCACCGAGAAGCGCGTGCCCACCGCCTGCACGCGCCGGCCTTCGGTTTCCACCACGAACGGCCGCCGCGCGTCGTGCGCGACATCGAAGAAGGCTTCGCCCTGGGCCAGCGCCACGTGCCGTGCGCCACGGCTGATGCGGACATCCAGGCGGCTGTCGCTGCTCAGGGTGGCGATGGAGCCGTCGGGCAGCGTCACCGTCTGGATCTGGCCCACCGTGCTCGCGTAAACCGCCTGTTCGCGGCCGCTCAGTTGCCAGCCGCCCCAGGCGATCGAGCCGAGCGCCAGCAGCGCGAGCGTCGCCGCCACGCCCTGAGGCCAGCGCCGGTGGCGGTGGCTGCCGCGCTCGCGCGGCGCGAAGGTGATGTCGCGCAGGTCCGGCCGGGCGTCGGTGGGCATGTCGTCCGCCTCGGCCATCGGCGTGCTGCGCGGCGGCAGCGCGCCGGCCGGCACGCCTGCGCCGAGCGCCTGCAGTCGGCCGGCTTCGGCCCAGGCGGACTGCAGGCGCAGGAAGGCGACCTTGTGCCGTGCGGATTCGGCCAACCAGGCATCGAGCGCCTGCTGCTCCTGCGCCGTCCAGTCGTCCGCGTCGCGGCGGGCCAGCCAGTCGGCGGCCCGTGCCTCAATCTGTCTGCTGTCGGTCATGCGCCTCGTCCTCGTCCATGACGGGCCGGGCACGTCGCCCGTCCAGCGCAGGCACGGCGTCGCCGCCGTACAGATGGTCGGCGATCAGGCGCATCCCTTTGGCCAAATGCTTTTCCACGGTCTTCTCGCTGATGCCCAGTTGGCGGGCGACGTCCTTCTGCGGCAGTTCCTCCACGCGCCGCAGCCACACCACTTCGCGGCAACGGTCGGGGAGCCGGTCCAGGGCCTCGACCACGCGCTTGAGCGCCTGGCGGGTCCCGGTCCACCGCTCGGGCGACACCTCGTCGATCAGGTAGACGTTCGAGGACTCGAAATCACCCACTGGCTCGATCGACACCACCCGGCTGCGGCGCAGGCGGTCGGTCATCAGGTGGCGCGCGGTGGCGAACAGGAAAGCCTTCGGCGTGTCCGGACGGTTGCGCGCCGCGGCTTCGTAGACGCGCGCGTAGACCTCCTGGCGCAGGTCGTGCCACTCGTCGCGGTGCGGCCACGCGCGCTGCAGGAACAGCGCCAGCGCGCGTTCGTGGATGAGGACTTCGCGGACGAACCAGTCGTCGAGTTCGGTGGGCATGGCCGCACTGTATCCCAAGCAGCGGGCCGATCCGCATGGGGGAAGACGGGCGTCGCTTCGTCTCCACAAGGCATCGGTGCGTGGCATCCTGCCGCGACCTTCGACCCTGGGAGTACGGCATGGTGTCTGTCTTCGGCCTGTTGCGGCGCGGCGCGGTCTGCGTGGTGGCGCTCGCGTTGTCCTTGCCGGCACTCGCCGCCCAGCCTGCGCATTACGTGCTCGGCGATGTCAGCGCGAAGACGCCGGGACAGGTGCAGCCCGGCCTGCTGCTGATGGGCGGCGGCGACCGCAATTTCGATGCGCTGCGATGGTTCATGCAGAAGGCGGGCAACGGCCACATCGTGGTGCTGCGCGCGTCGCAGGCCGGCGAGATCGGCGAGGAATTCTTCAACGAGGTCGGCGGCATCGCCTCGGTCGAGACCTGGGTGTTCAGCGACCGCGAAAGCGCCAGCGATCCCGACGTGCTGCGCAGCCTGAAGCGTGCCGACGGCATCTTCCTGGCCGGCGGCGACCAGTCGCGCTACGTGCGCTACTGGCGTGGCACGCCGGTCGGTGCCGCGCTGGACGCGCATGTGCGCGCCGGCAAGCCGCTGGGCGGCACCAGCGCCGGCCTGGCGATGCAGGGCGAATACCTGTACGGCGCGATGGATGGCGGCAGCCAGATCAGCCCACGCGCACTGGCCGATCCGCTCGGTCCGGACAACACCATAGAAACGGACTTCCTGCAACTGGCGCTGCTGAAGGGCGTGATCACCGATACGCACTTCAGCGAACGCAATCGTCTGGGCCGCCTGATCGCCTTCGTCGCCAAGGCCGAATCGATCGCGCAGCGCCCGCTGATCGGCCTGGGCGTGGATGAAGACGCCGCTGTCGCCGTGGAAGGCGATGGCCGCGCGCGTGTCTACGCGACCGCGCCTGGCGCCGGTGCGACGGTGGTGAAAGGCGGCTTCGCGCAGAAACAGGTCGAAGACGAAGCGATGAAGCTCGATCGCGTCGACACCGTCATCGCCGGTGTCGATTCCGTGCTGCATCTGCCCAGCGGCCGCGTCGACAAGCCTGCCGCCGAACGCCGCTACGCCGTGCGCGATGGCGTGCTGGTCGCATTGGATGCGCCGGTGCTGGTGATCCATGGCGGCGCCGGCGTCGAGCGCGCCGGCATGACGCCCGCCGACGAAGACGCGGCCCGCAAGGCGCTGGAAGCGGCGCTGCGCGCCGGCCATGCGCAGCTCACCGCCGGCAAGCCGGCGCTGGAGGCGATCACCGCGGCCATTACCGTGCTGGAGGATGCGCCGCCGTTCAACGCCGGCCGCGGCGCGGTGTTCACCCACGACGGCAAGAACGAACTCGATTCGTCGATCATGGATGGCGCCACCGGCAAGGCGGGTGCCGTGGCCGGCGTGCACCGGGTCAAGAACCCGATCACGCTGGCGCGCGCGGTGATGGAGAAATCGCGCCACGTGATGATGGTCGGCGGCGGCGCCGAAGCCTTCGCCAAGGAGCAGGGCGTGACGCTGGTCGATCCGTCGTACTTCCGCACCGAGAAGCGCTGGCAGCAGCTGCAGAAAGCGCTGCAGGAAGAAGCGCAGGCTCAGGCGAGCAACATGCCGCTGGAACTGCCGGGCAAAGCCTACTTCGGCACCGTCGGCGCTCTGGCCCTGGACGCGACGGGCCACCTGGCGGCGGGCACGTCGACTGGCGGCATGACCAACAAGCGCTACGGCCGCGTCGGCGATGCGCCCATCATCGGTGCGGGCACGTGGGCCGACGACCGCTGCGCGGTGTCCGGCACCGGCTGGGGCGAGTACTACATCCGCGCCGCCGCCGCGCACGAGGTCTGCGCGCGCGTGCGCCTGGCCGGGCACAGCATCGCGCGCGCGTCGGACGCCGTGATCAACCGCGACATCCCCAAGGCGGGCGGCGACGGCGGTGCCATCGCCCTCGGCGCCGACGGCAGCATGGCGTTCCCGTTCAACACCGAAGGCATGTACCGCGGCTGGATCGGCACCGAAGGGGTGCCGCACGTGGCCATCTACAAGGACGACCCGCTGCCTGCGCGCTGAGGGCGGATGGCGCTATGCTTCGCCTGTCCCCGGGGAGGTGAAGCATGCGCAGGATGCTGGGCGTTGCACTGTTGCTGGTGGCTGTAGGCGCGTCGTCGGCGGAACCGGAGAAGAAGCCGATACATTTCCGCGCCCATGCACGCGTTGCGCTGGACGCGCAGGGTGTGCCGCAGCAGGTCGAGGTCGATCAGAGGCTGCCCGCCGTCATTCGCGGCGCGGTCGCCGAGCGGGTGATGGCATGGCGGTTCGAGCCGGCACGGATCGACAATCAGGCGCATGCCGGTGCGACGACCGTATTTGTCGATGCCTGCGCCGTGCCCTCCGACGGCGGCAACATGCGGCTGGCAGTGGAATACGACTGGAACGGACCCGGCTATGCCGATGGACGCTATTTCCATCCTGCACCTCGCTACCCGATCGATGCTGCCAAGCAAGGAAAAGTAGGCTCGTTCCGCGTCGTACTGAAGGTCGGTGCGGACGGACGCGCCAGCGTAGACACCATCGAAGTCCAGCGTGGCCAATTGCGCTTGTTTGAGGAAGCGCTGCGTAGTTGGGTCGCCCAGTTGCGCTATGTACCCGAAGAGGTCGATGGCAAACCCGTTGCAACGCGCGTCGCCATTCCCGTGGACTTCTCGATGGGAGGGCCGCTAAGCACTCGCCAACAGGTACGCCAGGAGCGCGAGGACAAGCGAAACTCTTCCGAATGCATCGCAGCCATGGGCGGAGGCAAGGAAGAAGCCCCTCAGCCCGTCGTGCTCGATTCACCCTTCAAGCCGATCACGACAGGCTGACGTCCGCCGTCGCCGATTCAGGAGATCCACGATGAAGCCATGGTGTGCGCTGGGCGTGTTGCTGGTGGCCGGATCGGCCTTTGCGGAAGGCAAGGACGATCCCGTGCTGTTTCCCGCCACCGCCAGGATCGTATTGGACGCCGAAGGCGTCCCCCGGCAGGTGCAGGCCAATCCGAAGCTGCCCGTGCCGGTGCGCGAGGCGATCGAGCGGCGCGTGGCGCAATGGCGCTTCGAGCCGGCGCACGTCGACGGGGTGGCCAAGCCGGGTATCACCCACGTCAGGCTGCAGGCCTGCGCGATTCCCAAGCCCGATGGCAGTCTGCACATCGGCATGGACTACCAGGGCAATGGCCCGGGCTATGCCAACGACGCCTTGCGACTGCCGCGGCTGCCTTATCCGCCCACCGCGATGCGGTCGGGGGCGCAGGCCAACATCAACCTCGACGTGCGGGTGGGCGAGGATGGGCTGGTCACGCTGCAGTCGATGAACGCCACGCGCGGCTCCGTGAAGGACTTCAAGGCCATCCTGGAAGCCTGGGTCGCGGTGATGCGTTATGTGCCCGAAGAGGTGGATGGGCGACCCATCGCCACCCAGGTGCGGATCCCGGTCAGTTTCTACTTCAGCGAGCGCTCCCAGCGACGGGAGTTGCAGGCCTCGGCGGCCCGCACGCCCGAATGCGTCGCCGCCGCCGGTCAGCCGAGCGAGCCGGCGCATCCGGTCGTGCTGGATTCCCCCTTCAAGCCCCTGCAGACGGGCTGACCCCTGCGGAAGCAGCGGCGGCCGCAGCCGTGACCCTGCTCGCCTTGCCCGGCGGCAGTTCAATGTGACCCATGTCGCAAATGTGAATTCTGTAAGTTAAGATACGGATCACATTTGCGGTCGACCCCTCCTTGCCTGGACGGCGTCCTGGGTCGGCTTGCCACAGGGGGCAAGCAATAGGGTCCGTTGTCGGGATGGACCTGCGGAGCGCCTCTTCCACAGAAGCGTCAGGGGATCCGTTCGTCGATGTCGTACCGCGCTATTGATGCCTTGCGTCCGCAGGGCGCACGTTCCACACGTCTGCCGTCCTCCCTCGTCTCCCGCCCCGCCCGCGTATTCCGTGGCCGGCAACGCCGTGCCGCGCAGGCCGGTCTGCTGATCGCCGGTTTGCTGGCGGCAGGATCCGCGCTGGCGCTGATTACCGGCACGTGGACCACCAGCGGGTCCGCCTCGGCCAACACGAATGTCAACGGCATCACGGTCACCTGGACGGGCGCGTCCGACCAGAACTATGCCAACGGCGCTTTCAACACGTCGACCACCGGTGGGTGGTGGACCGAGCCCTACGGCGGCACCGTTCCCGGCGGCCCCTCGCTGGTGATGCTGCACGACAGCGGTACGCGCAACTACACCGTGACCTTCAGCAAGGCGGTCGACAACCCCGTGCTGCACATCGACCGCCTCGGCGGCGCCATCGGCAGCGATCCCAACAGCTCGCGCTGGACGCTCGGCGCCACCAGCGCGACGGGCGGCACGGTCACGATGACGGAGTTGAGCGGCAACCCGCAGTTCGTGCTGAGTGGCAATACCTTCTTCCGGCAGACCGGCACTGCCTTCGCCGACAGTGCGGACGGCGAGTGCCGGACAGGCAATGCCGCGTCCGTGGCGCGCGGCACAGCGTGCGGCTCGATCCGCTTCAACGGTACCGGCGTCACCAGCCTGACCTTCAGCGTCTCCCAGTCGGGTCCTGCCGGCGGCGACGAGCTCGAACTCCGTTGGAGCGTCCCCGGTTCCAACGTCATCGTGCGCAAGCAGTCCGCCGGCGGAACCGGCACGTTCGGCATCACCGCCAGCAACGCGCTGTCGCAGAGCTTCAACCTGACCACCACGGCGCAGAACTCACCAGTGGCCTCCGCCGTGTACCCGGTGACCAACCATGCCGCCGCGATTACGCTGACCGAGACCACGGTGCCGTCGGGCTATGTGCTGACGGCCGGCAGCTGTACCGATCAGAGCAACGCCAGCGTGCCCGCGACGATCAGCACGGCGACGCGCCAGCTCACCATCGCCGCCGGCGCCTACCGCGCCAACCAGACCATCACCTGCACGCTTAGCAACAGCGCGACCGCCACGCTGGCACTGGCCAAGACGTGGGTGGATGCGGCCATCAACGACACCGCAGTGCTGGCGGCCACCGGCGGCGCCAACAACGCCGCGCTGTCATCCACCGCCAACAGCGCGTCGGAAACCGATACCGGCACCGCCGTGCAGGTAGCGCCGGGCAACGTCATCACCCTGGCGGAAACGCTGGGTGCCGGCAACGCGCGGAGCTACACCGCCAGCGCATGGTCGTGCAGTGGCGGCAGCCTCAGCGGCAACACGCTGACCCTGACCAGTGCCCATGCGGGCCAGGCCATCGTCTGCACGATCACCAATCGCGCGCGCGTGGTCGACGTGTCGGTGGTGAAGTCGGCCGCCGCCGGTGCCGCCACCAGCGGGCAGGTGAAGACGTTCACCGTGGTCGTGTCGAACGCCGGTCCCGCCGCCGCCGATGGTGCCGTGGTCAGCGACACGCCCGGTGCCGGCCTGACCTGCCCGGCGGCAGGCAATCCGATCACCTGCGCGGCCAGCGGGGGCGGCGCCTGTCCGGGCGCGGGCGCGCTGCCCAGCCTCGTCGGCGGCGGCGTGGCCGTACCCGTGCTGCCGGCCGGCGGCGTGGTGACGTTCACCGTGCCCTGCCAGGTGAGCGCGAGCGGGTTCTGACCCGGCGGCGCGCTTCCCAAGCGCGTGCCGAGTCTCCATGATGCGGCTCCGTTCTCCGCCGCCTCGCTGACGCAATGAGTCGTACCGCCTGGCTGTGGGTGGTGGTGGTACTGACCACCATCGCCCTGGCCGCGACCTTCCTGGTCACCCCGCGCTTCCCCGTTCCCGTGCCCGACGCCGGTCCGCCCGTCACCGCGTTCGGCTGGACCGGACAACTGTCCCTGGTCGCCGGCGATGGTGTGCGTGGCACGCGCGACGGCGCCGGCCCGCAGGCGCGCTTCGACGATCCCTGGGGCATCGTCGTGATGGAAGACGGCACGCGCTACGTCGCCGATGCCGGCGACAGCAACCGGATCCGCCGCATCACCCGCGATGGCGTGGTGTCGACCCTGGCCGGCGGCAGCGAAGGCTTCACCGACGGCACCGGCGCGGCGGCGGCGTTCCACACGCCGTCGGCGCTGGCGCGCGATGGCGCCGGCAATCTCTACGTCGCCGACACCGGCAACCACGCCATCCGCCGGATCACCCCGGACGGCGTGGTGACCACGGTGGCCGGTACCGGCACGCCGGGGTTCCGCGACGGTCCTGCGTTGCAGGCGCAGTTCAACGGCCCGATCGGCGTAGCCGTGGACGGCGGCGGACGCGTTTATGTGGCCGACACCTACAACGACCGCATCCGCCTGATCGACCGCGATGGCAGCGTCACCACGCTGGCCGGTGGCGATGCACCGGGTTTCGTCGATGGTTCCGGCAGCGAGGCGCGCTTCGATACGCCCACCGCCATCGTCGTGGACGCCACCGGCGTGACCTGGATCGCCGACCTGCGCAACGACGCCATCCGCCGCATCGGGCGGCAGGGCGGCGTCAGCACGCTGCCGATGCAGCCCGACCTGCCGACGCAGGCCGGGCCGCGTCGACCGCTGTCGCTGGCGCTGACGCACGACGGCCATCTGTATGTCGGCGAGCTGTTCACCGGTCGGGTGATGCAGGTGATGCGGGATGGTCGCTGGCACGCGCTGGCCGGCCACATGCCGGGACAGCGCCTGTCGCGGACGGCGGGACTCGCAGTCGACGCGGCAGGACAGGTGCATGTCACCGACGCGGGCAGCCATCGCGTGCACCGCATCGCGGCGCTGGCGGACGGCGCCCTGCCGGCACCGGCCATCGTCGGTCCCTCGGCGGAGGATCCGCTGCCGCAGACCGCGGGCCGCTGGCCGCTGGCGCCGCAGGATGGCTGGCACGAAGTCGTCGGCACGCTGGGCGAAGTACGCGGCGACTACAGCGGCGAGAGCCGCCACCATCTGCACGGTGGCCTCGACATCCGCGGCGATGTCGGCGCCACGGTGCTCGCCATCGCCGACGGCAAGGTCAGCAGCCCGTCCGCCGCCTGGAACTTCGACGGCCTCAGCGAAGGCCTGGGCCTTGGCGCGCTGGACTACATCCACATGCGCGTCGGCCGCACGCCGCGCGGCGACCTGCTGGATCCCGTGCGCTTCCAACTGCTGCATGACCTCAGCGGCGATCCCAGCCGCATCCGCGTGCGCCGCGGGACGCGTTTCGCCGCCGGGGATGCGCTGGGCACGGTCAACCGCATGGCGCACGTGCACCTGTCGATCGGGCCGTCGGGCTACGAGCGCAACGCCATCGCGCTCGGCTTCGCCGGCTTCACCGACGCGTATCCGCCTCGCATCGACGAGGTCGCCCTGTTCGACACGCTGGACCAGCCCATCGACCAGCGGCAGGAGGGCCGCGTGCTGGTGCCGCGCGACCTGCAGGGCGTGCGCATCGTGGTGGATGCCTGGGACCAGGTGGACCGCAACCTGCCGCGGCGCCGGCTCGGCCTGCATGCGCTGGGCTACCAGCTGCTGCACGACGACGGCACGCCGGTCGCCGGCTTCGAGACGCCGCGGATGACCCTCGATTTCCAGCGCCTGCCTTCCGACGATGCGGTGCAGGTCGCCTACGCCCCCGGCAGCGGCATCACCGTGCACGGCAGTGCGGTGACGCGCTTCCGCTACAGCGTGACCAACACCGTCCGCGACGGCCAATGGGCCGAAGGCAGCTGGCAGGTGGGGTCATTGCCGCCAGGCGACTACACGTTGCGGATCACCGCCCGTGACTACAGCGGCAACGAAGCCCAGGCGCGCCGCGATTTGAAACTGCGCCTGCAGTAGGGCGGGGCCCGTCGCCTTGTCCGCGCGCATCGATCCTCGCCGCGCGAATGTCGATCCGTTCCTCTCCGGTTCGTCGCACTCCTGAAAGCGGCCGGACTCCCCGGCCCGCACGACGGGAGAACACCATGCGCGTGATGGTCATCGTGAAAGCCAACGCCGATAGCGAAGCCGGGCGGATGCCCAGCACGGAACAACTGACGGCGATGGGCGAATTCAATGAAGCCTTGGTCAAGGCCGGGATCCTGCTGGCCGGGGAGGGCCTGCACCCCAGCTCGCGCGGCGCGCGCGTGCGCTTCGACGGCAGGCAGCGCACGGTCATCGATGGGCCCTTCGGCGAAACGAAGGAACTGGTCGCCGGTTTCTGGCTGTGGCAGGTACGCAATGTCGACGAGGCCATCGAGTGGATCAAGCGCGCGCCGTTCGACGGCGGCGAAGAGATCGAACTGCGCCCGGTCTTCGAGGCCGACGACTTCGGCGACGCCCTGACCCCGGAACTGCGCGAACAGGAAGCGCGCATCGCCGCACAGATCCCTTCATCCACTGAACGTTGAGGTCCACAGCATGAGTACGCAGATCTTCGTCAATCTTCCCGTACGCGACCTGCCGGCGTCGCGCGCCTTCTTCGGCGCGCTGGGCTACAGCGCCAACCTGAAGTTCACCAACGACGACGCGGCCTGCCTCGTCATCAGCGACACCATCTACGTGATGCTGCTGGTGGAGCCGTTCTTCCAGGGCTTCACCCGCAAGACGCTCTGCGATGCGCGCACGCACACCGAAGTGATCCTCTGCCTGTCGGCCGACAGCCGCAGCGACGTCGACGCGCTGGTGGACAAGGCGCTGGCCGCCGGCGGCAGCGAGCCGATGGAGGCCAAGGATTACGGCTTCATGTACCAGCGCAGCTTCCAGGATCTCGATGGCCATCTGTGGGAAGTGGTGCACATGGACGAGGACGCGATGCCGGCCGATTGACATACATGAATGTAGGTGTGGAATCGATGGCGTCGATGCGTGTGCGCTTGCGGGCAGGATGCATCTTTCGTATAGATGTCCCTGCACGCGCGACACGGGAGCTCATCGGATGCAGGGAAGGAAGCCGCCAGTCTCGAGACGTTCACCCCGCCACGCGCAGTCGCTGGCGCTGGTCTCGGCGATGATCATTTCAACCGCAGGATGCCAGAGCATGGCGATGACGCAGCAATCGGGAAACGCAGAAGCCGGGAACAGGATCGACAATACGGTCGCCGACTGGCCGTTGAGGTTCGTGCAGCACAACTTCGGTGCGCACTGCTTCGACACCATCGGCTGCAGGATCACCTACGCGGGCTTCACGCATGGGGTCGAGGGCCAGGATGAGGTCAGTCCTCCCTTGGCGTCCCGTCGCGGAACGCGGGAGCAGATTCTGCGGGCGGGCCACATTGCGCGGCGGAATTTTCCGCCGCCTGCCCATGTGGTCTGGCGATCGAAGGATGGCCAACCGCACGAGGCGGACGTCGACATCGGCGAGATCTTCCGTGATCAGAAGATCGTCCATCAGGTGCCGCGCGAAGACATCCGCGAAGGCGTCTCCATCACGGATCCCGACATCGTGCTCGAAGTCGAGGACCGGACGATCACGGTGTACATGCGGGCTTTCATCCCGACCAAAGCGCTGCAGATTCCCGGTAACCCTTACAGCGGCCATCGCGACGATCTCGTGCGCGTATGGAGCAGGACCTACTGAAGCGATAGTCCAGGGAGCAGGACATGGGCGGAGAACGACACCCCGATGGCGTGAGTACGATACCGGCGACGGCCTCGGACCTGGCGACCTTTCACCACGCCAGTGAACAGCTGGCGACATTCTCCGCGCCTGTCCTCCACGACAATGGCAAGCCAAACGATCGTCTGTTCGTTGCGGCGTTCGACGGCACCGGCAACAGCATGGTCCAGGACGCGCCGGAGAACCACACGAACGTCGCGCGTATCGCCCGACAGATCGAGTCGCTGGGAGACCCCGGCATCGCACAAGGCTACGTGGAGGGCCCCGGGACGCAGGGTGGATTCGGCGGTGGCCTGGACCTTGTCAGGGGACATACCTACGAGTCGCGCATGGAGGACATGTACCTCCAGTTCGTGAAGCAGTCCGCCGCCTGGTTGAAGGAGAACCCGGACGCGGACATCCGCATCGCCGCCATCGGGTTCAGTCGTGGTGCGGAACAGGCGGCCGGTTTTACCCGGTTGGTCGAAGAGCGCGGCATCAGGAACCCGGAGGGTGCGCAAGTGACGCGCGATGGCGACGGCCGTGTGCTGCACGTCAACTACGTCGGCCCACCGCTACGCGAACCCGGTACCGTCATCCAGGCCGTCGGCCTGTTCGATCCGGTCGGCACGGGTGAGCCTCGCGACCACGATCGCCGTCTCCCGCCATCGGTGGTATCGGGCTTCCAGATCACCGCGGACGACGAGCGCCGCAACCTGTTCCCGTCCACGCGCATGCTCGATCCCGGCGTGACCGATTGTGGGCGCTTTCTCAATGTCACGGTGGCCGGCGCGCACAGCGACATCGGCGGCGGCTACACCCAGGACGGCCTCGGCATCCGTAGCGGCAACCTGATGATCGACTACCTCAACGGCCTGAGCGACCGTCCCTTCCTGGACAAGCGGGAAGAACCGGACGATCCCGCGCGCAACGTCATCCATCGCTCGGAAGAGCACCAGTTCTTCTACCGCACCTCGATCTACGACAACGCACGCACGCGCGGGGCCAGAGAAGAACTGGCGCCGTCGCACCTGTGCAGGATCGATTGTCTGGATGCGCTCCCCCGCAATGAAGCGCTCGCCGCGGGACTGGCATGGCGGCCGGTCGCCATCGGCCCGGTGCCGACGCCCCGGCCGGAGGCGCAGACGTTCACGCCGGAGGGCGGGATGGTCGAGCGCCTGCTCGACGCTGCGAAGCGGGGCGATGGCAGCGCGGTCGAGCAGATTTCCCGAGAGCACCTGCAGGGAGACATGGGGCAGGCGTGGCTGCGCGCCGGGCAGCAGCGCCTGGAGGCCGCCACTCTCGAGCCCGTGCCCGTCGAGCGACAGCAGGAGCCGGCCGCGCTCGCGCGCTGAGACGCGTCGCGCAATGGCGTGACCGGGTGCGCTTGTCTGCCGTTGCCGCCCTGCGCTTTAATTCGTGCGGGGATACGCGATGCCAAGGGAGGCATCCATGGGGTGGGGAACACGGAGTGCGGGCATCCTGCTGGGATGCCTGCTGGCGCCGCTGGCGCATGCGCAGGTCGACCTGGAGCCGTTCCTGAAGAAGGACGTGCTGCAGACGCTGAAGATTTCGCCCACCGGCGACTACTACGCGATGACCGTGCCGTTGGAGGACCAGACCATCCTGGCGGTGGTGCGGCGCGCCGACCAGCAGGTGACCTCGAAGATCACCGCCGGCAGCGACAGTGTCATCAGCAACGTGTGGTGGGTCAGCGACGACCGCGTGGTGGTGTCGGTGGCGAAGAAGTACGGTTCGCGCGACCAGCCTTACGCCACCGGCGAGCTGTATGCGACCAACGCGGACGGTACCCAGCGGCGGCAGATCTTCGCGCGCTACGGGCTGGACGCGACGCAGGTGCAGCCGCGCGCGGCGTACCTGATCGACACGCTGCCCGATGATCCGCGCAAGGTGCTGGCCGGCATGTACGCGCTGGACACCGCCACGCCCAGTACCCGGGTGGTACGGCTGGACGTGGTCAACGGCAACATGGACACCGTGGCCACGGCGCCGGTGCGCAGGGCCAGTTTCACCGTCGACGCAGCCCGCCGCGTGCGCTTCGCGCTTGGCGCGGGCGACGACAACATCAGCAAGCTCTACCATCGTGCCGATGACAGGTCGCCCTGGACGCTGGTCAACGACGAGGCGAAGTCGGGCTTCGTCGAATGGCCACTGGGCCTGTCGGCCGATGGGCGCACCGCCTACCTGCAGGCGCAGCAGGCGGACGGACCGGACGCCATCGTGGCGCTGGATACCGTGGCCGGTACGCGCGCGCAGGTGCTGCGCGATCCGGTGGTCGATCCGTACGACATCATCTATGCCGATGATGGCCGCACGCCGGTGGGCAGTTTCTTCATGCACGGCAAGCTGCGCACCGCGTTCTTCGACGAGAAGTCGCCGACCGCGCGCCTGTACCGCAAGCTGGAACGCTCGTTCCCCGGTTCTTCCATCGCCATCACCTCGGGCACGCGCGATGGCCGGCTGAAAGTGGTGCGTGCCTGGAGCGACACCAGTCCCGGCGATTTCTTCCTGTTCGACACCACCACCAATTCCGCCGACCTGATCTTCAGCCGGCGCAGCTGGCTGGATCCAGCGGTGCTGGCGCCGAGCGAACCGGTCACGCTGCGCGCCCGCGACGGGCTGACGCTGCATGGCTACCTCACGCGTCCACGCGACCGCCGCGATGCGCCGATGCCGCTGGTGGTGATGCCGCACGGCGGACCGTTCGGCCTCTTCGACGGCTGGGAGGTCAACGACGAGGCGGAGATGCTGGTGCGCGCGGGCTACGCGGTGCTTCGCGTGAATTACCGCGGCTCCGGCAACTACGGGCGCGCGTTCCAGCAGGCCGGCGCACGGCAATGGGGCCGCACCATGCAGGACGACCTCACCGACGCCACGCGCTGGGCGATCGGGCAGAAGATCGCCGACCCCGCGCGCATCTGCCTGTACGGGGCCAGCTACGGCGCCTACGCCTCGCTGATGGGCGTGGCCAGGGAACCGGACCTGTACCGGTGCGCCGCTGGCTACGTGGGCGTGTACGACCTGGCGTTGATGCACAAGCAGGATTCGCGCGAGAGCCGGTCCAGCCGCACCTGGACCGAGGACTGGATCAGCGACGACCGCGCCAGCCTGGCGGACGTGTCGCCCACCGCGCTGGCGCAACGCATCCGCGCCCCGGTGTTCCTGGCCGCGGGCGGCAAGGACGAGATCGCCCCGCAGGCGCACAGCGAGCGCATGGAGAAAGCGTTGAAGGCGGCCGGCGTGCCGGTGGAGACGCTGTACGTGCGTACCGAGGGGCACGGTTTCTACAGCGAAGCCAACCAGCGTGCGTACTACACCCGCCTGCTGGAGTTTCTGTCGCGCCACCTCGGCGGCGCGAAGGCGAAATAGCTCAGGCGCCGACGCGCCGGCGCACGGCGTCGAAGTCGCGCACCGGCCGCACCTCGATGCTGCCGGTGCCGACCCACGGGAAGTCCTGCGCGATCTTCACCGCTTCGTCCAGGCTCTCGGCCTCGATCAGGTTGTAGCCGCCGAGGATTTCCTTGGTCTCGGCGAACGGGCCGTCGAGCACACTGGTGCGGCCATCGCGCACGCGCACGGTGCGTGCGCTGCTGCCATGTTCCAGCTGCTGCGATTCGATCAGCGTGCCCTGCGCCTTCAGTTCGTCGGCGTGGGTGATGCAGCCGTGCATCATCCGGTCGAACGCGCCCTCGGGCAGCGCTTCCAGCAACTGGTCGTCCGTGTAGATCATCAACAGGAACTTCATGCGCCCTCCCGGCGTGCCGTGCAGGCCGGGATTGTGCCACGCGACGATGTCCAGTCCCCGTGTCGGGGCTTGATCGCGCTCACTCGCCGGCGGGCGAGCGGTACCAGGCTTCGACGGTACCCTTGATCTTCATCGTCATCGGATTGCCGCGACGGTCCTTCGACTTGCCGACCGGCACGCGCACCCATCCCTCGCTGACGCAGTACTCCTCCACGTTGTCGCGCTCCACGCCGTTGAAGCGGATGCCCACGCCACGGTCCATCGCCTCGGCGTCATGGAACGGGCTGCGCGGATCGGAGGCCAGGCGGTCGGGAGGCGTGTCGGACATGGGAAGACGTCGTGCAGGGATCGGGGACGCAAGGATAACCGAAGGCCGGCATTCACCAGGCCACGCGGTTGCGGCTGCAGGCGAGCGTGGCCTGCAGCGTCAGTCGCCCGTGGCGTGGATCGGCGCTCAGCCGCGCCGCGTCGGCAATGGCGGGCGCGCGGAACGCGCCGCCATCGTGGATCAGCAGGCGGTTCCATCGCGCCGGCACGGTCAGCGCGTGGGTGAAGCTGGCGCTGGACGCCTGCGGATACCCGGCCGTGATGGCATGTCGCACGGAGAACGCCTCCGGCGACAGCGCCTCGGCATCGTGTTCCAGCTGTTCCACCTGCTGCGGCGAGACGCGCGGCAGGAAGAAATGCGTGCCGCCGAGCGTCGGATCGTGGAACAGGAACAGTTCCGCCACCACCATGCACTGGTCCGGAGCGAACGCACGCAACCGACGCGGTTGCCAGTGCGTCGGCGCGAGGTGTGCGGCGGGGGTTGTCACCAGCGACAGGCGGCTGGCGCTGCGCAGGACGCGGCGCGTGCCCAGTGCATGGCGGGCATGCTCGCGCACCACGTCGTGCAGCAGTTCGGTGAACTCCTCCGGCATGCGCAGGTGCACGCCGGGGAACACGGCCGGCGGCGCCGGCTGGAAATCCTCGCGATAGGCCTCGGCGAAGGCGGGCAGGCGTTCCGGTACCAGCAGCGCGTCGTCGATGACGATGCATGCACGGCCGTGGCCGATCGGCATCGGCTGGACCATGGGACGCGGGTTGAACATGGCACGGCCTCCCGACGGACCGGCGCGCGGGCCGGCGCCGCCACGATAGACCCTGCGCACGGTGGAGACAAAAAAAACGCCGGGGCGGCCCACCACGACCGCCCCGGCGTGTGCTGCCGTCGAGGAATTACGGCATCAGCACCTTGTCGACCACATGGATCACGCCGTTGCTGCCCTTCAGGTCGGCGGCGGTGACCTTGGCCACGTTGCCCTTGGCATCGGTCACGGTCACGCCGCCATCCACGACCTGCGCCTTCAGCTCACCGCCCTGCACGGTCTTCAGGGTGGCGGTACCGCCGCTGGCCTGGATCTGCTGGGTCAGGGTGGCGGCGTCCACGTTGCCCGCGACCACGTGGTAGGTCAGCACGGAGGTCAGATCGGCCTTGCTTTCCGGCTTCAGCAGCGTGTCCACGGTGCCGGCCGGCAGGGCGTCGAACGCGGCGTTGGTCGGCGCGAACACGGTGAACGGACCGGCGCCCTTCAGCGTATCCACCAGGCCGGCGGCCTGTACGGCGGCGACCAGCGTGGTGTGGTCGGGCGAGCCGATCGCCGTATCCACCACGTCCTTCTGTTCGACGGCCGGCGTGGCGCTCTCGGCCGGCGCGGGGTCGCTGGCCTCGGCCACCGGCATCGGCGCGGCGCCGGCGTCCGCTTCGGCGGTCTTGGGCGAGCAGGCGGCGGCGGTGATGACGGCCAGCAGGGCCACGGAAATGACGGTGCGATTCATGGGTGATCTCCAGAGTGAGGGGTGGTGTCGCGTTGCGGTTGCGAGGACATCTACGCCGCCCGCTCACGCGCGGATGCATCACGTGGCCTTAATATTCAGCCAACCTTGACATCGGCAACCGCCGATCCCGCCACGCGACGACGCTCCCATGACCTTGCCCGACCACGAATTCGATCCCGACGACAACTTCCGCCATGCCTTCGACGACGAAGACGACATGGACCTGGACGACACCGAGGCGCTGGTCTGGAACCTGCTGGTGCTGATCAACCCCGGCGACGAAGAGACCGCGCTGCGGCAGTTCGCGGCCTATCGCGAAGCCGGCGGTGAAGACGGCATCGAACCGGACCAGGTGTTGTGGACGCTGAAGGACGCGATCGACTGGACCTCCGGCTTCTACGTGGACTGGAAGGACACCGAATCCTTCATCGACTGCATCAACCAACTGGCCGCGCGTTACGCCATCGAGATCGACTGGGGCGGCGACAGCAGCGACGAGGACTTCCTCGACGGCACCGACGTGCCCGCGCTGATGGCCACCGCCTACGACCGCCTGCGCGAGCATGGCTACACGCTGTGGAACTGGAACACCGACGGCGATGCCTACGGTGGCTGGATGGCGTTGCGTCGCGACGACGAAGGCATGCAGCAGCTGGCGGCGGTGATGGGTGTGGAAATCCGGCCCGGCAGCGACGCGTTCTGATCGCGTCCCTGCGACGGCGCGCGCTAGACTCGCGCTGTCCCCCGGTTGCGAGATCGCCCGTCATGCGTGTGCTGCTGGCCTGCCTTGCCTGCCTGATGCTGCTGGTCGGTCCGGGCGCGCATGCGCAGGACGTCACCACGCTGCTGTCGCCTTCCAAGCCCAAGGCCCCCGAAGCCATCGCGCTGGCCGACATTCCCGGGCGCGCCGATGCCGACGAGCGTTATGCGGAGGAAGTGTCGCTGCGCGCGGCGCGCGCCGATCCGCTGGGCCGTCTCGTGCCCCGGCTGGAAGCCATCGAGACGTCGGTGGCGGACAAGAACGGCCTGTTCGCCTATGGCGAGCTGCGCACGTTGCCGGTGCTGCGGCTGGAAAGCATGGAGCGGCACTGGAAATTCGATGCGCGCCAGTACGCGCGCTGGCGCGCCGACATGCAGGGCCTGGTCGCACCGTATGCGCAGGACGCCGCCGAGCTCGCCCTGCGGCGCGCCGACTGGGACCTGACCCGGCAGGGCATGCCGCCCGACAGCACGCCGGCCGCGCTGCGTTCGCGCGTGGACGCGGTCGTCGCGCGACTGCAGCAGGCCGAGCAGGCGCTCTCGTCGCCGCTGGCCGAACAGATCGGCCTGGGGCGCCGCGCCAACCTGCTGGCCGCGCGCATCCAGGCCGGGCAGCAGGCAGTGGAGGACGCCATCGCCTACACGGACCGACGCCTGTTCCGGATCGACGCGCCGCCGCTGTGGCAGGTCAAGGACGCCAGCACGCTGCGGCAGGACGTGGCGGACAACCTGAGCCGCGAGGTCGACTCGGAAAACCGTTTCGTGGCGCAGTACGCAGCGGCCGACCTGGGCAACCAGCGCCTGTTGCATGGACTGCAGCTGCTCTTGCTGCCGTGCCTGCTGTGGGTGGCATGGCGCCATCGCCGGCGCGGCGTGGATCCCGCCGTGCCGCCGGCGACCGATGCCGAGCTGCGGGTCATCCGGCGCCCGTTCTCCACGTGGCTGCTGCTGTCGATGATCGGCGTGCTGGTGTTCGAACCCAATGCACCGCTGTTCGTGCACCAACTGGCGATGCTGGTCGCGCTGGTGCCGGTGTTGCGGCTGATGCCGCAACAGGGGCGCCGGCTGCTCGGTCCGTGGCCTTACCTGGCCACCGCGTTCTACCTGCTGCAGCGCCTGGCCGTGCTGTTGATGGCCAGTGCCTACCTCTATCGCCTGTACTACCTGGCGCTCGCCACGCTGGCGCTGGCGGCGACCTGCTGGTTGCTGTGGCGTTCGCGCGGGGAACGTTTCGCCGGGGTGGCGGGCCGGGCCGGGCGGCTGGTGCACGGGCTGGCCTGGCTTGCCGTCGCGACGCTGCTCTCTTCCATCATCGCGAACGTGCTGGGCAACGTGTCGCTGGCGGAAATGCTGGTCACCGGCATCATCGAGAGCGGCTACTTCGCGCTGGTGCTGTACGCCGCCGTCACCGTACTGGACACCCTGCTGCGTCGACTGGGTGCGCGCAAGGAGGTCAGGCGGCTGTGGCTGATGCGCCGCCACGGCGGCAACCTGCTGGAATCGCTGTCGCGGTGGGCGCGGGTGGCGGCCGTGGTGGGCTGGATCGTCTACACGATGATCCGCTTCCGCATCTTCCGGCCGGTCTACGATGCCGGCAAGGCGATCGTCACGCATCGCTTCGAATACGGCGAGCTGTCCATCAGTCTCGGCCACGTGCTGGTGTTCTGCATCGGCGTGGTGCTGGCGGTCTGGATCGCGCGCACCCTGCGCGCGATGCTGCGCGAGGAGGTGCTGCCGCGCCTGTCGCTGCCGCGCGGCGTCGACAACAGCATCGCCTCGCTCAGCTACTACGTGCTGCTGTTGCTGGGCCTGCTGGCGGCGCTGTCGGCGGCGGGCTTCAAGATCGGGCAACTGGCCTTCATGTTCGGCGCGCTCGGCGTGGGTATCGGCCTGGGCCTGCAGGACGTGGTGAAGAATTTCGTTTCCGGCCTGATCCTGATGTTCGAGCGGCCGGTCAAGCCCGGCGATGCCGTCGACATCAGCGGCACCGCCGGCCGCGTGCGCGCCATCGGCATGCGCGCCACCACGGTGCGCACCTTCGAGGGCGCCGACGTGGTGGTGCCCAACGGCATGCTGCTGTCGGACAAGGTGACCAACTGGACGCTGGTGGACCAGAACCGGCGCGTCGACGTGGACCTCGGCGTGGCCTACGGCTCCGACGTCACGCGGGTGATGCAGCTGCTGCAGGAAACCACGCGCAGCACACCCGGCATCGCCGACGAGCCGGCGCCGACCGTGCTGTTCACCGGCTTCGGCGCCAGCTCGCTGGATTTCGCCATCCGCGCATGGACCCAGCGGTTCGACGAATGGACGACGATCCGCAGCGACCTGATGCAGCGGCTGCATGCCGCGCTTGCGCAGGCCGGCATCGAGATTCCGTTCCCGCAGCAGGATCTGCACGTGCGCTCGGTGTCCGAGGATCTGCTGCATTCGCTGCGCCGTCGGCCGGCGCCCGCGGAAGGCGAGGGCCACGACGATGGCCGCTGACGCCGTGCTGCGCGCGCTGGGGCCGTCCGACCTGGCCGCGATGCGTGACCTGCTGCGCATGTTCGGCCGTGCGTTCGACGACATGGCGGCCTACACGCAGGCGCAGCCGGACGACGCCTACCTCGCCGGCCTGCTGGGCCGCGACACCTTCATCGTGGTGGCGGCCTTCGAGGACGACACGGTGGTCGGTGGCCTGGCCGCCTATGTGCTGCCGAAGTTCGAGCAGGCACGCAGCGAGGTGTACCTGTACGACCTGGCGGTGGCGGAATCGCACCGTCGGCGCGGCATCGCCACCGCGCTGATCGCCGAACTCCGCCGTATCGCCGCAACGCGCGGCGCGTGGGTCGTGTTCGTGCAGGCGGACTACGGCGACGACCCGGCGGTGGCGCTGTACACCGGGCTGGGCACGCGCGAAGACGTGATGCACTTCGACATTCCGGTCAACTGAGCCGCAGCGGTGTCGACGCCGGGTCCCGCCGATCGTCGCAGGCAGGAACATCCCGGGAGCCTGCCATGACGCCGATCTTCGAGGTCCAGCGTATCGACCATCTTGTCCTGCGCGTGCGCGACCTCGCACACAGCGTCCGCTTCTATGGCGAGGTGCTGGGCTGCCAGGTCGAACGCCGGCGCGAGCACCTGGGCCTGGTGCATCTGCGTGCCGGCGCCTCGATGATCGACCTGGTCGGCATCGACGGGATGCTGGGCGCACGCGGCGGCGCGGCGGCCGGCCGCGAGGGCCGCAATGTCGACCATCTCTGCCTGCGCATCGCGCCGTTCGACGAGCCCGCGCTGGTCGCGCATCTCGCCGGCTTCGGCATCGCGCCTGTCGGACCTGCCGAGCTCAATTTCGGAGCGGAAGGCGATGGCCTGTCGCTGTATTTCACCGATCCCGACGGCAACACGATCGAGCTGAAAGGGCCTTCCGCCCGCGGATGAAGGGCGTGCCGCCGCGGGTCGTCAGGGCGATGCGCTGGTGCGCTGCTCGACGGGCGCGGGGGCCTGGGCGAGGGCGGCCGTTTCCACCGGCGCATCCGGCATCGCGGCGTCGGCGTCCGGCAGGGGCGGGCCCGGCGACAGCAGCTTGCCCTCGCCCTGCAGCGCTTCCTCCGCCGCCTTGGTCATCACCACGATGCTGATGCGGCGGTTGATCGGGTTCTGGGGATTCTGCTTGTCGAACAGCACCGACGACGACAGGCCGACCACGCGCGACACCTTGTCCTCGTGCATGCCACCGACCACCAGCGCGCGGCGGGCGGCGTTGGCGCGTTCGGCACTGAGTTCCCAGTTGGTGTAGCCGCGGTTAGTCGCGTACTGCGTGGTGTCGGTGTGGCCGGTGATGCTGATGTGGTTCGGGACCTGGTTCACGAAGCCGGCGAGTTCGGCCAGGATCGCCTGCGTGTACGGCTTCAGCACCGTGCCGCCCAGGTCGAACATCGGCCGGTTCTGCTGGTCGACGATCTGGATGCGCAGGCCCTCCGGCGTCAGGTCGAGCAGCAACTGGTCCTTGAACGGTTCCAGCGCCTGACTCTTGCCGATGGCCTCCTGCAGCGCCTGCATCAGCGTCTCCAGGCGCTGCTTTTCCTGCGCCTTCTGCTGTTCTTCCGACGCCTGCTGCGCGTCGCCGGGCGGCTTGGCGAACGGGTTGTCGCTTTCGCCCTTGGGCATGTCCATCGTGCCGCCGAGCTTGATCATCGACGTGCTGGCGCCACCGGGACCGGCCGGACCGGGTGCCGGCGAGAAGCTCTTGCCGCTCAACGGACTGGGATTGCGGAAGTATTCCGAGATCGCCGCGCGTTCCTTGTTGGTGGTCGCGCCCATCAGCCACATCACCAGGAAGAACGCCATCATCGCGGTGACGAAGTCCGCGTAGGCGACCTTCCACGAGCCGCCATGGTGGCCGCCGCCGGCGACCTTCTTGACCCGGCGGACGATGATGGTGGGGCGCTGCTCGCTCATCGCCGTGGCTTACTTGTTGGCCTTGAGGTGTGCTTCGAACTCGGCGAACGGCGGGCGCACGTCCGAGGGTAGCGTCTTACGCGCGAACTCCAGCGCCACCGCCGGGTTGTAGCCGCGCAGGCAGGCCAGCAGCGCGGTCTTCACCGATTCGTACATGCGGCTGTCCTGTTCGACCTGCGCTTCGATGGCGGCGGCCAGCGGCGAGACGAAGCCGTAGGCGAGCAGGATGCCGAGGAAGGTGCCGACCAGCGCGGCGGCGACGTGCGCGCCGACTGCGGCGATGTCGCCGCCGATCGAGCCCATCGTCACGATGATGCCGAGCACCGCCGCGACGATGCCGAAGCCCGGCAGGCCATCGGAGACTTTCTGCAGCGCATGCGCCGGCGCCATCGCTTCGTGATGGTGCTTCTCGAGTTCCAGTTCGAGCAGCGGTTCCAGCTCGTGCGGTTCGATGTTGCTGCCCACCATCAGGCGCAGGCACTCGGTGAGGAAGTCGAGCAGGTGATGGTCGGCGAGGATCTTGGGGTACTTCTGGAACAGCGGGCTGTTGGTCGGGTTCTCGATGTGCTCTTCCAGCGACATGAAGCCGTCGCGGCGCGCCTTGTTGAGCATCTCGTGGATCAGCGTCAGCACGTCGAGATAATCGGACGACTTGTAGCGGGCGCCCTTGAATACCGAAAGCGAGGCGGCGAGGGTGCTCTTCACCACCTTGGTGGGATTGCTGGCCATGAACGCGCCCAGCGCGGCACCGCCGATGATGACCAGCTCGAACGGTTGCCACAGCGCGCCCAGCTTGCCGTGCGAGCCGAGGTAGCCGCCGATCACGCTCAGGGTGACGATGATGAAGCCGACGATGATGAGCATGGCGACGCGGCCGCAGGGTGGGGTCACCCAAGGATCGGCCCGCGCGGCGGTTTCTTGAGCCGCGACCGTTCGTCGGCCGTGCGACGAGAATGACCTTCGGCAGGGTTGACTACAGTTGTCGCCATGGGCATGTTGACGACAACTGTAGTCATCAGGTGAACCCATGCCCGGCAAGGCCCGCAAGTCCATCGGCGACCAGGAACTGGCGCTGCTGCAGCATCTGTCCGCACACGGCGAAGCCAGTGTCGGCGAAGTCGCCGCCGCGTTCGGCGAGCCCCGCGGCCTGGCCCGTTCCACCGTGCTGACGATGATGGAGCGGCTGCGCGCCAAGGCCTACCTGCGCCGCCGCCAGGTCGATGGCGTCTACCGTTACGCGGCGGTCGCCCAGTCCACCGAGGTGATGCGCCACGCGGTGGGCAGTTTCGTGGAGAAGACGCTGCAGGGCTCGCTGTCGCCGTTGGTGGCGTGGATGTCGCAGCGCACCGAGGTCAGCGACGACGAACTGGCCGAACTGGAAGCGCTGGTCGCAAACCTGCAGTCGAAGCGGAAGGAGGGCTGACATGGACCTCGTCGCGCTGGCCGATGACCTGATGTCCCGACTGCTCGCCGTCGGTATGCAATCGCTGCTGCTCGCCGCGCTGGTGTGGGCGCTGTGCCGCTACCTGCCGCGTCTGGATGCGAGCACCCGCGCCTGGCTCTGGTGGCTGGTAGCCACGCAGATGGTGGTCGGCCTGGTCTGGCATGCACCGGTCGCGCTGCCGCTGTTGCCGGCCGAATCGCTGGCGGCACCGGTCGCGCTGGTGGCGGCCGCCGCCCCGTCGGCGCTGTCGCCTGCCGCGGTGACGGTGGTGCCGGTGGCGACGTCGCGGGCCTCCGGCCTCGATACCGGCGTGCTGCTGCTCGCCGCGTGGCTGGCCGGCGTGGCGGTGATGCTGGCCAACACGCTGCGCCACGCCTGGCGCCTGCGCCGGCAGATTCGGCACGCACGTCCGTGCCGCGACCGCCGCGTGCGCGCGGTGTACCGGTCGCTGACGCAGCACCTGGCCATCGCCCACCCACCGTCGCTGCGGGTCAGCGACGAGATCGACTCGCCGATGCTGGCGCGGCCCTGGCGCCCCGTGCTGATGCTGCCGGCCGCCAGCATCGCCGGCATGCGCAACGACGACCTGCACATGGCCCTGCACCACGAACTGGCGCACCTGCAGCGGCGGGACCTCTGGTGGGCGTGGATGCCGGCGCTCGCGCAGCACCTGTTCTTCTTCCACCCGGTCGCCCACCTGGCCGCGCGCGAATACGCCTTCGCCCGCGAAGTCGCCTGCGATGCGGCCGTGCTCGAAGACGAACGCCACGCCGCCCACGACTACGGACGCCTGCTGGTGAAGCTGGGCGTCTCCACCGCTCCATCGCCGGCGCTCGCCGGCGCCTCCCCCACGTTCCGCATCCTCAAGAGGAGACTGCTGATGTTGCAGCACACCGCTTCGCCCCTGCGCACGAGTGCGCTGGCCCTTACCATCGGCCTCGTGCTGCTGGGCGTGGTGCCGTACCGCGTGATCGCCGGCAGCACCCCGGTCGCGCCGGCCGCCGCCGCCGTCCCGATGGCGGCGACGCCCGTCGCAGCCCCCGTGGTCGCGGCGCAGGCCGATCCGGCGGTCGCGCCGACGCCGGTCGCGGCTCCACGCGCCATCGTGGTCGCGTCCGTGCACGACATGCCGGCGCCGCCGGCCCCGCCTGCGGCACCCGCAGCGCCCGCGGTGCCGCGCATCGCCGCGCCGCCGGCACCCGCGCCACCTCCCGCACCGCGGCCGATGCGCGGCACCTGGAGCATCGGGGGCGAACGCGATGGCGATGCCTACGTGCTGATCCACGGCGACGAGGTGACCATGGCCGGGCACAGCGACGACATCCGCGTCGCCCGCACCCTGCAGCAGGGCAAGGCGCCGGTGTTGTGGGTGCGCGAGGACGGCAAGCAGTACATCGTGCGCGATGCCGCCATCGTGCAGCGAGTGAAAGCTGCGCATGCCCCGGTCGAGGCGCTGGGCGCGCAACAGGGCAGGCTCGGCGAACAGCAGGGCGCGCTGGGCGAGCGGCAGGGCGGCCTGGGCGCGAAGCAGGGCGAACTGGGCCAGCAGATGGCCGCCATCGCCACCGAGCGCGCGTCGGCCGCGCTGCGGGGCAGCCGTGCCAGCGATGCCGAAACCGACCGTCGCCTGGACGCGCTCGCCGCGCAACAGGACGCACTGGCGCGGCAGCAGGAAGCCCTTGCCCGCCAGCAGGAACCCCTCGCACGCCAGCAGGAAGCGCTGGCCCGCCAGCAGGTCGCCGCGACCGAGAAGATGCAGCGCGATGTCGCCCGCCTGATCGACGACGCCATCCGCAGCGGCAAAGCGCAGCAGCTCTGATCGTCACCGCGTGGAGCGACGCGCGCTCCGCGGCTCTTTCCCAAGCTCGTGATCGCGGATCGAACGCGGAAGCAGCGCGGAGCCGGGCAAGCCCGGCGCTACGGGGTCACGGTGCGTCCGCCGCGCCGCTCCATTGCGAACGCGCGATGCGGATGATCGCGCGGACCTGCTCGCGGTCGCGATGGCGGGAAATGGCGATGGCGCCGAGCCGCAACGCCTCTTCGCGCAAGGCTTCGTTGACGTCGTAATGCGCGCCGCTGCGCTTGTCCTGGAAGGCGCGCCGCGGCATCCCCAGGCGCGCGGCCATCGCATGCAGTTCGTCCAGCGTATCGGCCATCAAGTGCGCCCAGCGCTGTCCCCGCCACAGCGTCACCGCATCGTCCACATACACGCTCATCGCGGCGCGGTGGCCTTCGGTGGCCTCACCATGCGGTCCATCAGGTGTTCCAGCGTCGCCGGCAGGTCGCCGCAGCGACCCATGTGCACCGGCGAGGTCTGGATGATGGAACTGCGCTTGGCGGTCAGCCAGTGGAAGCGTGCGCGGGGCGGCAGCAGGCCGATCGGCGCGGCCGCCTCGCCGCCACGGCAGATCGCCGGGATGGACGCCAGGTGCCGCCGCAGCGAGTCGATGTCCAGCGTGGGATCGAGCGCGCGCAGGCGCGCCTCGTCCAGTTCGATGCGCGCTTCCAGGAAGCCCGCGCGCTCGCACGACAGGATGATGCCGACGTTGGCGAATTCCTCGCGCTCCACGCGCGGCACCACGCGGATCACCGCGTAGTCGTAGGTGTCATGCGCGTGCACGGATCGCCTCCTGCACGAATGCATCCCGCTGCGCCACGCGCCGCGTCAGGTAATCCACATACGCGGCGCGTTGCGCGTCCGGCGCGCCGAACGCATCCGGTCCCTGCAGCCAGGCATCGGGCACCCCCGCGACGATGCCGGCGATCGCATCGCCGGACAGCCGCGACGCCAGTTCCGCATCCACCTCCGCCAGTCGTGATGCCCAGCGCAGCAGCACGTGGTCGCGGATCAGTGGGAACGGCTTGCCCGCGCCCGCGACGTCGCCATCCCAGCCATGGTGGAAGTACAGCGCCGCGCCATGGTCGATCAGGTAGAGCCGGCGGTGCCACATCAGCAGGTTGGGATTGCGTGCGGTGCGGTCGACGTTGCTGATGAAGGCGTCGAACCAGACGATGCGCGAAGCGAGGTCGGCGTCGGGCTGTTCGGCGACCGGATCGAAATTGACCGCGCCCGGCAGGTAGTCCATCGCCAGGTTCAGGCCAGCGCTGGCCTTGATCAGGTCCTGGATCTCCGGATCGCCCTCGGTGCGTGCGAGGTCCACGTCCAGTTCCATCAGCGCCAGTTCCGGCATCGGCAACTGCAGCGCTTTGGCCAGACCACCGGCGATCAGTTCGGCGACCAGCGCCTTCGGTCCCTGACCGGCGCCGCGGAACTTGAGCACGTACAGGCCGTCGTCGTCGGCTTCGACCACGGCGGGCATCGAGCCGCCTTCGCGCAGCGGGGTGACGTAGCGGGTGGCGATACGGAGCGGGAGGGTCATCAGGCCGGCAGGATACCGCGCCTGCGCCCTTGGCTCAGGTCGAACGCGACACGCCCATCCGTCGCAGCGCCAGATACACCACCACGCTCGATGCCACACCGAGCGACAAGGCGAACGCCAGGCCGTGCGTGCTGTGGGCGAACGGCAGCCCGGGCAGGTTCATGCCGAACAGGCCGGCCACCAGGCTGGGCGGCAGCAGCAGGGCGGTGATCATCGACAGCACGTACAGGTGCCGGTTGGTGCGCTCGGCGAGCTTCGCGGCGACTTCGTCCTGCAGCAGGCGCGCGCGCTCCTGCAGCGTGGCGACGTCACCATCCAGATCGTCGAACCGCTGGTTGAGGCGCGACACCGCAGGCAGCAGTTCGTGCCCGGTGTCGGCCGGGTGGCGCTGCTCGAACTGCTTGAGCACGCGCCGCATCGCGGCGAGCGGACGGTGCAGGCGCACCGTCTGGTGGCGCAGCTGCGCCAGGTCGCGCCGCTCCTCGCCGATGCTGTCGGCCAGCACGCGGTCCTCGATGCGGTCCAGCCGCACCGACAGACCATCGCTGCTGCGCTCGACGGTGTCGGCGAAACGCGCCGCGACCAGTTCCAGCAACCGCACCGGCGAATCCGCGTCGGCGCCGGCACCGACCGCATGCCGTGCCGCCTCGACCGAGCGCAATGCCTGCCGCCGCGCGGTGACCAGCAGCGTCGGCGTCAGCGCGAAATGCAGCCAGCCGATGCCATCGTCGCCACGCAACTGGCCCTCGGCGGCAAGGTCGACGCCGCGCTGGTGCGTCCAGTCGACGAAGACGCCATGGACGGCGTCGCCTTCGAGTTGCAGGTTGACGTGCGAGTCCGGCGCCAGCAGCGTGGCGCACGCATCCTCCGGCAGGGCCAGCCCTGCGACCACCTGGGCACTGCGGGCATCGCTCAGGTCCAGGTGCAGCCAGTGCCAGTGACCGTCGGCGGTCTGCACGGCTTCCAGGCCGTACTGCCCGGCATCCAGCGGGCGGGCGCGGCCGTCCGTGTCGAACCGGTACAGCCACAGCGCGCCGGGCAGACCGGAGAACGGCGACGGACGGGCTTCGGGATCGGCGGGCGGAGCCATGTGTTGCAGCCGTGCGGCAGTCGCGAGACGGTGGGATGACCGTCAGGCTACCGTCGTCATGTGCCGGTCTCGTGACAGGCGCCGCAGCGGACTATCCGGCCGGTTGGGCCTCGGCACCGCCGCGCTGCAGGGGATCGGGCAACGCCTCGCCGTTGGGCGTGAAGGCCAGCGAGACCGAATTCAGGCAGTGGCGCTCGCCGGTCGGCGGCGGGCCATCCGGGAACACGTGGCCCAGGTGCGACTGGCAACGCGCGCAGACGATCTCGGTGCGGACCATGCCGTAGCTGCGGTCGTGGATGCGGCCGACATGCGCTTCGTCGACGGGCTGGAAGAAGCTCGGCCAGCCGGTGCCGGAATCGAACTTGGCGCTGGAACGGAACAGCGGCAGGCCGCACAGGCGGCAGGTGTAGACACCGTCCGTCTTGTTGTCGAGGAACACGCCGCAGAACGGCGCTTCGGTGCCGTGCTGCAGCAGCACGCGCCGCTCCTCGTCGCTCAGTCCGGCGACCAGGGTGTCGCGCTGCGCGGCGGTGGGCGGGGTGAGGTCGAAAGCCGTCATGGGCGTGCTCCGCAGAAAAGGTGTGACCGATATGGTGCCTGTGCCTGCATGCCACAACCCTGGTTTACCATCAGCACAATCCCAAGGAGAGAAGCACGGATGCGACGGACACTGGCCTCGTGGGCGCTGGCCCTGCCGCTGGCGACAGCCTATGCCCAGACTCCTGCGCCGCCGCCGCGCTTACCGCCCGCGCCCGGCTGCCTGGACGCCCGGCAGATGGATGAAGTCCGCCAGGTGTCGCCCGTCCTGCTCGCCGTGCAGGGACGCGATGGTCAGCGCTTCCGCATCGATATGGCGGACGGCTGCCCCGGCGCAAGCCAGACGGAGGCCGTGCTGCTGGCGCGCGAGGGGTGGGTGTGCGGTACGGGGCGGGAATTCGTACGCATCGGCGATGCCACCTGCGCGGTCGCCAGCATCGAAGCCGTCGACGCGCGCGAGTACGCGGCGCTCGCTCGCGCCTCGCTGGTGGCGGACGACGGCGTGACCACACTCGAGACCGTGGAGGTGCGCGCGCCGCGCCGCCGCGGCTTCGCCGGTTCGTCGAGCTTCTGCTTCAACCCCCGCTACCTGCGCGCCTGGTCGGAAGACACGCAGGGCATGCTGGTGGAGCTCTCGCCGCGACGTTCGGGCGGGCATCGCTACTACCGGGTCGAACTCGCGCAGGGGTGCCCGGACCTCGACTCGGCGCCCGCGATCACGTTCCGCTCCGGCGTGGGTATCGGGCTGATCTGCGGCAATCCCGGCGACCGTGTGGTCGCGCAGGACAGCGGCGGCAACAGCCTCTTCGATTCGGGCAATGCGGATGCATTGATCCCCGGCGACGAGCGTCGGTGGTCGCGACGGGGCATTCGCGTCCAGTGCACGGTGTCGGCGGTCTACCCGCACGAATCGGAAGACGGAAACGGACAGGCCCCGCGTTGAGCGGGGCCTGCGTGGGTTGCGCGCCTTGCCGGGGGATCAGGGCGTCGAGCTGAGCGCCGCCGCGTTGTTGCGGAATTCCTTGCGCAGCCAGTCGTCGATCAGGCGCTTCTCGTAGCGCAGGTGGTCGTTGTTGTTGATCTGCGTGCCCATCAGGAAGGCGTGGTCGACCAGCTTGCGTTCGCCCTCGGCCACGACCTGGCCGTCCGCCCCCTTCAGGGTGAAGGTCAGCGTCATCCGCGGCGGATACAGATCCTTGACCACCCGGATGTCGTTCATGCCGATCCGCACGGTGGGATCGTAATGGCCGGCGCGGTCGATGTCGGAGATGGTGACGTCCAGGGTCTGGCCGCGCGCGAGGCGCTGGCCCGCTTCATCGCGCAGGTAAGTGGCCAGCTGGGTGACCCAGGTGCCCCGTTCGGCTTCCCAGCGGTTGCCGCTGAACTTGATCTCGCTGAACTGCGCGGGATCGGACCAGCTGACGCTAACCGCGCCGCCCTCGGCGGGCACGCTGCGCGGCAGGTTCGGATCGGTGACGGTCTTCGGTGCCGCCATCGCGGGCGCGGCGGTGGCGAGTGCGACCAGGGCGGTGAGCAGCAGGGCAGGCGCCTTCATGACGGATCCTCCGTGGGAGTCGCATGAAGTGTGCGCCCGCCGGTGGGGTGAAACAACACGGCGGCGCGCCACGCGCCGCACGGCGTTCAGTCCCGGTTTGCAGGCCGTTCAGAGGCTGCGCAGACGTTCCACGTCGCGCACCGGCGGCGCGCCGAACATGCGGCTGTACTCGCGGCTGAA